>NZ_JBEYSG010000001.1:0-999125 GCF_040642635.1 Micromonospora sp. NPDC047793 | reverse complement strand
CGGGCAGCCCGACCGGCGCAGGGATCAAGCCTGACCGCCCGGAGCCGGTCGGGCTGCCCGGAACCCCCACCGCGCAACCACCAACGCCACCACGACCAAGAAAGCCCGACATCACGACACAGCCCGAACCGAAGCCCCGCCCAACTTCTCCACGACCGCCCGCACCCGCACCCCCGCCCGCAACGGCACCGCCGCCGTAGCCGCCCCCGCCAGGAACACCCACCCCTCCCGCAGCCGTACGCCGTGCCGCCCGGCCAGCCGGATGCCCTCGTCCAGGGCCCGGCGCGGGTCGCCGAGGATGGCCGCCGTCGAGCCGACCTGGGCGACTCGTCCGTCGACCTCCAGCAGTACGCCGAGGTTCTCCAGCCCGTCGGGCACGGGTGACCAGGGGCCGATCACGAACGCGCCGGCCGAGGTGTTGTCGGCGATGACGTCCGGCAGGGAGAAGGTGAAGTTCGCGTACCGGCTGTCGATCAGCTCGATCGCCGGGGCGACGGCGCGGACCGCGTCGGTGAAGTCGCCGACCGGCTCGCCGGGTTCGGGCAGTCGGTCCAGCAGGAACGCCACCTCGGGTTCGACCCGGGGGTGGATGAAGCCGGTCACGTCGACCGTGCCGCCGTCGGGGATCCGCATGGTGTCGGTGAGTCGACCCCAGATCACCTCGTCCACCCCGACCTGGGCCATCTTGGCCTTGCTGGTCAGTCCCATCTTGAGCCCGACCAGCCGCTCGCCACGGTCGAGCCGGCGTTGCACGAGAGCGGCCTGCACCGCGTACGCGGTGTCGACGTCGAGTCCGGTCTCGGCGGCGAGCTGCGGTACGGCGGTGGCCGTGTCGGCCGCCCGGTCCAGTGTCGCCGCGATCCCGGCGATGTCCGGCCCGATCATGTTCTCTCCTGCCCGGCGAGGTCCAGCGCCACGTCGACGATCATGTCCTCCTGCCCGCCGACCATCCGCCGTCGGCCGAGTTCGACCAGGATGGAGCGGACGTCCACGCCGTACCGGGCGGAGGCCCGTTCGGCGTGCCGGAGGAAACTGGAGTAGACCCCGGCGTAGCCGAGGGAGAGGGTTTCCCGGTCCACCTGGACCGGCCGGTCCTGGAGCGGGCGGACGATGTCGTCGGCGGCGTCCATCAGCGCGAAGACGTCGCAGCCGTGCTCCCAGCCGTGCAGTTCGGCGACCGCGACGAAGACCTCCAGCGGCGCGTTGCCGGCCCCGGCACCCATTCCGGCGAGCGAGGCGTCCACCCGGACGGTCCGCCCGTGCGGGGCGTCCGGGCCGACCGCGTCGGCGCCGACGACGCGCCCGTGCTCGACGGCCGCCACGCTGTTGGCCACTCCCAGCGAGAGGTTGTGGTGGGCGTGGATGCCGATCTGCGTGGTCGGCTCCAACACCTGCCGGTACGCGTCGACGCGTTGCGCCACGTCGGATGTCAGCAACCGGCCGCCGGAGTCGGTGACGTAGACGCAGTGCGCCCCGTACGACTCCATCAGTCTGGCCTGGGCGGCCAGCCCGGCCGGGTCGTTCATGTGCGACATCATCAGGAAGCCGGAGACGTCCATGCCGTTCTCGCGCGCCCACGAGATGTGTTGGGCGGAGATGTCGGCCTCGGTGCAGTGGGTGGCGATCCGGACGCTGGTCACACCGAGCGCACGCGCCGCCTTGAGGTCGGCGATGGTGCCGATTCCGGGCAGCAGCAGGGTGGTCAGCTTGGCGGTGGTCATCACCTCGGCGGCAGCCGCGATCCAGTCGGCGTCGCTGGCCGCGCCGTGGCCGTAGTTGACGCTGGAACCGGCGAGACCGTCGCCGTGCGCCACCTCGATCGCGGCCACCCCGGCGGCGTCCAGCGCGGCGGCGATGGTGCGGACCTGGTCGACGGTGTACCGGTGGGCGACGGCGTGCATGCCGTCGCGCAACGTCACGTCCTGGATGTACAGCTCGGTCATCGGACCGCCCTCCACGACCGTCCCGTCGTCAGTACTCACGCCCGCACCCCCTCGGTGCGCAGGGCGACCAGGCGCTGCGCGGTCCGCAGCGCGGCCGAGGTCATGATGTCCAGGTTCCCGGCGTACGCGGGCAGGTAGTGCCCGGCACCGGCGACCTCCAGGAAGACCGTCACCTGTACGCCGGTGAGCTGCCGGCCCAGCGTCGGCACGTACCCGTCCACCCGGTCGAACTGCACGTCCTGCTTGAGCCGGTAGCCCGGGACGTACTCCTGCACCTCGGCGACCATCGCGGCGACCGACTCGGCGATGGCGGCCCGGTCGGCGTCCGGGTCCGGGCAGAGGCAGTAGACGGTGTCGCGCATCAGCAGCGGCGGCTCGGCCGGGTTCAGCACGATGATCGCCTTGCCGCGTTCCGCGCCGCCGACCACCTCGATGGCGCGCGCGGTGGTCTCGGTGAACTCGTCGATGTTGGCCCGGGTGCCCGGACCGGCCGACCGCGAGGCGATCGAGGCGACGATCTCGCCGTACGCCACCGGGGTGACCCGGCGGACCGCCGCAACGATCGGCACGGTCGCCTGTCCACCGCAGGTCACCATGTTCAGGTTCGTCTCGTGCAGGTGCTCGTCGAGGTTGACCGGCGGCACCACGTACGGGCCGATGGCAGCCGGGGTCAGGTCGACCACCGTGCGCCCGTGGCGGCGCAGCACGGCGTCGTTGTGCCGGTGCGCGCCGGCCGAGGTGGCGTCGAAGACCAGGTCGACGTCGGCGAACTCGGGCATGGCGACCAGGCCGTCCACGCCCTCGGCGGTGGTGGCCACGCCGAGGCGGCGGGCGCGGGCCAGGCCGTCGGAGGCCGGGTCGATGCCGGCCATCGCCACCATCCGCAGGCCACCGTCGGCGTCACCGCCCGACCGGAGCACCTTGATCATCAGATCGGTGCCGATGTTGCCGGACCCGATCACCGCCACTCCGGCCATCAGGACGCCTCCTTCGCGAAGCAGGCCCGGACCGAACCGAGCCCGGAGATACGTGCCTCGTACGTCGCACCGGCCGTCACCGGCACCATCGGCCCGAGCGCACCGGAGAGCACCACGTCACCGGCGCGCAGCGGGTCACCGGCGCGGGCCAGGGTGCCGGCCAGCCAGGCCAGCGCGTGCAGCGGGTTGCCGAGGCAGGCCGCCCCGGCACCGACCGACACCGGCTCCCCGGCGTGCTCCAGCACCATCCCGGCCAGCCGCAGGTCCACGTCGCCGACCCGGCGCGGCGAGGTGCCGAGCACGAACAGTCCACTGGAGGCGTTGTCCGCGACCGTGTCCACGATGGAGATGTCCCACCCGGCCACCCGCGAGTCGACGACCTCGATGGCCGGCAGCAGGTGGTCGACGGCGCGCAGCACGTCCACGGTGGTGATCCGGGCGTCGGGCAGGTCGGCGCCGAGCACGAAGGCGATCTCCGCTTCGACGCGGGGCTGGAGCAGCCGGTCCAGGGCGATCTCGGCCCCGTCGGGCACCGCCATGACGTCGGTGAGCACACCGAAGTCCGGCTCGTACACGCCGAAAGCCTCCTGGACCGCCCGGGAGGTCAGCCCGACCTTCGCCCCCACCCGGCGCTGACCGGACGCCAGCCACTCGTGGACCTGGATCTGCTGCACCCGGTACGCCGCCTCGACGTCCCCTTCGGGCAGCAGCCGTCCCCGCAGCGGCGGGCAGGGCTTCCCGCTCTCCCGCGCCTCGACCAGTTCCCGGGCGGCTCGATCGTGGTGAACGGTCATGTCAGCTCCTCGCTGCGCTCGGACCCGCCATGAGCCTCAACCCGGGCTGCTTCGATGATTCGCTCGCTACGCTGGCTCATGAGAGATCCACGCAGACGTTGGTGAGTTCGGAGTAGAAGTCGAGCGAGTGCACGCCGCCCTCGCGACCGATGCCGGACGCCTTCACCCCGCCGAACGGGGTACGCAGGTCGCGCAGGAACCACGTGTTGACCCAGACGATGCCGGTGTCCAGCCGGGCGCCGGCCCGGTGCGCCCGACCCACGTCCCGGGTCCACACGGTCGCCGCCAGGCCGTACTCGGTGCCGTTGGCCAGCTCGTACGCCTCGTCCTCGGTGTCGAAGGGCGCGACGTGCACCACCGGTCCGAAGATCTCCTCACGGTTGGTGCGGGCGTCCGGGCCGAGGCCGGTCAACACGGTCGGCTGCACGTACGCGCCACCGTCGCGGGCGTCGCCGAACTGCGGCGTCCCGCCGCCGGCCAGCACCTGTGCGCCCTCGGCGCGGGCCAGGTCGTAGTGACCGAGCACCTTGTCCCGGTGGGTGTGCGAGATCAGCGGCATGTTCACCGTCGCCTCGTCGGCCGGCCAGCCGTACGCCAGCTCGGCGGCGCGCGCGGCCAGCCGCTCGGTGAACTCCTCGAACACCGGCCGCTGCACGAGGATCCGCTCGGTGCAGAGGCACACCTGACCGCCGTTGGTGAAGCTGGACCGGACCGAGCCGGCGACCGCCGCGTCCAGGTCGGCGTCGGCGAAGACCAGCCCGGCGTTCTTGCCGCCGAGCTCGAAGCTGACCGCCTTCACGCCGTCGGCGGCGGCGCGCATGATGGCGCTGCCGGTGGCGGACTCCCCGGTGAAGGTGATCGCGTCGACGCCCGCGTGCCGGGTGAGGAACTCCCCGGCGGAACCGGGACCGAAGCCGTGCACCAGGTTGAACACGCCGTCGGGCACACCGGCCGCCGCCATCACCTCGGCGAGCAGCGTGGCCGAGGCGGGCGTCTCCTCGCTGGGCTTGACCACCACCGCGTTGCCGCAGGCCAGTGCCGGTGCGACCTTCCAGGTAAGCAGCAGCAGCGGCAGGTTCCACGGCACGATCACCGCGACCACGCCGACCGGCTTGCGGACCGCGTAGTTGAGCGCCCGCCCACCGGTCGGGGTGACCGTGGTGAACGACTCGGTCGGCGCGGTCGCCACGATCTCGGCGAACGCCCGGAAGTTGGCCGCGCCACGCGGGATGTCCAGGGTGCGGGCCTGTGAGATGGCCTTGCCGGTGTCGGCCACCTCGGCGGTGACCAGGTCGTCGAAGCGGCGTTCCAGCTCGTCGGCGACCCGACGCAGCACCTCGGCGCGTTCCCGCTCCCCCATCCGGCCCCACGGCCCGCGCAGCGCCGCCCGGGCCGCCGCCACCGCCTCGTCCACCACCGACGCACCGGCCTCGACCACCTCGAAGACTGGTTCGCCGGTGACCGGGCTGCGGCGGGTGAAGCGGGGGCCCTCGTCGCGGAACTCGCCGCCGACGAAGTTGCGCAGCAGGCCGGGGCCGTCCGGCGCGTGCCCGGTCATCAGCCGGGGGTCCCATCGGGTCATCGACGCCGCCCGCGCCCGATCGCCACCGCCGCACCGGCCACCGCCGCCAGCACACCGGCGGCCACCGCGCCGAGGACCTGGTACTGCCGGCGGACCCGGCGGCGCACCTGCGCGTACGGGACGGTGGAGAAGGAGACCATCTCGTACTGGGAGACGTACCGTCCGGGCAGCGCCCGCTCCAGGGCGTGCTCGACCTTCTTGCGGGTCCGGAACACCGGCGAGGCGACCTTGTCGCGCATCTCGACGAAGTTGGCCAGCGCCATCCGGGCGATCGCCTCGGCGTTGCCCTGCCGACGCTGCTGGAACAGCGGCAGCGCGGCGGACCAGTCGTCGTCGCACTCGGTCAGGCAGCGGTCCAGCTCCACCACGTCCTCGAAGGCGCAGTTGGCGCCCTGACCGTAGAAGGGCACGATGGCGTGCGCCGCGTCGCCGAGCAGACCGACGCGTCCGTTCACCTGCCACGGGTCGCAGCGCACCGTGCCGAGGACGCCGACCGGGTTGTGCTGGTAGTCGTCGACCAGATCGGGGGCGAGCGGCAGCAGGTCCGGGTAGTGCGCGGCGAAGTGCTGTTCGATCGCCGCCTTGCTGCCCAGCGAGGCGAAGCTCGCGGTGCCGTGGGTGGGCCAGAACAGTGTGCAGGTGAAGGAGCGGTCCGGGTTGGGCAGCGCGATCATCATCGAGGTGCCGCGCGGCCAGATGTGCAGGGCGCCCTCGTCCAGGGCGAAGTCACCGCCGGCCGGCGGGATGGTGAGTTCCTTGTAGCCGTAGTCGAGGAAGTCGACGCTCTCGGTGACCAGGCCGTGTTCGAGCAGTTGTCCGCGTACCGCCGAACCGGCGCCGTCGGTGCCGAGCACGACGCGGGCGTCCGCGGTGGCCGTGCCCTGCGGGGTCTCGAAGGTCATCCGCGCGGTGTCCGGATCCAGGCCGACCAGCCGGTGGTCGAAGGCGATCCGCACGCCGGGCAGCTTCGCGGCGGCCTCCAGCAGCGCGTTGTTCAGCGCGCCCCGGCTGATCGAGTTGATCGCCCGGTCGCCGGAGACGCTGTACGACTGGAAGCCGGGCTCGCCGAGCACCGGGTGCACCATCCGGCCCCGCATCGGCAGCGCGTCGGCCATCACCTGCTCGTCGAGCCCGATCCGGCGCAGCGCGTCCAGCCCGCGCTCGGAGAGCGCCAGGTTGATCGACCGTCCCCGTTCGACCGTCCCGGTACGCGGGTCCGGCCGCCGCTCGTACAGCGCCACCGCATAGCCCCGGCGGGCCAGGAAGCAGGCCAGCAGGCAGCCGGCCAGCCCGGCACCGACCACGGCGATCTCGTCGCGTTCCCGGTTCATCCAGCTCTCCCAACGGTCGCGGCCAGCGCGTCGGCGACCCGCCAGCAGTCGTGGTACGTCGAGTAGAGCGGCACCGGGGCGAACCGGACGACGTCCGGCTCCCGGGCGTCGGCGATCACTCCGTGCTCGTACCGGAGCCGCTTGGTCAGCTCCCTGGCGCTGCCCTCGCCGAGTCTGACCGAGAGTTGGCAGCCACGGCGACCCGGGTCGCGCGGGGTGATCACGGTCAGCGGCCGGCCGGCGGCCACCTCGTCCAGCAGCCGCTCCAGGTATCCGGTGAGCCGCAGGCTGCGGTCGCGCAGCGCGGGCATCCCGACCGAGTCGAACAGCTCCAGCGAGGTACGCACCGGCCCCATCGAGAAGATCGGCGGATTGGAGATCTGCCATGCCTCCACTGTGGACGGCGGCCGGCTGACCGGCGTCATCTCGAACCGGGTGGCCGCCGCCGTGCTCCACCAGCCCTCGAAGCGGGGCAGGTCCGCATCGCCGTGGTGCCGCTCGTGCACGAACACCCCGCCCAGGGCGCCCGGCCCCGAGTTGAGGTACTTGTACGAGCACCAGGCCGCGAAGTCGACGTCCCACTCGTGCAGCGACAGCGGCACGTTGCCGGCGGCGTGCGCCAGGTCCCAGCCGACGACCGCCCCGGCGGCCCGGCCGGCGGCGGTGATCACCGGGATGTCCATCAGCTCGCCGGTGAGGTAGTTGACGCCGCCGAGCAGCAGCAGCGCGACGGTCTGCCCCTCGGCGGCGAGGAACGCGGTGACGTCCTCGGTGCGCAGGGTGTCCTCACCCGGTCGCGGCGTCAGCCGGACCACGGTGGTGTCCGGGTCGAGGCCGTGGAACCGGGCCTGACTGCGCACCGCGTAGCTGTCCGAGGGGAAGGCGCTGTCCTCGATGACGATCCGGGTCCGCGTGCCGCTCGGCCGGTAGAAGCTGACCATCAGCAGGTGCAGGTTGACCGTGAGCGAGTTCATCACCACGGTCTCGGTGGGCAGGGCGCCGACGAGTCGCGCGGCCGGGGCCGTCAACAGCTCGTGGTACGGCAGCCAGGGCCGTTCCGCCTCCAGGTGCCCCTCGACACCGAGCCGCCCCCAGTCGTCCAGGTCGGCCAGCAACTCGTCCCGGGTCGCCCGGGGTTGCAGGCCGAGCGAGTTGCCCGCCAGGTACGCCGACTCGGGATGGTCACCGCCGTCGGCCGGTGGCACGTGGAACAGGTGCCGGTGTCCGGGGTCGCTGGCGTCCAGCCGGAGGGCTTCGGCCTCGCCGGGGCGTGGCGCCCCGGTCTCGTTCGTCGTCATCGTCGCCTCACATCGCGGTACGGGCGGACCACAGCTCGGGGAAGACCACCCGGGCCATGCTGCGTTGCAGCCAGGCCAGCCCGGCGGAACCGCCGCTGCCGACCTTGGCGCCCATGGTGCGCTGCACCGCCTTGATGTGGTGGTGCCGCCAGTCGCCGAACTCTTCGGCGACCTCGGTCAGCGCCTCACCGAGCATCCGCAGGTGGTTGTCCGGGCCGGCGTCGGCGTAGATCCGCACCCAGGCCGCCTCGACGGCGGGGTGCGGCTCGTGCTCGACCGCCACGTCCCGCTCCAGCAGGTCGGCGGGAAGCTCGTGGCCGTGCCGGGCGAGCAGGGCCACCACCTCGTCCCAGACGCTGGGCGTGTCGAGGGCGGCGGTCAGCTCGGCGTGCACCTCGGTCTGCCGGCGGAACGGCCGGATCAGCGCCGGGTCGCGGAGCCCGAGCTGGAACTCCAGGTGGCGGTACATGGCCGACTGGAATCCCGAGCCCTCACCGAGCAGGTTGCGGAAACGGTTGAAGTCGGCCGGGGTCATCCAGCGCAGCCCCCGCCAGGCGGCGTTGAGCCCTTCCAGGTGCAGCGCGGCCCGCCGCAGCGGGGCGAGCGCCTCCCACACCCGGTCGGTGCGCACCAGCCGGGCGGCGTCGCGCAGTTCGTGGCAGGTCAGGCCGAAGTACAGCTCCATGATCTGGCTGACCATCAGGAACGACATCTCGCCCGGGTCGTCGCTCAGCGGCTGCTGCAACCGGTGCAGCGTGCTGGCCTGCACGTACGCGTCGTACGGCACCCGCTCGGCGAATTCCAGCGTCGGCTCACCGCCGTTGCGCGCGGCTCGGGCCGCGCGCTGGCGGCCGGTGACCGGACGCACCGCCGCCCGGGTACCGGGGCGCAGTTCCGTCTGCTCCATGCGTCGGCTCCTTCCTGGCGTCGGTCCAGACATGATCTCGCGGTGGGATCGCCTGACGGAATGCCTCTTCAACGGCGGTTCAGCAGGTCGACCTGCCGAACGAAAGGCACTGGCAGCAGTTCGCTTGCCGGACGTAAGGTCGCCGCGTGGACGAGATGGACTGGGCCCTGCTCCGTGAGCTGCAGGCCGACGCGCGACTGTCGTTCAGCGAGCTGTCCCGGCGGGTGCACCTGTCTCCCCCGGCCGTCGCCGAACGGGTCCGGCGGCTGGAGGAGACCGGCGTGGTCACCGGCTACCACGCCCACGTCGACCTGGCCCGGGCCGGTCGCACCGTGGTGGCGCTGATCCGGATGTCCTGTTACGGCGCCCGGTGCATCCTGCACGTCCCCGAGGTCGCCGACTGGCCGGAGATCCTGGAGATCCACCGGATCACCGGCGACGCGTGCAGCGTGCTGAAGGTCGCGGCCGGGTCGATCGGGGAGTTCGAGGCCGTCATCGACCGACTCGCCCCGTACGGGCAGCCGTCCAGCACGATGGTCCTCTCCACGCCGCTGGGCTGGCAGCCGGTCACCCCGCTGTCGGGTTAGCCGCCCCGGCAGGGGGAATGCGCCGCGGGTCACCCCAGCAGGACCGGTGCACCGGTGCCGGGAGGGAGGATCATGCGGGGTCTGCGTCCGTACCCGTCGACCATCGTCCGACTCTTCGGCGCGTTCGCCTTGATCGGGGCTTTCGTCCTGGTCGGCGCCGCGCCCGCCCGGGCAGGTGAGAACACCTTCGTCGAGGTGACGCCGAACAGCGTGCAGGCCGGTTCCCGGGTGCACCTCAAGGCCAGCTGCGACAACGCCAACAACCGGCAGGCCGAGGTGACCTCGGACGCGTTCCGTCAGGTCTTCCTCCGCCCGAACGACGGCTTCCTCACCGGGGACGTCACCGTGCCGAGCGAGAAGCAGGCCGGCAACTACCCGGTCACCCTGCACTGCGAGAACGGTCAGACGGCCGACACCACGCTGACCGTGCTGAACATGGAGCAGCCCACCAAGGGACCGGCGACCGGAGGCGGCGGCACCGCAGGCGGCGACACCGGCTCGATGCTGCTGCTCGGCGGCGCCGCAACAGTGGCCGCGGTGGTGGTGTTCGGGCTGGTGAGCAGCCGGCGTCGGGCCGGTTCCTGACCCGCTGTCGCGATGAGCGGCTCTCGCGTACCCGCGCCGGAACCCGGTCCGGGTCGGCGCCGGACCACCGCCCGTCGGGTGCCTCGCGCCTGGCGTCGGGTGGTGGGCACGGCGCTGGGTCGGCTGGGCCGGGTCACCACGCAGATGGGGTCGGCCAGCGTCAGCACGCCCGACCCGGCGGCCCCGCCGGTGCCGCCCCGCCGTCGGCAGGTCGGCCGGTACCGCCGGTACGGCCGGTCCACTCCCGGGGTGCCGGTCCTGGTGATCGGCGCGTTGATGCTGCTGATCGTCACGATGCTCGGCGTCGAGCGGCTGACCGGGGTGAACCTGCTGCCGGACCGGTTCATCGCCGGGCTCGGCCGCCCGCCGAAGGAGTACCCGATGCTGTCGGCGAGCGAGCCGGTCAGCATCGAGATCAGCAAGATCGACCTGACCGCTCCGGTGCACAACGTCGGGATCGCGCCGGACGGCAGCGTCGCCGCTCCGCCGGCCGAACGGGCCCAGGAGGCCGGGTGGTACGACCAGGGTCCGACCCCCGGCCAGTACGGCCCGGCCGTCATCGTCGGGCACGTGGACACCAGCACCGGACCGGCGGTCTTCCAGGACCTACGGGAACTGCGCGGCGGTGACCGGGTCGAGGTGGCCCGGTCGGACGGCTCGGTCGCGGTGTTCGAGGTCGAACGCGTCGGCCGGTACGACAAGGAGCAGTTGCCGGCCGACGACGTCTTCGGCGACTTCAGCCGGCCCCAGTTGCGGCTGATCACGTGCGGCGGGCGCTGGGTCGGCGGCGACACCGGGTACGCGGACAACGTGATCGTCTTCGCCTCGCTGGTGCAGGCTCGCTGACCCGCCTGGACGCCCGGCCGACGACGGCCCTCGCGGCCGGGCCGCGTCGGAGGCGCGCCCAGGCGGCTCCGGACGCGGCTCGGGGCTGTCGCCGGGGGCGCGGCTCAGGCGGCTTCGGGCTCGCGCAGGTCGAGCCAGTCCGCCCAGCGCGGGTCGGGGGCGCGGTGCCCGAGCACCCGCCAGGCGATCCCGCGCGGCGGCGCCGGCGGGGAGTGCAGCCGCCAGCCCATCTCGGCGGGGGTCTTGTCCCCCTTGCTGTGGTTGCAGCGGGCGCAGGCGGCGACCACGTTCTCCCAGGCGTGCCGACCACCCCGGCTGCGCGGGAAGACGTGGTCGATGGTCTCGGCCGGCCCCCGGCAGTAGGCGCACCGCCAGCCGTCCCGAGCGAAGATCGCCCGGCGGGACAGACCGACGTGGGTGCGGTACGGCACCCGGACGAACCGGGTGAGCCGGACGACGGAGGGCACCGGGAGCGCGTTGCGTGCGCTGTGCAGGATGCCCTCGCCGTCGGCGACGCAGACCGCCTTGGCGGAGAGCACGAGGATCGCGGCACGGCGGACCGACACGACACACAGCGGCTCGTAGGTGGCGTTGAGAACCAGCGCGCCGGAGCCCACCGTGGGTCGTATGTCAGGCATCGCGTCACCCTCCCGGTCAAGCGGCAGTCACACTCGCCACCGCCGACCGGTGTCGGACACAGCCCTACACCATGTCGACGCCGGCCGGTTCACCGACGTCCGTTGCGCCAATCGTCCCTGATCGGAACCGCGAATGCACGTACTAATCCTGGGTAGCCGGGGCGGCTTTCCGACCGGTCGAGGTCCGACGTCACCGTCCGGTGGGGCGGCGGTGTACCCGTCGGGCGGTTGCGGTACGAACACAGGGTGATTGTCAGCATCCTGCGCACCGTCGTCCCCACGCCGTCCCCGACCCCGTCGGAACCGGACGAGACACCCAGCCCGGAGTGTCTGGACGAGGTCGTCTGCAACTGGGTCTGGAAGTTCTCCGACTCGGTGTGGTTCGCCGAGGGCAGCTACTGGATCCTGATCAAGCCGTTGCGGATCCTGTTGATCCTGCTGCTCGCGATGTCCGCCCGGTGGCTGGTGCACCGTACGCTCCGCCGTCTGGTCCGCACCACCAGCGACGCCGGGGTGCCCACCATGCTCCGCCCGTTGCGCGAGCGCATCCCGACCGCGACCGCCGCACCCGGCGAGTTCGTGCCGGAACGTCGCCGACAGCGCGCCGAGGCGATCGGCTCGGTGCTGCGCAGCATCAGCACGGCGTTCATCTACGGCATCGCGGTGCTGATGGTGCTCAAGGAGTTCAGTTTCGAGCTGGCACCGCTGCTGGCCAGCGCGGGCATCGCCGGTGTGGCTCTCGGCTTCGGCGCACAGAGCCTGGTGAAGGACCTGCTCGCCGGGCTCTTCATGCTCATCGAGGACCAGTACGGGGTCGGTGACAACGTCGACCTCGGCGAGGCGACCGGCGTGGTCGAGGCGGTCGGGCTACGGGTGACCACGGTGCGCGACGGTCGGGGCGTGCTCTGGTACATCCGTAACGGCGAGGTCGTCCGGGTCGGCAACAAGAGCCAGGGCTGGGCGCTGGTGGTGGTGGACCTGCCGATCGGCTTCGCCGGCACCGAGGAGGCCATGGCGGTGCTGCGGACCGCCGCCGCCTCGGTCGCGGTCGACCCGGAGCTGGCCGCGTCGATCGTGGAGCCACCGGACGTGCTCGGCGTCGAGCAGGTGACGGTGGAGGGCACGGTCATCCGGACGGTGGTCAAGACCACCGCCGAGGGACAGTTCGCCGTCGGTCGGGAGTTGCGTCGCCGGCTCGCCGAGGCGCTGGAGAACTCCGGCATCACGGCGCGGATCGCGGTGGGGCGGCTCTATCCCGGGCTACCTACTCGTTCCGATAGTGAGACCGGTCAGGGGGGTGCCACCTGAGCGGCGTGACGGGGGTCGCGGCCGAGTGGCCCCTCGGGTATCGTCCGTTCGTTCAGTCGGAGATGCGACCGTCCACCCGTTCGCCCTAGCCAGTTGTCAGACGATCGGGCAGAATCCGGTTCACGCGCTACCAAGCGCGGTCACGTCCTCGCTGATCTGCAGATCTGACGATGGTTCCGGCACGGTCATCACGAGTGACCCGCCACCGGAACGATGGAGGCGAAGGTGTCCGACGAGCGACCTTCTCCGGAAGGGCCGGCCACCTTCCGTGAAGTTTTCGCCCAGAGTGAGTACCGCGCCGTATTCGCGGCCAACACGCTGACCTGGATCGGCGATTACGTCGCCAAGGCGGCGGTCACCCTCCTCGTCTACCGGACGACCCAGTCCGTCGCCCTCTCCGCCGCCGCCTTCGCGGTGAGCTACCTGCCCTGGCTGATCGGCGGGCCCCTGCTGGCCACCGTCGCCGAGCGACACCGGTACCGGCAGGTGATGGTCGTCTGCGACCTCATCCGCATGTCGCTGATGCTGCTCATCGCCATCCCGGGCATCCCGGTGCCGGTGATCCTGGCGTTGCTGTTCGCCACCACGTTGGCCAACCCGCCGAGTCAGGCCGCCCGGTCCGCCCTGATGCCGCTGATCCTGCCCGGCGACCGGCTCGTCGTCGGGCTCTCGATCAACGCCAGCGTGGGGCAGGCCGCCCAGGTGGTCGGCTATCTGCTCGGCGCCGTCGTGGCGACGGTGAGCCCGACCGCCGCGCTGCTGATGAACGCGGTCGCCTTCGCGCTCTCCGCGCTGCTCGTCCGGGTCGGCGTCCGCGACCGGGCCCCGGCGATGAGCACCGCCCACCGCAGTCACCTGCTGCGCGAGACCGGCGACGGGTTCCGGATCGTCTTCCGGACGCCGGTGCTGCGGGCGATCGCCGTCCTGGTCTTCAGCGCCATGCTCTTCTCGATCGTGCCCGAGGGGCTCGCCGCCGCCTGGGCGAACGAGAGCGCGGACGGGATGAACACCGGCCTGGCGCAAGCCATGATCATGGCCTCGCACCCGCTCGGCTTCATCCTCGGCGGCCTGCTGATCGCGCGGCTCGTCGGGCCGGCCCGTCGACTGGCCCTGATGCGCCCGCTGGCCGTCTTCGCGCCGCTGGCCCTGGTGCCGTCGTTGCTCGACCCCTCTCCGGTGATGGTGGCCCTGCTCGCCGCCGTCTCCGGCTTCGCGGTCGCCGGCATGCTGCCGGTCGCCAACGGACTCTTCGTGCAGGCCCTGCCGGACGGCTTCCGGGCCCGCGCCTTCGGCGTGATGGCCACCGGCGTGCAGGTGATCCAGGGCGCCGCGGTGTTGGTGACCGGGCTGCTCGCCGAACGCTTCCCGATCCCCGTCGTGGTCGGGGTGTGGAGCGTCGCGGGCGTGCTGCTGATGTCGATCGTGGCGCTCCGCTGGCCCGACCACCGGGCCGTGGCCGCCTCCGTCGAGGCGGCCCGGCGAGCCGGTGCCGCCCCCGCTCAGGGCGGTGCTCCCGGGCCGGAGGCGCCCGGCTCCGAACAGGTGGGTCCGGGGCGCCCGCAGCACGCGGTGAGCTGAACCACCCCCGGCCGGCCGTCCCGGGCGGGCCGGCGGTCGATGGGGCCTGGCAGGATGGAACGGTGAATCCCGCAGGTGAGTCCGAGCGCAACGGCGAGACGGTCACGCTCTTCGAGGCCGTCGGCGGCGAGCCCACGTTCCGCAAGCTGGTCGACGAGTTCTACGCCGGCATCGCCACCGATCCGCTGCTACGGCCGATGTACCCGGAGGACCTGGGCCCGGCCTCCGACCGGATGAGGCTGTTCCTCATGCAGTACTGGGGCGGCCCGAACACCTACTCGTCCCAGCGGGGGCACCCCCGACTGCGGATGCGGCACGCGCCGTTCCGGATCGGCGCCGCCGAACGCGACGCCTGGTTGCGGCACATGCGCCGGGCGGTCGACACTCTCGACCTGCCGCCGACGATCGAGACCGAACTCTGGACCTACCTGGAGCGGGCGGCCCTCTTCATGGTCAACGTGATGGAGGACCCGGCCGCGCCGGCATGAGCCGTGGTCACCCGGCACGGGGTGCGTGCCCGCCACCTGCCCGGCGGGCCGCATCCGTACCGGCTCAGAGCAGCGCTCCCTCGTCGTGCAGCCAGTCGACGAAGCTGGTGGCCACTGCCGCCCCGCAGTCCAGCAGCTCGACCAGGAGGGCGTCGTGGGCCCCCGCTGCGAGCGGCACCTGCAACTCGGCGTAGATCGGCAACTGGCCCCGCTCGGTGGCGTCACCCACGTACGCCTTACAGAAGCGTCGGGTGTGGTTCCACTCGTTGACCACCCGGTAGGCCCGGTCCGCCCAGTCCGGCGGCACGGTCGCGTGCGGCCTGGCCCGGAGCACGAGGATCTCGTCCTCCGGCCCCTCCAGCGTGACCAGCACCGCGTGCCGCTCCCACATGGCCAACAGGTTGCCGTCGCCGTCGGCGAGATAGCGCACGTCGAGCAGGTCGAGCGCATCGCAGACCCGGCCCAGGGTGACCGGTTCGACGGTTGCCGGCATGTCGGCGATCAACGGATGCTCCCCGCCCGACCGGTCGTCCCCCGGTTGGCGGGGCGGAGGCGGCCCGACCCGGACCGTGCCCTCCACCGTGATCCTGCTTCGAGTTTCCGGGTCACCGCCACTGGCGGGACCGGGGCGCCATGACCACCACGGCATCGCTCGCGCACCTCACTCCCCAGCGGATCCAGTCGCCTACGGTGGGTTGGATCCGAGGATGGACGGTACCCGGACAGCCGGAACGAAGCACCCCCCCAACGGCAGCCCCAGCCCAGAAGGATGACCGAGGGTCATCCGTTCGCATGAGCCACGGAGGGCCGTACGACCAGATCCGTGGCCTTCTGCGACCAGACAGCTCCATACGGTCCCACCAGCCCGACCCATCGGCCAGCCGCACGGACCTGGACCGCGCCCGATTCCGGCGAATCCCCGGCAGCACCCAGGAAACCCATCCGAACCAGACCCTGCACCAATCGCTGGGTCACCTCCACCGGACGGCCAGGCTCGTCGTCCGGCGTGACCACCACCGCCACGTGGTCCAGTAGGGCGTCGCGCAGGGCCCGCTGCCCGACCGCCCGACCGGCCACCCCGTGCGCGGCGGCCTCGCGCAGCGTGCCCGCCGCCGCCGAGGCGAGTCGGCGCAGTTCCCCGCCCGGCAGCGTCTCCACCCACCGGCTCCCGGCCGGCGGCAACGCCCAGCGCCACTGCGCGTCCTGTCGCGCGGGCAACGCGCTCCCACCGGCCGTCAGTTCGGCCAGCAGACTCCCGGCGGCCACCGTGACGTCTCCGGCACCCGCGCCGGCCACCGTGCGCGCCGCCAGGACGCCCCACGGCAGCCGGGCCCAGAGGGCGGTACGGTCCGGCGCACCGGCCGGCCGCAACCGGACCAGGGCGGTGCTCTCGAACCGGACCAGCCGGGACAGGAAGGCCCCCGCGTCGGCGACGTCGACGATCCCGTGACCGTCGACGTCGCCCCGCGATCCGGTCACGGTGTCCCGCCGTCGAGGGCGTACCCGAGCAGGAAGGCCCGTTCCTGCTCGGTCAGCCGACGGGCCGCCTGCTGGGCCAGGTCGAACGGCACCAGCACCGAACGCGCCCGGCTGACCAGCAGGTCCCCGTCGTACATCTCGTAGCCGATGGTGAAGGAGGCCGCGCGGATCTGCTCCACCCAGAGGTCGATGCGCACCGTGGGCGCGCCCTCGGCGGTGGCGCGGTGCAGGGCGAAGTCGACCGGGCGCAGATAGTCGATCTCGTGCCGGCGGATCACGACGCCGTTGGTGAACGAGTCGATCCCCTGGGCCTGGGCACCGGCGAACATCAACGCCACCCGCGCCTCCTCATAGAGCGTGAGGAAGCGGGCGTTGTTGACGTGACCGTACGCGTCCTGGTCGGACCAACGCAGGGTGCAGTGGTAGACGAACCGGTCAGCCACGACGATCCGCCCCGATCAGTCGCGGGTCAGCTTGCGGTAGGTCACCCGGTGCGGCCGGGCCGCCTCGGCGCCGAGCCGGTCGATCTTGTTCTTCTCGTACGCCTCGAAGTTGCCCTCGAACCAGAACCACTTGGCCGGGTTCTCGTCGTCGCCCTCCCAGGCGAGGATGTGCGTGGCGACCCGGTCCAGGAACATCCGGTCGTGGGAGATCACCACGGCGCAGCCGGGGAACTCCAGCAGCGCGTTCTCCAGGCTGGAGAGCGTCTCCACGTCCAGGTCGTTGGTCGGCTCGTCGAGCAGGATCACGTTCCCGCCGATCTTCAGCGTGAGCGCCAGGTTGAGCCGGTTGCGCTCGCCGCCGGAGAGCACCTTGGTCGGCTTCTGCTGGTCCGGCCCCTTGAAGCCGAACGCGGCGATGTACGCCCGGGACGGCATCTCGACCTTGCCCACCATGAGGTGGTCCAGCCCGTCGGAGACGACCTCCCAGACCGACTTGTCACCGGCCAGGCCCTGCCGGTTCTGGTCGACGTACGACAGCGAGACGGTCTCGCCGACCTTGACCGAGCCGTCGGTCGGCTGCTCCAGCCCGACGATGGTCTTGAACAGCGTGGTCTTGCCGACGCCGTTCGGGCCGATGATGCCGACGATGCCGTTGCGCGGCAGCGAGAACGACAGGTTGTCGATGAGTACCCGGTCGCCGAAGCCCTTGGTCAGGTTGTGCGCCTCGATGACGGTGTTGCCCAGACGCGGACCCGGCGGGATCTGGATCTCCTCGAAGTCCAGCTTGCGGGTCTTCTCCGCCTCGGCGGCCATCTCGTCGTACCGGTCGAGCCGGGCCTTGGACTTGGTCTGCCGCGCCTTGGCGTTGGAGCGGACCCACTCCAACTCCTCCGTGAGGCGCTTCTTCATCTTGGCGTCGCGGCGTCCCTCGACGGCGAGCCGGGCGGCCTTCTTCTCCAGGTACGTGGAGTAGTTGCCCTCGTAGCCGACAGCCCGGCCACGGTCCAGCTCCAGGATCCAGCCGGCCACGTTGTCCAGGAAGTACCGGTCGTGGGTGATCGCCAGCACGGTGCCGGCGTACTTGGCCAGGTGCTGCTCCAGCCACTGCACGCTCTCCGCGTCCAGGTGGTTGGTGGGCTCGTCGAGCAGCAGCAGGTCGGGGGCCTCCAGCAGCAGCTTGCAGAGGGCGACCCGGCGACGCTCACCACCGGAGAGCGTGGTGACGTCGGCGTCCGGCGGCGGGCAACGCAGCGCGTCCATGGCGAGTTCGAGCTTGGAGTCGATGTCCCAGGCGTCGGCGTGGTCCAGCTCCTCCTGGAGCCGGCCCATCTCCTCCATCAGCTCGTCGGAGTAGTCGGTCGCCATCTGCTCGGCGATCTTGTTGAACCGCTCCAGCCTGGCCTTGGTGTCCGCGACCGCTTCCTCGATGTTGCCGAGGACGGTCTTCGCGTCGTTGAGCGGCGGCTCCTGGGCCAGCAGCCCGACGGTGTGGCCGGGCATCAGCCGGGCCTCGCCGTTGCTCGGCCGGTCCAGCCCTGCCATGATCTTGAGGAGGCTGGACTTACCGGCGCCGTTCGGGCCGACCACACCGATCTTGGCCCCCGGCAGGAAGCTCAGCGTCACGTTGTCGAGCACGACCTTGTCGCCGTGCGCCTTGCGCGCCTTTTCCAGGACGTAGATGTACTGGGCCACGGTACGGGCTACCCTCCGTCGGTGGTGATCGCCGAATGTCGTGTGGTGCGGGTGCGGGCCGGTTGACCGCCCGCCGCCGGCCGGAAGCCGGCCACGCGCACGCCATCGTCAATCCTGACAGGTACGCCGCCCCGCGCCCACATCGCCCCGCCCGACGCCATCGGGTAGGCCACCGGCCCGACACGCGGCAGCCCAGGCCGTCGGGGCAGGCGGCGGGCCGTGTCACCATGATCACGTTCACGGTTGACGGAGTCTGGGAAGGGTAGGTGACTCCGGCACGGGGGAACAGACGCCGCAGCTACGCTCAGTACGCTCATCGCGGTGGACCCGTCAGCACCCGGAGGTGGCCGATCGTGACCGTCCGTAGCTCCTTTGTCGTAGTGGCGAATCGACTGCCGGTCGACGAGGTGAGCACACCTGAGGGCCGACAGTGGCGACGCAGCCCAGGCGGGCTGGTCACCGCACTGCACCCCGTCCTCGCCGAGCATCAGGGCACCTGGGTCGGCTGGGCCGGCGGCACCGGCGCGGCCCCCGAACCGTTCGACCTGGAGGGCATCCGCCTGCACCCGGTGCCGTTGAGCGCCGAGGAGTTGGAGCGGTACTACGAGGGCCAGTCCAACGCCACCATCTGGCCGCTCTATCACGACGCCGTCGAGACGCCCGCCTACAAGCGGCGCTGGCGTGAGGCGTACCGCCTGGTGAACGCGCGCTTCGCGGAGGCCGCGGCGGAGGTCGCGGCCGAGGGCGCGACGGTGTGGGTGCAGGATTACCAGCTCCAGCTGGTGCCGGCCATGCTCCGGGAACTCCGGCCGGACCTACGGATCGGGTTCTTCCTGCACATCCCGTTCCCGCCGATCGAGCTGTTCATGCAGATGCCGTTCCGCACCGAGATCCTGCGCGGACTCCTCGGCGCCGACCTGGTCGGGTTCCAGCAGCGGCTGGCCGCGCAGAACTTCGTCCGGCTCGCCCGCCACCTGCTCGGCCTGCGGTACGAGGGCCAGATGATCCAGGTGGACGGTCGGCAGGTCAAGGCCGGCGCGTTCCCCATCTCCATCGACACCAAGGAGATGGAGCGGCTGGCCGCCGACTCGGCGATCCAGGCCCGGGCCAAGGAGATCCGCGAGGAGCTGGGCAATCCCAAGACGATCATCCTCGGCGTGGACCGGCTCGACTACACCAAGGGCATCGAACTGCGACTCAAGGCCTTCCGCGAACTGCTCGCTGACGGAAAGTTGACAGTCCCCGACGCCGTTATGGTGCAGGTCGCCACGCCGAGCCGCGAACGGGTCGAGCACTACCAGGCACTTCGCGTCAAGGTCGAGCGCGAGGTTGGTCGGATTAATGGCGAATTTGGGCGGGTCGGTGTGCCTGCGGTGCATTATCTGCATCAGTCGTACAGTCGGACCGAACTGGCTGCGATGTACGCCGCCGCTGACGTGATGATGGTGACTCCACTGCGAGATGGAATGAACCTCGTGGCCAAGGAGTATGTCGCGTCGAGGGCGGACCACGGGGGCGCGCTCGTACTCAGTGAGTTCGCCGGCGCAGCCACCGAGCTGCGTCAGGCGTTCCTGTGCAACCCGCACGACCCCGACGCGGTCAAGGACGCTCTGCTACGGGCCGTGCATGTGGAGAAGCCGGAGGCTCGTCGCCGTATGCGGACTATGCAACGCCATCTGCGCACCCACGACGTGGGGCACTGGGCGAAGTCCTTCCTCACCGAACTAGGTGTGCCTGACATGGAGGCGGCGTGAACGCCGGCTCAAACGAGATCATCACCCCGGCGGCGGGCACCATGGACCCGGAGCTCCGGTCCGCCATCGGCCGGATCGCCCGGGTCCCCCAGCTCCTCGTCGCCTGCGACTACGACGGCACGCTCGCCCCCATCGTGGAGGATCCGAGCAAGGCCGTACCGCTGCCGGAGTCGGTGGCGGCGGTGCGTGCCCTGGCCGCGCTGCCGCAGACCACCGTGGCCGTCGTCTCCGGTCGCGCGCTGCGCGACCTGGCCGCGCTCTCCCGGCTGCCCAGCGAGGTCCATCTGGTCGGCAGCCACGGCTCCGAGTTCGACATCGGGTTCGTCGAGCGGCTCTCCCCCGAGCTGATCGCGGTCCGCACCCGGCTGCGGGACGCGCTGCGCGAGATCGCCGCGACCCACCCGGGCGTACGCCTGGAGCGCAAACCGGCGAGCGTCGCGGTGCACACCCGTGGGGTGGCCCCCGAGATCGCCGGCGCGGCCATCGAGGCGGTCCGCAACGGTCCCGCCACCTGGCCGGACGTGACGGTCACCCAGGGCAAGGAGGTGATCGAGCTGTCCGTGGTGGCCACCCACAAGGGCACCGCGGTCGACCAGCTCCGCACCCAGCTCTCCGCCAGCGCGGTGCTCTTCATCGGTGACGACATCACCGACGAGAACGCCTTCGGCAACCTGCACGGCCCCGACGTCGGCATCAAGATCGGGCCCGGCGAGACCAAGGCCGGCTACCGGGTGGACGAGCCGATCGAGGCCGCCCGCGCGCTCGGACTGCTCCTGGAGACCCGACGGCACTGGCTGTTCGGCGAGCGCGCGGTGCCGATCGAGCGGCACTCGATGCTGGCCAACGGGCGTACCGTCGCCCTGCTCACGCCGGACGCCAAGGTCTCCTGGCTGTGCAACCCCAAGCCCGACTCGGCGGCCATCTTCGCCGACCTGGTCGGCGGCAGCCCGGCCGGTCACTTCAGCGTCGCCCCCGAACGCGGCGGCATCCCGCTCGGCCAGCGCTACCGGTCCGGCACCATGACCGTGGAGACCCGCTGGTCCGGGCTGACCGTCACCGACTGGCTCGACAAGCCCGACCCGAAGGCCACACCGGACGGTCCCGCGATCATCTCCGGTGACTCCACCCTGATCCGGGTGCTGGCCGGCACCGGTCGGGTCCGCGTGGAGTTCGCTCCCCGGCCCGAGTTCGCGCAGGTCGCGGTCCAGCTCCAGCCGGTCGGCGACGGCCTGCTGGTGCTCGGTTCCAACGAACCCATCGCGCTCTACTCCCCCGGCGTGCAGTGGGAGGTCGGCAACGACGGCGGGTACTCGACCGCCAAGGCGGTGGTCGACCTCTCGGCGCTCGGCGGGCAGGTCGTGCTGGAGCTGCGCTTCGGCACGCACAGCCTGGAACACCACCGGCTGCCGATCCACGAACGCCAGGCCGCCGCGGAACGGCCCTGGAAGGACTGGGTCGCCTCGCTACGCCTGCCCACCACGGCCCGGGACCTGGTCGCCCGCAGCGCGCTCACGCTACGCGGGCTCTGCCACGAGGCGACCGGCTCGATCCTCGCCGCCGCCACCACCTCGCTCCCCGAGGAACTGGGCGGAGTCCGCAACTGGGACTACCGCTACTGCTGGCTGCGCGACGCCGCGATGACGGCCCGCGCCCTGGTCGACCTCGGCTCGATCACCGAAGCCGAGGCGTTCCTGCGCTGGGTGGACGGATGCGTCGAGCGCACCGGCGGACACCCCGAGCGGCTGCACCCGCTCTACACCGTCGACGGGTACGAACTGGGCGCCGAAGCGGTCATCGACACGCTGCCCGGCTACGCCGGCTCCCGGCCCGTACGCGTCGGCAACCTCGCCAACCACCAGCTCCAGCTCGACGTGTTCGGCCCGATCGCCGACCTGATCGCCGCCACCGCCGACGCCCGAGGATCGGTCCGCCCCGAGGAGTGGCGGGTCCTGGAGAACATGGTCGAGGCGGTCCGTCGCCGCTGGCACGAGCCCGATCACGGCATCTGGGAGGCGCGTCTGCCTCCCCGCCACCACATCTTCTCGAAGGTGATGTGCTGGATGACCGTCGACCGGGCACTGCACGTCACCCGCCAGCACGGCGGCGAGGACCGCGCCGAGTGGGTGGAACTGCGCGACCGGATCGGCGCCAACGTCCTCGAACACGGCTGGCACGAGCAGGCCGAGGCGTACAGCGTCGCGTACGGCGACGAGGACATGGACGCCTCGTCGCTGTGGATCGGCCTGTCCGGGCTGCTGCCCGGCGACGACCCGCGCTTCCTCTCCACCGTGCTCAAGATCGAGGCGGACCTGCGCAGCGGCCCGGTCGTCTACCGCTACCACTGGGACGACGGCCTGCCCGGGCGGGAGGGCGGCTTCCACATCTGCACGTCCTGGCTGATCGAGGCGTACCTGCGCACCGGTCGGCGTACCGACGCCGAGGAACTGTTCCTCCAGATGATCGACACGGCGGGCCCGACCGGACTGCTCCCCGAGCAGTACGACCCGCTCGCCGAGCGTGGCCTGGGCAACCACCCCCAGGCGTACAGCCACCTCGGCGTGATCCGCTGCGCGCTGCTGCTGGACAACATGCTCAAGCAGTAGCCCACGTACGCGCACACGGGCGGCCGGAGACCCAAAGGGCTCCGGCCGCTCCGCCGTCCCCACTGCGTCCTCCCCAGCGCTCCGCACTCTCTCCCACGTCTCACCCCCACACCCCTTTCCCCGCCCGCGCTACGTCCCACCCCCCGGCCCCACCCCGCCCCGCCCTCCCCCGCATATCACTCACCAGTCCCGCCCTGGGATGGTTCGGCCATGGCTCGGGGATGACCTCCCGGTTGATCAAGAAGTTTCAATCCGGATTCGCCGCCCATACACACCAAACTCCTTGATCAACGACTGACCTTGCGGCGGGTCGGCCTTGCGGGCTGGCGCGGACGGGCCCTGCGGGACAGCACGGGAGGCAGCGCGCGCCGGGGATTTCTGCCTGGATGGCGGCCGTGTCCGCTATGAGTCGAATTCGGGTCGGTGCTGGGCGGAATCGGGGTGGGGTCGGGGGCGTTGTCATCGGGTGGCTGACCGCGCAGGACCTCAACCCCGCGCAGGCGGTTCGACTCTCGCCTCGGCGCAGGATGGCGGGCGGGTGTCGGAATGGTCTGGCTCGGTCGGTGGTTATACCTGGTCCCGGCGCCGCGACAGGCTGGTGGATGGCCTGGGAATGATGCGGGCTGCCAGGTGGTTGTGTATTGACCCGACGCCGCAAAGCCGGATCCGCTGATCCCCTTCTCGGACCCGTGTTGCCGTCGGACTTCCCCTTCTTCTAGCGCCTGACGGCGTTTGCGTCACTCTCAATCCCCCTGTGGGTGGCGTCTACCCCCGAATGGAGCTTGTGATGAACTCGAAGCTGCTGCGTAAGAGCGTTCTCGGTGTTGCCGGTCTCGCGTTTGCCGGTGGTGTGTTCGCCGGCCCGATCATGCAGGCTGACGCCACCCCTGTCACGGGTTCGCTGGTGGCGGTGCAGGCGGACAAGCCCGACAGCGGCAAGTTGATTCCGCATGGTGTGCAGGGTGCCCAGTCGCGTATCGACCTGTCCGACGAGCAGGTCGCCAACGCGAAGGCGATCATCGCGGCGACGAAGAAGGCCGGTATGGACGAGCGTGCCGCCGTCATCGCGATCGGCACCGCGTTTCAGGAGTCCAAGCTGGAGAACCTGGGTCACCTCGGTGACCGCAACGACCACGATTCGCAGGGCTTGTTCCAGCAGCGCCCCTCCAGTGGTTGGGGCACGGTGGAGCAGATCACCGACCCCGAGTACTCCACCCTCGCGTTTCTGAAGGGTTTGAAGCAGGTCGACGGTTGGCAGGACATGCCCCTGACCGTGGCCGCGCAGACCGTGCAGGTGTCGGCGTTCCCGGATCACTACGCCCAGTGGGAGCAGCAGGCCGCCGACCTCGTCGCCGAGCACTGGAACAGCTGACCCCGCACCGAACAGACTTTCCTCGCACAAGGGGGAGCAAGAACGCTGCCGGCCGGCACCCACCACGGGTACCGGCCGGCAGCGTCTTCTCCGCGCCCCGGATCCCCGCACGACTTGCGGTGTACGGCGGGGTGGGATGTAAGCAGGGGTCCCCTGCTATACACCAGGCGTTAGCAGGGGACCCCTCCTTACGAAACAAGCAAGCACACGAACAAGCCGGCAAGCAGAATCCGCCGCGCGACCGGGAACAACGAGCTGTGGAGCGCGGTTGTACCGGGCGTCGGTGTGATCCAGTGTCCCCGGGCCTCACCTAAAATGCCGTCGCGGAATACCAGTTCGGCTGGAGCCGCGTCGCGCCACTCGCCGAGAGGCGACCTGCACACCGACCTACTGGCCGGCATCCCACTCGGGGTGCCGGCCAGTCGCCTTCACTCGGACAGGTCGAGAGCAGTGACCACGTCACCGAGTACGACCACGGCGGGCGGGCGCAGTCCCGCGTCGGCGACGGCGGCGGCGACCTCGCCCAGCGTGGCGCGCACGACCCGCTCCGAGCCGGTGGTGGCCTCCTGGACCACGGCCGCCGGGGTGTCGGCGGGTCGCCCGTGTGCCAGCAGGGTGGCGGTGATCGCCGGCAGGTTCTTGAGCCCCATCAGGATCACCAGCGTGCCTCGGAGACCGGCCAGGGCCTCCCAGCGCACCAGCGAGTCCGGTGAGTCGGGCGCGACGTGGCCGGACACCACGGTGAACTCGTGGGCCACGCCCCGGTGGGTGACCGGGACGCCGGCCGCTGCGGGGGCGGCGATGGAGCTGGTCACGCCGGGAACCACGGTGACCGGTACGCCGGCCTCCGCGCAGGCCAGCAGTTCCTCCCCGCCTCGGCCGAAGACGTACGGGTCGCCGCCCTTGAGCCGGACCACGAAGGACCCGGCGCGCGCCCGGTCGACCAGGATCTGGTTGATCTCCTCCTGTGTGCGGGACGGGCCGTAGGGGATCTTGGAGGCGTCCACCAGTTCGACGTCGGAGCGCAGCTCGTCCAGGAGCAGGCCGGGCACCAGGCGGTCGGCGACCACGACGTCGGCCTCGGTGAGCAGACGCCATCCCTTCAGGGTGATCAGCTCGGCGTCGCCCGGCCCGGCACCCACGAGGGCGACAGCGCCGCCCCGACCCGTCCGGGTGTTAACAAGGGGCCCTTCCTCTACCGGAGGCGTTAATAAGGTGCCCTTCCTTACGTGCAGGAGGGTGCGGATGGCGTCTCGGACGGCCATGGCGCGGTGTGGGTCTCCGCCGCCGAGGACGCCGACGGTCACCGGACCGTGCCGGGTCACCGCCGGGGTCCAGGCGGTCGCCGCCGTACGGTCGTCGGCGCGTACGCAGAAGATCCGGCGTTCGGCGGCGGCGGCGCTGACCGTGGCGGCGGCGACCGGGTCGTCGATGGCGACCTGCACCAGCCAGGCGCCGTCGAGGTCCTCAGGGACGAAGCGACGCTCCGCCCAGCGCAGCCGTCCGGCGTCGGCGTGGGCGCGCAGGGCCGGACTGATCTCGGGCGTCACCAGCAGCACGTCCGCCCCGGCGTCGATCAGGGCGGGTACCCGGCGGGTGGCCACCGTTCCCCCGCCCACCACGACCACCGGAAGGCCGGCCAGGCGCAGTCCGAGCGGATAGGGGTTCGCGGTCACTTCTCGGCCACCCCGGCGGAGTCGAAGGTGGCGACCTCGTGCAGGACGCGGGCCGCGCCGGTGACCACGGGCAGGGCCAGCAGGGCGCCGGTGCCCTCGCCCAGCCGCAGGCCGAGGTCGATCAGCGGGTCGAGACCGAGCCGGCGCAGCGCGACCGTGGCGCCCGGCTCGGCGGAGCGGTGACCGGCGATCATCGCGCCGACCGCGTCGGGGGCGAGGGCCGCGGCGGCGAGCGCGGCGGAGACCGCGATCACGCCGTCCAGCAGCACCGGTACGCGTCGCGCGGCGGCACCGAGGACGAACCCGGTCAGTGCGGCGTGTTCCAGCCCGCCGACGGCCGCGAGCACTCCCAGCGGGTCGTCCGGGTCGGGGGCGTGTCGGTGCAGCGCGGCCCGCACCACTTCGATCTTGTGGTGGTACGTCGGGTCGTCGACGCCGGTGCCCCGACCGGTCGCCTCGGCGGCGTCGACCCCGGTGAGGGCGGCGATCAGGGCAGCGGCGGGTGTCGTGTTGCCGATGCCCATGTCCCCGGTGAGCAGGATTCTCGCGCCCGCGTCGATCAGTTCCCCGGCGATCCGGATGCCGACCTCGATCGCCGCCGTGGTCTCCTCGCGGGTCAGCGCGGCGGTGACGGTCAGGTCCCGGGTGCCTCGGCGTACGGGGGTGGTGACCAGTCGGGGCAGCCCGCCGTTGTCGTCCGCGTCGGTCGGGTCGGGGGCGGGCAGCGGGGTGGCCACGCCGACGTCGACCACGGTGACCGAGGCACCGGCCTGCCGGGCGAACGCGTTGACCACGGCACCGCCGGCCAGGAAGTTGCCGACCATCTGCCCGGTGACCTCCTGCGGCCAGGGGCTGACCCGCTGGGCGTGCACCCCGTGGTCTCCGGCGAAGATCGCCACTGCGGCCGGGGTCGGCAGCGGTGGCGGGCAGGTGCCGGCCAGGCCGGCGAGGCGTACGGACAGCTCCTCCAGGGCACCCAGCGAGCCGGCCGGCTTGGTCAGCCGGGCCTGCAACTGGCGGGCCGCGGTCATCGCCGGCTCGTCGAGCGGGCCGATCGCCGCGATGGTGGTCTCCAGCATCATGCCTCCAGGATCTCCGCCAGCACCTCGATGAACGCGTCCGTGGTCGCCCGATCGCGTACGGCGATCCGCAGCCAGTCTGGTCCGAGTCCCGGGAAGGTGTCGCCCCGGCGTACCGCCCAGCCGCGTTCGCGCAGGTCGGCGCGGAGCCGGTCGGCACCGGGCCGCTGCACCAGGACGAAGGCGCTGGCCGGACGGCCGGCGACGCGTACGCCCGGCAGGGTCGACAGCCGGTCGACCAGGTAGGCGCGGTCGTCGGCGAGTTGCGCGGCGATGGCGCGCTCGGCCTGGACCGCGACGTCGGTGGCGCAGGCGGAGGCGGCGGCCAGGGCGGGGGTGGCGACGGCCCAGAGCGGCTGTACGGCGGCCAGCCGCGCCAGCAGCGTCGCCTCGCCGAGCAGGTAGCCGATCCGGAGTCCGGCCAGTCCCCAGGTCTTGGTGAGGCTGCGCACGACCAGCAGGCCGGGCAGGTCACGTCGGGCGGCCAGCGACTCGGGTTCACCGGGTACGCCGGGCGTGGCCGTGGTGTCGGCGAACGCCTCGTCGATCACCAGGACCCGGCCGGGGCGGGCCAGGGTGGCCAGGTCGGCGGCGGGGTGCAGCACCGAGGTGGGATTCGTCGGGTTGCCGATCATGACGAGGTCGGCGTCGGCCGGGATGCGCTCCGGGTGCAGCCGGAAGTCGTCGGCCGCGTCGAGCAGCACCCGTTCCACGGTGTGCCCGGCGGCCCGCAGCGCGGCCTCCGGTTCGGTGAACTGCGGGTGCACCACCACGGGTCGGCGTACTCCGCGCAGCGCCTGGGCGAGCAGCACGAAGCCCTCGGCAGCACCGGCGGTGAGCAGCACCTCCTCCGGTGGGCGGCGGTGCCGGGCGGCGACGGCGGCGCGGGCCGGACGCGGGTCCGGGTATCCGGCGAGGTCGTCCAGGGCGGCTCTGATCGGGTCGCCCAGCCAGGCCGGCATGGGGGCGCGCCGGACGTTGACGGCGAGGTCGACCAGGCCGTCGCCGACCTCCGCGTCACCGTGGTGCGCGAGGTCGGGTTCGGGTGTCGGGTGGGACGCTCCGGTGAGCGGACCGTGCATGCCCGCGATCCTGCCGGGAAGGCGGCGCGGGCGACAGCAGCCCGTGGAGTGCTCCGCATCACCACTGATCACTTCATGAGTATTTCTCATGTGCGAATCGGAAATGTCATAACTTATCGGTGTGAGTAATCGACCCCTTGCCGCCGCAGGTCGACTCGTTCCTCTCCTCCGCGCCGGGCTGATCGCCGGTGTCGTCGTCGCCGCCGTCGCGTACCCCGTGGTCGCCGTGACCGGCCTCGGCGCCAAGGCCACCGCGCACGCCGTGGAGAGCAAGACCCGCCTGCTGGCCACCGCCCTGCCCGCCGAGACCTCCTACCTGTACGCGCCCGACGGCAAGACCGTGCTGACCATGTTCTTCGAGGAGTACCGGCAGTACACCAAGCTGGCCGACATCTCCCCGCACATGCAGCAGGCGATCGTCGCCGCCGAGGACAACCGCTTCTACCAGCACCACGGCGTCGACCCGAAGGGCGTCGCCCGCGCCTTCGTGGCCAACGCCCGCTCCAGCGGCGTCTCCCAGGGCGCCTCCACGCTGACCATGCAGTACGTGCGGATGGCGCTGCGGGACAGCGCCACCACGCCCAAGGAGGTGCAGGAGGCCACCGCGCAGACGCCGATCCGCAAGGTCAAGGAGATGCGGATGGCGGTCGACCTGGAGAAGGAGCTGGGCAAGGAGGACATCCTGGAGCGCTACCTCAACTCCGCGTACTTCGGGCACCGCGCGTACGGCATCTACGCGGCCAGCGAGATCTTCTTCTCCAAGACGCCGAAGGAACTCACCCCGGTCGAGGCGGCCACCCTCGCCGGCCTGGTGAAGTCCCCGTCGCAGTACGACCCGGCCAGCTCCGACCAGAAGGACGCGACCACCCGGCGCAACTACGTGCTCGACAACATGACGCGGCTGGGTTACCTGTCGCCGGACTCCGCCGAGGCGGCCAAGGGCGAACCGATCCGGCTGCGGCTGACCTACCCGCCCAACGACTGCGCGGCGGTCCCGGAGAAGTGGAACAGCTGGGGCTTCCTCTGCGACTACCTGAAGAACTGGTGGAGCGCCCAGCCCGCGTTCGGCAAGAACCGCCTGGAACGCCTGGACAAGCTGCGTCGGGGCGGCTACCGCATCGTGCTCAGCATGGACCCGAAGGTCCAGGAGGCGGCGGAGAAGAACGTCGGCACCGAGGGCAACACCGGCAGCCCGTTCGCCAACGGCATCGTGGTCTCCGAGCCCGGCACCGGGCGGGTCAAGGCGATGGCGGTGAACCGCACCTACTCGTTGGAGGTGAACGAGAACCCGCTCAGCTCGAACCCGGAGGCGGGCCCGAACGTACGGGCCAACTACCCGAACACGGTTGCCCCACTGATGGGCGGCGGTGACCTGCCGGGCTACCAGGCCGGATCGACGTTCAAGATGTTCCCGATGCTGGCCGCGCTGGACGCCGGCATGACGCTGAACACCAGCTTCAACGCCCCGCACAGCTACCGCTCCGAGGTCTACGACGGCTGGCAGCCGTCGAACGCCAGCGGCGCGATGAGCGGTACGCAGACCATGTGGTCCGGCTTCGGCAAGTCGGTGAACACCTACTTCGTCTGGCTGGAGGAGCAGGTCGGGGCGGAGAAGGCCGTCCGGCTCGCCGAGCAGTTGGGGCTGCGCTGGCGTACCGACGTGGACCGCGACCACGCCTCACCGGCGAAGGCGAACAAGTGGGGCGCGTTCACGCTCGGCGTCTCCGACGCCACCCCGCTGGAGATGGCCAACGCGTACGCGGCGATCGCCGCCGACGGACGCTACTGCGAGGCGATCCCGGTGAACGCCATCTACAACCGGGACGGCACGCCCGCGATGTTCACCACCCCGGGCGGTATCCAACGCGAGATCGCCAAGCCGCGCTGCCGCCAGGTGGTCAACGCCGACGCGGCGCGGGCCGCGACCGACGCCGCCCGCTGCCCCACCGGGGACACCCCGGCCAGGGGAAGCTGCGGTGGCTGGTCGACCGCGGACAGCGTGCGCGGCACGGTGGGCCGCCCGGTGGCCGGCAAGACCGGCACCACGGACAGCACCCGGTCGGCCTGGTTCGTCGGCTACACCCCGGAACTGGCGGCGGCCAGCTTCATCTCCGACCCGGACAACCCGTTCAACGCGGTCGGCGACGGCCAGTCGCAGATCCCCATCGCGGCGGTCTCGAACACGCTCCGCGACGCCCTCAAGGGCACCCCGACGCGGGACTTCACACCCCCGTCGGACCGCATCGTCGGCTGACTCCCGACACGCGCCGGAGCGCCGCTCAGGCCGGTGCTCCGGCGGCCGGTTCGGCCGCCACCACACCGGCGGGCGTGATCGGGACACCCAGGTCGGGACCGGCCGGGATCGCGGCCGGCTCGGTCACCGCGGCGGCCACCAGACGCCCGGCGATCCGTGGGTACGCGGCCCAGTGCGGGACGAGCTGGGAGGCGTGCACGCCGCGCCAGACGAAGCCCTCCGGCGCGCCACCCGCCCAGCCCCACGCCGGACGGGGCCCGCCCCGGGGGGTGAGCACCGCGCGGTGCTCCTTGTGCCCGGTCACCACCTCGCCCCGGGTCGCCACCACACTGTCGCTCTGGGCGGTCGCCTCGCGGTACCCGACCACCAGACCGTCCCGGATGCTGCCGATCGCGTCGAGCACCCCGCACATCGGCAACCCGTCGAGTTCCCGAGCCAGCCAGAGCAGCCCGGCCCCCTCGGCGACGACCGGTCGGCCGGTACGCGCCAACTCGGCCACCGCGATGCAGAGCCGCCGGTTGGCGGAAAGCTGCTCGGCGTACGACTCGGGCAGCGCGCCGCCGACCACCAACGCCCGGGTGCCGACCGGCAGCACCTCGTCGACGAAGGGATCGAGCGTGACCACGTCGGCACCGGCGGCCCGCAGCAGCTCGACGGTCTCGGCGTGGCTGAAGCTGCCGCCCGGCCCACCGGCCACCGCTACCACCGGCCGTCCGGCACCGGCCGGCACCGGCGGTGCGGCGGCCCCCTCCGGGTGCGGCGACCACGGCGACACCGCGAGTGCGGGGGCCGACCGGGCCAGCCCGAGCAGCCGTTCCAGGTCGACGGTGGCGGCGACCGCCTCACCGAGCCGGCGGACCGCCCGCGCGGCCTCGCCGCCGTTCTCCAGCACCGGCATCACCCCGTGCCGGCGGCTCGGCAGCACGGCCGGCAGGTCCTGGCGGCGCAGCGCGCCGTAGACCGGTATGCCGATGTCGTCGAGCGCCTCGCGCAGCAGCGTCTCGTGCCGGGCGGAGGCGACCCGGTTGAGGATCACGCCCCCGATCCAGAGCTGCTCGTCGTACGCCCGGAAGCCGTGCACCAGGGCGGCCACCGACTGGCCCATCGCGGCGACGTCGACCACCATCACCACCGGGCTGCGCAGGGCGGTGGCGACCGCTGCGGTCGACTCGGTCTCGCAGCGTCCGCTGAGGCTGTCGTAGAGGCCCATGCTGCCCTGCACCACGGCGAGCCCGGTGTCGGCGGCACCGTGCAGCAGCAGCGGCGCGAGCCGGTCGGTGCCCATCAGCCGAGGGTCCAGGATGCGCCCGGGTCGCCCGGCGGCGAGCCCGAGGTAGGCGGCGTCGACCGGATCCGGGCCGATCTTGAATCCGGCCACGTCGAGACCGCGATCGGCGAGCGCGGCGAGGATGCCGATCGCCAACGCGTTCTTGCCGTGCCCCGACGAGGGGGCACTGAGCACCAGACGCGGCACGACGGTCATCATCGACTCCTCGCGAGCGGAGAGCGTGCCGACCGTCGGCGCGCCCCGTGCGCGTGACGATAACCCACGCCGGTCGCCCGTAGGCGCCGCCCGCCGTCCCGACCCACTTCGATCCGCCCGACCGGAGCGGACCGCCCCGGCACCGACACGCTCCGTCGTCGACCGGCCGGTTTCCGGCCGTCACCTCGACGGGCGGGGCGGCGCAGTGGCGACGGTCATACGGGTAGCCTCGTGGCGTGTACCGGTTCCTGCTGACGCCGCGCTGGCTGGGCATCCTCGCGCTGACCCTGGTCCTCGCCACGATCATGGTGATGCTCGGCAACTGGCAACTGGACCGCTACCACGGTCGGACGGCGGTCAACGAACGCATCGACGCCGGGTTGCGGATGGACCCGATGCCGCTGCGCGAGGCGGTGCCCGCGCCCACCGGCGGCGCTGGCAGCGTCGGCCCGGCACCGGCCGAGGACCGGACCTTCATCCGGGTGATCGCGACCGGCCGGTACGACACCGACAACGTGGTCCTCGTCCGGGGCCGGACGGTGGAGAGCAAGGTCGGCTTCGAGGTGCTCACCCCGCTGGTGCTGGCCGACGGCACCGCCGTCCTGGTGAACCGGGGCTGGATCCCACCGGCGCCCGGCGGCGCGATGGCCCAGCCCGAGGTGCCGGCGGCGCCGGCCGGTGAGGTGACCGTCGAGGGCCGGGTGCACGCCAGCGAGAGCGGCTCCGGCAACGTGGCCCGACGGGAGGGCCGGCTGGAGACCCGCCGGGTCGCCGTACCGCAGCTCGCCGCGCAGTTGCCGTACCCGGTGCACGGGGCGTACGTGCTGCTCGACGAGCAGACCCCGGCCGCCGACCCGGTCTTCCGTGCGGTGCCGGTGGGGCACGCCAACAACTGGCAGAACCTCGGGTATGTCGTGCAGTGGTGGATCTTCGCGGCGATGACGCTCTTCGGCTACGGCTGGATCGCCCGCCGGGAGGCCCGCCGGTTGGCCGGTGTGCCCGACGACGACCGCCCGCGCGACCGGGCCGCCGAACCGGCCCCGAGCAGCCCCGCGACGAGCAGCACGGCTCCGACCAGCTCTGCCTGAGCAGCCCGCCCCGGCCAGCTCTGTCTGCGCTGGTCAGCGGCCGGCGTGGATGGCGCGTACGGCGTCGATGGTGTCGGCCTCGGCGGCGGTCTTGTCGTCGCGGTAGCGGACCACCCGGGCGAACCGGAGAGCCACCCCGCCCGGATAGCGTGAGCTGGTCTGCACCCCGTCGAAGGCGATCTCCACGACCTGTTCGGGCCGGACCCGCACCACCCAGTCCCCGCGCTCCACGGCCAGCTCCAGGAACCGTTCGGTCTGCCACCGCAGCAGCTCGTCGGTGAGGCCCTTGAAGGTCTTGCCGAGCATCACGAATCCGCCGGTGGCCGGATCCCGCGCCCCGAGGTGCAGGTTCGACAGCCAGCCGCTGCGCCGACCACTGCCCCACTCGACGGCGAGCACCACCAGGTCGAGGGTGTGCCGGGGCTTCACCTTCACCCAGGCCGCACCGCGCCGACCCGCGTCGTAGGGCGCGTCGGGCGACTTCACCACGACGCCCTCCTGGCCGGCGTCGAGCGCGGCGGCGAATGCCGCGCCGGCCTGCTCCGGCCCGTCCACCTCGATCCGCCCGACCAGCACCGACGCGTCGACGGTCGCGGCGAGCGCGGCCCACCGCTCGCGACCGGGCAGGTCGATCAGATCCGCGCCGTCGAGGTGCAGCAGATCGAAGAAGTACGGCACGAGCACGGTCTCACCGGTCCGTGCGGCGGCGGCACGGACCGCCGGGGCGACGGATGCCCCGGTGGCCCGCCGGGCGGCGGCGCTCGACGTCTGCTGGAACGGCAACGGGCGGCCGGTGGCGTCCAGCCCGATCGCCTCCCCGTCGAGCACCAACTCGCGGGCGGGCAGGGCGCGGACGGCGGCGACCACCTCGGGCACCCGGCCGGTGATCTCGTCGAGGCTGCGGGTGAAGACGGCGATGTCCTCGCCGCTGCGGTGCACCTGGACGCGGATGCCGTCCAGCTTCACGTCGACCACGGCGGGTGTGCCGGTGGCGGCGAGCGCCTCGTCGACCGTGGCGGCGCTCTGCGCCAGCATCGGCGCCAGCGGTCGCCCGACCCGCAACCCGAACTCGGCCAACGCCGGGGCACCGCCGTCGAGTGCGGCCACCGCGACCGCCCGCAGGTCACCGGCGAGCAGCAGGGCCCGGCGTACCGCGCCGACCGGCACCTCGGCGGCCCGGGCGATCGCGTCGGCCAGCAGCCCGGCCTGGGCGCCCTGACGCAGTTCGCCGAGGAAGAGGCCGGTCAGGACGCGCTGCTCCTCGGCGGTGGCGGCGGTGTAGAGCGCGGCCACCAGGTCCCGGCGGCGGGCCTGCGAGCCCGCGCCGTGCACCGCCGCGATCTCGTCGATCGCCGCGTCGACCCCCGCCACGGTCAGCGTCGCCTCGGCAGCCGGTGGCGGCAGGTCGCGCAGCGCGGCCAAGCCGACGCCGGTCTGTCGCTGGCGCAGCTCGCCCGCGAGCCAACCGGCTCCCGCCGCCACCTCGTCCGGGTCGAGCCGGCGCAGGGCGTCGGCGAGCAGCTCGACCTTGGCCCGTCGGCCACTGACGGCACCGACGGCTGCGGAGGTGGCAGCCAGGTCGAGGAAACGCACGACCTCATCCTGCCAGCCACCCCCGACAACGGGTGTCACCTGCGCGGGAGCTGCTCCGGCGGGTCAGGCCGGGACCGGCTCCTCGACCCGCAGGCCGCGCGCGCGGACCTCCTCGGCGATACGGGACAACGACGCGTCCACGGCGACCAGGGCGGCGGACAGCTCGGCGAGCTGTTCCTTGAGCGTGGCCTCGGGCCACGCGGAGACGTCGACGTCTCCCAGAGCGCTGACGGCGGCCTCCAGCGGGGCCATCACCTCGTTCGTACGCATGTTCGAGAGGCTACAACAGTGACGCGTCCGACACGCCGGAAACCGCCACCATTCGCGCGACGTTCACCGAGTTGGGGCCGCGCCCGCCTCGGCCACCTTGGCCAGCAACAACGCCTCGGCGAGGCAGACCCGGGCGAACTCGCCCAGGTGCAGACTCTCGTTCGGCCCGTGGGCCCGCGCGTGCGGATCCTCCACACCGGTCACCAGGATCGCCGCCTGCGGGAACATCTCCTGGAAGGTGGCGATGAACGGGATCGACCCGCCGACGCCGATGTCCACCGGGTCGGTGCCGTCCCAGGCCGCGCGGAAGGCCGCGCGCGCCGCGTCGAAGACCGGGCCGGAGGCGTCGATGACGCACGGTGCGCCGTCGTGCTCGAAGGTGACGTCGACCTGCGCGCCCCACGGCGCGTGCCGCTCCAGGTGGTCGCGCAACGCGAGGTACGCCTGCTTCGGCTCGTCGCCCGGCGCCAGCCGGAGGCTCAGCTTGGCCTTGGCGGCCGGCACCAGCGCGTTCGGCGCCTCGGCGGTGGCCGGGGCGTCGATGCCGAGCACGGCCAACGCGGGCCGGGTCCAGAGCCGGTCGGTGATCCGGCCGGAGCCGATCAGGCGTACACCCTCGACGAGGCCCGCCTCGGCCCGGAACCGGTCCTCGGGGTAGTCGACGCTTGCCTCGTTCCGACCGACCAGCCCCTCCACCACCACGTTCCCGGCGTCGTCGTGCAGCGTGGCCAGCAAGCGGACCAGCGCGGTGAGCGCGTCCGGCACGGCTCCGCCGAACATCCCGCTGTGCACCGCGTGGTCCAGGGTGCGGACCTCGACGAAGCAGTTGACGACGCCGCGCAGCGAGGTGGTCAACGCCGGCACGCCGACGTCCCAGTTGGTCGAGTCGGCGATCACGATGACGTCCGAGGCGATCGCGTCACGATGGTCGGCGAGCAGCTGCTCCAACGAGTCGGAGCCGTACTCCTCCTCCCCCTCGACGAACAGCACCACGCCCACGGGCAGGCGGTCACCGAAGGCCCGCAACGCGGCGACGTGCGCCATGACGCCGGCCTTGTCGTCGGCGGCACCCCGGGCGTAGAGCCGGCCGTCCCGCTCGACCGGCTCGAACGGGTCGGACTCCCACAGCGCCCGGTCCCCGACCGGCTGCACGTCGTGGTGGGCGTAGAGCATGACGGTGGGCGCGCCGGGCGGGGCGGCCCTGCGGCCGATCACCGCGGGCTGGCCGCCGGCCCGCACGATCTCGACGTCGAGACCGCAGCCCCGCAGCAGCTCGGCCACCGCCTCGGCGGAGCGCTCCACGTGCGAGTGGTCGAATCCCTCGAAGGCGATGCCCGGGATACGGACGAGGCGTTCCAGGTCGGCCCGGACGCCGGGCAGTTCCCGGGTCAGGGCCTCCCGCAACTCGGACTCGGTCATGATCGGTGTGCTCATGACCGGCATGGTATGCCGCCCCCACCTGCGGTTCCCCGCCGAGCCAGATAGTAGTGACGGTCATCGTGCGGCAACCCGGGGTCACCGTCGACCACCAGGTCGGCCCGCCTCTGCGTGTCGTCGGCGGCGAAGTGCGCCTGCTCGGTGTCGTGCCACAAACGCAGCTCCGGCAGGATCCCCGGGCCGTCGCGCGCCACCGCCCGCGCCAGCCGCAACGGGTGCGGCGCGGTGACGAAGACGGCCAGCGTCAGGTCCGGCCCGGCGGCGGCCCGGGACGTGCTGACCCCCTCGACGATCAGCACCGGTTCCACCGGCACCGACACCGGCTCGGGTCGGAAACACCGGCGCACCCAGTCGTAGCACCGGTACGACCCGACCCGGCCGGACCGCACCGGCCGCAACACGTCCCGCTCCAGCCGCGTCCAGAAGGTGAGCTGGTCGTCCCACCCGTCGAGCAGGTCGTCGGTGTGCACCACCGGCGGACGTACCGCCTGCGGCCCGATGCCGCCGAGGGCGTCGGCCAGGCGCGCGGCGAACAGCGTCTTGCCCGCCCCGCTCGGCCCGTCCACGGCCACCAACCGGGTACGCCCCAACCGGGCCGGTGCCGCCAGCACCCGCCCCGCCAGTCCGGCGTACGACTCGAAGACCGCCACCACGGACACCGACGTTACCGATCGGGTTGTCCCGCAGCGCTTCGGACCGCCTGCCGAGAAGCCGCACGGCATGATCGTGGCGTGTCCCATTCCGTGATGAGTCCCGGCGTCGAGGCGTTGCTGGAGCAGGCCCGCTCGGGCATGAACCGGCTGTCCCCACAGGAGACGGTGCAGGCCGCCGCCCGGGGTGCCCTGGTGATCGACACCCGTACCGACGGGCAGCGGCGGGAGCAGGGCGACCTGCCCGGTGTCATCGTGATCGACCGGACCGTCCTGGAATGGCGGCTCGACCCGGCCAGCGACTGGCGGATCCCCGAGGCCACCAACTACGACATGGAGATCGTCGTGGTGTGCCGCCAGGGCTACAGCTCCAGCCTGGCGGCGGCCAGCCTGCGCGCGCTCGGCCTACACAAGGCGACCGACATGATCGGCGGGGTGGAGGCGTGGCGGTCCGCCGGGATGGCCTTCTCCGACCAGCCCGCCGACGTCCGCTACTGATCCACCGCCACGAGGGCTCGACTGCCGGCCCGCCGGCATCCCGCTCAGGCGATCATCAGCGCCAACGCCTCCTCCGCGTACGCGACCAGCAGCGCTTCCGTCTCGGCCTCGCCGGGCACCTCGGCCGCGTACGACATCAGTTCGAGCATCACGAGCGCGTTGCCCCGCGCCACGTACACCGTCGCCCTCCGCCCCGCCACCGGCTCGGAGGAGTCGGGAAGCTCCAGCCCTTCGTCGACGGGTAGCAGCCAGATCCACGCCCCGTCCCCGAGCTGGGGCACCTCGTGCCAGGTGCCGCGAGCCTGCGCCTTCGGTTGCGCGGGTATGCCTTCTTGGGCGAGCTCGGGGGAACCCGTGAGCGTGGTGCTGACGGAGAGGGCGTGCATGGCGGTCGGGTCCCGCCGGCTGGCCGCCAGCCCGCACTTGCTCATCTGCCGGTCCGGCCGAGACGGCCACTCCCGCACCTTCGCGGTGCCGCCGTCCAAGGCTGTCAACGGCTCCGGGTCCAGTTGCGCGCACAACTCTGCGACCAGTTGATAGCTGGCCGGGGAGGGCTGCGGCTCGGCTGCCGGAGCGGGCGGACCCGCACAACCAGCCAGCACCGTGGCAACCAACACGGGTGGCAGCGCCACGGCATCTCGGAGCCGACGGGCGAGAAACGTCACGGCGAGATGATGCCACGACCATCGATCCGACGAAGGCCCGGAGAGTCGATCGACGTCGATCGGCGTCGGGCGACGGCCCCGCCTCGGCTGGTGCGGGCGGCGGCTAGCCGGGGACGCCGGGCGGGATGAAGGGCAGGTCGGCGGGGGGCCCGGACTCGACGAGCCGACGCAGGGCGGCGGTGTCGAGGTGTTCCTCGACGAGGTCGCCGAGCAGGTCGAGGGTGCGTTCGCGGGCGGCGGCGAAGGACGTGTCCGGGGCGACCCGGAAGCCGGTCCGACCGGCCAGGCGGGCGGCCCGGTCGAGGAACCAGCGGCGGAACTCGTCGGACTCGAAGGTGCCGTGCCAGTGCGTACCGTGCACGACTCCCCGCATCATGCCCTCACCGGCACCGTCGGCGTCCCGCAGCAGCGGCGTCGACTCCGGGTCGGTGGCCGAGACGTACCCGTGGTGGATCTCGTAGCCCCGGACCGGAAGCTCCCCGGCGGCGGCGGTGCCGGCCGCCTGGCGGACGGTCTTGCGCGGGTCGAAGGTGATCTCGACGGGCAGCAGTCCGAGACCGTCGACGCTTCCCCGGCGGCTCTCCACCGGGTCGTGGATGGCGCGGGCCAGCATCTGGAAGCCGCCACAGATGCCGAGTAGTGGTCGTCCGGCCGCGACGTGCGCGGTGACCGCGTCGGCGAGGCCGGTCTCGCGCAGCCAGGCCAGGTCGGCGACGGTCGACTTGGAGCCGGGCAGGACGACGAGGTCGGCGGCGGCCAGTTCGGCCGGTTCGACGGTCAGCCGGACCCGCACGCCGGGCTCGGTGGCGAGCGCCTCCACGTCGGTGGCGTTGCTGATCCGGGGCAGCCGCACCACGGCCACGTCGAGCCATTCGGTGCCGCGCGGGGCGGCCGGGCGACCCAGCACCCGGCCATAGGCGAGCGAGTCCTCGGCGTCCAGCCACAGGTCCAGCGCCCAGGGCAGGACGCCGTACGTCGGGCGGCCGGTGAGCTGCCGCAGCGATTCCAGCCCGGGGGCCAGCAGGCCGAGGTCGCCCCGGAACTTGTTGACCACGAACCCCGCGATCAGGGCCTGGTCGGCGGGTTCGAGCAGGGCCAGCGTGCCGAACATGGCGGCGAACACGCCGCCCCGGTCGATGTCACCGACCACGATCGTCGGGAACCCGGCGTGCCGGGCCAGCCCCATGTTGACGTAGTCGCCGTCGCGCAGGTTGATCTCCGCCGGGCTGCCCGCCCCCTCGCAGACCACCACGTCGTACGCCGACCGCAACTCGGCCAGCGCCGCGTACGCGGTCTCGGACAACCGGGGACGCAGGGTCCGGAACGAACCGGCGGTCATCGTGTCGACCGCCTCGCCGAGCAGCACCACCTGACTGCTCAGGTCACTGCCCGGCTTGAGCAGCACCGGATTGAACCGCAGGTCCGGGGCGAGCCCGCAGGCTGCCGCCTGCATCGCCTGCGCCCGCCCGATCTCGCCGCCCCGGCCGTCCGGCCCGACGACCACGGCGGAGTTGTTGGACATGTTCTGTGCCTTGAAGGGCGCCACCCGGACGCCCTCGCGGTGCAGCCAGCGGCAGATGCCGGCGGTGAGCACGCTCTTGCCGGCGTCGGAGGTGGTCCCGGCGACCAGCAGGCCACCGCTCACCGTGTGCCTGTGAGGCGTCGGGCCACCGCGCCGACCAGCCGTCCGGCGGTCAGCGGATACGCCGCCGCGAGGCCGAGTGCGGCCAGTCCGACCGCACCGGAGATCCGGGCGGCCCGAGGCAGGTGCCGTGCCTCGGGACGGGGACCGTCACCGAGGAAGGGCCGCACCTCGGACCGGCCGAAGTAGACGTTGCGCCCACCGAGCCGGACGCCCAACGCGCCGGCCATCGCCGCCTCGCACTGCCCGGCGTTCGGGCTGGGGTGGTCGTCGCGGTCCCGACGCCACACCCGCCAGGCCCGCTCCCGGTCGCCCTTGCCGGCTGGCGCCAGCGCGACGGTCAGCAGGCCGGTCAGTCGGGCCGGCGCCAGGTTCAGCAGGTCGTCGAGGCGGGCGGCCGGGGTGCCGAACCGGGCGTAGCGCGCGTTGCGGTGACCGACCATGGCGTCGAGGGTGTTCACCGCCCGGTAGCCGAGCAGGCCCGGCAGCCCGGCCACCGCACCCCAGAAGAGCGGGGCGACCACGGCATCCGAGGTGTTCTCGGCCACCGACTCGACCGTGGCCCGGGCCAGCTCCGACTCGTCGAGGGCCGACGGGTCCCGACCGCACAGGTGCCCGAGCCGTGCCCGGGCGGCCGGCAGGTCCCCGCCCCGCAGCGCCCGTCCCATGGTCTTCGCCTCGTGCCGCAGACTCTGCCCGCCCAGCACCGCGAACGTGCCGGCGGCCACCAGCGCCGCACGGGCCAACGGCTGCCGCCGGGTCGCGTACGCGAGGGCGGCCCCGGCCAGCACCGGACCGCCGACACAGAGCGCGGTGTGAGTGCCACCGGCCAGCCGGTCGGGCCGGTAGAGCCGACGTTCCAGGGCAGCGGCGGCCCGGCCGAAGCCGGCGACGGGATGGCCGCGACGTGGGTCACCGAAGTACGCGTCGAGCGCGTACCCGGCGACGAGTCCCGCCGCGTTCGCCACTGCACCCGCGTGTCGCACCCGCACCACCTCCGGCCGGCCAGCCTAGCCGAGCCCGGCCACCGGAACCGCTGCTCGACCGCCCCGCCCAGGTCAGACGGGCTGCGGCAGTCGACCCCGCCCCCGCCGGCCACGCCCGGTCGCCGCCGCCCCGCTGCCGGCCTCCACCGGAGCGTCCGCCGAGGCCGTCGTCGAATCCTCGACGTCGTCGCCCCGCTCGCCCGACTCGGACCCACCCGGCGTGCCGTCACCCGTGCCCGGGATCTCGCCCGTGGCCAAGAAGTCGCCCGTGCTCGGGGGATCGCCCGCGAGGCCGCCCGTGCTCCGGAGGTCGCCCGTGCCGGGCAGGTCGTCGAAGGGGTCGGTCCCGCCCAGGTGCTGCGGGTAGCCGGTGCCCGCCGGGACGTACTCGGACAGCTCGAAGTCGTCGTCCAGCGGCCCGTCCTGCGGCAGGGCGGGCGCGTCGTCGTCCGACACGGCCTCGGTCAGTTCGCCGTGCACCCGCTGCTCGGTCTCGGCGTCGGAGACGGTGCTGGTCGCCAGGTTCGGCTTGTTGCGCAGGAAGCGCCCGCGTCCCCGGGACAGGTCGTGCCCCACCGCCACCGCCTCCAGTTCGTAGAGGGTGCGGTGGTTGCCGGCGTCGTCGGTCCAGTCGCGGGTGTAGAGGCGACCGCAGACCACCACCGGGTCCCCGACCATCACCGACGAGGCCACTCCCTCGGCGAGCTTCCGCCAGCAGTTGACGCGTACGCGCAGGCTGTTGCCGTCCACCCAGCGCCCGCTGTCCCGGTCGAGGCGGCGGGCGGTGGAGGCGACCTTGAAATTGGCCACCAGCGTGTTGCTCTGCGTGGTGCGACGCCATTCGGGGGCGGTGAGCACGTTCCCGACGACCGTCACGTAGGTATCGAACATCGTTCCTCCAGCGGAGATCCGGGTCGGCTGGTACCGACTCGCCGCCCAGCCTCGCGCCACGCGGGCCACCCGAGCAGCCCCTCCGGTCGTACCTGTGGACAACCTGGCGGCCTGTGGACGAACGCCTGATCAAGGTCCCGATGTGCTAGGCCGACCGCCCCTGCCCGGCGCGGGCCCGGCGGCGGACGATCGGATCGCACAGGAAACCGTCAGGTTCCGGACCGGTCCGCCTGGGTAGGAAATCGCCAACCGCACCTGCGACGTCGAACGAAAGGTCAGCGATCATGATGATGACCATCGCTTGTTCCGCCCGCGTCCCTGGTCAGGTGCGGCGATGAGCGAGAACCCGGCCACCGTCGACAAGTGTCTGCGAATGGGCGCCGGATTCTCGCAGGCCGACCGGGACTGGATCGTGGTCCAGTTCGCCACGCTCGACGCCCGTCTGGCCGGTTTCCACGCCGACTCCACCGAACTCGAACTCTCGGTCAAGGACCGGGAGGCCAAGGGCCAGCGGGTCACGCTGGAGTGCTGGATCGCCGGCCGACAGAAGATCGTCACGACCTCCTCCGAGGAGGACCTGCGCGCGGCGCTCAACGACGCCCGTGACGACCTGCGCCGCAAGCTCAACGACTCCAAGACCCGTCAGGAGCCGCGCAACAACAAGCACCTGCGGGTCACGCCCCCGCCCGGCGAGCCGACCCCGGTCGACGAGCTGGCCGAGGAACTGGCCGCCGCCGGGACGAAGACCGACGAGAGGTGACCGTGTCGCCGTCCGGACACCCGTCCGGTCGGCGGCGCTGAACAGGGAGAGGTGAACGGCATGCCCAACGTGCAGCAACCGGAGATGCGCCGCAGCGGCGAGACCCGGCTGGTCCAGGACAGCGACGGACCGATCCCGGGGGGTGGCTCCGCGACCAAGCAGGAGCACCGGACGGTCCCGGTGGACCAGGTCTCGCCGTACGGGCCGGATCGTGGGCGGGCCTCGACCTCGCACGAACCGACCGACCGGGACGCCCACGGCGACTGACCCGCCGCACGGTCGTAGCCCCCGTCCCACGCTGGGCGGGGGCTACTACCGTGCGGTAGCTTCCCGGCGTACCGTCGGTCCAGTGGAACCCGACGTGCTGGGACCGCCCTACGAGCGGCACACCATCGACCTTGGCCGCGACGACGAGGGACCGGTGGTCGCGACCCTGGTCCGCCGCCGGGCCGAGCGACCCACCGGGCGCGCGGTGCTCTACGTGCACGGCTTCGTCGACTACTTCTTCCAGACCCACGTGGCCGACTACTTCGCCGCCCGGGGCTGGGACTTCTACGCACTCGACCTGCGCAAGTACGGCCGCAGCCTGCTCCCCCACCAGACCGCCAACTTCTGCCGCGACCTCGCCGACTACTTCCCCGAACTGGACGCCGCCGCCCAGATCATTCGCACCGAGGACGAACACGACACACTGCTGGCCATGGGCCACTCCACCGGCGGGCTGATCGTCTCGCTCTGGGCGGACGCCCGCCGCGACACCGGGCTGGTCGACGGCATCTTCCTGAACAGCCCGTTCTTCGACCTCAACGCCCCCTGGTTCGTGCGTCGACCCCTCGCGGCCGCCGTCGCGCGCCTGGGCCGTCGGGCACCTCACCGCGTCCTCCCCTTCGGCCTCGGCACCGTGTACGGCGAGAGCCTGCACGCCGACCATCGCGGCGAATGGACGTACGACCTGGCCTGGAAGCCGCTCGCCGGATTCCCCGTCCGGGCCGGCTGGCTCAACGCCGTCCGCACCGGCCAACGACGCCTGCGCGCCGGACTCGACATCCCGGTGCCGGTGCTGCTGGCCTGCTCGACCCGCTCGTTCCGGGGCGCCAAGTGGCACGATTCGGCGACCCTCGCCGACGCCGTCCTCGACGTCGAACACATGGTCCGCTGGGCTCCCCGCCTCGGCCAGCACGTCACGCTCGCCCGCTTCGACGGCGGCCTGCACGACCTGACGTTGTCCGGCCCCGCCGTACGCGACAAGGTCCTCACCGAGGTAGGCCGCTGGGCGGACGCCTTCCTCGACGCCGGACCGACGCCCCCTCCCCCACCAGCCCCACGCCGCCCGGCCGACAGCGAGTCCACCTCGCACGCCACCCCCTGATCCATCGGCCGCCTGGGCCGCCGTCTCGCCTGGCCCCGGGTCCGCCCGGGTCTGCCGACGCCGTGGATTCGCAGGTGCGCGGGGTCCATGGCGCGTGCGACGCTGACCGGGCACCCGTTCCGTCGCGCCGGGCCGGTGCGGCGGTACCCTTCTCGCGCGATACCACAGCGCGCCCGTAGCTCAGCGGATAGAGCAGGGGACTTCTAATCCCAAGGCCGCAGGTTCGAATCCTGCCGGGCGCACCTCTGTTCGCACTGCTCAGCGGCTAGTCGCCGAGTCGAGTCGACACCCGGATCGCGGCGATGGCGGACATCGGAACCGCCTCGCGCGCTCTTTGCTCTCGCATCCACCACAAGATCGCGCTCGATCCGGGATCAAGTGGCTATCGTCGCGCTCCGAAACCACTCGATCCCGGATCCGGCGTGATCTCGAATCGCGGATTAGACACTGTGTGTATAGCCTGTGTGTATAGCGGCCCGGACACCGTCGGACTCCGGTGGGCACGGGAGGGCCGCGAGAGACGGAGGCTGTGACGTGAGACGACAGACGCTGACCGGTACGGCGGCCGCCGCGCTGGCGACCGTGGTGGCGCTCGGCATCACACCCGCCCAGGCGAACCCACGGACCGAGGCACCCGCCGCCGGTACGGGCATCGCGTGGGAGCCGTGTGACGACGAGCCGGAGGCGGAGTGCGGCAGCGTGACCGTACCCGTCGACTGGTCCACGCCGGACGGCCCGACGATCGACGTCGCGCTGGCCCGCCGGACCGCCACGGACCCGACCGCCCGGATCGGCACGATCCTCACCAACCCCGGCGGACCGGGTGCATCGGGGGTGCAGGACGCCATCCTCGGCGGCATCGGCGGCAGCTTCAGTGACGAGGTCCGCCGCCGCTTCGACGTGGTCGGCTTCGATCCTCGGGGTGTGGGCGGCAGCGACCCGATCCGGTGTCAGGTGCCGGAGGGCCCGGAGCCGAAACTGTTCCCCACCACCGCCGAGGAGTTCGACGGCCTGCGCGCCTGGACCCGCGCGTACGGCGAGAGCTGCCGGGAGCACAGCGGCCCGCACGTCGACTTCCTCGACAGCCGGACCGTCGCCCGTGACATGGACGCGATCCGGGCCGCGCTCGGCGAGAAGAAGCTGACCTTCTACGGCAACTCGTACGCCACCATGATGGGACAGCAGTACGCCACGCTGTTCCCGCAGCGGGTGCGGGCGATGGTGCTCGACAGCACGATGGACCACAGCGCGGCTACCACGTGGGACTTCCTGCGCAGCGAGACGAAGGCGACGCAGGACAGCTTCGACAGGTACGTCGAGTGGTGCCGCACCTCGACCGAGTGTGCGCTGCACGGCCAGGACGCCCGCACGGTCTTCCGGGAGCTGTACGCCAAGGCCGAACGCGGTGAGCTGGTCGACCCGGGCAGCTCGCGGACGATGAGCCCGACCGATCTGCTGGAGGACATCCAGTGGACGTTCCTCGGCCCGTACTGGACGCAGTTGTCGGAGCGGCTGGCGGGCCTGTCGGCGGGCGAGCCCGGCCCCACGACGGACGCCGCCCGCCCCACCACGGCGCGGACGGCGACGACGGAGCAGGAGCCCGTCGAGGATCCGAGCCTCGCCATCTTCTGCCAGGACTGGAGGTTGCCGGTGCGCGACGTCGACCAGTTGCGGGCGTACCAGGAACGACTGGCCCGGGTGGCACCGGAGATGAAGCTCAACCTCCAGGCGTGGGGCTCGACGATGGCCTGCCTGGGCTGGCCGACCGAGGTCCGCAACCCGCAGGCGCCGCTGCGGTGGAAGGGCGTGCCGCCGGTGCTGGTGCTCAACAGCCGGTACGACCCGGTCACGCCGCACGAGTGGGCCCGGAACGTGGCGCGCCAGTCGGGTGCGACCCTGCTGACCTACGAGGGTGCGGGGCACGGCGTCTACTCGTTCGGCAGCGACTGCGTCGGCGACGCCACCACGCGGTACCTGATCCACGTCAAGACGCCGAAGAAGGGTGCCCGCTGCCCGGCCGTGGCGCAGTGACCGGCGTCTTGACCTGAATCGGACGTGAGGTTCTACGTTCCTCCTCCAACCGTTCGCCACTCGGAGGAAGACCCATGACGACGGAACAGCTCTCCGACGCCGAACTCGCCGCGCAACCCGCCGCCTACTGGACGGGTGTCGCGTACCAGTCCCTGATCACGTTCACCCGCGCCCGGCACGTCGAACTCGGCTTCACGCAGCCCCAGTTCTGGCTGCTGCGCAACCTCTCCGCGCACGACCTGCGGCCGGACGGCAGCGGCATGACGGTGCCCGAACTCGAACAGGCGATGAGTTCGTACCTGCGGCCCGAGGACGACCTGGACGCCGAGGCGACCGTGTTGCAGGAGCGCGGGTGGCTGACCCGGGACGGTGACGGGCGGCTGTGGATCACCGGGGCGGGCGAGGAGGCGCGCGTCAGCCTCAAGCAGCACGCACCGTCGATCCGCGCCCGCATCCACGAGGGCATCGACGACGCGGACTACGTGGCGGCCCTCAAGGTGCTCCGCCAGTTGATCCGCAACACCGGCGGCGCGGTGGACTGACAGCCACGTCGTAGTGTTGCCGGCGTGGGGCTGGTGAACACGTCGCGTTCCTCGGACTCACCGTGGATCTCCTCGGTGTGGACCGGTCACAGCACCCAGGTCTCGCAGATGACGTCCGTCGCCAGCGAGACCTGGGGGCTCGTGTTCTGGGAGTCCAGGGGTACGCCGTTCGCCGCTGTCGTCGGCCCGGAGGACCGCACCGACTCGGCACCCGTACCGCAGGAAGCCCGGTTCGTCGGCGTCCAGTTCGCCGTCGGCACCGTACTGCGGGCGGCACCCACGTCGACGCTGCTGAACTCGGGGATCGAGCTGCCCGACACCACCTCCGGGCGGTTCTGGCTCGACGGCGGGCGCTGGCACACCCCGCGTGTCGACGACGACGCCGAGGCCCTGGTGGCGAGGCTCGTCCGCGCCGGCGTGCTGGTGCGCGACCCGCTGGTGCAGGCGACACTGGACGGCAGTCCGGTGGCCACCGCGAGCCGCACCGTGGAGCGCCGCTTCCGGGCCGCCACCGGCCTCACCCGGGGCACCGTCGCGCAGATCGGACGCGTCCGGGCCGCCGCGGAGCTGCTGTCGGCGGGCGTCCAGGTCAGCACCGTCGTGCACTGGCTCGGCTACTACGACGAGCCGCACCTCGCGCGGGCGTTGCGACGGTACGTGGGGCGTACCGCCGGTCAACTCCGCAGCGGCGCCGGCGGCGCGATCGCGCTCCCGGCGCCAGCCGACGACGCCGCGCTCACGGCGTTAGCGGACGACGTCGTAGACGGCCTTGAGCACGCCGTTGCCGTAGGCGGCGGAGTCGCGCAGCGCTAGCCGCTGCTCCCGCTGCTCGCGCCGGGGGAACACGCTCTTGCCGTCACCGAGCAACACCGGAAAGACCAGCAGGTGGTACCGGTCGACCAGCCCGGCCTCGGCCAGGCTCCGCGCGAGTTCCGCGCTGCCGTGTACGAAGATCGCCCCACCCTCGGTCTCCTTGAGCGCGGCCACGTCGTCCGTCGACCGCAGAACGTGCTGATCACCCCAGTCACCGACCAGCGCGTCCTCCCCGAGCGTCGAGGACACCACGTACTTCGGCAGATCCCGGTAGGCCACGTGGTCCTCGGACTGCGGCCAGATCGGTGCGAACGCCTCGTAGCTGCGGCGTCCGAACATCAACGCGCTGGTCTCGGCGAGTTCCTCACCCTTCAGCGAGTACGCCTCGGGGTCGAACTCGGTCCGGAACACCCATCCCCCAGCGGGGTGCCCTTCGACCGTACCGCCGGGCGAGTCGACGATCCCGTCGATCGACATGAATCCGGTCCACACCAGTTCGCGCGTCACCACTGTCTCCGCTTCGGTCCTCGTCACACCTGCACCTCGGCCCGAAGGTCCCACACCCCGCGCCACACGGGTGACGCTATCGCCCCCGCCCCCACCGGTCTTGTACGAAACCGACACCCCCGACTCACCCCCCACTCACCGACACCCACCCGACGACCCGGGCCCACCCGACGACCCGGGCCCACCGGAGATGACCAAGGAGTTCGCACGCTCAGACCTGCCCCTCCGTGACCAAACTCCTTGATCAACGCGGAGGTCGGCGGGGGTCGGCGTGTGGGCGGGATGCTTGCGCCCGGACGGGGCACGATCCGCGCAACTTCAGCGATATTGCTGTCTCCGCGCGCGCCTGAGGCAGCAGTATCCGTGAAGTGACCCGGATGGGGGATGGTCCCGGGCAGCCCACCCTCGACGGGTGGGCTGCCCGGGTCGGCGCCGTGGCGCCGGTCGCCCGGGGACGCGGGCGGGAATCAGCTGAGCCGGCGCAACGTGCTGCCGACGGCAATCAGCTCAGCTGGCAGGACGTGCCGTTGAGGCGGAAGTCGCCGGGACGGTCGTTGGTGCCGGAGTAGGTGGCTTGGAGGCCGAAGGTGGCCGTGCCGTTGGTCGGCAGGCTGCCGTTCCAGGACACGTTGCGCGCGGTGACGGTCCGGCCGGACTGGGTGACCTGGGCGTTCCAGGCGTTGGTGACCTGCTGGTTGCCGGCGAACGTCCAGGTCAGCGTCCAACTGGTCAGGGCGGACCCACTGTTGGTGACGCGCACGTCGGCGGTGAAGCCGTTGCTCCACTGGTTGGCCGTCCAGCTCACCGCGCAGGCAGCCGGGCCGGTCGTCGGCGGGGGCGTCGTGGGTGGCGGCGTCGTGGGAGGGGGCGTGGTCGGCGGGGGCGTGGTGCCGTCGCGGGGCGGGAAGCGCAGCACCCGGTCGTCGGTGGACGCCGGGGTGCCCCGGCCGTCACGGTTGCTGGTGGTGACCCAGAGCCAGCCGTCGGGGCCGTACTCGACGGTGCGCAGGCGTCCGTAGGTGCCCAGCAGTTCGGCGGTGGGGGTGCCGACGCCACCGGAGCCGTTCAGCGGCACGTTCCAGAGCCGGGTGCCGCGTAGGCCGGCCACGAAGAGGCGGTTCCCGGCGATGGTGACGCCGCTCGGGGACGCCTCGGCCGGCGTCCAGACGAGCAGGGGGTCGCGGAACCGGGGGTCGTTGGCGCGGCCCTCGACAGTGGGCCAGCCGTAGTTGCCGCCCGCGACGATCAGGTTGAGCTCGTCCCAGGTGTTCTGACCGAACTCGCTGGCATATAGTCGGCCTTGGGCGTCCCAGGCTAGACCCTGCACGTGGCGGTGGCCGAGGCTGTAGACGGGTGAGCCGGCCGTCGGGTTGTCCGGCGGGACGGTGCCGTCGGGTCGGATGCGCAGGATCTTGCCGTTGCGGCTCTGTGGGTTCTGGGCAGTCGCGGTCTGTCCGGCGTCACCCACTCCGACATAGAGCATGCCGTCCGGTCCGAAGGCGATCCGGCCTCCGTTGTGGATCGACGCACGGGTCAGTCCGGTGAGGATCGGTTGCTGGTCCTGCACGGCGGTGAGCCGGAACCGGGAGATGCGGTTGTCGGTCGCGGTGGTGAAGTAGACGTAGATCCAGCCGTCCTGCGCGTAGGTCGGCGAGACGGCGAGACCGAGCAGGCCACCCTCGCTGGTCGCGGCCACTCCGGAGATCGTGACGACGGGTACGGGCTGCTGGCCGGGACGGACCCGGACCACCTGGCCGGTGGGACGTTGGGCGACCAGGGCGCTGCCGTCGGGCAGGAAGTCCATGCCCCATGGCACCTGGAGCCCGGTGGCGACCGTTTCCGGGCGGGTGAAGTCGAAGTCGCCGACGGCGAGCAGCCCGGGGGCTGCGGCGGTGCCGGCGGACGGGCGTTCGACGGCGGGTACCGCGCCGGCGAGACCACCGACACCGACGGCACCGGCGACCAGCCCGGCGGTGAGTACGGCCCCGACCCTGAGTCGGATTTTCATGCCACCTCCCGAAATAGAGATGTTTATCAATGTAACATGCGCGAATTCCTGACGCGCGGGATCACGCCCCGAAGAAACAGCCACGGAGCAGGAAAAGGTGGGGAGAATTCATATTTCTGTCTCGGACTCGCATCGACTACGGTAGGAAACACAGGTGATCCAGACCGGGTCGCCAGACGACGGCGACGGCCGCCCGCACAGCAGCAACAGCCTCGACACGCTCGGTCACCGAGAACGCCGACACGTGCTATTCTCCGGCGTCGATCTCCGCAGCGCGGACCCGGATCGGGTCGATTGTCGCAAAGGACGCCCTCCCCCGATGTCGGTCCACACCGCTTCGACCGCGCCACCCACTTCGGTGCAGCGCCCCGCCACCGGTGCGTTCACGCTGATCTTCACCCGGTTACCGGCATTGCTGCGACTGTCCTGCGGCCTTTTCGTCGCGGTGGTGGCGCTCTCCGTCCGTACCCCTCCGGTCCGGGTCGAGTTGTTGATCCCGGCCGTGACGGTGTTGACCGCCTGGGCCGTCTGGTATTCGCTGCGTGCCTTCCGACACGGCATCGGTGCGGCCATGGTCACCGGGGACGTGGCCCTGACCACCCTCGCGTGCCTGGCGATGCCGGTCCTGGTCGCCCCGGAGGTGCTGCCCGGCGAGGCGAGCTGGATCGCGGTGCTGGCCAGCACCACGGTCATCAACGCCCAGGCGACCGCTCCGGCGCGCTGGTCGATCACCGCCGGTCTACTGGTCACCGCGAGCTACGCCGTCGGCGCGTACGCGGCCGCGGACCCCGTCGAGGCCGGCGCCCACTCGGTGACGCTGCTGGCACAGATCGCCTGCACCGCCATGATGACCGCGGTGATGCGTCGCCGGATGCTCCGCGCCGACGCCGAGTTCGTGACGAGCCAGAAGGCCACCCGGGAGGCGCTGCTCGCACGTACCTCGCGGGAGTCGGAACGGCAGCAGAACCGCGACCTGCACGACACCGTCCTGGCGACGCTGACCATGGTGGGACAGGGTGCCGTACCCGGCCCGTCGCCGGCCCTGCGCGACCGGTGCGCCACCGATCTGCGTACCCTCGCCGCCCTGGCGGACGCCCGGTCGGTGCCGGCGGGCGGCACGGCCCGGGTGGACGAACGGCTGCGGGCGGTGTTCGCCCGGCTGCCCGGACTGCCGGTCAACGCCGACCTGCCGCCGTGCCCGGCACCGGCGCCGGTCGCCGAGGCGCTCGCGGAGAGCACCCACGCGGCGCTGACCAACGTGCTCCGGCACGCGCCCGGCGCCGCCACCACCGTGCGGCTGCGGCGCATCACCGGCACCGTCGCGGTCGAGGTGGTCGACGACGGTCCCGGTTTCGACCCCAGCACCGTCCCGGCGCACCGGTACGGCCTGCGCGAGTCGATCCACGGCCGGATGGCCACGATCGGCGGGCGGGCCGAGGTGGACTCCGCCCCCGGTCACGGCACCCGGATCCGGTTGGAGTGGTCGGATGTCGGCTGAGGCGGGGACGGCACCCGGGGCGGTGGTGCGGCCTGCGGCGCGTACCCCCGGGATGGTCGACGGTGCCGACGCCGGCCGGGCGGCGGCTGCGGTGGCGCGGATCTCCGACCGGGGTGCCCGGGTCGTCGCGGTGACCATCGCGCTGGTCTGGCACCTGGCGATCGGGCTGCCGGCGGTGCTGTCCGCCTGGTCCGAGCTGGCGGTGCCGCAGGTGGTGCTCGGCGGCTGGCTGCTGGTGACGGCGGCCGGGGTGACCGCCGGCGTACGCCTGCTGCACGACCACCCGCTGCCGGCGGCGCCGATGGCCGGGCTGCTGCTGGCGGTCGACGTGGTGGTCTTCGCGGCGGTCGGCCGGGTGCACCTGTTCAGTCCCGCCAACTGGGTCTGGGGCACGCTCGCCTGGTTCTTCCTGGTGGTGCTCTGGGGGCAGCGGGTGCGCTGGCTGCTCGCCCTGCTGGTGGCGCACGCGGCGATCGCGATGTCCGCCGTCGCGTTGTACGGCGCGACCGGCGCGGCGGACCTGGCCCGTTCCACGATGGCGTTGTACGGCACCTCCTCGCTGCCGGCGGCGGTCTTCGTCGGCGCGGTGGCCCTGTCGCTGCTCTCTCGCGAGCGGGCCGCCACCGTCGCGACCACGAACGCGATGGTGGCCGAACGGGAGGCCGCCGAGCACGCCCGACGGGAGCGGCGGGAGCGGCTGGCGCTGGCCAGCGCGGCGGCCAGCGAGGTGTTGACCGAGCTGGCGCAGGGCCGGGCCGATCCGGCCGACCCGGAGGTGCAGCGCCGCTGCGTACGCGCGGCCGGACAGTTGCGTCGGTTGATCGCCGAGTCCGACGACGTGCCGCATCCGCTCCTGCACGAGCTTCGTGCCGCAGCCGACCTGGCGGAGCGCAACGGTCTGCCCATCGACCTGGTCACAATTGGTGCACCGCCACCGTTGCCGGTGCAGGTCCGCCGGAGCCTGACCGATCCGCTCATCGCCGTCCTCGCCGAGGCACGGGAGTGGGCCCGGATGACAGTCGTCGCCGGCCCCGACGAGGTGGTGGTCAGCCTGGTCACACCGGACCGGGGCGGCCCGGAGGCCACCGGGCCGCCGCCGGAGGACGGTGACGCGCAGGTCGAACAGGTACACGAACGGGACGGGGAGATCAGATGGACGCAGACGCGGTGGCGCCGTTGACGCCACACCGCCCCGTCGGAGTGGCCATTGTGGACGACCATCCGGTGGTCATCGACGGGGTACGCGCCTGGCTGGCCACCGAGCCGCGACTGACCGTACTCGCCACCGGCGACGACCCCGACGAGGTGCTGCGCGCCGCGCCCGAGGCCGACGTGGTGCTGCTGGACCTGCGCCTGCACGGCCGGCTGGTGCTGGACAAGCTCGCCGAGCTCTGCGCCTCGGGCCGGCGGGTGGTGGTCTACTCCGAACACTCCGATCCGCGCACCATGCTCGCCGCGCTCGATGCCGGGGCGGTGGCCTTCCTCGCCAAGCACGAGGGGCGGGAGCACTGCGTGGCGACGGTGCTGGACGCGGCGAGCGACCGTCCGTACGTCGCCCCGTCGTTGGCGGGCGCGATGGTCGGTGACCCCCGACCGGACCGGCCGGTCCTCTCCGACAAGGAGCGCGAGGCGCTGCTGCTCTGGTTCCAGTCGATGTCCAAGGCGTCGGTGGCCCGCCGGATGCGGATCAGCGAACACACCGTCAAGCAGTACGTCGACCGGGCGCGGATCAAGTACACCCGGGCCGGACGGCCGGCGGCCACCAAGGCGGCACTGCTCGCCCGGGCGATCGAGGACGGACTAGTCCGACCAGAGGAAATAGGCATCTATCGGTCGCACGCGTCGACCGATTGGCCGACCCCCTAACGGGCGTCATGACAGGGAGTGTCGGATTGGGCGAGGCTCGTGATCAGATGCCCCCGCCAGCACCGGAGGTTCCGTCCCGATGCACGATGATGCGTCCCCGTTCTTCATCGCCCCGCATCGCTTCGACGCGGTGCACGACGACGCCGGCCCGGTCCTGGACCGCCGGCACGAGCTGGTGCCGGAGGCCGGCGAGCAGGTGATCGGCCGCCACCGACTGAACGTGGCGGGCTACCTGCTCGGACCCACGGACGCCTCCCGGTCGTGGACGCTGCCCGCCCCGGTCACCCTCACCGTGACCGATTACCGCATGGTCTACGTCGGGACGCGTTCCCACCTCGCCCTGGTCGGTTCCCGTTCCGGCCCGGACGGCCGGACCCCGGGCCTGGTCAGCGGGCAGATCCGCTGGCAGTGGCCGTCCCGGCTGGAGTGGCTGCCGGGCACCGGCGACGACGAGATGCGGTTGCTGGTGGTCTGCGACGCGTTGCGGACCATCCGACAGCCGGCGCTCGGCCTGACCGGGCAGCGTGCCGAGGTGAGTGAGCTGGCCCGGCAGATCCGCCGCGCGGTGGCCGTTTTTCGGCTCACCCGGCCGGAGCTGGTGGACCTGTCGCCGCCGGAGCGGGACGCGCTGGCCCGGGTCGCCCGCAGTACGCCGCTGGCCGGCCCGGCGCGGGTGGTGCTGCCCGGCTCTCTGCCCGTCGAGTTCCACTCCCGGGACGACTACTACCGGCCCCGGCACTCCGATCCGATGCCGTACGACGCGGCCTCCGGGCTACGGTGATCCGCCCGCCGACCTGAACCCGCACAGCCCTGATCCGCGCCGGTCCGATCGGCACGGTCTGTCGTGCGCCGGGCGGGTCAGGGGTTCCGGGCACCCCGTCCGGCGTCGATGGCGTCGGCCTGCTCCGGGGTCGGCGCGGTGCCGCCGAGGTGGGCCGGCAGCCACCAGCGGTCCTCCGGCCCGGCGGGCTGGTCCGGGTACTCCCGTTGGACCCGGTCCACCATCGCGCCGAGCCGGGCGGCCAGGTCGGCGGTCATCGCGGCGGTGTCCGGGTACGCGCCGGGCAGCATCGGCTCGCCGACCAGGATGGTGATCGGGGTGTGCCGCCGGCTCAGCGTGCGCGGTCGGCCCTTGGTCCAGAGGCGCTGGCCACCCCAGAGCGCCACCGGCAGCACCGGCACGTCGGCGTCGCGGGCCATCCGGGCGGTCCCGCTCTTGAGAGTCCGCAGGGTCAGGGACCGGCTGACGGTGGCCTCCGGGAACACTCCGACCGCCTCGCCGGCCCGCAACGCGCGCACGGCGGCGGCGTACGACTCGGCACCCGCCTGCCGGTCCACCGGGATGTGCCGCATCCCGCGCATCAGCGGGCCGGACACCCGATGCCGGAACACCGCGTCCTTCGCCATGAACCGGACCAGTCGCCGGGAATCCAGCGCCCCCAACCCGCAGAAGATGAAGTCCAGGTAGCTGACGTGGTTGCTGGCCAGCACCACACCACCGGTGCGGGGCACGTGGTGCGCCCCCTCCACGGCCAGCTTCAGGTCGAGTACGCGGAACATCGTCTTACAGGCGGCGATCACGGGCGGATACACGAGTTCCGGCATCCGGTAACTTTACCCCTAGTAGGTTACGCGCTGGTAGGACGCCCGTCCGGGCTGCTCAGCCACCATGACCGCGCCCTCAGTCGGCGAGTTTGTGCAGTTCGAGCCGACCACGGGCGAAGGCGTCCACCCGGCCCCATCGGCCCGGGATGTCCAACACCTCGATCCGACCCATGCCCACCGGCAACCGTGGCTCGACCGCCAGGTGACCCTCGTGCGGCTCCAGGCCCAGCATGGTGCGCAGCAGCAACAGTGGGGCCCCCGTCGACCAGGCCTGCGGGCTGCACGCCGTCGGGTACTCCACCGGGAACTTCGTCTGCTCACGCTGGTAGCCGCCGAACGCCTCGGGCAGCCGCCCGTCGAAGTAGCGGGCGGCGTCCAGGATGCCGTTGGCGATGACGGCCGCCTCCTCGGCGAAGCCGTACCGGCGCAGGCCCCAGGCACAGAACGAGGTGTCGAACGGCCAGACCGTGCCGTTGTGGTAGCCGATCGGGTTGTACCGCACCTCGCCCTCGGCCAGCGTGCGTACCCCCCAGCCGGAGAAGAGTCGCGGCCCGACCAGGTGGTGCGCGATCTGCGCGGCCCGGTCCTCGTCGACGATCCCGCTCCACAGCAGGTGACCGATGTTCGAGGTGAGCACGTCGCACTGTCGTCCCTCCGGGTCCAGCGCCAACGCGTAGTAGCCGCCGTCGGAGACCCACCAGTCCCGGTTGAACCGCTCCTTGAGCGCCGCCGCCTCCCGCTCCAACTGGTCGGCGAACCCCGGGTCGTCCCAGAACTCGCGGGCCAGCCGGGCGCCGCGCATCTTCGCGTCGTACGCGTACCCCTGCACCTCACACGTGGCCCGGGGAAACGGCGGCAGGCTGCCGTCGGCGTACGAGATGGAGTCCCAGGAGTCCTTCCAGCACTGGTTCTCCAGGCCGGTGTCGGTGTTGCGGCGTTCGTACCAGATGTAGCCGGTGCCGACGAGGTCCGCGTAGTCGTCCATCCACCGGAACGCCCGACGGCACTCCTGCTCCAACTCCTTGACCAGCGCCGCGTCTCCGCTCCACCGCTCGTACTCGTCGAGCAGCACCACGAACAGCGGGGTGGCGTCCACCGAGCCGTAGTACGGCGAGTGCGGCTGCTCCTCGAACGCGGCACTCTCGCCGTAGCGCATCTCGTGCAGGATCCGACCCGGGTCCTCCTCCCGGAAGTCGTCGCACCGGGTGCCCTGGAGTGCGCCGAGGATCCGCAGCGTGGTGGCGCTCAGCTCGGGCGTGAACGGCAGGGTCTGCAGGCAGGTCAGGATGCTGTCCCGGCCGAACATGGTCATGAACCAGGGCAGGCCGGCCGCCGGCAGCGTCTGTCCGCCGAGCGAGAGCGGCGCGAACCGCAGCGCGGCCAGGTCCACGATGCACCGCCGGTACGTCGCCGCGACCTGGTCGTGCTCGCTGTTCACCTTCGGCGCCTTGGCGATCCACTCCTCCAGGTCGTGCTGGAGGGCGAGCCGCTCGGTGCCGTGCACCCGCAACCCGATCCGCAGGTCCCGGTGGTCCGGGCCGAGCGCCAGCGTCTGCACGTCGATGGTGGTGTGCCACTGCTCGTTCGGTTCCAGGTGGATCGTGTACGAGAAGCCGTTGCGGTCGTACCGGGTCGGCTCGGAGGAGGAGATGACGGTCTCCCGCCGGAAGTTGCCGCGCCGGTAGCCGATGCGCAGCTTGTCCGAGTCCACCTCGGCGTACGTCTCGCCCTTCTTGTTCAGGATCTCGTCCTTGACCTCGAACAGGTCGGCGAAGTCGCACGCCGCGTCCATCCGCACCTGGAGGTCGACGGCCTTCTCGTCGTGGTTGAGGATGGTGATGTTCTCCCGGAAGCTGCCCCCGACGGCCCGCTCGCGGATGATCGACAGTTTCGCGTCCACGTAGTGCGTGGCCAGGCCGGGCACCAGGAAGAAGCGCGACTCGAAGTACTGGAGATCGTCGTAGGAGAGCGCGTTCAGCCGCTCACCGTTGACGGTGAGCACCCACTTCGACAGGTAGCGGGTGTCGAAGGAGAACAACCCGGTCGGCTCGGTCGGTGTCGCCTCGATGTCGCCGGTGGCCTCGCAGACCACGAAGGTGCTGCCGTCGAGGATCCGTACGGTGTGACTGGGAGCCATCAGCGGACCCCCTTGCGGTACCGACGCGGCCCCTCGGCCTGCGGCGGCCCGGGAAAGAGCCGGTCCACCTGGACGACCAGGCGCGCGTCGCCGGAGACCGTGACGTCCCCGCGCAGCAGCGCCGCCAGCCCGTTCTCCCGACCGGTCACCAGGTCCTCGAACAGCTCCGGGCTGGTCCCGACCACGGTGTCGGCCGCCAGGTCCTCCCGGGAGACCGTCAGGTTCCCCCGGTCGATGCGCAGCAGCCAGTGGCTGGTCCGGGGCCCCTCGTGCAGATCGAAGCGCAGGGCGCCCGACGACTTCGCCAGCAGGGGCTCGTACCCCCGGTGGTCGAGGTCCTCGAAGAACCGTGTGGTCGCGTCCGACATCACCGCACTCCTCCCGGTCGCTGTGCTCTCCGGAAGGCGGGTCCCCATGCGCGACGGGGTCAACCTCGCCCGGATCGGGTGAGCTGAGCGGGATCCTCACGGCGACCGGCGGGCGGCGCGGCGCTGCCGGCACGCCTGCGGCGGGAAGCGTCGACGCCGGCCCCCGAGGCGGGGACCGGCGTCGCACGGGCGGGGAGGCGTCAGTTGTTGGGATCGTCGGCGCTGATGTCGGCCAGCACCGACTGGGGCTCCCGCTCCACGGCCAGGTCACCCATGGAGACCAGACCGATCAGCCGGCCGTCCTCGACCACCGGCAGCCGACGTACGGCATACGTCCGCATCAGGTCGGCGGCGGCCACGGCGTCGTCGTACTGACTGACCGTGATCACGTCCTTCGAGGTGATCTGGTCGAGCTGAGCGGTGTTCGGGTCCATGTCCTCCGCGACGCCCCGGACCGTGATGTCCCGGTCCGTGATGATGCCGACCACGTTGTCGCCGTCGCACACCACCACGTCGCCGATGGCGGAATCCCGCATCTCCTGCGCGGCGGCGGCGAGCGTGGCGCTGCCGTCCATGGTCACCACCCGGGTCGTCATGAAGTCTCCGACCGTTGTCATGGCGCCTCCCTCTCGGTGTGGGCAACCCGGTGTCTACCCCACGACCGCAGGCAGTAACGCTCAGTGCTCGGCGGCGACCAGCTCGGCGAGCTGCACGGCATTGAGCGCGGCACCCTTGCGCAGGTTGTCGTTCGCGCAGAACAGGGCCAACCCGTGCGGGACCGTCTCGTCGGCGCGGATCCGGCCCACGAACGTCGGATCCTGCCCGGCCGCCTGCAACGGGGTCGGCACGTCGGAGAGCGCCACGCCCGGCGCGTCGGCGAGCAGCTCGTGGGCCCGCTGCGGGCTGATCGGCCGGGCGAACCGCGCGTTGATCTGGAGCGAGTGCCCGGTGAACACCGGCACCCGGACGCAGGTGCCGGAGACCTTCAGCTCGGGGATCTCCAGGATCTTGCGGCTCTCGTTGCGCAGCTTCTGCTCCTCGTCGGTCTCGGCGGAGCCGTCGTCGACGATCGAGCCGGCCAGCGGCAGCACGTTGAACGCGATCGGCCGGGCGAACGAGCGCGGGGCCGGGAACTCCACCGCCGCACCGTCGAAGGTCAGACCGGACGCGGTCTCCACCACCTTGCGGACCTGCTCGTCCAGCTCGGCCACGCCGGACAGCCCGGCACCGGACACCGCCTGGTACGTCGAGACGACCAGGCCGACCAGCTCCGCCTCGGCGTGCAGCGGACGCAGCACCGGCATCGCGGCCATCGTGGTGCAGTTCGGGTTGGCGATGATGCCCTTGGGGCGGACGGTGGCGGCGTGCGGGTTGACCTCGGCCACCACCAGCGGCACCTCCGGGTCCATCCGGAACGCCGACGAGTTGTCGATGACCACGGCCCCGGCGGCGGCGACCCGGGGCGCCAGCTCCTTGGCGGTGCTCTTGCCCGCCGAGAAGAGGACGATGTCCAGCCCCGAGTAGTCGGCGGTGGTCGCGTCCTCGACCGTGACCTCCTCGCCGCGCCACGGCAGCGTCCGCCCCGCCGACCGCGCCGAGGCGAACAACCGCACCTGCTCCGCCGGGAACTCCCGATCCGCCAACACCTGCCGCATGACGCCACCGACCTGGCCGGTGGCCCCCACAATGCCGATCCTCATGCCCGCGAGGCTACCCAGCGGGCCGGTGGCGGTGGGAACGCTTTCCCACCGCCCGGACCGTCCGATCGCCTGATCAGCGCGTGGCGTCGATCACCTCGCCCAGATCCGCCGCCACGAGTTCGTCCCTGATCACCGCCGCGTCGCCCTCGACGACGAGGGTCAGCGACTCCGGGAACAGGTGGGCGGCGGCCGCCGCCGAGACCTCCGCCACGTCGGCGGCGAGCAACGACTCACGCAGCCGGGCGTGGTAGTCGTCCGGCAGGTCGTGCACCACGAGCGTGGTGAGCGCACCGGCGATCGCACGGGGACTCTGCAACTCGACCGAGAGCTGCCCGGCCCGCCAGGACCGGGCCACCGCCAGCTCCTCCTCGGTCACCCCACCGGCCTGGGTACGCGCGATCTCCCCGACCGCGTCCACCAGAGCCGGCGCGGTGACGGCGGTCTGCACGCCGGAACTGACCCCGAACCGGCCGAACCGGCGCGACGAGGCGAAGTCACCCCGGATGCCGTACGTGTAGCCGCGTACCTCACGGATCAGGTGGTTCAGCCGGGACGTGAAGGCACCACCGAGCACCGTGCCGGCCAGCGCGATCGGCACGTGGTCCGGGTGGGCCCGGTGCGGCGCCGGATGCCCGAGCCGCAGCGTGGACTGCACCGAACCGGGCCGGTCGACCAGGATCACCCGGCGGCCGGAGCGCAGCGGCACCTCGATCGGCGTGCCCCGGTCCACCGGTCCACCACCGGTGCCGGCGAACGCCGTCGCGGCCAGCGCGTCCAGGTCGAGCCGGTCCAGGTCACCGGCGACGACCAGGGTCCCCGGGCGGATGAACCACTCCGAGTGGAAGACCGTGACGTCCTCGACGTCCAGCCCGGCCACCGATTCCGGGTCGCCGTACATCGGGCGGCCCCACCGGGTGTCGCCACCGAACAGGTCGGCGCGCAACGCCGCGTCGGCCCGTGGACCCGGGTTCGCCCAGTCCATCCGCAACGCGGTCGCCTCGTCGTCCCGGACCCGGCGTACGTCGTCCGGGTCCAGCCTCGGCGTCCGCACCGCCTCGGCGAGCAACTCCACGGCGGCGCCCAGTCGGTCCACCGGCACCTGCACACTGGCCTGGAAGGTGTCCCAGTCCAGCCCGGTCACCAACTCGGTGCCGAGCGCCTCGATGGCCAACGCGTACGCGGTGGCGTCCCGCTGGCTGGTGCCCTCCTCCAGGGCCTTGGCCAGGACCCCGCCCAGCCCCTCCTTGCCCACCGGCTCCCGGCCCGCGCCCGCGTCGAGCAGCAGCAACGCGACGGCCAGGTTCTGCCCGGGCAGGTGCGCGGCGACGACCTGCCCGCCCGCCACGCTCCGACGCACCACCTGTGGGAACCGGTACGGACGGGCCGCACCCGGTCCCGGACGATCGGCAATCAACGTCACTGGGCTTTCCTTTCGTTCGCGACTGCGGGGCTCGCGCACACCAGGCCACGGCCACCAACCGGTCCGCGCCGCTCACTCCTCGCGCTCACCGGGCTTTCCTTTCGTTCGCGACTGCGGGGCTCGCGCACACCAGGCCACGGCCACCAACCGGTCCGCGCCGCTCACTCCTCGCGCTCACCGGTTGTCCTCCGGAACATAGGTCAGAGTCGCCCGGTCGGCGGGGGCGAGCACGTCGGCGGCGACCTCGGCGATCTGCTCGGCGGTCACCGCGAGCCAGCCCGGCAGCCGATCGGCGAGCACCCGGGGGTCACCGAACTGGGTGGTGTACCGGCCCAACGCGTCGGCCCGACCGTCCACCGTGGACATCTGCCGCCACCAGGCGGTGGTCAGCAACGCCTTGGCGCGGTCCAGCTCGGCGGCGGTGACCGGCACGGTGGTCAACTCGTCGATCACCTCGGCCAGCCCGGCGGCCAGTCGCTCGGCGTCCACGCCGGGACGGGCGGTGGCGGTGGCGATCAGCGGTGCCGGCGCGTGCGCCAGGTCCACCCCGTACGCCCCGACCAGATCCGGCTGGGCGATCCGCTCACCGTCGGCGAGGCGCTGGTAGAGGCGACTGCCCCGACCGCTGCCGAGCACGGTGGCGAGCACCGTCACCACGTCGTACCCGGGGGTGCCGAAGGGGTGCGTGCGGTGCGCGACGTACACCCGGGGTGCCGGAACGTCCGCGACCACCGTCTCCCCCACCGGCTCGCCGCTACCGGCGACGACCAGGCCGTCCGGGGCGGAGGGGATCTCCGGCCGGGGCGGGATGGCGCCGAAGTACTTCTCGGCCAGCGCGGTGACCTCGTCGACGGTCGTGTCACCGACCACGGTCAGCACCGCGTTGTTCGGTGCGTAGTACGTCCGGTGGAACGCCTGGAAGGTGGCCAGGTCGGCGGCGTTCAGGTCGGCCATCGAGCCGATGGTGGCGTGATGATACGGATGGCCCGGCGGATAGAGCAGCGGCAGCAGGCGCAGCCAGGCGTCGCCGTACGGCACGTTCTCGTAGCGCTGACGGCGCTCGTTCTTGACCACGTCCCGCTGGTTGTCCAGCGTCTCCTGGGTCAGCGCCGGCACCAGGCCGCCCATCCGGTCGGCCTCCAGCCACAACGCCAGTTCGAGGTGCTCGGCCGGGACCGTCTCGAAGTAGTTCGTGCGGTCCGGGTTGGTGGTGGCGTTGAGCGAACCCCCCGCGCCCTGCACCAACTTCATGTGTTCGGTCTTGGCGACGTTCACCGAGCCCTCGAACATCAGGTGCTCGAAGAGGTGTGCGAAACCGGTCTGTCCGGCCGGCTCGTGCCGCGAGCCGACGTCGTACCAGAGGTTGACCGCGACCGCCGGGGCGGTGCGGTCCTCGCTGACCACCACGCGCAGGCCGTTGTCCAGTCGGGTCGTCGAGATGGGCCAGGGATAACCGCTGTCGGGCATGGCCCCGACGCTATCCGATCTCCCGGCCCGGGCGGGGGTGGGACGCGGCGCCCGTGTCGCGGGCGTCCGCGTCCCGACACGGTCAGTCCGGCGGCTCGATCGGGGTCACCGTCTGCTCCGAGGTACGCCGTTCCAGGACGGTGTCCGGTGCGGCGTTGCGGTCGGCCTCGCGGAGGTCCGACTCGGTCAGGATCGCGTCGGCCTGGGCCTGGGGGTCGTCGCTGCCGACCGCCGCCTCCTCCGGCAGCAGGTGGGCCCGCGACTCGATCCGCTCCTGGTCGCTCTGCGCGTTCGTCATGCCGGTTCCTTACCCCCACCCCGTTGCTCACACGCGTGTAAGGAAGGGCCCCTTACTAACGCCTCGTGTCGTACCCGGGTCCCCTCCTTACATCTCAGGCGCGGAACGGCCCACGGACCTCGTAGGTGATACCGCCCGAGGAGGACCCGCTGGTGCCGCGCTGCGAGGAGAAGTAGAACCGGGTGCCGTCGGGCGAGAAGGCCGGCCCGCAGATCTCCGAGGAGGACTGGCCGGTGATCCGTAGGAACGGCGCGACCACCTCGTCCGGGGTGATCACGCAGATCTCCATGGTGCCGCCGTCCTCGGCGACGTAGAGATCACCCGAGCGGGCACCGGTGATGTTGTCCACCCCGGTCAGCGGTGCGGTGCCGGAGACCAGCGAGTCGTCGTACGCCAGGTCGATCCGCTGCCGGACCGCGTCGTACGCCCAGACCCGGTTGTCGCCCTTCGTGGTGAACCAGCAGGTGCCGTCGGCGTACCAGCAGCCCTCTCCACCGTTGAAGCCCTTGGCGCCGGAGACCTGGCGGCGGGTGAGCGTGCTCGACGCCGCCGGGTCGGGCACCCGCGCCCAGGTGACCGGGCCACTGGTGCCGCTGCCGGCGACCAGCACCTCCAGCATGCCGGTGGAGAGGTCGCCCCAGTTCGTCGGCCGGAAACGGTAGAAGCAGCCGTCGGTCTCGTCCTCGGTCAGATAGATCACCCGCCGGTCCGGGTCGCAGGCGGCGGCCTCGTGCGTGAAGCGGCCCATCGCCGCCCGCCGCACCGCCGTGGTGCCGCCCTGCGGGTACGTCTCGTAGACGTACCCGCGACTCACCTCCTCGCAGGAGAGCCAGGTGCCCCACCCGGTGGCGCCCCCGGCGCAGTTCTGGTTGGTGCCGGAGAGGAGCCGGTACGCCGACGCGACGCTTCCGTCGGCGTGGAACCGGACCGCCGAGGCCCCGCCGCCCGGTGTGATCTCAGAGTTCGAGACGTAGATCCAGCCGGTGCCGGCGGCGAAACAGGCGCCGCCGTCCGGTGCGTCGTGCCAGACGTATGACGTGCCGGGCACCGCCTGGCGGGACCGGGCGATCACCCGGCTGGTGAATCCGGTCGGCAGCATGATGCCGTTGGCGTCGGCGGTGCGCAGCGGACCGTACGGGCCGGCACCGGGTTGAGCAGGGGCGGCGACGGCAGCGCCGGCCCAGAGACCGCCGGAGAAGGCGGCGGCGCCACCGGCGACGGCGGTACGCAGAACGGTACGACGATCCATCGGAACCCCTCGGGAGACGTCTGTCGGTCGCGCCGAAACTACCGAGCGTTTCATCGACGAGGGTGAACCTGAGGCGAGGCTTCGGCGACGAGAAGGTGAGCATCCGCGCACCGTCAGGTACTCTTACCGCCGTGACGCGGTCGTATCGATGGTTTAGGCAGCCGGCTCGGCCGGTGACCTCACCATGATCTGACGTCACCGAATTCGAGCCGGCCGGGCAGGAGCTTTCGTTCCTGCCCTTTCGCGTACGAGCAGCCGGCTCGACCCGGGCACCGGCCCCGGGTGCGGTCGGCGAAAGGATGCCCACCGTGACGACCCCGGAGAACCACCGGGTCATCGACCAGCGGATCGACCGCGTCGTGCCGCTGACCACCCCGGCTCTGCTGCTGCACGAGTTGCCCCTGGACGCCGGCCTCACCTCGGCCGTGCTGTCCGGGCGACGCGCCGTCGGGCAGGTCCTCGACCGTGCCGACGACCGCCTGCTGGTGGTGGTCGGGCCGTGTTCGGTGCACGACCCCGCCGCCGCCCTGGACTACGCGCACCGGCTGCGCGAGGCGGCCGACCGGGTCTCGGACGACCTGTTGGTGGTGATGCGGGTCTACTTCGAGAAGCCGCGTTCCACGGTGGGCTGGAAGGGCCTGATCAACGACCCGGGGCTGGACGGTTCCGGTGACGTGAACACCGGCCTGCGGCTGGCCCGGGCGCTGCTGCTCGACGTGCTGCGCCTGGGGCTGCCGGTGGGCTGCGAGTTCCTCGACCCGATCACCCCGCAGTACATCGCCGACACGGTGGCGTGGGGTGCGATCGGGGCGCGCACGGTGGAGAGCCAGGTGCACCGCCAGCTCGCCTCCGGCCTCTCCATGCCGATCGGCATGAAGAACCGCCCCGACGGCAGCATCTCCACCGCGGTGGACGCGATCCGGGCGGCCGGCGTACCGCACGTCTTCCCCGGCATCGACGTCTCCGGCACCCCGGCGATCATGCACACCCGGGGTAACGCGGACGGCCACCTGGTGCTGCGCGGCGGTGGCGGTCGGCCCAACTACGACGCCGAGTCGGTCGCCGGTGCGCTGGAGCTGCTGCGGGCCGCCGGCCTGCCGGAGCGGCTGGTGGTGGACGCCAGCCACGCCAACAGCGGCAAGGACCACCGCAACCAGCCCACCGTGGCCGCCGACGTGGCCGCGCAGATCGCCGCCGGCCAGCAGGGCATCGTCGGGATCATGCTGGAGAGCTTCCTGGAGCCCGGCCGGCAGGACCTGGACCCGACCCGCGAGCTGACCTACGGGCAGTCCGTGACCGACGCCTGCATCGGCTGGGACAGCACCGACGAGGTGCTCGACGCACTGGCCACCGCCGTCCGCACCCGCCGCGCCCACCACTCGCAGACCCTGCCCACCCCCGCCTGACCTGCTCCCGTCGATCGGAGGTCGGCGTGCGGCGCGACCAGCGAGAACGCCGCCGACCTCATGATCGCCCCGGTTACAGGGGGAGTTTGGCCGGGTGGGGTGGGGGTAGGTGGCGGACGTGACCGATGACGTACCCGTGACCGGGGCACCCGTGGTGCCCACGGCACCGACGACCGAGGCGCGGCTGCCCGACGCCATCCTGGCCGACGTGCCCGTGGTCGACACCGCGGGCATCGACCCGGCCGTCACCGACCTGCCCGGTACGGCTGCCGCCGTACCCGACGAGGTGGAGACGGAGGAGGTGGACACCCGGCCGCTCGTCGATCTGCTCGACGACCTCTACCACGGTCAGGAGCGGATCAGTCAGGTGGACATCTACCGGCGGGCGGTCGCCGCGGAGTTGCCGGCGCAGCTGCTCTCCCGGCTCAACGCGCTGCCCCAGGGCGAGTACGCGGTCGACGAGGTGACCGACCTGCTGGGTGGTACGGCGGGGTGACGTCCGGCGCCGACCCGGCCGGTGCCGGCGACGAGAAGAGGAACACGATGTCGCAGCCCGAGGAAGACCAGGACGACCGGATGCCCGCGCTCGGCCAACCCCCGGAGGGCACCGACACCCTCCCCGAGCCGGACTTCGCCAACGAGCACGACCGCACGGCCGTGGACCGGGACATCATCACCGGCGACGACGAGGGCGAACGCGAACCGGAGTCGCCGCGCGGCTGGTCCGGCATGCAGCGCTGACACGACCGGCGTGCGGCGCTGACGCACGCGCACGGAGAGGCCCGGTGTCCCGGCGGCACACGCCACCGGAGGACACCGGGCCCACGTCACTCCTTGTGGTCGCCCTCGGCACCTCGCTGCGCCATCGCGTACGCCATCTGGAGGAAGTCCGATGCGGTCACCGCGGTCAGGGCGGTGGCCACCAGTCGGGTCAGCCTCGGCGTGAGCACCAGCGCACCGGTGAACCCGGTGGCCACCCAGACCGCCAGGCAGAACGGGCAACTCAGCAGCTCACCGATGGCGTGCCGGGTGGAGCTGCCGGAGTCGCGTACCTGCTCCATCACCTCGCCGCTGCCGATCGGCCGGTCGTACTGCGTGAACGGCGCCCGCAACGGACTGGTCACCGCGTCCTTGGACAGCAGCCGGCTGAGCTTGTGGGTGGCGATGGCCAGGAGCACGACGTCGGACGTGGCGGGCCGCTCCGGCACCGGGCGGCCGGTCGCCTTGACCAGTCCGGCGATGGCACCGGTCACCGCGGCGTAGGTGCCCATCGCCGCCAGGTAACCGCCCAGCGGGCGGTGCTCGTGCGGGGCGTACGCCTGACGCAACCGCGCCACCTTCTGCTTCAGCTCGCTCACCCGGCCTCCTTCGTCTCACGCGGGGGTGAGCCGTCCCGGCCGGGACGGCCCAGATCGCCGCCCGGACTCCGGGCGGCTCTGGTCGGTGTTTCGGCGGGTCAGCCGGCCTGGAGGTTGTCGTCCACCTCGCGGGCCAGCTTGGTGAGGGCCTCGTCGGCGAGCCGGTCGGTCTCGGCACCGCCGCCGGAGATGTCCAGGCGGACCCGGGCACCACCGGCGTCGACCGGCTCCACCCGCAGCTCCGCCCACCAGTCGGTGCCGTGGCCGGCCCACCGGGCCCGCATCCGGTCGCCGTCGCCCTGGTCGGACGAGTCGCCGGTGCGCAGGGGTTCGGGCAGCCAGGCGGCGACCCGGTCGGGATCGGTCGCGGTGTTGAAGACGACCTCGGGGGGCGCGGACACACCGCGTTCGGCGTACGCCATCACGCGTCCCGCAGCCGGCTCGGGTCGACCTCCCGCCCGGGGTGCCGGGCGAGGTACTCGGTCTCGAGTTCGGCGGTGCGCCGCAGGTGGTTGGCCAACGCCGAGTCGGTGGCGTGGCGCAAGGTGTCCAGGCGGGTGCGGTGCAGGCTCTGCACCTCACGGATCAGGTCGTCCTCGCTCAGCTCGGCCGGGTCGACGCCGGGCAGGTCCCCGTCGAGCGGGCCGGCTGTCGTCCGGTCCTCGCCCCACTCGGGGATCCGCTGCTCGGGGCTCACCTCGGTGCCACCGCCGGGAAACCCGTCCGATCGTCCTGATCCGGTCATCTCGCGCCCCCTCGTCCGTGCTGGGCTGGCATCTGTACGGTTGCCCACGCCGGGTGCGGCCAAACCAGCGCGGCCACTACGACACCGCGTCGGAGAGCGGAGCCGCTCCCGGTACCCTCGTTGCCATGAAGCGGCTCTGGACCCCGGCGTGGATCGCCCGCCACGTGGCCCTGGTCGTGCTGGTCACCACCTTCCTCAGCCTCGGCTGGTGGCAGGTCAGCCGGGCCGCCGCCGGCAACGCCATCAGTTGGGGTTACGCCGTGGAGTGGCCGATCTTCGCGGGTTTCGTGGTCTTCGTGTGGTGGCGCGAGGTGCGCCACACGCTGCGGGAGCAGCCGACCGCCGAGTCCGGCGACAGCACGGGAGCGCCCGACACCTCGACGGCGCCCGACACCTCGGCCGGCGGCGACCAGGCCGGAGTGATCGCCGGTACGCCGGAGGCGGACCGGCCGCGATCCGGATTCCGCCGCCCGGTACGGGTGGCCCGCGCCACCGCCGTCGAGGAGGTCTCCGACGACGCGGACCTGGCCGCCTACAACCGCTACCTGTCATGGTTGAACGCCAATCCGGGCGCCAAGCCCGGTGACTACCCCGGCTGAGCCCGGGCCGGAAGGACTGACGGACGTGCGCGCTGCCCTCACCCGCTACCGCGTGATCGCCTGGATCGTCGGCGTGGTGCTGATCCTGCTCGTCGTGATCGGCATGCCGCTCAAGTACGGCTTCGACAACCCGATCCTGGTGGAGACCGTCGGCCAGGCGCACGGCTTCCTCTACATGCTCTACCTGGTCGCCGCGTTCGACCTCTCCCGGCGGGTCAACTGGCCGCTCAAGCGGATGGTCCTGGTGATGCTGGCCGGCACCGTGCCGTTCGTCTCCTTCTGGGCCGAGCGCCGGGTGAGCGCGTTGTACCTGGCCGAGCAGCGGGAGCGGGAGCAGCAGACGCCGGAGCCGGTGGCCGGCTGACCACCCGCCCCGCGCGGCGGGCTCTCACCGGCGCGGTCGCCACGGGTCGGCGGTCGCCATCGGGTCCTCCCACCCGCCGTAGCTGTGCATCTCCCGGGCCCGGCGCAACGCCCGGCTCACCTGGCCGAACTGCTGCTCGTCGTCGCTGCTGAACAGCAGTTCCTCAAGATCACCGCGACGTCCCCACAGCTCGTACGGCGGCGGGCGCCAGCGGTCCCCGGCCGCCGCGAGCAGCACCGGCACCAGGAAGACCGCCCCCAGCAGCAGGTACGCCTCGGCGGTGAGCCGGTGCAGTCCCCCGGTGAAGCCGAGCACCAGGCCGATGCCACCGATCACCACGGCGGAGACCAGTACGGCCCGGGCCGCCACCGGGTCGTGATCCCCCCGGGTGGTGTGCAGATGGGTCAGCTCGGCGACCCGCCAGCTGCTGCGCCCGACGGTGAACCGGTCGGCGGTGACGACGATCCCGGGTCGGGCGTAGAGCAGCCGTTGGCTCCGACGGGCACCCCCGGGCGCGGAGCGTGGTGGTCGTGTCCTCGCACCATCCGGATTCACGGCACCTCCTCCCCCACCACCGGGCACCGCCGGACCGGTCCACCGATCCTCGGTGCCGGGCTGACGGGAATCCCGGCTGTGCGCCCATTGTCTGCCGGACGCGCCAGCCTCACCGGCCTGTTTCCGGTGGTCACGCCGCTTCCTCGGCCCGCCAATGCCGGAAAGAGCCGCCCAAGTCCGTCTTATCGGTTATAGCGCCGAGGCATCCGACGTCATATGCCGAGAGCGACCAGTACGGCATCTGCCCAGATAACCCTACATACCCCCTTAGGGTGAATCAGATTCGCCACACGCTCCTCACATGTCCCGACAATCCCTGCCGGTAACTCTGTTCCCGTACTACCTTGGGCAGGTCGGCCCGGTCGACCGCCGTCCACCCGGACGGCACCGGGTCGGTGCCGTCGCGGAGCGTCAGCAGGCCCGCGCCGGCCCTGGGAGAGGAGCATCGAGCTCTTGTCGTCCCTGACGAACACGCTGCGCGCTCTGGCCGTGGCCGCCTGCTCGCTGGCGCTTGTCGCGCCCGCCACGGTGGCCCGAGCCGAGCCGTCGACCGCCGAGTTGACCCGGCGGATCGACAAGTCCTCCGCCGAACTCCAGGACGTGGTGGAGTCACACAACGAGCTGCGCGAAAAGATCAAGGACAACCGGACCGCTGTCGACCGGTTGCAGGAGCGGATCGGTCCGCTGGAGCAGCAGGCCGAACAGAGCCGGGCGGACGTCGGCCAGATGGCCGTGACCGCGTACAAGACCGGCAACCTCGGCGCCGCCGAGGCCCTGCTGCGCACCGACGACTCGACGTCCATGCTCGACCGGCTCGGCACGCTGGACCACCTGACCCGGCAACGCCAGGCGACCGTGGCCAGCTACACCGCCGACCAGCAGCGGCTGCTCGACGAGAAGACCCGGCTGGACGTCACGCTCAGCCGACAGGCCGCACAGTCCCGGGAGTTGGCCGCCGCGAAACGGCGGATCGAGCGGGACCTGGCCAAGCTCTACGAGATGCGCCGGCAGGCGTACGGCCGGGCGACCGAACGCCCGACCAGCAACTCCGGCGGCGCCGACAACGCGCCCTCGGTCTCCGGGCAGGCCGGTGTGGCCGTCCGGTTCGCCTACGGCGCGCTCGGCAAGCCGTACGCCTGGGGGCAGGACGGGCCGAACGGCTACGACTGCTCCGGGTTGACCTCGGCCGCCTGGCGGGCCGCGGGCAAGTCCCTGCCGCACAACACCCGGATGCAGTGGGGCAAGGTGGCACAGATCAGCCGTGGCGAGCTACGCCCCGGCGACCTGGTCTTCTATCGCAGCCTCGGGCACGTGGCGATCTACGTGGGCGACGGTCAGGTGATCCACGCCCCCACGTTCGGCCGCAACGTGGAGAAACGTGCCGTCGACCTGATGCCCCCGTACGGCTACGGACGGGTGCGCTGAGTCGACGGCTCGGCGCGCCCGCAGACGGTGAACGGCCGGCGTCCCCCTATCGGACGCCGGCCGTTCGCCGTCATTGATACCAGCTCAGGCGGCCTGTAGGCCCTCCGCGCGAGCCAGCTCGCGCAGGCGCCCGAGCGCCTGGATCTCCAACTGCCGGATCCGCTCCCGGGAGAGCGAGAACCGCGAGGCCACCTCGGTGAGCGAGTGCTCCCGACCGTCCTCCAGCCCGTAGCGGGCCCGCATGATCCCGGCCGAACGGTCGTCGAGGTGGTTGAGCAACCCCTCGATCCGCTGCCGCTCCAGCCCGGTGAGCACGATCTCCTCCGGCGACGGCGCGTCGCTGTCGGCGACCAGGTCACCCAGGTTGGTGTCGCCGTCGTCGCCGACCGGCGTGTCCAGCGACACGGTGTCCTGCGACCAACGGACCAGCTCGTTGACCCGCTCGACGGTCACGCCGAGCGCCGCGGCGATCTGCTCCGGCTCCGGGTCGCCGCCCAACTCGCGGGTGAGCTGGCGAGCCACGTTGCGCATCCGGTTGACGTCCTCCACCAGGTGCACCGGCAGCCGCACGGTGCGCTCCTGCTGGGCGATGGCCCGGCTGATCGCCTGGCGGATCCACCAGGTCGCGTAGGTGGAGAACTTGTAGCCGCGCTCGTAGTCGAACTTCTCGACCGCCCGGACCAGACCGGTGTTGCCCTCCTGGATCAGGTCCAGCATGGGCATCCCGGAGCGGACGTAACGGCGGGCGATCGACACGACGAGCCGGAGGTTGGCCCGGATGAACAGGTCCTTTGCCCGCTCGCCCTCGGCGACCAGCCGGGCCAGGTCGTCCCGGGTGGCACCGTCGGGAATCCGGTCCTCACCGAGCAGGTGCTCGGCATAGAGGCCGGCCTCGATCGCCTTGGAGAGATCGACCTCCTTGGCGGCGTCCAGCAGTGGCGTCCGGGAGATCTCGTGCAGGTAGACTCCGACCAGGTCGCGCTCCTCGGCGACCTCGTCGGTGCGCATTCCGATGTTCTTGTCCACGTTGCCCACGGTCCCCTCGCTCGCGCCGGTTGCCCGGTTCCTTGCCATCCCCACGCCCATCGGCCCTCCCCGCGCCTTCCGCTGTGCCCACCGGAGCCGGCATCTACACAACAGATGAGACGTGTCAGGGATTCCATGTCGTGGGTCGAAAGTGTCACGAATGCCTGATAATCCGCTGAGAGCGCGGTCCACGTTTGCTGTCAGCACCCTGCCTGACTGGGGTCGGCAGGCACCTCGTGAGGTCGACGGATCGACGGATCGCCGTCCGTCCCGGTCCATGGCAACACTGCCCGGCCGACCGACACAGCGACCCGGGTCACCGCCGTGCTGCGATCCTGGTCACTGGCTGATACGCGTACGCGGACCAGTCGGTTCATCCACGCCGGTGGTAATACCCCACGCCCAGATGAACAATCCGTGCCCCGCTTCTATGCCCGGCCCGTCGGGCGCCCGTGGGCGTGTCGGATTCAGGACGCGAGGAGCGCGAGCGCACCGCGTACCTGGTCGGCGGAACGCGCCAGAGCCGCCCGCGCGGTCGGCGCCCCCACCCCCGAGACGAGGCTGACCAGGGCGGTCTTCAGATCGCCGTCCGCCTCGTCGAGGGCCTGCCGGGCCCGCTCCTCGGCACAGCCGGTCGCCTCGACCAGGATCGAGAGCATTCGCCCCCGGAGCTTCGCGTTGGTCGCCACCATGTCGATCATCAGGTTCGAGTAGACCCGGCCCAGCCGCACCATGACCGCGGTGGAGAAGCTGTTCAGCACGATCTTCTGGGCCGTGCCCGCCTTCATCCGGGTCGACCCGGCGACCACCTCCGGCCCGGTGTCCAGGCCGATGAAGACGTCCACCGACCGGGCGGCCGGAGCGTCCGGGTTCGCGCAGAGCAGCACCGTCGAGGCACCCTCGGTCCGGGACGCGGCGAGCGCCCCGAGGACGTACGGGGTGCGACCGCTGGCGGTGAGACCGACCACCACGTCACCGCTACGTACGCAGTCGGCCGCCTCGGCCACGCCTCGGGTGTCGTCGTCCTCGGCGTCCTCCACCGCCCGCCACACGGCGTCCGGTCCGCCGGCCACGTGGGCGCAGAACCAGTGGCGGGGTGAGTTGAAGGTGGGGGCCAGCTCGGCGGCGTCCAGCACGCCCAGCCGCCCCGAGGTGCCGGCCCCGAAGTAGTGCACCCGGCATCCACCGCGCAGCGCCGTGACGGCGAGGTCGACGCTCTCGGCGATCCGGTCGAGGGCGGCGGCCACCGCGGCCGGTACTCGCCGGTCGGCTTCGTTGATCACGGCCAGCACGTCCCGGGTGGACATCAGGTCCAGATCGACGCTGAGGGGGTTGCGCCGCTCGGTCGGCGCACCGACCCGGATCGTCGGGCGGACGGCGACCGGGGCCACCGCGTCGGGCTCCACCGCACCGGCGGTCATGCCCGCCTCCGGGCGGACCCGACCCGGTGGGACCGGACCGCCTCGGCGGTCGCCTCCAGCGCCTTGCGGGCCCGGGGACGGTTGCGCGCGGCCACCCCGACGAAAAGGCAGTCGACCACGGTGAGCTGGGCGATCCGGCTCGCGGTGGCGCCGGAACGGTACGTCGTCTCCCGGGCGGCGGTGGTCAGGATGTGGTCGGCGACGTCGGTCACCGGCGAGCGCGGGAAGTTGGTCAGCACCACCGTGGTGGCACCTCGGCCCCGCGCCTGCTCCAGCACCTCCACCACGTCCGACGTGGTGCCGGTGTGCGAGATGCCGACCGCGACGTCGCCCCGGCCGAGCAGGGCCGCCGAGGTCAACGCGGTGTGCACGTCCGGGAAGTAGAAGGCGGTCCGACCGATACGGTGCAGCTTCTGCTGGAAGTCCGAGGCCACGAATCCGCTCGCCCCGGCACCGTAGATGTCGATCCGTCCGGCGGCGACGATGGCGTCCACCACCCGCTCGCAGACCGCCGGGTCGAGTTGCTCGGCGGTCTCCTCGACGGCACGGGCGTCGTTGAACGCGATGGTCGCGATGATCTGGGCGAAGTCGGCCCCGGGCGGGATGTCACCGCCCACCACCCGCGCGTCCGGCGGTTCGATCCGCCGGGCCGCCTCGGCGGCGAGCCGGATCCGCAGTTGCGGGTAGCCGTCCATACCGACCGAGCGGCAGAACCGGATGACGGTGGCCTCCGATGTCTGGGCGGTGGTGGCGAGGTCGGTGATGGTGCGCCGGGCCGCGTCGGCGGGGTCGGCGACCACCAGCCGGGCGACGCGTTGCTCGGCCGGTGACAGCGACGGGAGCAGGCCGCTGATGTGGACGATCAGTCCACCCGGCTCCTGACTCGCGGAAATCTTCGGACTCTTCCCCACGTATGAAACTTACTTTCACACGCCGTGAGCGTCAACCACGCCGCGCCCGCCCGACGGACGACACGTAGCGGGCGCACGACCACAGCCTGCCACCCGTCCGAAGGGGCCCGCCTCCTCCGGCGGGCCGGGTCCGGCCGGTCGGGTGGGGCCGACCGGGGGCCGACCGGACGGCGGCACTAGCGTGAAGCCATGACGCGACGCAGTGTGCTGGTCACCGGGGGCACGGGCGGGCTGGGCGGGGCGGTTACCGCCGCGTTCGCCGAGGCGGGCTGGCGGGTGGTCGCGCCGCACCGCGACCGGTCGACGCCGGAGGCCGACCCCGAGGGCGACGCACCGGTCCGACCCGTCGCGGACCTCACCGACCCGCAGGACGTCGCCCGCGCCGTCGAGGTGGCCGCCGGCGACCCCGACGCGCCGTTGCGCGCCGTGGTCAACCTGGTCGGCGGGTACGCCAGCGGTGGCCTGGTGCACGAGACCCCGATCGAGGAGTTCGAGCGGATGCTCACCCTCAACCTGCGCCCGACCCACCTGGTGACCCGGGCGGCCCTGCCGCACCTGGTCGCGGCCGGCGGCGGCGCGGTGGTGTGCGTGGCGGCCCGGGCGGCCCTCGCGCCGTTCCCCGGGGTGGCCGGCTACGTGACCGCCAAGGCCGCCGTGCTCGGTTTCGCCTCGGCCGTGGCGGTGGAGTACAAGGCTGCGGGCGTGCGCTGCAACACGGTGCTGCCCAGCGTCATCGACACGCCTTCCAACCGGACCGCGATGCCCGACACCGACCACTCCCGCTGGGTGGTCCCCGCCGAGATCGCCTCGGTGATCCGCTTTCTGGCCTCCGACGATTCCGCGCCGACCAGCGGCGCCGCGGTGCCGGTCTACGGCCGGGCCTGAATCGCGACCGGCCCGGTCGCCCACGGCAGGGCCTGGATCGGGACCAGCGCGGTCGCCGGACCGGGCAGCCACGGCCTGACCCGCCGTGGACCCGGCTCGTCCGGCTCGTCGTCAGCGGGAAGCCATGCGGCGAGATGGTCACGGATCTCGCGGGCCACCAGGTCCGCCGGCCGGTCCCCGTCGACCGGTACGAAGCCCGGCGACTCCGGCAGGGTGCGGTAGGCGAGGTCGGCGGCGGTCAGGTAGGGCAGGCTCTCCTGGTCGGTGCCGCGCCGCTCGATCCGCCGGTACGCCTCGGCCGGCGGCACCGTCAACAGGAACGTCACCTGCGGCTGCGGAAAGACCCGGTACGCGGCCCGGACCAGCCGCTCCCAGCGCTGGCCCCCGTGTGCCCGCAGGCTCGCGTACTGGCATGCGGCGTACCGGTCCATTACCGCCACCCGGCCGGTGCACAGGCTGCCGAGCAGGGCCATGGCGATGGCGAGCCAGCGCAGCACGGACTCCAGCAGCAGCATGCCGTCGCGCCCGACCAGTCCCTGGGCGTCCGGTCGGCCGAGCCGGTGCGCGGCTCGCCCCAACCAGAGACGTCCCCCGGCGTTGCGGTGATAGGTGGCCGGGTGGCCGGCGGCGGTGAGCGCCTCGGCGAGCCGGTGCGCCTGAGTGGTCTTGCCCGAGCCGTCCACCCCGATCAGGGCCACGGTGCGCAGTCGGGCCGTGCCGCACCGAATACCCGTCGATCTGGCCACTCTCGACAGGATATCCGAACCCCGCATCACGGCCGAGAGGTTCATCCCGTTATGTGGTTGATCGCGCCCTTACCCGCGCCGCACAGGTGTGGGCGACCGGATTGCCGGGTACCGATCCGGCATCCCACCGGTAGCACTGAACGAGTTCGACGGGAGAGGCGACATGGCCGAGCGCGACGACGAGACTCTCCTGCACACACTGAAGAAGGTCGCCGCCGTGCTCAAGCAGTCGGACATTCCGTTCGCACTCGGCGGCAGCTTCGCCGTGTACGCGCACGGCGGTCACTCCAGCGAGCACGACGTCGACTTCCTCATTCGTGAGCCCGACGTCGAAGCCGCCCTGGAGGCGCTGGTGGCGGCCGGGTTCACCGCCGAGCGACCCCCGGAGGACTGGCTGGTCAAGGTCTACGACGGCGGCCGGATGGTGGACCTGATCCACCGCCCGATCGAGACGCCGGTGACCGAGGAGACCTTCGCCGACACGGTCGTGCGGCCGGTCGACGCCATCCACATGCCGGTGCTGTCCGCCTCGCAGTTGATGGTGCACAAACTGCTCAGCTTCTCCCAGCACTACTGCGACTTCGCGCGAGGGCTGCCGCTGGCCCGGTCGCTGCGGGAGCAGATCGACTGGGAACGGGTACGCAAGGAGACGCAGCACTCGCCGTACGCGGAGGCGTTCCTGGTGCTGCTGGACAGGCTGGACGTCGTGCCCGACGGCGGCACGGCCGACGGGAGGGGAACACCGTGACCACGTACCGCGACCCCGGCGCCGGGCCGCCGGACGAGTACGTCGAGGCGGAGATCCACCGGCTGCTCGCCGAGGATCCCGCCGTCGCCGAGCAGGGCATCTCCGTGGTCCGTACGGATCGCGGTCTGGTGCTCCGGGGTGAGGTGGAGAGCGCCCACCGACGGGAGGAGATCCTGCGCCGGGTAACCGAGCGCTTCCCCGAGGAGCCGGTCACCAGCGACATCGGGGTGATCCGCGCGCAGGCGCCCACTGAGATCGAGCAACTGCCCTGAGGAGGCGCGATGGCTATCCGGATCGCCGCGGTGGGCGACGTACACGTGGACGAGGATGTGGTCGGCCGTTTCCGGCCGGCCCTGGAGGAACTGCCGGACAAGGCCGACGTGCTGCTGCTCGCCGGTGACCTGACCCGGCACGGCACCGAGGCGGAGGCCCGGTGCGTGGCACGGGAGTTCGGCGGGCTGGGGGTACCGGTCATCGCCGTGCTCGGCAACCACGACCACCAGTGCGACCAGGTGCCGCAGGTGGTCGGCGCGTTGCAGGAGGCGGGGATCATCGTGCTGGAGGGCGACGGCGTGGTGCTGGACTGCGCCGGCGGCCGACTCGGCGTCGCCGGGGTGAAGGGCTTCGGCGGCGGGTTCGCCGGTCGGTGCGCCAGCGACTTCGGCGAACCGGAGATGAAGGCGTTCGTCCGCACCACGACCGAGAGCGCGGACCGGCTGAGTGCCGCGCTGCGCTCACTGGACTGCGACACGTTGGTGGCGTTGACCCACTATTCGCCGGTGCCGGACACGCTGGCCGGGGAGCCGCTGGAGATCTACCCGTTCCTGGGCTGCTACCAGCTCGGGCAGGCGGTCGACTCGGCACCCACCGCGCTGGCCCTGCACGGCCACGCGCACCACGGCTCGGAGCGCGGCACGACGCCGGGCGGGGTACGCGTCCGCAACGTCGCACACCCGGTGATCAAGCAGGCGTACAGCGTCTTCCATCTGGGTGAAGACCTTGATCAGCCGCAGGTTTCCGGAGTCGGAGTGGGGGGTATTCAGCAAACATGGAGCTGATTCTCTGGATTCTCGCAGTCGTACTGGTGGTCTCCGGCATCCTCGCGCTGTTCCGCCGGCAGATCCTGTGGGGCATCGTCCTCATCGTTGTTGGCCTGCTCGTGGGCCCGGGTGGTGTGAGCATCTTCAGTTGACGTGGCGGCGCAACGCGTCGCCTGTCCCGGACCCGCCGGGGTCGTCGTGACCGGAACTCCGTCCTCCCGACAGGAGTCACCGGCCACGGCGACCCCGGCGTGCTTGCGTCCGGGCCCGGTCCGCGTCGCGGGCCGGGATACCGCCGATCCACCGAGGCGGGAGCCCGCCCTGCCGGTGGGGTTTGCCGGCCTGACCGACGGAGAAGCAGGTGAGCATGCGAACGAGTGCGAGCGACACCCGGCGAGGCGGCGCCCGGCAGTGGTGGGCGTTGGCCGGGTTCGCGGCGGCGGTCATCGCGGCAGCGGTCATCGGCAACCTGGCCGCCGTCGGCGCTGCGGACGAGTACCGCAGCGTCGAGCAGCCCTCCTGGGCACCCCCGTCCTGGTTGTTCGGCCCGGTCTGGACGCTGCTGTACGTGACCATCGCGCTGGCCGGCTGGCTCGTCTGGCGCCGGGTCGGTTTCGGCCCGGCCGTGCTCGCCTGGGTGGTACAGCTGGCGCTCAACGCCGCCTGGACCCCGCTGTTCTTCGGTGCCGGGCGGTACGGCCTGGCCTTCGCGGAGATCGTGCTGCTGTGGTTGGCGATCGGCGTGACCGTCCTGCTGTTCCGGCGGGTCAGCACCGCGGCGGCCGTCCTGCTGCTGCCCTACTGGGCCTGGGTGACCTTCGCGGCGGCGCTGAACTACTCGATCTGGCAACTCAACGGCTGACCCGCCCGACGGCCCCTGCCGACCAGACGGGCGGATCGCCCCGATCAGCAGCAGGCCACGTCCGGCACCCTTCGCGATCGTGCCGAGGCAGCCATCCGCATCCGCGCACCGACCGCCCGTGTTGATCAAGAAGTTTGGTCACGGAGCGGGACGACTCAGGGTGCAAACTTCTTGGTCAACTCCTGCGGACCCGACCCGTTGAGGGTGCGGTCGACCGTCGACGTGGGTCGGCCGTCGGGAATAGGTCGACCGGCGGCGGGTCGCCCCTGTCACAGTGCACCGGGCATTGGGAGTGGGGCGGCGGCAGCAGGTCGCGCCATGACAATCGGCGGCCCTTGGGAGTGGGGCGGGCGTGAGCGTGGGCTTGTCCGGGGGGTGGTCCGTCGGGCCTGGAGGTCGGGGACGCCGATCGACGAGGGTGATCGCCGACGCTGGGAGCGCACCCACGCAGCGACGACAGGTTTCCGGATTGTTACTCGGTCGTGTCCGTCCCAGGGCTGGACCGCGCGAGATGCAAGCGCTTACATGTGAAAACGCCCATCGGACCGGCGCCAGGTCACCGGATGCGATCCCGGCCGGCGCCGGCTAGGAAGGAGGACGGCATGGCAGTCTTTGCCAGGCCACGCCAGGCCCTCGTGATCGCCGGCGCGCTCGGACTGGCGCTCGGCGCCACCGCCTGCGGCACCGGCAGCAGCACCAGTAGCGGCAACAACACCAACGCCGATTCCGCCGAGTGTGCCCCGTACGAGAAGTACCAGGGCCACGACGGCAAGAAGGTGTCGATCTACTCGTCGATCCGGGACATCGAGGCCGACCGGCTGGACGAGTCGTGGAAGCAGTTCGAAGAGTGCACCGGCATCGAGATCAACCACGAGGGCAGTGGTGAGTTCGAGGCGCAGCTGCCCGTACGCGTCGACGGCGGCAATGCCCCCGACCTGGCGTTCATCCCCCAGCCCGGTCTGATCCAGCGGTTCGCCGAGCGGGACCAGATCAAGGCCGCCGGCGCCGAGACCAAGGCGATGGCCGAGGAGAACTACCCGGCCGACTGGCTGACGTACAGCACGGTCAACGGCACCTTCTACGGCGCGCCGCTCGGCTCGAACGTGAAGTCCTTCGTCTGGTACTCGCCGAAGATGTTCCAGGAGAAGGGCTGGGCCGTCCCGACCACCTGGGACGAGATGATCAAGCTCAGCGACACGATCGCGGACAGCGGCACCAAGCCGTGGTGCGCCGGGATCGAGTCCGGCGAGGCCACCGGCTGGCCGGCCACCGACTGGATCGAAGACCTGATGCTGCGTACGCAGACTCCCGAGGTCTACGACCAGTGGACCAAGCACGAGATCCCGTTCAACGACCCCCGGGTCGCCGAGGCGCTCGACCGCGCCGGCACCATCCTGAAGAACGAGAAGTACGTCAACGGCGGCTTCGGCGGGGTGCGCAGCATCGCCACCACCTCCTTCCAGGAGGCGGGCGTTCCGATCACGGCCGGCAAGTGCGCGCTGCACCGGCAGGCCTCGTTCTACGCCAACCAGTGGCCGCAGGGCACGCGGGTGGCCGAGGACGGCGACGTGTTCGCGTTCTACTTCCCGGCCATCGACCCGGCCAAGGGCAAGCCGGTCCTGGGCGGCGGCGAGTTCGTGACGGCGTTCAGCGACCGTCCCGAGGTGCAGGCGGTGCAGACGTACCTCGCCTCCGGTGAGCACGCCAACAGCCGCGCGAAGATCGGCGACTGGGTGTCGGCCAACAACAAGCTCGACCTGGCCAACGTCGCGAACCCGATCGACAAGCTCTCCGTGGAGCTTCTCCAGGACGACAGCTCGGTCTTCCGCTTCGACGGGTCCGACCTGATGCCGGCGGCCGTCGGCAACGGCACCTTCTGGAAGGGCATGGTCGAGTGGATCAACGGGCGGGACACCGCCACGGTCCTCCAGGGCATCGAGAGCAGCTGGCCCAAGTAAGTCCAGTGGTGGGCCGGTCCGCGAGCGCGGGCCGGCCCACCGGCTCTGCCGACACCTCTGGGAGGGTTGATGAACTTCGACTTCGCCGCACAGGCGCCGAAACTGATGATGTTGCTGTGGGGGCTGGTCGCCTTCGCAGTGGTGGTCGGCGGCCTGCTCATCCTGCTCGACGTGGTACCGGCGTTCTTCGCCCGGCGCCGTGAGGCGCAACTCGTCGCGGCCTCCGCCGGCGGCGGCGTGCCCCTGCCCCGCCGGACCAAGCCCCGGGAGGGGCTGTTCGCTCTCTTCTTCCTGCTGCCGACCGTACTGCTGCTGATGATCGGCCTGGTCGTCCCGGCGATCCGCACCACGCTCCTGTCCTTCATGGACGGCGGCAGCCAGAACTGGGTCGGTCTGGACAACTACCGCTGGATGTTCGCCGAGGACGCGATCGTCCGGGTACTGATCAACACGCTGGTCTGGGTGACGCTGGTCCCGCTGGTCGCCACCGGCATGGGCCTGCTCTACGCCGTGCTGGTCGACAAGGCCCGGCTGGAGTCGCTGGCGAAGTCGCTGATCTTCATGCCGATGGCGATCTCGTTCGTGGGCGCCGCCATCATCTGGCGGTTCGTCTACGCCTATCGGGGTGAGGGCCAGGAACAGATCGGTCTGCTCAACCAGATCGTCGTCAGCCTCGGCGGCGAACCCAGACAGTGGCTGCTCGACTCACCACTGAACACGCTGCTGCTCATCGTGATCATGGTCTGGATCCAGGCCGGATTCGCCATGGTGGTGCTCTCCGCGGCGATCAAGTCCATTCCGGCCGACATCGTGGAGGCGGCCCGCCTCGACGGGGTCACCCCCTGGCAGATGTTCCGGCAGATCACCGTGCCCAGCATCCGGCCGGCCATGATCGTCGTCGTGGTCACCATCTCGATCGCCACGCTGAAGGTCTTCGACATCGTCCGCACCACGACCAACGGCAACTACGACACCAGCGTGATCGCGAACGAGATGTACAACCAGGCGTTCCGGTACGGCCAGAACGGGCAGGGATCCGCCCTCGCGGTCTTCCTCTTCATCCTGGTGCTACCGATCGTGATCTTCCAGATCCGGAACCTGCGTCAGCAGCGACGGGAGGGCTGAGATGACCACCACCACTCCCCCGGTCGCCGCCGGCGCCCAGGACACCAACGGCCCGTCGACGCGGGCGTCCCGGGTACGCAAGCGGCTGAACAGCCGTACCGCGACCGTGGTCGCGATCGTCATCGCGGTCGTCTGGACCATCCCGACGTTCGGCCTGCTCGTCTCCTCGTTCCGGCCGGAGCCCCAACTCAAGACCACCGGCTGGTGGACGTTCTTCCGGGACCCGCAGTTCACCCTGCAGAACTACCAGGACGTGCTGTTCGGACAGGCATCCGGCTCGGGACAACTCGCCAACTACTTCGTCAACTCGCTGGTCATCACCCTGCCGTCGGTACTGTTCCCGCTCGCGTTCGCCGCGCTGGCCGCGTACGCGCTGGCGTGGATCAACTTCCGCGGCCGGGACTGGGTCTACATCGGCATCTTCGCGCTCCAGATCGTGCCGTTGCAGATGGCGCTGGTGCCACTGTTGAGCTTCTTCTCGCGCGGAGTCAGCATCGGCGGCGTCACCCTGATGCCCGCCTGGAACCTCGACGGCGCGCAGAACTTCGCCCAGGTGTGGTTCGCCCACACCTGTTTCGCGTTGCCCTTCGCCGTGTTCCTGCTGCACAACTTCATCTCGCAGCTACCGAAGGACCTGATGGAGGCGGCGCGGGTCGACGGGGCCACCCACCCCAGGATCTTCCGCACCATCGTGTTGCCGCTGGTGGCGCCCGCGCTGGCCGCGTTCGGCATCTTCCAGTTCCTCTGGGTCTGGAACGACCTGCTGGTCGCGCTCATCTTCGCCGGTGGCAGCGACGTCACCGCACCACTCACCGTCCGGCTGGCCGAACTGGCCGGTACGCGCGGCAACGAGTGGCAACGGCTGACCGCCGGGGCGTTCGTCTCGATCGTCGTACCGCTGATCGTGTTCCTGTCGTTGCAGCGTTACTTCGTTCGAGGGCTGCTCGCCGGCAGCGTCAAGGGCTGACACCCCGGGTGGTGCCGCCGTCGACGGCGACGGCGGCACCACCCGGGACATGAGCGGGGTAAGCGTGACCAGGATCGACGACGTCGCCCGGCTGGCCGGAGTCTCCACGGCCACCGTCTCCCGGGCACTACGCGGACTGCCGACCGTGTCGGCCGCCACGCGACACCGGGTGCTGGCCGCCGCCGAGCAGTTGCAGTACGCCGTGTCGCCGAGCGCCTCCCGGCTGGCCGGCGGACGTACCGGCACCGTCGCGGTGGTCGTCCCCCGGATCACCCGGTGGTTCTTCGGCGTCGTCGTCGAAGCGGTCGAGGACTTCCTGCACCAGGCGGGCTACGACCTGCTGCTGCACAACCTCGGTGGCCGGGAGCAGAACCGGCAACGGCTGCTGCACCCCGCCAACCTGCACAAACGGGTGGACGCGGTGATGCTGGTCGCCACCCCGCTGCGGGCACCCGAGCTGAGCGCCCTCGCCGCACTCGACCTGCCCGGCGTGACCGTCAGCTCCGGCACCGACGTACCGGGCTGGCCCTGCGTACGCATCGACGACGTGGTTGCCGCGCGGACCGCCACCCGGCACCTGCTGGACCTCGGCCACCGACGCATCGCCCACATCTCCGGCGACCCCGACGACGAGCTCGCCTTCACCGCGCACCTGGACCGGCGCCGGGGCTATCAGGAGGCGCTGCGCGCCGCCGGGTTGTCACCCGACCCGAGCCTCGACGTGGAGTCCCGGTTCGACATCGCCGGTGGCACCCGGGCCACCGAGGAACTGCTGCGTCGGGGCGACCCGCCCACCGCGATCTTCGCCGCCTGTGACGAGATGGCGATGGGCGCGCTGACCGCGTTACGCGACGCCGGCCTGCGGGTACCCCAGGACGTCAGCGTGATCGGCATCGACGACCACGCGCTCGCCGGGGTGCTCGGGCTGAGCACCATCGCCCAGCCCGCCGCCGAGCAGGGCCGGTTGGCCGCGAAACTGCTGCTCGACCCGCTCGCCGGACCGCCCCGGCAGCCCGGACCGCACCGGGCCACGTCGCCGGTGATCCTGAACACTCGGCTCGTCGTGCGGGAATCGACCGCACCGGCGCGGGCACACTAACGACCAGTCACCATCGTCGTCCGGCGACCCGCCGGGCCGGCTCGATTACGGGAGTCCGTCCTGAACGACAACGCGACGCAGCAGACCACGCCCTCCGCCCCGATCACGGGCTGGTGGACCGAGGCGGTGATCTACCAGATCTACCCGCGCTCGTTCGCCGACGCCAACGGCGACGGGATCGGCGACCTGCCGGGAATCACCGCCCGCCTCGACCACCTCGCCGAACTGGGGGTCGACGCGGTCTGGCTCTCCCCGTTCTATCCGTCGCCGCAGGCCGACGCCGGTTACGACGTGGCCGACTACCGGGACGTGGAGCCGCTGTTCGGCACGCTCGCCGACGCCGACGAGCTGATCGCGCAGGCCCGCGCCCGGGGGCTGCGGGTGATCGTCGACCTGGTGCCCAACCACACCTCGTCGGCACACCGGTGGTTCCAGGCCGCCCTGGCCGCCGCGCCGGGCAGCCCCGAACGGCAGCGGTACGTCTTCCGCGACGGCCGGGGCCCGGACGGCACCGAGCCGCCCAACGACTGGCAGAGCGTCTTCGGCGGACCGGCCTGGACCCGGGTCCCCGACGGGCAGTGGTACCTGCACCTGTTCGACACCGCCCAGCCCGACCTGAACTGGGACGCACCGGAGGTACGCACCGAGTTCCTGGACGTGCTGCGGTTCTGGCTGGACCGGGGCGTGGACGGCTTCCGCGTCGACGTCGCGCACGGGCTGGTCAAGCAGGCCGACCTCGCCGACTGGCGGGAGCCGCAGGAGATCCTCTCCGGGCAGGAGGCCGACAAGCCCCGCCCGCCGATGTGGGACCAGGACGGCGTACACGAGATCTACCGGGAGTGGCGGCGGCTGTTGGACGGCTACCCCGGGGAACGCGTCCTGGTCGCCGAGGCGTGGGTGGAGCCGGCCGAGCGGCTGGCCCGCTACGTCCGCCCCGACGAGATGCACCAGGCGTTCAACTTCGAGTACCTGGTCGCCTCCTGGACCGCCCCCGCCCAGTACGCGGTGATCACCCGGTCTCTGGAGGCCACCGACGCGGTCGGCGCACCCACCACGTGGGTGCTCTCCAACCACGACGTGGTCCGGCACGCGTCCCGGCTCGGGCTGCCGGTCGGCACCGCCCGGCCCAACGGCATCGGCGTCGGCGACGAGCAGCCGGACGCTGCGCTCGGGCTGCGCCGTGCCCGGGCGGCCACCCTGCTGATGCTCGGTCTGCCCGGTTCGGCCTACCTCTACCAGGGCGAGGAGTTGGGTCTGCCCGAGCACACCAGCCTGCCCGACGAGGCCCGGCAGGACCCGACCTGGGAACGCAGTGGGCACACCCAGCGGGGCCGCGACGGCTGCCGGGTGCCGATCCCGTGGGAGGCCGACGCCCCGTCGTACGGGTTCGGGCCCACCAACGCGAGCTGGCTGCCGCAGCCGCCGGTCTGGGCCGAGTACGCCCGGGACCGCCAGCGCGACGTGCCCGGCTCGACGTACGAGATGTACCGCACGGCGTTGCGGCTGCGGCGTACGCACGGGTTGGGTCGGGGCACCCTGGAGTGGCTCTCCTCCGGCGACGACGTGCTGACCTTCCGCAACGGCGACCTGGTCGTCTCGACCAACTTCGGCCCGGAGTCCGTGCCGGTGCCCGACGGCGAGGTGCTGCACAGCAGCGCCCCGCTCAACGAGGACGGCTCCCTCCCCACCGACGTCACCGTCTGGCTCCACACCCCCTGACCGACGTAGGTCCGGTGCAAGGAAGGGCACCTTATTAACGCCTGAGGTAGAGGAAGGGCCCCTTGTTAACACCGCCCGCCGCGTGCTGCGGCGGGCCGGGCGCCGCCCTCCCGGGGATACTCGGGTAGGGCTCGCCGGCTGGCGGCTGCTGTTAACAGGGGGCCCTTGCTATGCACGAGGCGTTAACAAGGGGCCCTTCCTTACATCTGTCACAGCTTTTCGGCGCGGGTGTGCAGCAGGTCGCGGACGTCGGCGATGTCCTTGGGCGACGTCCGGGCGGCGAACCAGTACATGATCCCGGTGGGGATGAAGAAGAGCTGGAACGCGGCCAGCCCGACGGCGTAGTTCAGCGGCGGCGGGAAGGCCGCCCGCAGAGCGTGGAAGACCACGCCGACCAGCCCGTTGCCGGCCGCCCGCCCCACCCCGTTGACCAGGTTGCCGAGGCTGTAGACGGTGCCCCGGTGCTCGGGCGGGTTGGCGTCGGCGATCAACGCGAACCAGTTCGGTGAGTTCGCCGACGTCAACGCCAACGCCAGCAGCGCGGTGAGCAGGCTCAGCCCGACCGTCGGCTCGGTGAACACGCTGCCCACCACCGCCGCCACCACCGCGCCGGTACCGGCGCCGTCGGGCACGTCGATGCGGATCGGCACGAAGAACAGCACCAGGTAGAGCGGGACCGCGGCGAGGATGCCGACCGCGGCGACCAGGGCCCGGCCGGAGGGCGTACGCCGTTGCAGCGCGTCGCCGATCAGACCGCCGACGATGGAGAACACGCCGCCGAGCTGGAACAGGGTGGCGAAGACGCTGCCCACCACGATCGCCGTCGCCGGTGAGTAGCCCTGGTCGCGTGCCCGCTCGGTGAAGAGCACCGGCAGCCAGACCAGCGAACCGAACGCGGCCTGTGCGGTGAGGCCCTGCAGGACGAGCCACCGGTTGGTCCGCCGTCCGAGGATGACCGGCAGGTCGGAGCGGCTGATCCGGTGGTCGTACTCGGCGCCGCTCGCGAGCGCGGCGGCCAGTTCCGGTTCGCTCTGCCCGCGCCGGATGTCGTAGGTGAACAGGTACGCCGCGGTGGCAGCCAGGCCGACGACGGTGAGCAGGAGGAACGGGCGTCGCCAGTCGGCCGCGCCCAGCAGCCCGCCGACCAGCGTGCCGGCCAGCGTGCCGATGCCCTGGGAGAGTCCCCAGAAGCTCATCACCAGGCCACGGCGGCGGGGCGAGATCAGGTCGGTGACGACCGAGAAGCCGACCGATCCGACCGCACCGAGCCCGATCGCCGCCAGCAACTGCGCGGCGAGGAACGTCGGGTAGTTGTCGGCCAGACCGCTACCGCCGGTGCCGACCGCCCAGATCAGCGTGCCGATCATGAGCAGTGGCTTGCGGTTGGTGCGGTCCCCGAAATACGCCCAGCCGACCGCCGCGACGGCACTGATCAGGAAGCTGATCGCGGTGACCAGGCCGAGCAGGCGCTGCGGCACCGCGAAGGAGTCGGCGATCGCGCCGTAGAGCGGCGGCACCAGCCCGATCGCCACGTTGTCCAGCGAGGCGAGCAGCACGAAGACCACGACGCTGTAGATCCGGTGCGTGGCGCTCCCGCCCCACACCCGCGCGGATCGGCCCGTGCGCAAGGTCATGCCGGCAGCCAACCAGGAAAGGATATCGGCCTGGTCACCGGGTCCACCCATCCCGTCACCGCGACGGCGGACCGGTCCGAACCCGCGCCACCGATCCGCGCGGCCCGACGACCGTGCGGCCCCGCCTTGCCGAGATCACGCTCGATCCTGGATCGAGTGGCATCCCGGCGCCGCAATGACCACTCGATCCTGGATCGAGCACGACCTTGGGGCGAGCACGACCTTGGGGCGAGCACGACCTTAGGGCGAGCACGACCTTAGGGCGAGCACGACCTTAGGGCGAGCACGACCTTGGGCGGCGGGATCCGGGCCGGGGCGGTGTCGCACCCCGGCCCGGAACGCGTGCGCTATTCGGCCGTCAGGCGGTCCAGGTGACGCTCCCGGGCTTCGGCGTAACGCTCCCGGATGGCCGGTACCGGCTCGGCGGCGTACTCCTCGGTGCCGGACGGTGACCACGACGGCGGTTCCGCACCGCCGAGGGCCAGCCAGGCGGCCTGGCGGGCGGCCCCGTCGGCGACGTACTCGCCGGGGGGTGGGACGACCACCGGGCTGCCGAAGACCTGGGCGGCGATCCAGCGGACGGCGGCGGAGCGGGCCCCACCACCGACCAGGATCACCCGCCGGACGGTCGCCCCGTGGGCGGCCAGCGCGTCCAGCCCGTCGGCGAGCGCGCAGAGCAGGCCCTCCACCGCTGCCCGGGCCAGGTGGGCCGGGGTCGAGGTACCCAGGGTCAGCCCGTGCACCGCCCCGGTGGCCAGCGGCCGGTTCGGCGTCCGCTCACCCTCCAGGTACGGCACTAGGACCAGCCCGTCCGCACCGGGCGGTGCCGCCAGCGCCAGCTCGGCCAACTCGTCCAAGCCGACCCGCAGCATCCCGGCGGCGGCGTCCAGCACCCGGGCCGCGTTGAGGGTGCAGACCAGCGGCAGGAACCGGCCGCTGGCGTCGGCGAAGCCGGCGACGATCCCGGTCGGGTCGGCGGCCGGGGCGTCGGCGACGCTGAACACGGTGCCGGAGGTGCCGATCGAGACGACCACGTCGCCGGGTCCGGCGCCGACCCCGAACCCGGCGGCGGCGTTGTCCCCCGCGCCGGGTCCGAGCAGCGCACCGCCGGGCAGCGCGCCGGCCGCCTCGGCGGCACCCAGCACGGTCGGCACCCGTACCGTCCGGCCGAGCGCCCGTTCCAGCAGGTCGGGGCGGTACTCGCCGGTGGCCGGCGACCAGTATCCGGTGCCGCTGGCGTCACTGCGGTCGGTCCGCAACGCCGCCAGGTCGGACGACCCGGACAGCCGCCAGGTCAACCAGTCGTGCGGCAGGCAGACGGCGGCCACCCGGTCGGCGTTGGCCGGCTCGTGCCGGGCCAGCCAGCGCAGCTTGGTGACGGTGAAACTCGCCACCGGCACGCTGCCCACCGCGTCAGCCCAGAACTGCCGGCCCGCCGTACCGGCGCCGGCCTCCTCGACCAGGTCGGCGGCGGCCTGCGCGGAGCGGGTGTCGTTCCACAGCAGCGCCGGCCGCACCACCTCGCCCGACTCGTCCAGGCAGACCATGCCGTGCTGCTGGCCGGCGACGGAGACGGCGGCGACGTCGTCCAGCCCACCGGCGGCGTCGATCGCCGCCTGGAGGGCCGACCACCAGGCCGAGGGGTCGACCTCGGTGCCGTCCGGGTGCGGGGCCCGGCCCTGGCGGACCAGGTCACCGGTGTCCGCGTCCCGGACGACCACCTTGCAGGACTGGGTGGAGGAGTCCACCCCCGCGACGAGCGGCATGCCGTCGCCTCAGCGCGCGCCGAGCACGTGCTCGACGGCGAGCTGGTTGAGCCGGATGAAGCCGAAGCCCTTGGCGCCGGCCGCGTCGACGTCGTAGCCCTCGAACGCGCTGGTGTCGGCGAGCAGCTCGGCGTAGCCCTCACCCTCGCCCAGGGTCGGTACGCCCAGCTCGCCGACCTTGGCGGCGGCCAGTGCCTCGACCACCTCGGGGTCGGCCCGGAACGCCGCGGCCCGCTCCTTGAGCAGCAGGTAGGTCCGCATGTTCGCGGCGGCGGAGACCCACACCCCGTCCATGTCCTCGGTGCGGGAGGGCTTGTAGTCGAAGTGGCGCGGCCCGTCGTACCCCGGGCCGCCACCCGGGGCGCCGTGCTCCAGCAGGTCCACCAGCGCGAACGCGTTGAGCAGGTCACCGTGGCCGAAGACCAGGTCCTGGTCGTACTTGATGCCGCGCTGGCCGTTGAGGTCGATGTGGAACAGCTTGCCCTGCCAGAGCGCCTGGGCGATGCCGTGCACGAAGTTCAGCCCGGCCATCTGCTCGTGGCCGACCTCCGGGTTGACGCCGACCCGGTCGGGGTGGGCGAGCGTGGAGATGAAGGCCAGCGCGTGCCCGACGGTCGGCAGCAGGATGTCGCCGCGCGGCTCGTTCGGCTTGGGCTCCAGCGCGAAACGCAGGTCGTAGCCACGGTCGACGACGTACTGGCAGAGCAGGTCGACCGCCTCGCGGTAGCGGTCCAGCGCGGCCTGAACGTCCTTGGCGACGTCGTACTCGCCGCCTTCCCGGCCGCCCCACATCACGAAGGTCTGTGCGCCCAGCTCGGCGGCGAGGTCGACGTTGCGCAGTACCTTGCGCAGCGCGTACCGCCGGACGTCGCGGTCGTTGCTGGTGAAGCCGCCGTCCTTGAAGACGGGCTGCTGGAAGAGGTCGGTGGTGACCATCGGCACCACCAGGCCGGTCTCGTCGAGCGCCTTGCGGAACCGGGCGATCTGGCCGTCGCGGGCGGCGGCGTCCGCACCGAACGGCACGAGGTCGTCGTCGTGGAAGGTGACGCCGTACGCGCCCAGTTCGGCGAGCCGGTGCACCGACTCCACCGGGTCCAGGGCCGGTCGGGTGGCGTGACCGAACGGGTCTCGGCCCTGCCAGCCGACCGTCCAGAGGCCGAAGGAGAACTTGTCGGCGGGGGTGGGACGGGATGCCATTACAGACCTCCGGTGGTGTCGTCCGCTATTTGTTCAGTGGTTGAATTAAATGGCTGCGATGTGGCAGTGTCAAGGGGTGACCCGACTCGCAGCCCCGGCCGGTGGCGTACGCCAGGGCAGCCTGCGTGAGCTGAACCTCGCCCTCGTCCTCGGCCGGATCGCCGCGGCCGACCGCCCGCCCTCCCGGGCCGCGCTGGCGGCCGAGACCGGGCTGACCCGAGCCACCGTCTCGGCCGTGGTGGAGGACCTCGTCGCCGGTCGACTGGTCACCGAGGCCGAGCCGACGCCACGCGCCGGTGCCGGGCGACCCGCCCGTGGCCTGGTGCTCGCCGGTGACGGCCCGGCCGGGCTCGGGCTGGAGATCAACGTCGACTACCTGGCCGCCTGCGTGGTCGACCTCTCCGGCGAGGTCCGGCACCACACCGTGCACCGGGCCGACCTGCGCCCGGTCTCCCCCACCGACGCGCTGGCCCGGCTGGCCCGGCTCGCCGCCCAGGCGCGCGCCGACGCCGACGCCCAGGGCCTCACCCTGGCCGGCGCGGCCCTCGGCGTACCCGGGTTGGTCGACGACACCGGCCGGGTCCGCCTCGCGCCGAACCTGAGCTGGCGCGACGTGCCGGTGCCGGAACTGTTGGCCGCGCTCCCGCCGCTCACCGAGACCGTCGAGGGCGTACCGGCGCTGGTGGTGGACAACGAGGCCAACCTCGCCGCGCTCAGCGAACTGCACGCCGGCGCCGGACCGGGCAGCTTCCTGCACCTCTCCGGCGAGGTCGGCATCGGTGCCGGGATCGTGCTCGACGGCGCGTTGTTCCGGGGCGTCCGGGGCTGGAGCGGCGAGATCGGGCACATCCCGGTCCGGCCGGACGGACCGCCCTGCCGGTGTGGCGGGCGGGGCTGCCTGGAGCGTTACGCCGGACAGGAGGCGATCCTCGCCGCCGCCGGCCTGGCCGGGGCCGACCTGCCGGCCGACACCGCATCGGTGCGGCTGGCCCAACTCGCCGAGGCCGGTGAGCCCACCGCCCGGCACGCGCTGCACGAGGCCGGTACGGCCATCGGGATCACCGTGTCGAGCGTGATCAACCTGCTGGACCTGGACACCGTGGTACTCGGCGGCGGTTACGCCCCGCTCGCCCCCTGGATCCGGCCGCCGGTGCTCGCCGAGATCGAACGTCGGGTACTCACCGCCGCCTGGTCACCGGTGACCGTACGACCGGCGACCCTCGGCGCCACGGCCGCCGCGGTGGGCGCGGCGGGCTCGGTGGTGCGCCGGATCATCGCCCGCCCCGCCGGATGGCTGGCCCGGCTCTAGACCCCCGGCTTTCCTGGACGGACGGCCCTCGGAGGACCTCGGTACCCTTGCCCCCAGGCAACAAACCCGTGGACCCGAGGAGCAGAGCACCGGCATGCGTACAGGTCGACAGCGCGTGGCGCAGGGCGACCGCCGGTGACCAGGACCCGACGGGGCCCGGCCGCCGGCGCCACCGGCCGTGGGCGAGCCGGCCGCCTCGGCTCCGCCCCCTCGGTGGACCCGGATCTCGCGCGGGAACTCCTCGACGGGCTCGCCGAGGCGGTGCTGATCGCCGACAGCGTCGGGCAGGTTCTCCTGGTCAACGCCACGGCCAGCGCGCTGCTGCCGGAGCTGCACCCGGGCGTCGCCCTGCCCGGATCCCCGGTGACGATGCTGTCGCAGGCGTACGCGACCGGCGCGGACGACGTCGAGGGTGAGCACCGGGACCGGCGGCTCCGGGGCATCCGCCGCCCGTTGGCCGGTGACCGGTCGGCGTGGTACGTACGGGACGTCACCGACGACCATCAGCGCGCCGAGGCGCTGCGGACCGAGCGGGGGCGTACCGACTTCCTGGCCCAGGCCGGCCGCCGTCTCGGCCTGGCGCTACAGCGCGAGCAGGCGCTCCAGGCCGCCGCGACGCTGCCGGTGCCGTACCTCGCCGACCTGGCCCTGGTCGTGTACCTGCCGAGCGGGACGGTCGAGTACCAACCGCAGTGGATCCGGCACTCCGGCCACGGATCGACGCCGACCCTCGGCGCCGCCGGCTGGGACGCGGTCAGCGCCGTACCCGGGCTGGTCGAGGCGCTCGACGGGGAGACCGGCGTCCCACGGCCCTGGCCCGTCACCGAGCGCGGCGGAGCCGGGCCGCTGATCCCCGACGACCTCGATCCGGCCGCGACGCTGCTGGTCAGCCCGATGCCGGGGGCCGGGCGGACGGCAGGCGCGCTGGTGCTGGTGCGGACCGGAGCACGTGACGGGTTCGACCGGCGCGACGTCGAGCTGGTCCGGGAGTTCGCCGCCCGAGCCGGTGCCGCCCTGGCCACCGCGCAGCTCTACGACGAGCAGATCCACCTGGCCCGGGTCCTGCAGAACAGCCTGCTCCCGCCGGACCTGCCCGCCGTGGGCGGCGTACGGCTCGCCGGTGGGTACCGGGCGGCCGGCGACAGCCTGCGCATCGGCGGTGACTTCTACGACGTGCTCCCGACCGACGGGGGCGCGCTGTTCGCCCTCGGCGACGTCAGCGGCAAGGGCGTCGGCGCGGCCGTGCTGACCGGCCGGGTCCGGCAGTCGTTGCAGACGCTGCGGCTGGTCGAACACCGGCCCCGGGAGTTGCTCGCCCTGCTCGACCGGGCTCTGCTGGACATCCCGGACGCGACCCGTCGCGGCCAGTTCACCACCCTGCTGCTGGGCGCGCTGCATCCGGAGCCGGACGGCGGGCTACGGGTACGGGTGGCCGGCGGCGGGCACCCGCCGCCGCTGCTGGTCGACGCTGCCGGGACGGTGACCCCGGTCCAGGTGGGCGGCATGCCGGTGGGTGCGGTGCCGGGGGCGCGGTTCGACGAGGCCGAGATCCGCCTGCGGCCGGGTGAGCTGCTGCTGGCCCGCACCGACGGGGTCACCGAGGCCCGGGGCGGGCCGCACGGCACCGAGATGTTCGGCGAGCGGCGGCTGCACCGGGCCCTGGTCGAGGTCGCCGGGTCGTCACCGTCGGCGCTGGTCGACCGGGTGCTCCGGTTGGTCGACGAGTGGTGCGGCGGGCACCGGCACGACGACGTGGCGATGCTGGCGGTGGGCCCGGCCGGGCACGGCTGAGCGCCGCCGGTCAGGCGGTGCGGGAGACCGAGGTCTCCCCCGCGGACCAGCCCCGTGCCGGCGGCTCGGCGACGTGCTCCACGGCGGTCAGCCCCGCCGGCAGCTGTTCCGGGTGCGTCTCCTGCTGCGGCACCAGCGGCGACACCGGCCGCATCACCCGCGCCCGGGCCGCCGCGTCGAACTCGCGCAACCCGTGCAGCAACGCCTCCCGGGCCTCCGGGGCCATCGCGGCGAGGATCGTGGCCAGATGCTGACGGCGGTCCTCGCGCAGCTCGGCGAGGAGCCGGCGGGCCTCGGCGGTGAGGTGCAGCGAGATCTCCCGGCGGTCGGCACGGCCGGGCTCGCGTTCCAGCATCCCGGCGGCGACCAGCCGGTCGCAGAGCCGGCTGGCCGAGGAGAGCAGCATGTCCAGCCCGGCGGCCAACCGGCGCAGGTTGATCCCGTCCTGCCGTTCGACGAGCATGACGGCTCGCAGCTGGGCGGTGGAGATCCGGTTGGCCGTTCGTTCCCGTGCACCGTCCCAGACGGTCAGCAGGGCGCCTGCCGCGGTATCCAGCTCGGCAGCCATACTCGTCTCAGGTCCCGGTGGACCATGCAGTTCCGCCATGGTGGGCCTGAGCGTACTCCGATTCTGTCGCCGCATGGGCTTGTGATCAAGGAGAGACGATGAGCGAGCCGGTCGACGAGGCCCGTGCCACACTCACGGCGGCCCCGGCAGACCTGCTCGTCCGGCGGGTCGCGGAGCTGCTGGAGCGGGAGTACGGCATCACCGAGACCGAGCTGCTCCAGGTCGACTACCGCCTGGCCGCGCTGCTCCCGCTCACCGGGGGCGACGAGGTGACCAGCCCCGGTCACCCCGCCTGGCGCTGTTTCGACCACGAGACCCCGGTGTACGCGGACGGCACCGGTTACCTGCCGGTCAACATGCGCGGTGAACGGCGCGGAGTGCTCCGGGTCGCGCCGCTGGCCGACGACGGGCTGCTGGGCGAGCTGCTGGAGATCGCCACGTCCCTGGCCCACGAGCTGACCGCGGTCGACCCCGGCACCGACGTGTACCGCATCGCCCGGCGTACCCGACGGCTCACGCTCGCGGCCGAGGTGCAGTGGGAACTCCTCCCCGGGCGCAGCCGCACCCGGCCCTCGTTCAGCCTGGCCGGCCAGCTCGAACCCGCGTACGCGGTGCGTGGCGACAGCTTCGACTGGTCCGACGACGGTGAGCGGGTCTGGACCGCGACGATCAACGGGATGGGCGAGGGGGTGGCCGCCTCGATGCTCACCACGCTGGCCACCTGCGCACTGCGCAACGCCCGACGGGCCGGCATCCCGCTGGCCGACCAGGCGACCCTGGCCGACCAGGCGATCTACGACCTGCACCGGGGTGAGCAACATCTCTCCACCCTGCTGCTCGAACTCGACCTGCGGACCGGCCTGCTCACCGCCGTCGACGCCGGTTCGCCCCGGCTGGTGCTGCTGCGGGCCGGCCAGGTCACCGTGCAGCCGCTGGAGGCGCAGTTCCCGCTCGGCATGTTCGAGGGGACGACCTACGTCGAGCAGTACATCCAGCTCCAGCGCGGCGACCGCCTCTTCATGATCAGCGACGGGGTGATCGACGCCACCGGGCGCAACATCCGGTACGGCGAGACCGCACTGGACCGGATGTTGCGCCGTACCGCGCCGATGACTCCGCTGGACGCGGTCCGTTCCCTCCTCGGCGATCTGCGGGCCTTCGTCGCCGGCGACCTGACCGACGACGCGGTCGTGGTGTGCCTGGACTGGACCGGCCCGCAGCCGTAGCCACCTCGGGTCAGTACGCGCCCCGACTGTTGATCACCGCGCCGAAGGTCTTCCAGAGGATGGTCAGGTCGGCCGCGAGCGACCAGTTCTCCACGTAGTAGAGGTCCAACCGGATGCCGTCCTCCCAACTCAGGTCGGACCGGCCGCTGACCTGCCAGAGACCGGTCATTCCGGGCTTGACCAGCAGACGGCGGGCCACGTCGCCGTCGTAGCGGGCCACCTCCGACGGCAGCGGCGGCCGGGGCCCGACCAGGCTCATCTGCCCCAGCAGCACGTTGACCAACTGGGGAAGCTCGTCCAGGGACCACTTGCGCAGCAGCCGACCGACCCGGGTCACCCGGGGGTCGTCCCGCATCTTGAACATCAGGCCGTCGGTCTCGTTGCGCACGGTCAACTCGGCCAGCAGGGCGTCCGCGTTCACCACCATGGTGCGGAACTTGAAGACGCCGAACTCACGCCCGCCCTGACCCACCCGGGTCTGCCGGAACAGCACCGGCCCCCGGCTGTTCACCTTCACCGCGAGCGCGATGGCTGCCAGCAGCGGCAGCAGCAGGGTCAGCGCCACCAGCGAGACCGAACGGTCGACCAGCCCCTTGACCAGTTTGCGCACCCCACGGAACTCGGGTGCCTCCACGTGGATCAGGGGCAGCCCGGCGACCGGGCGGGTGTGGATGCGCGGGCCCGCGACGTCGGTCAGCGCCGGGGCCAGCACCAGGTCGATGCCGGTTCCCTCCAGCTGCCACCCGAGCCGGCGCAGCCGGGTGGCGGTCAGCTCCCCGCAGGCGGTGACCGCGACCGTGTCCGCACCGATGGCGTCGGCGGCCTCCGGGATGCCCCGGAACGAGCCGACCACCGGCACGTCACCGAGCCGCTGCGCCACCGGAGCCAACAGTGCGTCCGGGATGCAGGCGCCGACCACCTGGTAGCCGGCGTACGGCTCGCGGCGCAGCGTGTGCACCAGCTCCAACACGTGTGCGGTGTCACCGACCACCAGCACCCGCCGAGACCAGCCCGTCCCCCGCGACCGGGCTCGGTGCAGACGTTTGCGCGCGGCGAACCGGGCCACTTCCAGCCCGATCGTGCCCACCGCGAACGAGATCGCCAGGAAGCCACGGGACACGCCGACGTCGGCGACGTACCCGAGGATCGCGACGGCGCCGGCCAGCCGGAGGCTGGCCATGCTCACCCGCCGGTACTCGTCCGCGCCGTAGCCGACCACCCGGTCGTCGTAGCAGCGCAGGACCTTCAGGGAGACCAACCAGGCCAGCACCAGGGCCGGCGCGAACAGGACGTAGGGCACGTGGGTACCACGTGGCACGGATTCGCCGAATCGAGCCGCGTAACCGATGAGCACCGCCACGGACAGGACGGTGGCGTCCAGCACGACCAGGGAACGGACGTACGTCCGCTGGTCGCCACGCACCGACCCGCTCGATGGCGGAGTGTCACCCGATCGCGATGACGATCTGGCGGGGGTCAACAGCGTCGCCGAGGTCACCAGCCCTCCCACACTTCGCTCGGAGACGGCCCGGGACCGGCCGGGACGGAGGCCAGATCTGCCGGTGCACGAGAACATCCTGCCTTGATAACTATGACGGCCGATTGCTTCGGACGTATTGCCGTCACTTTCCGGGGTGGAGGACGACCGGAAAGGGGCCTGTCGTACCGCTTTCTCCGGTACCGCAGACCCCGTCCCTGTGCATTCGCTCAGGCCGGCGCCTTCCTCAGGGCGATCGCCCTGAGGAAGATGTCACTGATGTTGGTGGGGTCGGCGGCGATGAACGCCCCGCCACCGGCTGCCCCGGCGATGGTGTCCAGCTCCGACTTGCTCACCTCGGTGCCGATACCCACGATGATGACCTGGATCGGCTGCTCCGGGTCCTTGATCCGATCGAGCTCGGCGAGCAGATCACGTTGCGAGATGCCGTCCGGGTTCTCGTTCTTGCCGTCGGTGAAGAGCACGATCGAGTTGACCTTGCCCGGTTCCCAGTTGCGCTGGACGTCCTTGTAGGCGGCCAGCAGCGTGTCGTACAGCCCCGTGTCACCGCTGGACGAGGTGACCGTGTCCAGTCCCCGCTCCAGCGTGCCGCGCTGCCGTGACAGCGGCCCGATCGGCACCAGCTCGCGGTAGTCCCGCGACCCGGCCAGCTTGGTGGAGAACACCCACAGCCCGATCGACCAGGAGTCGTCGAAGAGGTTCAGGCCGCGCCGGGCCGCCTCGATGGTGACCTGTTGCCGGGTTGCCCCGTTGGCCGTCGGCACGGTCTTCTTCATCGAGCCCGAGACGTCGATGATGCAGAGCATCCGGCCGGACAGGGTCGCGATCGACCAACTCGACACCGCCCGCTCCACCGCGTCCGGCGCCAGTCCGCCGGCGGCCACCCCGCCCTGCGGCGGGGGCGCTGCGGAGGCGTCGCCACCGGCCGGAGAGGGCGCGCCCTGCGGGGCGGCGAAGCCGCTCCCCCAGTTCCCGTCCGGCCCGCGCAGCGACTGCGCGGCCAGCTTGTCCTTGAACGACGAGGTGGTCAGCGCCTCGAACAGCACCCGGGCGGCGGACGCCTTGGCCGGATCGATACCGGGCAGTACCGCGTACGGATAGTCCAACGGCAGCGGCGCCGGTTTGAGATAGAGCGCCGCCAGCGGCACCGGAGGCTTGCGGGCGTTGTACTGGATGACGTCCTCTTCGGAGAGGGCCGCCGCACCGAGCGCACTGGCGAGCGTGGTGTTGTCCGTCGAGGTCGGGAACTTCGCGAGCAGGTCCTGACGCAGCGCCGAGGCGCCCGACGCCAGCGCCCGCAACGCGCCGACCCGGTCCTGCTCGGCGGTGGCACCACCGGTGGACGACGCCGCGGTCATCAGCGACAGCAGGCCGGACAGCCCGGCGGCGTCCCGGGTCGGCTCCACGATCCCGGTCCGCAGCGGCCGGTCGCTGTTGACCCGGGCCAGCAACTGGGTCCAGTCGAGTTCCTTCTGCGGCCAGCCCAGCCGGGCGGCGATCGGCTCGGGCATCGCGACGACCACCGGACTGCTGGCGATCGACGCCCCGTTGCCCGGCTCGAAGGCCGCCGCGCCACCGGTCTTGAGCCGCAGCAGCCAGGTGGAGGAGTCCGGGATCCAGACATCGGGGCTCACCGCGGTGCCACTGGCCTGGCCGACGCCGGCCAGGGTCGCGCCGTGCTTGGCCGCCACCACCGCCGCCACCTCGACCGGGTCGGCCGCCGAGACCGTCACGTCGATGCAGGTCCCCTCGACGGCGGCACCCTTCTCCTCCCACTCGGTGGCCGCTTGGTCCACCGCGGGAGCGAGCTCGTTGGCCACGGCGACGGACAGCTCGATCTTGCCCGAGCAGTCCTGACCCGCGAGTTGGCGATAGCCGACCCACCCCCCGGCCGTGACGACGAGAACGCCGACCGCCGCCGCGGCGGCGGCGCCGTGAAAACCTGAACGCATGCGATGGCGGCCTGCTGACACGCAGACCATCTTGCGTATCCCGCCGGTGGACTGCCATGGCCGTTCGGTCGAAAGTTACAGAGGAGAAACAGTTTCCCTCGATTTGATAACTTTGCGTGACGAAGCCACGGCGCAATGTGGATGCATCTATGTCTCAGGCCCACGATCAGGGCAGAACGCAAGTGGGGCTCGCGACCACGAGCGGCTCCCCCAGTGGCGCCGGTACGCCGGTCTCCCGATCGAGGAGAAAAATGCGTACCATATCCGCCCGCTCGTCGGCGACATAGAGGTGCTCGCCGATGATGACGAAGTGGCGCGGCCACTCGCCGCCGGTGTCCACCTCGGCGACCTGCTCCGGAAGTTTCGCGCCGAGGGCGAAGACGGTGATCGTGCCCACTCCCCGGTTGGCGACGTAGAGGAAACGCCCGTCGGCACCCACGGCGATCTCCGACGGCTGTACGTGCCCGCCCCTGCTGCTGGCCTCGACCCGACCGAGTTCCTGGAGCCCACCGTCGCCGGTCACCTCGTACGTGAGGACCGAGCCGTCCAACTCGCCCGAGACGTAGCAGCGCCGGCCGTCCGGGTGCCGGGCCAGGTGCCGCGGCCCCACCCCCGGGGCGGTCCGTACCCGGGCGCCCCGGGGCGACAGTGCGCCCGCCGCGTCGAGGTCGTACCGGTAGATCGAGTCGGTGCCCAGGTCGACGGCGAACAGCGGTGCGCCGTCCGTGCCGGGCACGACCATGTGGGCGTGCGCCTGCTCCTGCCGCTCGGGATCCGGCCCGTGCCCCTGGTGGGCCACCACGTCGGTACGCGCGCCCGGGACACCGTCGGCGTCGAGCGGGAACACCGTCACGCTGCCGCTGCTGTAGTTGGCCACCACGAGATGCCCGCCGTCCGGCGTGACTGCCAGGTGGCACGGATCCGCGCCACCGGTCGGCTGAGTGCCGGCGGCGTCCAGCTCTCCGTCGGCCCCCACCCGCCAGGCGCTGATCTCGCCGGTGGGTAGTTCGTTGACCGCGTACAGCATCGGCAGTCGGGGGTGGCGGGCGAGGAAGGACGGCGACGCGGTGACCGCGACCGTGCCCAGCGACGTCAGGTCGCCGGTGTGCGGATCCCGGCGGGCCGCGACGATGCCGGTGGCCCGGCCGCCGCTGGACGCCGTGTAGCCGCCGATGTGCACGATCTCGCCCTGAACCGCCACCGTGTTCCGCCTCCCTGCCGAATGTCGTGTCGATCTCACCAGAAGCCTTGCCCCGATGCGGGCCGGTTAGACCTGGAATCCGCGACGGACCTCCGGTCCGTCCCGGAGCAGCCCGGCCCCGGCCCGCCTCCGGGATCCGGGTCAGGCGGCCGGCACCGGCTCGCCCCGCTGCCGGGCCACGTGCTCGACCAGGGAGATCAACACTGTCTTGCCGGACTGCCGGTCGCGGGCGTCGCAGAGCACCATCGGCACGTTGCCGTCGAGGTCGAGAGCGCGGCGGACCGCCTCCAGGCTGAACCGCTGCGAGTTGTCGAAGCAGTTGACGCCGACCACGAACGGGATGCCACGCTGCTCGAAGTAGTCGATCGACGGGAAGCAGTCGGCCAGCCGCCGGGTGTCCGCCAGCACCACCGCACCGAGCGCCCCGAACGCCAGCTCGTCCCAGAGGAACCAGAACCGGTCCTGCCCGGGCGTACCGAACAGGTAGAGCTGGAGGTCGTCGTTGATGGTGATGCGGCCGAAGTCCATCGCCACCGTGGTGGTCGACTTGGTCTCCACCCCGGAGAGGTCGTCGGTCTCGATGCCCGCCCCGGTCAGGATCTCCTCGGTCTGCAACGGCCGGACCTCGCTCAACGCGCTGACCAACGTCGTCTTGCCGGCGCCGAAGCCACCGGCGACGAGGATCTTCAGCGCGATCGGGATACCGTGTTCCCGCCGCTCGCCGTCATAACGCACGGAGTCCATCGACCACCGCCTTGAGGATGTCGTTGTCGGGCAGGTACGTGGCACGTGGCGGCTGGTGCACGGCGACCAGTCCCCGGGAGAGTAGATCGCCGAGCAGTACCCGGACCACACCGATGGCGAGATTGAGGTCGGCGGCGAGTTCCACCACCGGCGTTCCCCGACCGGCGAGTTCCACCAACAGCCGGTGTTCCGGGTACAGCTCCGGGTAGGCGCCGAGGTCCGGGTCCGGCTTCGCCAGCACGTACGCCACCAGGTCCAAGGCGTCCGCGCTGGCCCGTACCCGGCCACCGGTCAGCGTGTACGGCCGGACCACCGGCCCGGCATCGGCGTCGAGCCATTCGTGCTGGTTCCCCGGTAAGTCAGTGCGCATCGGCGGCACCCACCGACGCCCGGGTCGGTGTCCCGAGATTCTCGCCCACCCGGGTCACCAGCATCGCCATCTCGTACGCCACCAGGCCGATGTCGGCATCGGCGTCACTGGCGACAGCGAGGCAGGCACCCTGCCCCGCCGCCGTCACGAAGAGGTACGCGTCCTCCATCTCCACCACCGTCTGGCGCACCGGCCCGCCGGTGAGGTGGCGGCTCGCGCCCCGGGCCAGGCTGGACAGTCCGGAGGCCAGCGCACAGAGGTGCTCGGCGTCGGCCTTGTCCATCCCGGTGGAGCAGCCGAGGAGCAGCCCGTCCGCCGAGAGCACCACCGCCTGCCGCGCGGTCGGTACCCGCTCCAACAAGTCGTCCAACAACCAGCCGAGATCGGCACTCTGCCTCGTCGAATGCATCAGGCGTCCCTCTCAGTCGCGGTCGGGGGTTGCACAGTCGCCGGGTCACCGGCCGGCGGCCCTGCCGGCTCGGTGTCTCGGTCCTGCTCGTGGTCGGGGGAAGCCACACCGGATCGACCCGGCGAGAGCGATCCGGTACGCCCGGCCTCTCCGGTGGGTGCTCCGGCCGTCACCGCCTGGTCGGTCGGTGATCCGCTACGTCCCGCCTCGCCGTTCGGCGGTCCGGTACGTACCGCGTCACCGGTGGACGGTCCGGTGGACCCCGCGTCGTCGTTCGGCGCGACGGCGGCGCGTCGGCCCCGCGCGGTGCCCGCCTGGAGTGCCGACATGAACCGGCGGGCCTCCTCCGGGCTGCGGGGGGTCGGCTCGCCGAGCGGCCGGATCGGCCCACGCGGGACCACCACCGGTTGCCGCATCGTCGGCCCGTCGATCGCCGAGGACACCGCCGGCATCTGCACCGTCGGCGCGTCGAGGCCGCCCTGCGCACGGCGCGGTGCCGCCCGGTGCCCGGCCGGACCGGACGACCCGTCACTGGACGCACCGCTGCCGGACGGACCGGTGCCGGAGGCCACTGGGGGCGTCGACCCGACCGGTGCCGGTCCGGCGGCGTCGGCGACCGGGGATGAGGTGGCGGCGGAGGGTACGGCGGTGTCTGGCGACGCGGTGACGGCCGACGGCGTGGTGGCGGCCGGGCCCCGCTGACGGATGCGGCGGGGCAGACCGTCCGCCTCGGCCGGGCCGACCGTGGAGCCGAAGGTGGGACCGCCCCGGCCACCGGTCGTACTCGCCGGCACCGCCTCGGTGGTGGTCGGCTTCTCCGGCTCGGCCTGTGATCGCGTGGTCTGCCGGGGCACTGTGGTCAACCGGGTGGCCCGGGCCAGCCGGCGCTGTTCCGGGGTGGTGGCCTGGTCGTCCCCGGCGGGAGTGTCCAGGTCGGGCAGGGGTGACGGCTCGGCGGTGATGAGTGCCCCCGGGATCAGCACCACGGCGGTCAGCCCGGTCCCGTCCGACTCCCGCAACCGCACGCGTACGTCGTGCCGGGCGGCGAGCCGCGCGACCACGAACAGCCCCAGCCGCGCGGTCTCGGCCGGGTCGAAGTCCGGTGACCGGGCGAGCTTGCGGTTGGCCTCCTCGATGGCGGCGGCCGTCATGCCGAGCCCGTGATCGGTGACGGAGAGCGCGTACCCGTGGGCGACGTGCTCGCCCGAGATCTCCACACGGGAGTCCGGCGGCGAGTACGCGGTGGCGTTCTCGATCAGTTCGGCGAGCAGGTGGATGACGTCGCCGACGACCCGACCCACCGTGCCGGCGGCCTGGACGTTGACGATGTCCACCCGGTCGTACGACTCGACCTCGGAGATCGCGCCCCGGATCAGGTCCACCATGGCGACCGGGTTGCGCCAGCCCCGCCCGGGTGCCGCACCGGCGAGGATGACCAGGTCCTCGGCGTGCCGCCGCAGCCGGGTGGCGAGGTGGTCCACCCGGAACAGTTCGGCCAGGTGGTCCGGGTCCTCGGCGTCGCGTTCCATCCGGTCGAGCACGGTGAGCTGCCGGTGCACCAGGCCCTGGCTGCGTCGGGCGATGTTCAGGAAGACCTCGTTGAGGCCGCGACGCAGGCTCACCTCGACCATGGCGGACCGGATCGCGGCCTTGTGCACCTCGGTGAACGCCTGGGCCACCTGGCCGATCTCGTCCGCGCCCCGGTCGGCCAGCGGCGCCTCGTGGGCCACGTCCACCTGCTCGCCCCGGCGCAGCCGCTCCACCACCTCGGGCAGGCGCTCCTCGGCCTCCTTGACGGTGCCGCGTACCTGGGTCAACCGCTTCGCCAGCGACCGGCCGACCCGCAGCGCGACGACCAGCGAGAGCACGACGGCGACCAGACCGAGCAACCCGGCGGCGGCCAGCCGGACCAGGGTGCGCACCGCCATCGGCACCGAGCGGTCGGCCAGACCGTCGGCCTGGGTCAGCTCGAAGTCGCGCAGCGACCGCTGCACCGTGTCGTAGCTGGTCTGCCAGGCCTGCTGGTCGATCCGGAGTCGGGCCGAGGGATCGGCGGCGACCAGCTCGTCCTGCATCTGCCGCAACTGCGTGAACTCGTCCTGCTCGGTCAACCGCTGGTACGCCACACGGTCCGGCTCCGGCAGGTCGGCCACCGCGCTCTCGGCCAGGAAGCGCTGGTTGGCGATGCCCTGCACGAGCAGCGTGTGCTCGCCCTCGGCGAGTCGTCCGCCGATCAACGCGCCGGCCAGCAGCGCGTCGGTCTGACCGAGCAGCTCCCGCGAGCGGCCGATGTCGGTCAGCGCCCGCGCCTCCCGGTTGAGATCCTGGTCCGGCAGGTTCGCCAGCGCGGAGAAGGTGTGGAACGCGGACGAGATCATGCCACTGTAGAGACCGATCACCCCGGCCCGGTCGAGATCCCGGCGATCGATGAACGCGCGCCCCGACGGCAGCGCCTCCAGTTCGCCGAGGAGCCGGTCCAGCCGGGTCTCCAGCAGCTCACCGGCGGCGTCGCGCAGTTGCTCTCCGGAGACCCGGCGCTGGAGTTCGGCGATCGCGATGTCGGTGCGGTCCCGCTGTGCGACGAGCTCCGGCAGTACGCAGTTGGTCGGTGGTTGACCGCAGACCGTGCGCGGCGAGCCGAGATGGACCACCGAGAGCCGCCGCTCCCGTTGCAGCTCGGCCACCACCGTCTCGCCCGGCCGGCCCAGGTCGTACAGAAGGGTCCGGGCGGCGAGCAGATCCAGTGCGGGGCCGAAGGTGAGCGTGGTCGCGAAGATCCACAGTGCCAGCAGCGCGGTCACCGGCACCACGACCAGCGCGGTCAGCTTGGAGCGGATCGGCCAGTCGCGGGTGTTCAATCGGACCTCGCCCGGGAGGGTGGCTGGAAGGGCTCCGGCACGGCCGGGCAGCACCGTCACCGACACGCGCCTCGGCTGCCCGCCGGGGCGCCGGGGTTCGGGCGCCTTGGGCAGGATACGTAATCCCCGCCGGACGCACTACCGTCTGTCGAGACTACCTATACGGTGCCGGACGTACCGAGGACGCCCCTGCCGCCCGCAACGGGCGACCGTGCGGTGCCCGTCCCGTTCCCGGCCTCGGTCGATGTGACTGTCCGCCCTTCGCCCCCTTCGGACGACGTTCCGCCCTGGCCACCACCGATCCGGATGAGGAAAGTGCCCCGGAACGGGATTGGCGATCAGTGCCAGGAGGGAATACCTGAAGCGAAGGAGGAGCCATGTCGCCCACGCAGATAGTCGTCACCGTCCTCGTCATCCTGGTGGTCGCCGCCGTGGCCGCGGCCGTCGTCGTGGCCGGCCGCCGCCGTTCGCTACGGCAACGCTTCGGCCCGGAGTACGACCACGTCGTCGCCGAGCGGGACAGTCGCAGCGACGCCGAGCGCGAGCTGCGGGACCGGGAACGCCGGCACGCGGATCTCGAACTCGTCCCGCTGGACCCCGAGTCCCGCGCCCGGTACGCCGCCGCCTGGGAGGAACTCCAGGTGCGTTTCATCGACTCCCCCGCCGAGACCGTCGGTCAGGCCGACGAACTGGTCACGCGACTCGTCGCCGAGCGGGGTTACCCCACCGGTGACTTCTCCGACCAGCTCGCCCACCTCTCCGTCGAGCACGCCCGGACGCTCGGCCACTACCGGGACGCGCACGAGATCCACCTGCGCAACTCGCGGGGCGAGGCCGGCACCGAGGACCTTCGCCAGGCCGTCGTCCACTACCGCGCCCTCTTCGCCGACCTGCTCGGCGAGGAACCGGTCGCGTCGACCACCACCCCGGAGCAGCGCCACCCCGAGGCCGCCCATGACGCCACGAACCGCTGAGGAGAGCACCATGCGGCAAGACGAGCAGCAGCTCAACAACGACCACCCCGAGGCCGTCCGGTCTGCCCCGGTGGCAGTGCCGCCGAACGGTGACCACCGGGACGTACCGGACGACCTCGACCACACAGACGAGCCGACGGACCGCGACCGGGTGGAGTCCACCGACCGTAACCGCCCCTGGGACGGTCGGCCGGGCGACGACGACCGTGCCGACGAGGTGACCGATCCCGCTCCGGTGCCGACCGCTTTCGGTGCCACCTCGGTCGGTGGCGCGGTGGCCGCGTCCGCGCTGGCCAGCCCGCGCCCGGAGGACGAGATCGACCCGCGCGAGGAGCGCACCGCGGCGCCGGGCGACGGCGCGGTCGACGGTGAGCGGGAGGGGCTGCGGGCCGACCCGACCGCCGAGTTTGACCGGAGCGGCGACGACCTCGACGAACTCGACGACACTGGTACGGCCGTCGACCGTGGGCCGGGCGGCCACCGGGCCGACGACCTCGACGGGCGGATCGAGTCGCGGGACCTCCCCGGTGACGCGTCGACCGTCGACACCACCGACGTGGCGGCGGCCGGCGGCCCCGGTTACGGCAGCGCCACCCCGACGATGGTCGACCCGGACGGGCAGTCGCCGGCCGGCGGCACCGACGCCGGATCGACGGTTCCGGCCGGCGCGGCGACCCTCTTCGACGAGTCGACCGCACAGGGCTTCCGGGACCGCTGGCGTGACGTCCAGCTCCGTTTCGTGGACGACCCGCAGGCCGCCGCCGGTCAGGCGCAGTGGCTCGTCGACGAGGCCATGCAGGCGCTGTCCGCGGCGCTGGCGGAGCACAAGAGCAAGCTCGGCGGGTGGCAGGATGCGGGCTCGCCCGACACCGAGCAGCTCCGGGTGGCGGTCCGCGGTTACCGCGACTTCCTCGACCGGGTGCTCGGCCGCTGATCACCGTCGAAGGCGGGTGTCCCCGAACGGGACGCCCGCCTTCGTCGTGTCGTCGCAGGCATGGCCCGGTGACCGGCGGGTACCCGCAGGGGGCCGGAGGAACCGTGCGGCGGACAGGAGGGCGGCAGGATGACGGATCGCGACCGACCGCTGGAGGAGCGCCCCGAGGTGGCCGCGGCGGTGGACGACGACAGCGGCGTGCCCGAGCTGATGACCGGCGGCGGGACCGACCGGGACACCCCGGCCTTCGCCGGGCCGGGTGAGCGGATCGACCTCGACGCACCCACCGAGGACGTCATCGCCGACCCGTACGCGGCGGGCACCGGCGCGACCGGGACCGGCACCGGAGCCGCCCCGGCCGACATCCGTACCGGCGCCGAGCAGCCGTGGGACCCGGAGGACCTGGTGATGGCCCGGGGCCAGGACCTCACCCCCGAGAACATCGAGCGCGCCCGGCGTGAGCTGGCCGAGACCGGCCGGGCGGCGATCGAGAAGACGGTGCCCTGAGCACGGGACGGGCCCACCCGGTTCGAGTGGACCCGCGCCGCGCGGCGAGAGGGGCCCCTGGTCCGACCGGTGCGGTCGGACCAGGGGCCCGGGGAACCCGCCGCCGCAGCGCCTCACCTACTGCTGGCGGCCGGTATGCCTGACCGTCAGGACAACGGCGGGTAGGCGTTGCGCATCAGCTCGGCGAACTGCGCCGAGAACCAGGCGCCCGAGATCGGGGCGTCGGCCAGGGCACCGCTGCGGCTGTTGCCGTTACGGTCGTTACCGGTGTAGGTCGGGTCGCACATCCGGTCGAAGCCCTTGCCGTCGTTGTTCGGGATCTCGCGGCTGGAGCCGTCCGACTCGCCCGGGGGCTTGGCCCAGACGTACGCGTCGATACCCGCCGCCGGCGCGGCCTTCGGCCGCTCGCCCATGCCCGCACCGGCCTGGTTGCACCAGTTGCCCTTGTGGATGCGACGGTCGACCCGGCCACCGTCCACGTAGGCGTCCACGCTGGTCGTCGGGCCCGCGCCGGTGGGCCGGGCGCTGCCGCCCCAGCCGTTACGGGAGGTGTCGATCAGCATGCCGATGCCGCTCGGGAAGCCCTGCCGGACCAGTTCCTGCCGGAACGCCTGAGCGAAGCTCTGCTCGTCGTTGTAGAAGTTCCAGTCGATCCACTTGGCCTGGCGCACCGTCTGCCCGTTGACCGTGTCGCTGATCTTCGCGTACGGCTCGATCAGGGCGGAGTAGTTCGCCGTGTTGGTGATGAAGCCGTGCACGTGGTTGACCGTGCTGCCGGAGGCGGTCGCGGCCTCCTTCAGGACCTGGGCGCTCGGGACGAAGTTGCTGTCCCAGCCGAGCCAGCCGTGGTGCCCGGCGTCGACGTAGTTGTAGACGTTCGAGAGCGCGCCCAGCTTGGCCAGCGCGTAGCCGACACCCTGCACGTACGCGCCGTTGGCCTTCACCGTGTCGCACATCACGGTGCCACCCGGGTTGTTGGAGGTGTTGGTCACCAGGTTCGGCAGCGAGTCGACCTCGATGACGTTGATGATCCGCAGGTTGCGGTACTTCGCGTCACCCATGATCGCCGCGATCGGGTCGATGTACTCCGCCTTGTACTTCGGCAGCTCGTCGGCCTTCAGCTCACCGTTGGAGGCGAGCGCCGCGCAGTCACGGCCGGGCAGGTTGTAGATGACGAACTGGATGTACTCGGCGTTCTGCCGCAGCGCCTCGTCCAGGTGGTCCCGGATGCCCATCGGGCCGTTGGACTGGCTGTTGTCCGTACCCTCGATCGCGGCGATCCGGTCGATCCAGACGGCGGTCGAGATGCTCGACACCCGGTTGCCGCCGGTGACCGACTCGGCCCGGGCCTTCCACTCCGGGTTCACGTAGCCCCGGGCGTTCAGGTACGGGTTGTCGACCTTGGTGCCGGGCGGCGGCGTCGTGGGCGGCGGGGTGGTGGGCGGAGGCGTCGTCGGCGGAGGCGTGGTGGGCGGCGGAGTGGTCGGCGGCGGAGTGGTGGGGGGCGGCGTGGTCGGCGTGGTGCCGCCGTTGCAGGCGACCCCGTTCACCGTGAACGAGGTGGGCTTGGGGTTGCTGCCGCTCCAGGCGCCGTTGAAGCCGATGCTGGTGCTGGCACCGGTGGCCAGGTTGCCGTTGTAGGACTCGTTCTGCGCGGTCACGTTCCGGCCAGACTGGGTCCAGCGGGCCGACCAGCCCTGCTGGACGCGCTGGTTGGCGTCGGGGAACGTGAAGCCGAGCGTCCAGCTGGTGAGCCGGTCACCGATGTTCCGGATGGTGATGTTGGCGGTGAAGCCGCCCTGCCAGTCGTTGGTCGTGTACGCGACGTCGCACTGCGTCGCGGCGTGCGCCGCGGTGACGGGGATCGTCACCAAACCGCCCGCGACCAGCGCGCTCGCGCCGGCCAGCGCGACAGTCCGTCGTCGACTGGACAGCCTTCTCCACACATTCATGCCACTGATCTCCTTGGGCGAGACCGGATCCGCGTACGGCCCGGCACGTGGCGTCCGAGGGACGTCCTACGCGGACGACCGCCGATGCCAACGGGATTCTTCGGGAGCGCCCGACCCGGGCGGGCGTTGGTGGTGGTGCACGACCGGCGTACCCGGTCGACGGCACGGTGGTCGTCCGGTGACACCGGCTGCCCTCGACACCTGCCTGCGCGGTGTGGCTCCGATCACCGCGTGCAGCGATTCTTGCATGGGAGCGCTTCCATGGCAATGGTTCGATATTTTCGAAAGCTTAACCCGGCATTTCTGGCGCTGCCCGTGACACACCGCCACCGGATGACGTCCACCGACCACAGGACGTGAACCACCCCACCCGGGACGCCCCGGCACGCGTCCCTCAGCAGAACCCGACCGATCGGGTAAACCGTATGAATGCCAGAACACGAATCTTTCCCTACATAGGTCATGAAACGGTCTAACGTCAGTTCTGGCTCGGTTGTGCGGGCCGCAGGACAACAGGGATGGAGTGACACAGGTCATGGCTAAGAAGATGCTGGGGAAGGTCGTTGCGGGTGCCGCCCTCGGCGGTGCTTCCCTGCTGGTGTTCGCGCCCGGGGTCGCGCTCGCCGACGGCCACGCTCCCGAAGACGAGGGCAAGGTCTTCGCCAAGCCGCACGCGGTGAAGCCCGGCGACGAGGTCAAGCTCGTTCAGATCTGCGAAGAGGCGCAGGAGCACCCCTTCGTCTGGTCCAAGGTCACCGGCAAGGTCAAGCTCGAAGCGGCCCACAAGGGCGGCGACAAGGGTGACCAGGGCGGCGACCGGGACTGGAAACAGGACCGCAAGGACTGGCAGGACAACAAGGACTGGCAGGACCGTGGGGACTCGCAGGACGGCAAGGACTGGCAGTCCGGCGGCGAGGACCGCTCCGAAGGCAAGGACTCGGGCGAGGACCGCTCCGAGGGCAAGGACTGGTCGGGCGAGGCCGAGTCGGCGCCGGAGTCCAAGGGCGCCGGTGGCGGTGCGGCCGACGCGGCCGACGCCGGAGGCAAGGACCGCGACTGGAAGGCCGAGGAGCACGGCCAGGACGCGGAAGGTGCGCGGGACCACAAGGCCCCGTCCGCCGAGGAGGAGCACGGCGCGAAGTCCGAGAAGGACTGGTCGAGCGAGGCCGAGCGCGAGTGGTCCGGCGAGAAGGACTGGTCGAGCGAGGGCGACTGGTCGGGCGAGCGCGGCAAGGACGACTCGGGCGACCGCTGGGAGCACGAGAAGGACTTCGTCTACTACGGCGAAGCCCGCGTCGCCAAGGACGCCAAGCCCGGCACGTACGAGCTCAAGGGCTCCTGCGGCGTCGGCGAGATCGTGGTCCTGCCGCACGGTGGGGTCGACGGCGGAGACGGTGGCATCGCCACCGGCGCCAACGGTGGCCTGGCCACCGCCGGAGCGGGCATGGTCGGTGCGGCGGCCCTCGGTGGCCTCGTGCTGATGCGTCGGCGCCGGGTCGATGAGTTCGCGGCCTGACGCGACGGCGAGACGGGCCGGCGGCCGTCACGGTTCTCCGTGGCGCGCCGTCGGCGCCGCCGTCGTCGTCCTGCTGGCCATGGTGGGTTCCGGGCTGATCGGCGCGTCGCTGCGGCCCGTCGAGCCGGTACGCCCACCGCAGCCCCTGGCGCAGGCCGGTCCGAGTACCCCCGAGCCCCGCGCGTCCGAGCCGTTCGACGACGCGGACCTCGACAGTGGTGATGCCGTCACGACCCGCCCCGCGACCGGGCTGCCCCGGTCCGCGCCGACCACGATCACCATCCCCCGCATCGGCGTCAACGCGAAGATCATGATGCTCGGCACCAATGCTGACGGCACCGTGGAGGTCCCCCCGCTGGACCAGGCCATGCTCGCCGGTTGGTACTCGCCGGGTCCCAGCCCGGGCGAGGTGGGCAACTCGGTGATCGTCGGGCACGTGGACTCCGCGGCGATCGGTGCGGCGGTGTTCTTCTCCCTCGGCGCGCTGCAGTCCGGCGACGTCATCACGGTCAGCCGGGCCGACGGGGGCTCCGTCGACTTCCGGGTCGACTCGGTGGCCGCCCACCCCAAGGACGCCTTCCCCACCGAGCAGGTGTACGGCCCCTCCGACCGACCCGGGCTCCGCGTGATCACCTGCGGCGGCCAGTTCGACGAGGTCAAGGGCGACTACCCGGACAACGTGATCGTCTTCGCCTCGCTGATGAGCTGACCGAGAAGTCGGTGATGAGCCGACCGGGACGTCGGTGATGAGCCGACCGGGACGTCGGTGATGAGCCGACCGGGACGTCGCCGGTGAACCGACCGAGACGTTAGGAAGGGCCCCTTCCTATGCACGAGGCGTTAGAAAGGGGCCCTTCCTTACATGTCAGCTGGCTGAGGAGGTCCGCACCAGCGTCCGGATCTGCCGCAGCAGCACCGAGAGCGCGGCCAGGTCGGCGCGGGACTCGTCGAACTCCCCCATCGCCCGCTCGGCGCGGTGGATCGATGTGGCGTTCGACTGTTCCCACTGCTGCACCCGCTCCGACGGCGAAAGGTCACCCGGCGTGGAGTCGAGCACCTCCCCGGTGAGCGCGGCCAACGCGGCGTACAGGTCGTAGCGCAGCGCCATCCGGGCCAGCGTCTGCCAGCGGTCCTCGCGAGGCAGCAGGGAGATCTTCGACAGCAGCGAGTCGACCCGGAACCGGTTCGAGAGCACGAAGTAGACCGAGGCCACCTCGCTCACGTTCCGCCCGCTGCCGGCCGCGGTCTCCACCACGTCCAGCAGACCGAAGCTGTACATCAGGCGGGTGTTGCGCTCGGCCAGCTCACGCGGCACGCCCCGCTCGGTCATCGAGTCGATGTGCGCCGCGATGCCCTCCCGCTCGGTGCCGTAGAACAGCGTCTCCAGCTTCGGCAGCAGCTCCGCCACGCCCTCCCGCAACCGGGCGATCTCGGCCGGCACGTCCAGCGGCGAACGCCGGTTGGTGACCAGCCAGCGCACCGCCCGGTCGAGCAGCCGCCGGGTGTCCAGGTAGGCGCTGGTCTGCAACTCCGGGTCGACGCGGTTGTCCAGGGCTTCGATGGCGTCCCAGACCTCCCGCAACCCGAACACCTCGCGGACCACCACGTACGCCCGGATGACGTCGGCGGCGGTGGCGGCGGTCTCCTCGACCACCCGATAGACGAACGAGATGCCGCCCCGGTTGATCGCCTCGTTGACCAGCACCGTGGTCACGATGTCGCGACGCAGCCGGTGCCGGTCCATCCGGTCGGCGAACCGCTCCCGCATCGGGGTCGGGAAGTAGTTGACCAACACCTCGTTGGTCCACTCCTCGTCGGCCAACCCCTCGGCGATGATCTCCTTCTCCAGGGCGATCTTCACGTACGCGAGCAGCACCGCGAACTCCGGCGCGGTCAGCCCGGACTCGGCGCGTACCGCCAGTTCCTCGTCCGGCGGCAACGCCTCCAGCGCCCGGTTCAACTCGCCGGAGCGTTCCAGGTGGGTGATCATCCGCCGGTGCACCGGCAGCAGCGACGCGGCCTGCGTCTGGGCGTTGTTGATCGCGCGGGCCTGGTCGTAGTTGTCCCGCAGCACCAGCTCGGCGACCTCGTCGGTCATCCGGGCCAGCAGGTCGTCCCGCTCGGGGACGGACAACTCGCCGTCGGCCACCGCCGTGTTCAGCAGGATCTTGATGTTCACCTCGTGGTCGGAGCAGTCCACCCCGGCCGCGTTGTCGATGAAGTCGGTGTACATCCGGCCGCCCGACTGGGCGTACTCGATCCGGCCCTGCTGGGTGAAGCCCAGGTTGCCGCCCTCGCCGACCACCCGGCAGCGCAGGCTGCGCCCGTCCACCCGGATCGCGTCGTTGGACTTGTCGCCCACCTCGCCGTTGGTCTGGGTGGAGGCCTTGACGTAGGTGCCGATGCCGCCGTTCCAGAACAGGTCGACCGGTGCGGTGACGATCGCCTTCATCAACTCCTGCGGGCTGATCTGCGTCACGTCGTCGGGCAGCCCGAGCACGGCGCGGACCTGCGGCGACACCGGCACCGACTTCGCGGTACGCGGGTAGACGCCGCCGCCCGCCGAGATCAGCTCGGTGTTGTAGTCCTCCCAGGTCGAACGGGAGAGCTCGAACAGCCGTTTGCGCTCGACGAACGAGGTGGCCGCATCCGGATTCGGGTCCAGGAAGATGTGCCGGTGGTCGAAGGCGGCCACCAACCGGATGTGCTCGGAGAGCAGCATCCCGTTGCCGAACACGTCGCCGGACATGTCGCCGACGCCGACCACGGTGAAGTCCTGGCTCTGGGTGTCGTGGCCCAGCTCGCGGAAGTGCCGCTTGACCGACTCCCAGGCACCCCGGGCGGTGATGCCCATCTTCTTGTGGTCGTACCCCGCCGAACCGCCGGAGGCGAACGCGTCGCCCATCCAGAAGTTGTGTGCGACGGAGATCTCGTTGGCGATGTCGGAGAAGGTCGCGGTGCCCTTGTCGGCCGCCACCACCATGTACGGGTCGTCGCTGTCGTGCCGGACCACGTCGTCGGGCGGCACGATGTCACCGGCCACGATGTTGTCGGTGACGTCCAGCAGCGCCGAGATGAACTCCTTGTAGCAGAGCACGGCCTCGTCCCGGTCGCCCGGCTTCTGCTTGAGCACGAAGCCGCCCTTGGCGCCCACCGGCACGATCACCGCGTTCTTGACCATCTGCGCCTTGACCAGGCCGAGCACCTCGGTGCGGAAGTCCTCCCGCCGGTCGGACCAGCGCAGCCCGCCCCGGGCCACCGGCCCGAACCGCAGGTGCACACCCTCGAACCGGGGCGAGTAGACGAAGATCTCGAACTTCGGCCGGGGCGCCGGCAGGTCCGGGATGGCCTGCGGGTCGAGCTTGAACGCCACGTACGACTTGGGCCGCCCGCCGACCGGCTTCTGGTAGAAGCTGGTCCGCAGGGTGGCCTGGATCAGGTTCAGGTACGCCCGCAGGATGCGGTCCTGGTCGAGGCTGGCCACGTCGTCGAGCGCGGCGTCGATCTCGGAGACCAGCTCCGCCGCCCGCTCCTCCCGCTGCTCGGAGGTGAGCGACCCCGGTTCGAACCGCGCCTCGAAGAGCCGCACCAGCAGTGTGGCCATGACGGGGTACGCGATGAACGTGGACTCCATGTAGTCCTGGGAGAAGACGGTGCCGGTCTGACGCAGGTACTTGGCGTACGCGCGCAGCACCACCACCTGCCGCCAGGTGAGCCCGGCGCGCAGCACCAGCTCGTTGAAGCCGTCCACCTCGGCCTCGCCCCGCCACGCCGCCGCGAAGGCGTTCTCCACGTGCGGGCGGACCTCGGCCAGCTCCTGGTGGCCCTCGGGCAGGCGCAGCCCGAAGTCGTACAGCCAGATCCGGCCGTCGACGCGTTCCACCTCGTACGGGTGTTCGTCGACCACCTTCACGCCGAGCGAGTGCAGCACCGGCAGCACCGCGGAGAGCATCATCGGCTCGCCGTAGCGGTAGACCTTGAACCGGACGTCCATCGACTCGTCGACATCGGACCGGACGACCGCCCGCGGCAACGGCTGCTTGCGGAACAGGTGCATCTCGAGCTGGCCGGACTCCTCCAGCAGCTCCAGCTTGGCCAGGTCCTTCATCGCCTCGTACGGCGTGTGCCCGTCCTTGTAGCCCTCCGGGAACGCGTCGGCGTACCGGGCGAACAGGTGTTTGGCCTGCTCGTCACCGAGCTTGCGTTCCAGCACCAGCCGGTAGTCGTCGTCCCACAGCCGGGTGGCGTCGGCCAGCTCCTCGGCGAGCAGGTCGGCGTCGATGTCCCCGGGCGGGCTGCTCGGGTCGGTACGCACGATGAAGTGCACCCGGGCCAGCATCGACTCGGTGACACGGGTGGTGTAGTCCACCCCGACCCCGTTCAGCTCGCGCAGCAGGATGTCCTGCATGCGCAGCCGGTTCTGGGTGGTGAACCGGTCCCGGGGCAGATAGATCAGGCAGGAGATGAACCGCCCGTACGCGTCCCGGCGCAGGAACACCCGCAGTTGCCGGCGACCCGCCATCCGCAGTACGCCGATCACCGCGTGGTAGAGGTCGTCGGTCTTGATCTGGAACAGCTCGTCGCGCGGGTACGTCTCCAGGATCTGCAACAGGTCCTTGCCGGAGTGGCTGCGCTGGCTCAGTCCGGAACGGTCCAGCACCTCGGCGACCTTGCGTCGCACCACCGGCAGCTCCTGCACGCTGGTCCGGTACGCGGCGGTGGAGAAGAGCCCGAGGAACCGCCGCTCGCCCACCACCCGACCGTCGGCGTCGAAGATCTTGAAGCCGATGTAGTCGAGGTACGCCGAGCGGTGCACGGTGGCCCGCGAGTTCGCCTTGGTGATGATCAGCAGGCGCTTCTCGGTGACCTTCTCGTGCGCCTCGGGTGTCATCGACGACAGCGCCCGCGCCTCCGGCGAGTCCTGCCGCAGGATGCCCAGCCCGGTGCCGAGCACCGCCTCCAGCGCCGGCCCGCTCTCGGCCGAGTTCTGCACCAGCCGGTACTCGCGGTACCCGAGGAAGGTGAAGTGGTCGTGGGCCAACCAGCGCAGCAGCTCGACCGAGTCGGTGATGTCCTTCTCCGGCACCGGCGGCCGGTTGTCGCTGGTCCGCGCGGCGGCCAACTCGTCGGCGAGGGAGAGGGCCCGCTGGCGCATCTTGGGCCAGTCCTCGACGGCCTCGCGCACGTCGGTGAGCACCCGCTGCAACTCGCGGCGCAGCTTGTCGCGTACCTCCTGGTCGCGGACCGGGTCGATCTCGATCCGCATCCAGCTCTCGACCAGGTCACCGTCGATCGCGTCGTCCGGCTCCACGTCGGCGGCGACCTCGACCAGTCGTCCCAGCGGCTCACGGCGCACCACGACCAGCGGGTGCACCAGCAGGTGCACGTCCAGGTGGTGGCTGTTGAGCAGGGCGGTCACCGAGTCGACCAGGAACGGCATGTCGTCGGTGACGATCTCGACGACGCTGTGGTGCTGCTCCGCGTCGGGTGAGTGGATCCGCAGCTTCAACTCGCCCGGCACCCGCTGGTCGGCGAGCTGGCGGTGGGCGCGTGCGGCGTCGAGCATCTCCTCGGCGGTGAAGCCGATCAGCTCCTCGTCCGGCGCGAACCGCCAGAACCGACCCACCAGGGTCGCCGCGTCGTGGTCGTCGCCGGCGAGGGCGACCGCCTGGGCCACCAACCGCTCGGCGTTGGGCACCGGCTCGTCGAGTTCGGCGTCCTCCACGTCGTCCGCCAGCGCCTCTGGTGGCAGACCCAGGTCGTAGAGGGTGTCGATGCTCGAACCGGTCATCCCGGTCGTTCCTGTGTCGAGTCGGCCGTAGCCGTCTCCGTCGGTCGCCGTGTCGAAGCTGTCGTCCCGGCCGGTGTCAGCCTGCCGGAGGTCGGGTCCCGGTTTGATCGCCGGACGCCGGTCCATTCGGTGCCACTCCCCTCGACCCACCGCGTTGTGGGTCACTCTCGCCGCCCAGCCTAGGCCAGACCGACCGGTCGCCCCGTCGGCGTACCACCTGCCGGACTTCCGGTGCGTGACGTCGTCCTTTCGCCCGTTGCGGTACGAGGTTCGGCCGGGTCAGGAGTACCCCGCCAGATGTTGTTCATCACACCGGCGCGGCCCCGTCTTTCGCCCACCTGGGACATCACGGGGCAACCCCAGGTGCCGCGGCGTACTAGCGTGCAGGGCAGCCCGAGCAGGAGGACCCCAGGCTGATGCACCGTGCGTACCGCAACCGTCACGTCTCGTCACGATTGGCCGCTGTCGCCGCCTGCCTCGTGATCTCGGCCACTCTGGTCGCCTGCTCCGGTGAGGACGGCCCGGAACGCAGCGTGGACGCCTTCCTCTCCGGCTGGCCCACGGGTGATCTCCAGGCGGTCGGCTTCGTCGACCCGACCGGCAGCCGGCTGGCCGCCGCCGACGTCGCTCGGGAGATCAAGGAGCTCTCCGGCGAACTGGCCGAGACGCCGCCCAAGCTGAGTCGACAGGGCAAGCCCACGGTGGAACAGGAGACCGCGACCAGCACCGTCCGCGTCGAGTGGACGCTGCCCGGCGACGTCACGTGGACGTACGACCGGCCGGTCCGGCTGGTCAAGGGACGCGACGACGTCTGGCAGGTGATCTGGGAGCCGCAGGTCCTCGCCGAGCAGCTCACCCGCGGCGACCGGCTCGGTCTGCGGCGCGACCCGGCACCCCGCGCCGGGCTGCTCGACGGTGCCGGCGCACCGCTGGTGGCCCCCCGGGCGGTGGTCCGGGTCGGGTTGGAACCCCGCGCGGTGACCGACGTGAAGGCCGTCACACGCGACCTGGACGCGGCGTTCCGGGCGATCCGCCCGGCGATCACCCCGCCGGTCGACCTGTCCGGTCTGGCCGACCGACTCGACGAGGCGAAGCCGGACGCGTTCGTCGAGGTGGTCACGCTGCGCGACGAGGCGTTCCAGCAGATCAAGTCACGGATCGACGGCCTGCCCGGGGCCATCACCCAGAACGACGAGTTGGATCTCGCCCCCACCCGTGAGTTCGCCCGCGCGGTGCTCGGCACGGTCGACCCGGCCCAGGCCGACGACCTGACCAAGTTCCCGGACCGCTACTCCCCCGGCGACATGGTCGGGCACGGCGGCTTGCAGGGCCGCTGGGACGAACGGCTCCGCGGCGTGCCGGGCCTCACCGTGGTGGTCACCCGGGCGTCGGCGACCGGCACGGTGGAACGCACCGGCACCGAACTGTTCCGGCACGACCCGAAGCCCGGCGAGCCGGTGCGGACCAGCCTCGACGTGGCCACCCAGAACGCGGCCGACCAGGCGCTGCGCGGCGAGCGGCGACGCTCCGCCCTGGTCGCCGTCAGGATCGGCGACGGCGCGGTGCTCGCCTCCGCCAACGGCCCCGGTGCCGCCGGGGAGAACCTGGCCTTCACCGCCCAGGTGCCGCCGGGCTCCACGTTCAAGATGGTCAGCGCGCTCGGGCTGGTGGACCGCGGCGCGGTGACCCCGGACACCCGGGTCGACTGCCCCAAGACCCAGGTCGTCGACGGCCGGTCGTTCAAGAACTCGAACGACTTCGCCCTCGGCGAGGTGCCCTTCCGCACCGTCTTCGCCCGGTCCTGCAACACCACGTTCGCTGCCCTGGCACCGCAGCTCGGCGGCGACGGACTGGCCGCGACCGGCCGGACGCTCGGCCTGGAGGGCCAGTGGACGGTCGGGCTCGACGCCTTCACCGGCAAGGTCTCCGCGAACGGCGGCGCCACCGAGCAGGCCGCCGCCGCGATCGGCCAGGGCACGACCCTGGTCAGCCCGTTGGCCATGGCGGCGGCGACCGCAGCGGTGGCCAAGGGCGGTTTCACCCCGCCGAAGCTGGTGCTGGACCCCGCGCCCGAGGCGACGGCCGCGCCGGGACCGGAGCTGAACGCCGAGGCGGTGGCGGCGGTTCGGGGGATGATGCGCGAGGTCGTGACCAGCGGCACCGGCAGCGCGTTGAAGGACGCCCCGGGCGGGCCGGTGCACGGCAAGACCGGCACCGCCGAGTACGACGACGACCCGAAGAACACCCACGCCTGGTTCGTCGGCTGGCAGGGCGATGTCGCCTTCGCCGTCTTCGTGGAGAAGGGCGGCTCGGGCAGCGGCACCGCCGTGCCGATCGCCGAGCGATTCCTGCGCGCGCTGTCCCGCTGACCGCTCAGGCGGTCAGACCGCCCGGTGCCGACGCGGGCCGGGTCACGTCGTCGGCCGGGTCGACGTCGTCGACTTCGGCCTCGTCGGAGTCGGCGCCGTCCGGTTCCGACTCCGGGTACGCGCCGTCCGGTTCCGGCTCCCGGTCGGTCCGGACGTCCCGCTCGGGTTCGCCCCGGCGCTCATCGGTCGGCGGGGCGGCGGCGACCGGTGGCACCACCGGCAGGAGCGGTCCGGCCGGTGGCGGGTCGACCGGGTCGAGGCCCCGGCGCGGGGCCGGAGCGGGGCGCTCGACGGTCTCGGGACGCAGCCGGGGCGGCACCGAGCCGGGCGCGGTCACCGGGCGCAGCCCGGCCACCAGCGTGTTGACGATCTCGGCCGCGTACGCGCCGTCCGGGTCGTAGTCGGGGTCGAAGACGGTCAGCTCGACGCCGAGGCAGTGCGGGGTGTCGACCAGCCCGGCGAGCAGGATCTCCAGCTCGGCGAAGGCGATCCCACCCGGGTCGGGCGCGTCGACCGCCGGCATCACGGCCGGGTCGAGGACGTCCACGTCGACGTGCACCCAGTAACCGGCGCAGTCGGCGAGCTGCTCGTGCGTCCACTGGGCGGTGCGGGCGGCGCCCTCGGCCCGCAGCGCCGGGACCGGCCGGGTCAGGATCCCGGCGGCCTGGAGGTCCAACCGGTACTCGTCCTGGGCACGGATGCCGAGCACCACCACGTCGATGTCCCGGAAGTACGGGCGTCGCCCCTCGATCGCCGCCAGGTCGGCCTGACCTCGGCCGGTGACCAGGGCGAGGTCCTCACCGGCCGCAGCGCCCACGTAGGAGGCGTTGCCCGGATGCCGGAAGTCGGAGTGCCCGTCCACGAAGACCAGGCCGATCCGGCCGCCCACCGCCTCGCCGAGCCGATGCATGGCCAGTGCCGAGCCGAGCAGGATCGAGCAGTCGCCACCCAGGATCACCGGGAACTCACCCCGGTCGATGATCGCGCCGATCCGGTCGGCCAACCCCACCGAGTAGTCGGCGATCTCCCGGGCGTGGCACACCCCGTCGCCCGGCCGCCAGTCCCCGGCGTCGTACCGGGGCGGCGTCAGATGACCGGCGTCACGGGCCCGCAGCCGGGGCAGCAGACCCTGGTCACGCAGTGCGCCGGGCGCCTTGCCGCAGCCCGGCACCGAGGTCGGCGTGGGTGGCCGCAGGCCGAGGTTGCTCGGCGCGTCGAGGACGGCGATCCGACGCATCATCGACCGCTTTCGTTCGCGACTGCGGGGCTCGCAAGCTCACTCCTCGCGCTCACATGGGCTCCCGTCCTCCGATGTCGGGCGGGCCGGCATCACGCCGGCCCGCGCTGGCGTGGTAAGTGACTCAGAACAGGGCGCTGGCCAGGGCCCGACGCGCCGACGCGACCGCCGGATCCTCCGGACCGGCGATGGTGAAGAGGCCGACCAGGTGCTGTCGTACCTTCTCCCGGTCCTCCCCGGTGGTCCGCCGGACCACCGAGACCAGCCGCTGGTACGCCTGCTCGGCCAGACCGCTGAGCACCTCGATGTCGGCGGCCAGCAGTTGCGCGTCGACGTCGTCGGGGTCGGACGCGGCGGTGGCGAGCGCCGCCTGCGGGTCCGCGCCGGCCACCCGGCGGGCCAGCCCGACCTGGGCCAGCCCGGCCGCCGCCGCCGCGTCCGCCGGCGTCTCCGCCAGGATCTTGCGGTACGCCTGCTCGGCGGCGTCCAGGTCGCCGGTCATCAGGGCGTCGTCCGCCTCGTCCAGACGCGGGTCCTCCGGCTCGGCGACGGCCACGCCGCCGGCCTTCAGCACCGCCCCGATCCACTGGCGGAGCTGCGCCTCGGGGACCACGCCGGAGAAGGCGTCGACCGGCTGCCCGCCGACCACCGCGTACACCATCGGGATGCCCTGCACCCGGAACATCTGCGCCAGTCGAGGGTTGGCGTCCACGTCGACCTTGGCGAGCACCCAGGCGCCGCCGCCCTCCGCCGCCAACCGCTCCAGCACCGGGGAGAGCTGCTTGCACGGCTCGCACCACTCGGCCCAGAAGTCCACCACCACGGGTGTGGTCAGCGAGCGCTCCAGCACCTCGGACTGGAAGGTCGCCTCCGTCACGTCGATGACGGTGACGCCGCCGCCGACAGGGTTGCCGGGCACGGCGGCGGGCGGGCCGGACTGGGCCGGTGCCGGGGTGGGACTGGGCGCGGCGGGGCGCAACGCGCTGAGGTCGACCGCGCCGCGGGTGAAGATCGACGAGGTGATCCGTGGGTCGCTCATGGTTACCTAGTCTCGCACGCGATTTGCCGAACTCAGGTGCAGCCACCGCCCGTGCGGTTGCCGCTGTCGCCCCTGCCCAGACACCCCCGCCGGAGCGGGTGTCAGAACCGGGCGGGCTCGCGGTAAACGCCCCATTCCGCACGCAGCGCGTCGCAGATCTCGCCGAGCGTGGCCTCGGCCCGGACGGCGTCGAGCATCGCCGGGATCATGTTCTCCCCGGTACGGCTCACCGCCACCATCTCCGCGACGGCCGTCCTGGCCCGGGCCTCGTCCCGGCCGGCCCTGCGCGCGGCCAGCAGCCGGCGCTGCTCCAGCTCCACCTCGTGCGAGATGCGCATGATCTCCAGTTCCTTGGCGACCGTGCCGGTGTGGCAGTTGACGCCGACGATCTTCTTGTCGCCCTTCTCCAGCGCCTGCTGGTAGACGAAGGCCGACTCGGCGATCTGGCCGGTGAACCAGCCGTCCTCGATGCCGCGCAGGATTCCGGAGGTCATCGGACCGATGGTGTGCGGACCCTCACCGCCCAGCGCGCGGATCCGGGCGAAGATCTCCTCCGCCTCCGCCTCGATCCGGTCGGTCAGCGCCTCGACGTACCACGAGCCGCCGAGCGGGTCGGCGACGTTGGTCACCCCGATCTCCTCCATCAGCACCTGCTGGGTCCTCAGGGCGATCTCGGCGGAGGAGTCGGTGGGCAGCGCCAGCGTCTCGTCCAGCGCGTTGGTGTGCAGCGAGTTGGTGCCGCCGAGCACCGCGGCGAGCGCCTCGACGGCGGTACGCACCACGTTGTTGACGGGCTGCTGGGCGGTCAACGACACCCCGGCGGTCTGCGTGTGGAAGCGCAGCCAGAGCGCCTTCTCGCTGGTGGCGCCGTAGACGTCGCGCAGCCAGCGGGCCCAGATCCGGCGGGCGGCGCGGAACTTGGCGATCTCCTCGAAGAAGTCGACGTGCGAGTCGAAGAAGAAGCTCAGCCCCGGGGCGAAGACGTCGACGTCCATCCCGCGCGAGAGCCCCAGCTCGACGTAGCCGAACCCGTCGGCCAGCGTGTACGCCAACTCCTGCGCGGCGGTCGAGCCGGCCTCGCGGATGTGGTAGCCGGAGACGGAGAGCGGCTTGTAGCGCGGGATCTCCCGGGCGCAGTACTCCATCAGGTCGCCGATCAGACGCAGGTGCGGCTCGGGGTCGAAGAGCCACTCCTTCTGCGCGATGTACTCCTTGAAGATGTCGGTCTGCAGGGTGCCGTCGAGCGTCGACAGGTCGGCGCCCTGCCGCTCGGCGGCGACCAGGTACATGCAGAAGACCGGCACCGCCGGACCGGAGATGGTCATGCTCGTGGTGACCGCCGCCAGGTCGATGCCGTCGAAGAGCGCCTCCATGTCGACGGCGCTGTCCACCGCCACCCCGCAGTGGCCCACCTCGCCGAGCGACTGCGGGTCGTCGGAGTCGCGGCCCATCAGGGTGGGCATGTCGAAGGCGACCGAGAGACCGCCGCCGCCCGCGCCGAGGATCATCTTGTAGCGCTCGTTGGTCTGCCGGGCGTTGCCGAAACCGGCGAACTGCCGGATGGTCCAGGTCCGCCCGCGATAGCCGGTCGGGTGCAGGCCCCGGGTGTACGGGAACTCGCCCGGCCAGCCGATCCGGTCGAAGCCCGGGTACGCGGCACCCTCCGGGGGCCCGTAGACCGGCTCGACGGGCAGCCCGGAGAGCGTGGTGAAGTCCGCGTCCCGCTTGTGCGCGGCGTCGTACCGGGCCTGCCAGCGGGCCCGTCCGGCGGCGATCTCGTCGGCGTTCATCCCCGGGCTCCTCCTCGAGTCCTCGACAGCACGTCGAGTGTAGAGCCCCTACCTGAACGATCGCTAAGGAAACTCCTACCGGTCGGTAATGTCGAACCGCCCTCAGACGGCGGGACCACCGATGGCGACGTCGTCCACCCGGATGTTGATCTCGTCGACCCCCAGGCCGTACGCCTCGATCGCCTGGGTCACCCCGACCCGCACCGCCGAGGTCACCTCGGGCACCGCGTGCCCGGCGTCGATCACGATCACCAGGTTGACCACTGCCGCGCCGTTGGTGACGTGCGCCGAGCACCCGCGCCGGGCGTCACCCACCTGGTCCAGCCCGACCCGGTCGAGCACCGCGTTGAAGAACCGCGCCACGTCACCGCCCAGCTCGACCACACCGGGCACGGCCTTCGCCGCGGCCACCGCGATCTTCTCCACCACCTCGTCCGAGATGTCGGTACGACCGCCCGGCACCGCGTCCGGCGTCATCGGCAACTCCTGCGTCATCTCGTGGTCCATCTCTCTCCAGCAGCCGTCACACCACCCCACGCGCTCTGCGAAGGCGGTGCGAGCGTAACCGCCGGAGACGGTCCGCAGTGGACTACGTTCAGCCGGAGAGCTGGGCCAGCAGGGTGTCCGCAGCGGCGTACGGATCGACCGCACCGGCGGCGACCTCGGCGGCGAGCGCCGGCAACTGCGTACCGTCGCGAAGCGAGCCGATCCGGGCGCGCAGCGCGCCGAGCGCGATCGCCTCGATCTCGGCGGCGGCCCGCGCCTCCCGGCGGCGGCGCAGCTCGTCGTGCGCGACCAACCAGTCACGGTGCTTGTCGACGGCGGCGGCGACGTCGTCGATGCCCTCGCCCCGCACGGCGACCGCCCGCACCACCTGTGGCCGCCACTGCCCCGGTCCGCGCTCACCGAGCGCGATCATGCCCTGGATGTCCCGGACTGTCGCGTCGGCGCCGTCCCGGTCGGCCTTGTTCACCACGAAGATGTCGGCGATCTCCAGGATGCCGGCCTTCACCGCCTGGATCGCGTCGCCCATGCCCGGCGCGAGCAGCACCAGCGTGGTGTCGGCGAGCGAGGCCACCTCCACCTCGGCCTGCCCGACCCCGACGGTCTCCACCAGCACCACGTCGCAGCCGGCGCCCTCCAGCACCCGCACCGCCTGCGGGGTGGCCGCCGACAGCCCGCCCAGGTGACCCCGGCTGGACATCGACCGGATGTACACACCGGGGTCGGTGGCGTGGTCCTGCATCCGTACCCGGTCACCGAGGATCGCCCCACCGGTGAACGGACTGGACGGGTCGATCGCCAGCACGCCGACCCGGTGCCCCCGCGCCCGCAGCGCGCGGACCAGCTCGTTGGTGGTGGTCGACTTGCCCACCCCCGGCGAACCGGTCAACCCGACCACCTGGGCCCGGCCGGTGTGCGGTGCGAGCGCCGCCGCGATGCGCGGCAGCGTCTCGTCACCCGACTCGACCAGGGTGATCAGGCGGGCGACCGCGCGCGGGTCACCCTCGCGGGCCCGCTCGACCAGCATCGGTACGTCCCGACTGCGCCGCACCGAACCGGCCGCGGCCGGCGCGCTCCCCGTCGCCTCGCTCATGCAGCCGCCCTCGACCGCACGACCCGCCCGCGCACCGCGCCACTCGTCGTTCCCGACTGCCGGGCTCGCCGGACCGGCGTGTTCCTCGTGCTCACAGGTCGGTCTCGGTGGGGGCGGGGACGTGGATGATCAGTGCGTCGCCCTGGCCGCCGCCACCGCAGAGCGCCGCCGCGCCGGTGCCGCCGCCGCGCCGCTTGAGCTCCATCGCCAGGGTCAGCACCAGCCGGGCGCCGGACATGCCGATCGGGTGCCCCAGCGCGATCGCGCCACCGTTGACGTTGACCTTGTCCGGGCTGATCCCGAGATCACGGGTGGACTGGATGCCGACCTGGGCGAACGCCTCGTTGACCTCGATCAGGTCGAGGTCGGAGATGCCCAGCCCGCCCTTGCGCAACGCGTGCTGGATGGCGTTGGACGGCTGCGAGTGCAGGGAGTTGTCCGGGCCCGCCACGTTGCCGTGCGCGCCCACCTCGGCCAGCCAGGTCAGCCCGAGTTCCTTGGCCTTCGCCTTGCTCATCACGACCACCGCGGCGGCGCCGTCGGAGATCGGCGACGAACTGCCGGCGGTGATGGTGCCGTCCTTGGCGAAGGCCGGACGGAGCTTGCCCAACGTCTCGACGGTGGTGTCCGGACGGATGCCCTCGTCCTCGCTGACCACCAGCGGGTCACCCTTGCGCTGCGGGATGACGACCGGGGTGATCTCGTCGGCGAAGTGACCGTTCTTCTGCGCGGCGGCGGCCCGCTGGTGGCTGGCGGCGGCAAAGGCGTCCTGCTCCTCGCGGCTGATCTCCCGCTCGGCGCCGTGGCGCTCGGTGGACTCCCCCATCGAGCAGCAGTCCCACGCGTCGGTCAACCCGTCGAGCGCCATGTGGTCCTTGACCACCACGTCGCCGTACTTGTAGCCGCCCCGCTGACCGAGCAGCAGGTGGGGGGCATTGGTCATCGACTCCATGCCACCGGCCACCACCACGTCGAACTCGCCGGCCCGGATCAACTGGTCGGCCAGCGCGATCGCGTCCAGGCCGGAGAGACAGACCTTGTTGATGGTCAACGCGGGCACCGACATCGGGATGCCAGCCTCCACCGCCGCCTGGCGGGCCGGGATCTGGCCGGTACCGGCCTGGAGCACCTGCCCCATGATCACGTACTGGACCTGGTCCGGGGCCACGCCGGCACGTTCCAGTGCCGCGGAGATGGCGATACCGCCCAGTTTCGTCGCGGGTAGGTCCTTCAGGTTGCCCAGCAGGCGCCCCATCGGGGTCCGCGCGCCACTGACGATCACCGAAGCCATGACTGCCTCCGAGGGGGTGCCGACCTGTACGCCTTAACTATCGTTCGGCCAGACTAGCGTCATGCCTGAGAACTCCCCCGCCGAGCCCGCTGCCGACTATGTCACAGACATCGGTCTACGCCGCATCGACCATGTCGGGATCGCGGTCGCCGACCTCGACGCCGCGATCGACTTCTACCAACGGACCTTCGGCATGCGCTGCGTGCACACCGAGGTCAACGCCGAGCAGGGGGTACGCGAGGCGATGCTGACGGTCGGACCGACCGCCGAGGGCGGGTGCGTGCAGCTGCTCGCCCCACTGACCCCGGAGTCGACGATCGGGAAGTTCCTCGACCGCAACGGCCCCGGCGTGCAGCAGGTCGCGTACACCGTGGCCGACATCGACGTGGCCTGTGCGGCCCTGCGCGAGCGCGGCGTACGCCTGCTGTACGAGACGCCCCGACGCGGCACCGCCGACTCCCGGATCAACTTCGTGCACCCCAAGGACGCCGGCGGCGTCCTGATCGAGCTGGTCCAACCCGCCTGAGTACCCGACGTCGAGCGCGCCGTGGTCGAGCGCGCCGTGTCGAGGCCCGACGCCGGGGGTGCGGTGTAAGGAAGGGCCCCCTGCTAACGCCTCGTGCATAGCAGGGGTCCCCTCCTAACACGCAGCGCGCCGCACGCACCCGCACCGCGCCGCACGCGCCGCACGCACCCGCACCGCGCCGCACGCACCGCACGCACTCGCACCGCGCCGCACGCACCCGCACGCACCCGCAGTGCGCCGTGCGCATACGCAGCTCGCCCTCACCCACACCCAGCGCGCCGTACCCTCGCGCAGTTCGCCCGCACGTACACGCAGCGCAGCGGATGCAGCCGCAGCTCGCCGGGACGACGCGGCTCGGGTGCGGGCGGTCACTGTGCCCGGGTACGGCGGAGCGGACGCGACGGCTGACCTCACGGACGAGGTCCCGGTGGCCATTCGGTGAACCGCCTTTGGCTTTCCCAGAGGTACGCCGACACCCATTCGAGTGGGACGGGGCGGCCGGAAACATAAGGACACCGGGCCCCTTTTCCGCGTCACGCTGCGTGCCATCACGCTCGCCTCGGAGCTGGCAAGATCGCCACTTCCCCCGGCGGTCCGGCGCGCTGTCGAGTTGACCATGTAATGAGGACGGCAAAGGGCGGCACGCTCTTGCGAAGCACCCCGGGGGGTCTGCCAGTATGTCCCAATGCCCCAGCAGCAGTCCTCCCCTCTCGCGTTCTTCGATAACGCGAACTCGCAGCCCGATTTCACGGTTGGCCTGCGCGGATACAACACCGGTCAGGTCGACGACTTCATCGGCCGGCTCAACGCCGCCCTGAGCCAGGCCAACAAGGATCGCGCTGACGCCGAGCAGGCGCTCAACGACGCCCAGCGCCGGCTCCGGCAGTCCGAGCAGCGGCTCACCGCCCTGGAGCAGAAGCTCACCGACACCAGCAAGCAGCTGGAGGAGAACAGCCGCCCGACGCTCTCCGGTCTCGGCACCCGGGTCGAGCAGATCCTCCGGCTCGCCGAGGAGCAGGCCAACGACCACCGCAACGAGGCCAAGCGCGAGTCGGAGGGCATCCTCTCCGCCGCCCGCCTCGAGGCGCGGGAGATCACCGACAAGGCCCGCGCCGAGGCCGCGGCCATGAAGGCCAGCGCCGAGCGGGAGGCGGGCAACGTCCGCACCGCCGCCGAGCGCGAGGCGGCCGAGGTCCGGGTGCAGGCCCGCCGGGAGGCCGACACGCTGCGCGCCGACGCGGAGCGGGAGACCAAGCAGCTGCGTACGGTGACCGCGCACGAGGTCGCCGAGCTGAAGTCGACCGTCGAGCGTGAGGTTGCCACGCTGCGGGCCACCGCCGAGCGGGAGATCACCCAGCAGCGGGCCAAGGCCGCCCGTGAGGCCGAGGAGAAGCGCGCCGAGGCGACCAAGCTGCTCACCGACGCCCGCGACAAGCGTGACAAGGACCTCCAGGCGCTGGAGCTGCAGCTCGCCGAGCGGCGGGAGAAGGCCGAGCGCGAGGAGTCCGAGCGGCACGCCGCCCAGGTCGCGCAGACCCAGAAGCTGGTCAGCGAGGCCGAGCAGCGTGCCCGGGCCGCGCAGGAGCGCGCCAAGGAGATCGAGCAGCGCGCCGAGGCCCGGCGGGTCGAGTCCGAGCGCAACGCCACCGAGACGATCGAGAAGGCCAAGGCGCTCTCCGAGCGGACCCTCAGCGAGGCTCGCGCCGAGTCGCAGCGTCTGCTCAACGAGGCGCGCACCGAGGCCGAGCTGACCACCCAGGCGGCCCGCCGCGAGGTCGAAGACCTCACCCGGCAGAAGGACGCGGTCACCTCGCAGCTCGGGCAGATGCTCTCCGGACTGGCCGGCATCGTGCCGGGCGTACCGAACAACGCGAACGCCGCCGCAGCCGACAAGCCGGCGGCCAAGAAGGCCGACGAGGCCGACGAGAAGGTCGCTGCGGAGACCACCAGCTGATCCGGCGGATCGGGGCATGATCGACGGCGCGGGGTGACACCGGGTGACGGTGCCACCCCGCGCCGCCCTGCATAGGCGGGACGCGTCGGCAACCCGCTCCCCCGGCACGTGAAGTAGCTCCCAACAGGGGCGTCCGTATCGCCCCAGGAGTGGCCGTTGCGTGTGAGGATGGGAGCATGTCGCACGGCGAGGAACTGTTCTCTCTCGGCGGGGATGTGACCACGGAGCCCAGCTTCGAGTCCGCCCTGCGAGGGTACGAAAAACGGCAGGTCGACCGGTATGTCGCTCGTGCGGAGCACGAGATCTCGGCGTTGGCGGCCGAACGGGAACAGGCCTACACCCAGATCCACAAGCTGGCCGGTCAGGTCGAGGTGCTCCAGCGTGACCTCGCCCAGGTCCGTAAGCAGGTCGGCGTGGTCGACCGGGCCGCGTTCCGTCATCTGGGCCCCCGGGTGGAGCAGATCCTCGCTCTGGCCGAGGAGCAGGCCGAGGACATTCTCGGTGCCGCCCACGAGGAGATCGAGGCGCGCCGGGCCACCGCCGAACACATCATCGACGAGGCGCGCGCCGAGGCCGCCAAGGCGCTCAAGGACTTCGAGATCGCGCTGGCCACCCGGCGGGCCGAGGAGGAGCGCCAGGCCGCCGCCCGTAAGGCGGAGTCCGAGGCCGCCGCCCGGGCCGCCCGCGAGGAGGCCGCCCGGCTGCGCAAGGTCGCCCAGGAGGCGCTGGCCAAGGCCGAGCAGGAGGCCACCCAGCTCCGCGACGCCGCCAAGGAGATCCACACCCGGGCCCAGCAGGAGGCGACCAAGCTCCGCGAGGCGGCCCGCGAGGTGCACGCCACCGCCCAGCAGGAGGCCACCCAGCTCCGCGACGCCGCCAAGGAGGTGCACGCCAAGGCGCAGCAGGAGGCCAAGCGACTGGTCGACCAGGCCACCGAGGCGGGTCGCGCCACGCACGCCAAGGCCCAGCAAGAGGCCAAGCAGATCATCGACGACGCCGCCACGGCCGGTCGCGCCACGCGCGACAAGGCCCGCCAGGAGGCCGATCGGCTGACCGCGCAGACCACCGAGGCCGCCCGTCGCACCCGCACCGAGACCGAGGCGTACGCGCAGCGCATGCGCACCGAGACCGAGGCGTACGTGCAGCACGCCCGCGCCCAGGCGCAGCAGGAACTGGGTGCCTGGCGGGCCGGGGTGGAGAAGGAGGTCAACGGCCGGCGGGAGGCGGCGGACCGGGAGCTGGCCGAGCGACGGGCGACCGCCGAGCGTGAGTTCACCGGCCGTCGCGAGGAGCTGGAGAAGCAGTACACGACGCGCAACGCCGAGCTGGACGAGCAGTTCCGGGCCCGTACCGTCGAGTTGGAGTCGGGTTTCGAGACCCGCCGCACCGAGCTCGAATCGCAGTACACCACCCGGAAGAACGAGATCGAGCAGGGCGCCGACGCGATCCGCCGGGCCGCCGAGGAGGAGGCCGCGACGGTACGCGCCGAGGCCGAGGAGCGGGCCACCGCGCTGCTGCGCGACGCCGGCACCGAGGCGGCCGACAAGCGCCGCGAGGCCGACGAGTACGCCACCGTCACCCGCCGCGAGGCCGACGAGCACGTCACCGGTGCGCGCCGCGAGGCCGACGAGTACGTCGCCTCCTCCCGCCGCCAGTTCGAGGAGTACGCCGCCACCACCCAGCAGCACCTGGCCACCACGCAACAGCACCTGGCCGCGACGCAGCAGGAGGCGGCGGCGAGCCGCCAGCAGCTCGCCCAGGTGATGCTGGAGATCGCCAAGGCTCAGCAGCAGCTCGCCGACCTGCGTCAGGAGACCTGGAAGTCCCGGCAGGAGTCCGACGACCTGCAGCGCAAGCTGCTCGACCTGCGGCTGACGGCGGCGACGGGCCCCGACGGTCCGGGTGCTCCCGCCACCGTGGCCGCGCCCGCCCCGGCCGCCGCCATGGCCGCCTCCACCACGGGTGCCTCCGCCACCACCGCGTCTGTCCCGGCTGCCTCCGCCACGGCGCCGGTCGCCGTCAACGGCAACCGCCCGATCAACGGCGTCGTCGGTGCGGCGAGCGGACCGGGTGGCGCGGCCGACACCGCCACCAGGCCCGCGATCGCAGGTGACGACGGGTCGGCGGCCACGGGTGGCGACGGACCGGCCACGGGGCCCGCGACCGCAGGTGACGACGGACCGGCCACGGCGTCGGCGACCACGGACGACGACGGGCCGGCGACGAAGCCGGTCGCGGAGCCGGTCACCACGGTCGAGGACGCGACGGCGAAGCCGGCCACCGAGCCGACCTCGGTCGACGGCAGTACGGCGAGCGCCGGTGTGGACGGCGAACCGACGGTGGCGGCGGTGCCCGGCACCGGCGGACGCAGCGCCACGCCGACGAAGATCACCAGCACCGGCGAGAACGGCAAGCGCCCGACCAAGCCGACCACTGACGAACGCAGCGCCAAGCCGAGCAAGGTCACCTCGGACTGAGCCGGATGCGGGGCGACGCGGCCCTGCCCCGGCCCGCCGAGGGCTGAACACCGCGCCGCGTCCCGAACTCCGGCTTCCGGCACCCGGTAAGGCACCTACCACCCGGCACCCGATGCTCAGCACCCGGTGCTCGGTGCCCGGTGCTCGGTGCTCGGTGCTCGGTGCTCGGCGGTCAGAGTGAGTCGGGGCGGCGGTGGGCGATCGGTCGACGGGCCGCGCCCCAGGCGACGAACCGGTCGAACAGCGTCCGGGGTTCAGGGCCGTCGTGCGGGTTCAGGTGGTACAGGTCCCGCATCGCCTCGTACATCAGACCGGCCAGATAGATGGTGAGGCCGGCGCTGTTGGCGTCGTACTCCATCCGGAGCAGCAGGCGGGCCTCTCCGCAGGGCCACGGCTGCCCGTCGGCGCGGCAACACCAGGTCGGCCGGAGCGGGGTGTGCGGGGGCCGACTGCCGACGGAGCGGGGGCGCTCGGGACGGGGACCGTCACCCGGTACGGGCAGGCGTGTCGTGATCATGACCGGCCGCCCGGCGAACTGCCCTTCGCCCGCCACCTCGTCGGGCACTGGCAACGCTGACTGCGCACATCGACCTCCCTCGGGAAAGCCCGGACACACCTGCCGCTCACGCGACGACGGATGCGGCCAGGACTGCGGGAGGGGCCGCCCACGCGGGGGGAAGGCGGGGGCGGCCCCGGCCTGGCCCAGCCCGCGCCCCCTCGGCTACGAACCAGTCCGGCATGGCTGACAGTCTGCTGAGCAAACCACTACTGTCGGAAGGCATCGAGGCTGGTCGTCGTACCGCTGCGAAGTCCCGCCCCCGACCGGAAATCCCGAGCGTTTCTCGGGCGCAGACTGTGGAGGCACTGTGGAGGGAACGACGGCGGACCTGATCCGGGCGCAGCTTCGCCGACTGCGCGTGGCCGCCGGGCTCAGTCAGGAGGAGTTCGGCAAGCAGGTGCACTACTCGCCGTCGATGGTCTCGGCCGTCGAGACCGGCAGCCGACCGTACGACCGGTCGTTGCTCGCCCGCGCCGACGAGGTGCTGCGCTCCGGCGGGCTGCTGGTCGCGTTGCAGCGGATCGCCGAACGGGAGGGACAGCCCTCGTGGTTCCTGCCGTGGCTGGACGCCGAACGCATGGCCCGGCAACTCCGGGTCTTCCAGCCCACGCTGATCCCGGCCCTGTTGCAGACCGAGGGCTACGCCCGCGCGGTGATCCGCTGCGACGACCTGCTCAGCGACGAGGAGGTGGACCGGCGGGTCGCCGCCCGGCTGGACCGGCAGACCGTCCTCACCCAGCCGGAGCCGCCGCAACTCATCGCGGTCGTCGACGAGGCCGTCCTGCATCGGAGGGAGGAGCGCTTCTGGCCTGTCATGGTGCACCAGATCGAGCACCTGATCGCCTGCGCGGAGCGAACCCAGGTCAGCATCCACGTCGTCCCGCTCGGGGTCGGGGTGCACATCGGGCTCTCCGGTCCGTTCTCGCTGGCCCGCAGCGAGGAGGGCGGCTGGGTGGCGATCATGGAGAACCAACTGACCGCCACGCCGACCGACAGCGAGACGGACCTGGCTACGCTGTTGGCGCGCTGGGAGACGGTGCGCAACGAGGCGCTGTCTCGCCAGCAGTCGATCGAACTCCTCGACAGGGTGGCGAAGTCATGGACCTGAACGGCGCGACCTGGCGCACCGCCAGCCGCAGCGGCAACACCGACTGCGTGGAGGTGGCCGACAACCTGCCCGGCGTGGTCGCGGTCCGCGACAGTAAGGACCGGCAGGGCCCGGTGCTCGCATTCGCCCCGCAGATCTGGCGCTCGTTCATCCGGCAGATCAAACAGCGCTGAGCCGGTGGCAACCGCGAGGGTGAGCGACCACGCGGGTCGGTGACCAGCAGCAAAGCCCCACCGCCCTGGTCGAGTCATCCCGGCCCACGAGCGGTCGGGCGGCTCAGCAGCCCCCGATACGACGCATCTGCTGGCTCGGTCCGCCGACCCCGCATTACCCTGCCGAGCAGGATCCGACGGCCAGCGAGGCTAGGCGGGACCGACACGGCTCAGGCAGCGATCAGCCCGGGCCAGAGCGGGGAGACCGAATGGCGCAGGACGGGCCGGAGCAGCCCGAACGAGAGCAACCCAAACGTGAGCAACCAAGGGCGGGCCAGCACGACAGCGCGAGCCAGGACGACAGGGACCAGCCCCGAGCGGGCCAGCGTGCCGGGGAACAGCCTACGGCGGGGCAGCCCAGGGCGATGGCGGTGAGCTCCGACCACGAGAGCTCGTCGACTGCCGAGATGGCCAGGGAAGCGTCGGCCTCCGGGGCAATGGACGGTCCGGCCGGAGTGGAGGCGGGTCGGTTCGGTACGCCGGGGCGACCGCTGCGGCGCAACAGCTTCCTGGTCGGGTTCACCGGTGCGCTCGGCGTGCTGCTCGCGTACGCCGTCTATCTGGGGTTGCGCAACGCGGCCGGGATGGTCGTGCTGGTGGTCATCGCGCTGTTCCTCGCGGTGGGCCTGCACCCGGCGGTCGTGCGCCTGCGGTCGTGGGGGGTGCCGCGCGGCCTGGCCGTGGCACTCGTGGCGCTCGTCGTGGTGGCGCTGCTGAGTGCGGGCGTACTGGCCCTGGTGCCGCCGATCGTCACCCAGACGACGCAGTTCATCGACCAGTTGCCGAGCTACCTGGAGTCGTTGCGTCGCAACGAGACGGTCAACGATCTGGTGGAACAGTTCGACCTGATGCGGCGGGCGCAGGAGTTGGCCAGCGCCGACGTGGTCGGTCGGGCGCTGGGCGGTGTGCTCGGCGGTGCCCAGTTCCTCTTCGGCACGCTGTTCCGGGTGCTCACCGTGCTGGTGCTGACGATCTATTTCCTGGTCTACTTCGACCGGATGCGCGACCTCGCGTACGCCCTGGTGCCGCGCTCGCGTCGGGAGCGGGTGCAGCTCATCGGGGACGAGATGCTGACCAAGGTCGGCGCGTACATGGTCGGCGCGCTCTCCATCGCCGTGCTGGCCGGTGTCGCCGCCTTCGTCTTCGCGCTCGCGGTGGGCCTGCCGTACCCGTTCGCGCTCGCCGTGGTCGTGGCGATCACGGACCTCATCCCGCAGATCGGCGCGACGCTCGGCGCGGTGGTCGTCAGCCTGGTCGGGTTCGCCACCGAGCCGTCCGTCGGCATCGCCTGCATCGTGTTCTTCGTGATCTATCAGCAGATCGAGAACTACCTGCTCTACCCCAAGATCATGCGTCGGTCGGTGCACGTCAACGAGGTGGCGGCACTGGTCGCCGCGCTCCTCGGGGTGTCACTGCTCGGGGTCATCGGCGCGCTGATCGCCATCCCGACGGTCGCCGCGATCCAGATCGTCCTGCGCGAGGTGGTGATCCCCCGCCAGGATCGCCGCTGACCGGCAGGACTCAGTCGGCGCGACGCTGCTCCGGGCCGGTGACCGGGGTGTCGGCGAAGGCGGCCACCGTGCGGTCGGCGTACGCGCTGGCGTCGCCGGTCTCCATCGGACCGTCCCAGGTCGTCGGCAGCGGCACCGGCACCGCCGGGTTGACCCGCCGGACCACCTCGTCCAACACCGTCTCGGCGTCTCCGACCCAGAGGTGCTTCGCCCCCGGCACCCCGACCACTTCGGCCTGCGGCACTGCGGCGAACCGCTCGCGGGCCTGCTCGGGGCGGAGGTAGTCGTCGAACTCCGGCACCAGCGCGGTCAACGGTCGGCCCGACTCGGCCCAGTGAGCCAGGTCGGCCGGCTCGGAGAAGCGCAGCGGCGGGGAGAGCAGGATCGCGCCGGACACGGCCGGGTCACCGCCGTACTTGAGCACCAGGTCGGTGCCGAACGACCAGCCCAGCAGCCAGATGTTCGGCAGCTCGTGGAACTCGGCGTACTCGATGGCGGCGACCACGTCGTACCGCTCGCCGACGGCCGAGTCGAAGCTGCCCTCGCTGGTGCCGCGCACGCTGCTGGTGCCTCGGGTGTTGAACCGCAGCACGGCCAGGTCGGCCAGCGCGGGCAGTCGCCAGGCCGCCTTGCGGAACACGTGGCTGTCCATCATTCCGCCATGGGTGGGCAGCGGATGCAGGCAGACCAGGGTGGCCACCGGCTCGCGGTCGGCCGGGCGGGCCAGCTCACCGACCAGCCGCAGTCCGTCCGCGGTGTGCAGTTCGATGTCCTCCCGGCGGCCGGGCAGGATCGACGACGCGCGAATGGGTGCACTCACTCCCCCATCCTCCCGTCCCACCGGCCCGGCCGCGCGGGCAGGTGACAAAGATCGCCGGAAGGCGGGTACAGGCTGCCCGCGCCGCCGCAACGGGCGACTCGGCAACCCGGCGACCCGCGACCCGGCGACCGGCGACCGGCAACCCGGCGACCGGCGACCGGCAACCCGGCGACGGGCGACGGGCGACTTGGCGACCCGGCGGCCGACGACGGACGTGCGCCGGCGTTCAGCCGTGGCGGGGGGCGCTGCGGCCGCGCTGGATCCCCGGTGTCCGCCGGTCCCGGGCGCGCCAGCAGCCGGTGTGCCAGTGCCGCCGGTCGGTCAGGTCGCCCCGGTCGTCGGCCGGCCAGGCGACCAGATGCGCCACGCCGGGCCGGATCTCCTGGTCGCAGCCGGGACAGCGGTACGTCTTGGTCGACCCACCGCCGCTGATCGCGCGTACCTGCCAGTCGCCGTCCCGCCACTGCTGCACCGAGGCGACTCCGTGCCGGGCACGTTCGGCGTCCAGACGCGTGTCGTCGTCACGGCGGGGACGGTTGCGACGAGGGCTCACATCACCCAGCGTAAGGCCGGGTGGCACCGTGCTTCGCGTCGGCTGGCCGGCGCTGCGGTTAGCAGGGGACCCTTCCTATACCGCAGGCGTTAATAAGGTGCCCTTCCTTTCTCAGCGGAAGCCGCGCCCGGTGCGGTCGCCGAGGTGACCGGCGGTCACCAACTGCTCCAGCAGTGGGGCCGGGGCGAAGCCTGGATCGCGCAGTTCCCCGTACAACCGCCGCTGGACGGCCAGCGCCACGTCCAGACCGACCGCGTCGAGCAGGGCGAACGGGCCGACGGGGTAACCGCAGCCGAGCCTCATGGCGTGGTCGACGTCGTCGGTGCCGGCGTAGCCGGCCTCCAGCATCCGCACCGCGTCGTTGAGGTACGGGAACAGCAGCGCGTTGACGATGAAACCGGCCCGATCGGCGCAGACCACTGCGGTCCGCCCCAGCGTGGCACAGACCGCCCGCGCGGTGTCCACCACCTGGTCCGAGGTCCGGATGGTCCGCACGATCTCGACCAGCGGCGTCGACGTGCCCGGGTGCACGAGGTGCAGGCCCACCACGTCGTCCGGCCGCCCGGTCGCCATCGCCAGGTCGATCACCGGCAGCGCGGAGGTGGTGGTGGCCAGCACGGCGCCCGGCTTGCAGACTGCGGCCACCTCGGCGAGGAGGGCCTTCTTGACGTCGAGATCGTCGGCCACCGCCTCGACCACCAGATCGGCGTCGGCCAGCGCCGTCGACGCCGTCGACCAGGTGATCCGGCCGAGGGCGGCGACACGGTCGGCCTCGCTCACCCGGTCGGGGGCGACGTTCTCGTCCAGTGCGGTCCGCACCGCCGCACCGGCCGTCGTGGGGTCCCCGGATCCGGGGCCGACCGCGACGACCTGGTATCCGGCGGCGGCGAAGACCGCGACGAGCCGGTGCGCCGACGCGCCTGCTCCGACCACGCCGACGGTGCGTACCGGGTCGGTGGGTGCCTCGCCGGCCGGTGCCGGCGTCCGTGCGTCGGGCACGACGGTGCCGGAGCCGGGCCGCTCGTAGGTGTAGAAGCCCCGGCCGGACTTCCGCCCGAGCAGCCCGGCGGTCACCATCTGGCGCAGCAGTGGTGCCGGGGCGTGTCGGCGGTCCCGGCCGCCACGGCGGTACATGGTGTCCAGGACCTCGTAGGACGTGTCCAGCCCGATCAGGTCCATCAGGGCCAGCGGGCCCATCGGCAGTCCGCAGCCGAGCTTCATCGCGACGTCGATGTCCTCGCGGGTCGCGTACCCCGCCTCGACCATCGCGACGGCGTGGTTGAGGTAGCCGAACAGCAGCGCGTTGGCGACGAAGCCGGCCCGGTCGCCGATGGTGACGTCGACCTTGCCGAGTCGCCCGCAGAGCGCCTCCACGTCGCTCACCACGTCGTCGGCGGTGACGACCGTGCGCACGACCTCGACCAGCTTCATCACCGGTGCCGGGTTGAAGAAGTGGATGCCGATCACCTGTTCGGGCCGGCCGGTGGCGACCGCGATCTCGGTGACGCTCAACGACGAGGTGTTGGTGGCGAGGACGGCCTCGGGCCTGCAGATCCGGTCCAGGTCGGCGAAGAGCCGCCGCTTCAGGTCGAGGCGCTCGGGTACCGCCTCGATCACCAGGTCGACCGCGTGCAGCGCGTCCAGCCCGACGGCGAAGGTGACCCGGCCGTGCAGGGCGTCCCGGTCGGCGGCGGCGAGCCGGCCCTTGGCCACGGCCCGGTCGGTCGAGCGGGTCAGCGTGGCCCGGCCACGGTCCAGGGCGTCGTCGGTGATCTCGACGGCCACCACGTCGACGCCGCTGCGGGCGAAGACCTCGACGATGCCGGCACCCATGGTGCCCAGACCCACCACACCCACGCTGGTGAACTCGCGCGCCACGCCCGGCCTCCCCTTGTCCGCGGAACCGGCGACCGGACTTTAACGGTCGCTCAGGTCATGCGCGCGAGTCTGCCACGTGGCGCGGGCCTGTCCAGACGCGGTGGGGTTTGTCACCGCGCCGGGCACAGGTCGGCGGTCGGGCTCAGGCCAGCGGCCGGGTGCAACAGGTCAGGAGCCGCCGGTGATGGCGCGTGTGGAGGGCGCGACCGGCAGCGGCAGCGTCGGTCGCCGCTCCTGGCGCGGCACCCCGAAGCTGAAGCCCACCGGGTCGGTGAGCGCCACCCCCGGGTCGAAGAACCGCAGGTCGGTACGACCGATCCGGACCACGTCGCCGTCGCTGAGCCGGGTCAGCTCGGTGATCCGGCGTTCGTTCACCCAGGTGCCGTTCGTCGAGCCGAGGTCCACCAGGGACACCCCCTCGCCGGCCAGCCAGATCTCGGCGTGCCGACGACTCAGATGCGGATCGTGCACGACGATGTCGACCGCCGGATCGCGGCCGATCACCTGCGGCTGACGACGCAGCCGGAACCCGAGCCCGCGCATGGGCCCGGCGGCCACTGTCAGCAGCGGCATCAGTTGCGGATATTCCTCCATGGACAGTCGGACCTCCACCCCGCGCGGCCACCCCCGCGTCAGCCTGCCACCACCGGGCGGCCACCTCCACCACCCGGCCAGTCATCACCGAGTAACCGGCCGGACACCTTCCGTTCGACCCTTTCGGTGGACAGGGCACCTGCCTTCCGGCGAAAACTGCTGCTCAGTCCGATTCAACCATCCGCCGCCCAGCCCGCTCGGCCCCGCACCACTCCCCTACCTGTGAGTAATATTCGGGTCTAGACTCCCGTCATGACGGCTCCCCACCGCCCCGGCACCCCGACGATCGAGGGCGGCCACCTGATCTCGACCAACCCGGCCACCGGCGACGAGGCGGGACGCGTACCGGTCGCCACCGGCGTGGAGGTGGAGCGCGCCGTCGCGAACGCCCGCGCCGCCGGCCTGTGGTGGGCCGGTCTCGGCTTCGACGGGCGGCGGGAACGGCTGCTGCGCTGGCGGCGGCTGCTCGCGCAGCGGATGGAGACGCTGGCGGAGCTGGTCCACGCCGAGGGTGGCAAGCCGATCGCGGACGCGCTGGTCGAGATCGTGACCGCGGTGGAGCACGTCGACTGGGCGGCGAACAACGCGCGCCGGGTGCTCGGCGCCCGCCGGGTCCGCTCCCGGCTCATCCTGGCCGAGTTCTCGGCCCACCTGGAGTACCAGCCGTACGGGGTGGTCGGGGTGATCGGGCCGTGGAACTACCCGGTCTTCACCCCCATCGGCTCCGCCGCGTACGCGCTGGCCGCCGGCAACGCCGTGGTCCTCAAGCCGAGCGAGTACACCCCGGTGGTCGGGCAGTGGCTGGTCGACACGTTCGCCGAGGTGGTGCCCGAGCAGCCGGTGTTCAGCGCGGTGCACGGCCTCGCCGACGTGGGCGCGGCACTGTGCCGGTCCGGCGTCGACAAGCTCGCCTTCACCGGCTCCACCGCCACTGCGAAGAAGGTGATGGCGGCCTGCGCCGAGTCGCTGACCCCGGTGCTGTTGGAGGCTGGCGGCAAGGACGCGATGATCGTCGACGCGGACGCCGACCTGGACGCCGCCGCCGAGGCCGCCGTCTGGGGTGCGATGACCAACGCCGGGCAGACCTGCATCGGCATCGAGCGGGTCTACGCGGTGGAGCCGGTCTTCGACGCGTTCGTCGACAAGGTGGTCGAGCGGGCGGGCCGCCTCACCGTGGGCCCCGACGACGCCGACGTCGGCCCGATCACCATGCCCAGCCAGCTCGACGTCATCCGACGGCACATCGACGACGCGCTGACCCGGGGCGGACGCGCCGCCCTCGGCGGCCGGGACGCGGTCCGGCCGCCGTATGCGCACCCGACCGTGCTGGTGAACGTGCCCGAGGACTCTGCGGCCGTACGCGAGGAGACCTTCGGCCCGACACTGACCGTCAACCGGGTGCGGGACGCGGACGAGGCGCTCGCCCGGGCCAACGCCCTGCCCTACGGTCTGGGCGGTTCGGTCTTCGGGCGGCGTCGGGCGGTGGCGATCGCCCGTCGACTCCGGTCCGGCATGGCGTCGATCAACTCGGCGCTCACCTTCGCCGGCATGTCCACCCTGCCCTTCGGCGGGGTCGGCGAGTCGGGGTTCGGCCGGATCCACGGCGAGGACGGGCTGCGCGAGTTCGGCCGGGCCAAGGCGGTGACCCGTCGCCGGGGCCGGACGCTCCTGCCGTCGACCACCTTCGACCGCACCCCTGCTGACGTGGCCCGTCTCGTCAAAGCGGTCAAGGTGCTCTACGGCAGGTGACCAGGCGGTCCGAAAGCCGCCACTGTCGGAAAGCCGATCATCGTCGGCTTCGATACGGGACAGAGGTTTAGCGTCGGTAGCCGCGACGGTACATTCCGTTAAATGCGCCCCCATCGATTGCGATTCCATCTCGTCGACAAGGACGGCTCATGGGCCGCGCGGCAACGCCAACGCCGCGCCGAATGGCTGGTCCGCACGTTTCCCCGGCTGTCCGAGATGAACGTGATCGACCTTGGTGGACGCCTCGGCACCTGGAACCGCGCGGCCGTCCGGCCGGCCCGCGTACACGTGGTCAACCTGGAGCGACCCGCCGTCGACGTGCCCGAGTGGGCCGAGGTCGACCAGGCCGACGCCTGCGACCTGCCGGCCCACATCACCGGGCGCCGCTACGACCTGGTCTTCTCCAACTCGGTGCTGGAACACGTGGGTGGACACGAGCGCCGGCTGCGGTTCGCCGAGGCGGTGCACACGCTGGCCGAGCGGCACTGGGTGCAGACGCCGTACCGCTACTTCCCGATCGAGCCGCACTGGATCGCCCCGGGCATGCAGTTCCTGCCGGTACGCCTGCGCACCGCGGTCGCCCGGCGCTGGCCGCTCGGGCACAAGGCCACCCACTCCCACGACGCGGCCATCCACCAGGTGCTCTGGACCGAGCTGCTGGACCGGTCCCAGATGCGGCACTACTTCCCGCAGTCCCGCATTCTGATAGAACGGGTCGGCGGCCTGCCGAAGTCGCTGATCGCGGTCCGCACCACGATCCCCCGCCAACGCACCACCTGACCGCGCCGCCGACCCTAGGACGACGGCGGCGGGACGGGCGGAGACGGCGGAGTTCCGGGCCGCCCCTCAGAACAGGGTCAGTTCGTCGCGCTCGATGCCGCGCAGCCGGTCGTAGTCGACCACCACGCACCGGATGCCGCGATCCCGGGCGAGCACCCGCGCCTGCGGCTTGATCTCCTGCGCGGCGAAGACGCCGGCCACCGGTGCGAGCAACGGATCGCGGTTGAGCAGTTCGAGGTAGCGGGTGAGCTGCTCGACGCCGTCGATCTCGCCCCGGCGCTTCACCTCGACCGCGACCGTGCCCTGGTCGGCGTCGCGGCAGAGCAGGTCGACCGGCCCGATGGCGGTCATGTACTCGCGGCGGACCAGCGTGTACCCCTCGCCCAGCGTCTCCGGGTTGGCGGCCAGCAGCTCCTGCAGGTGTGCCTCCACCCCGTCCTTGCGCAGCCCCGGGTCGACGCCGAGTTCGTACGAGGTGTCCTGGAAGATCTCCTCCAGGGTGATCCGCAGTTCCTCACCGGCCTTGTTGACCACCCGCCACACCCCGGGCGCCTCCTCCAGCCGACAGGGCGGGCTCATCCAGTTCAACGGCTTGTAGGCCCGGTCGTCGGCGTGGATGGACACCGAGCCGTCCGCCTTCACCATGAGCAGCCGGGTGGCCGGCGGCAGGTGGGCCGAGAGGCGTCCGACATAGTCCACCGAGCATTTCGCAATCACCAACCGCACCCGACGAGGGTAGCGGAGAGGCCGGGCATCGCCGCCGAGCGGCACTGGCGCGCCGGTGCCATGCTGAGATGGTGCTCGAAGTGCTGACCGGTACCGGCCTCGCCGCCTCGGCGGGGCTCAACGCCTACATCCCGCTGCTGTTGATGGGCGGTCTGGCCCGTTTCACCAGCGTCATCGACCTGCCCGGCGGCTGGCAGTGGCTCGGTAACGACTGGGTGCTGGGCATCCTCGCCGTGCTGCTCGTCGTCGAGGTCGTCGCGGACAAGGTGCCGGTGGTGGACCACGTCAACGACCTGGTGCAGACGGTGGTCCGCCCGACCGCCGGTGGGCTGGCCTTCGGTGCCGGCTCCGCCTCGGAGACGGTGACGGTCAGCGACCCGGACAGCTTCTTCACCGACGGCGGCCAGTGGCTACCGGTCGTCGTCGGGGTGTTGATCGCGCTCGGCGTACACCTGCTCAAGTCCGCCGCCCGGCCGGTCATCAACGCCACCACGGCCGGTTTCGGCGCCCCGGTGGCGAGCACCGCCGAGGACGCGACCAGCGTGGTGATGTCCCTGGTGGCGATCGTGCTGCCGGTGCTGGTGCTGGTGTTCCTGGTCGCGTTCGCCCTCTATCTGCCGTGGTTCCTGCGCCGACGCGCGGACCGACGCCGGGAACGCCAGGCCGCCCGGGACGCCGGCTTCCGGGTCTGATCCCGGGTACGCGGGGCAGACCGGTTGCGTAGTGGATCTACGCTGCCCCGCATGACGTACCACCCGACTCCGGTCCCGCCCCGCAACAACCGCCCGCTGAGGATCGTGCTCGTCGTGGTGGGGGTGGTCGTCGCCCTCTGCTGCCTGGGCGGTGCGGTCGGCGGCTGGTTCCTCTACCAGACCGTGCAGGACGCGGTCGGTCCGGCCCGCAGCGCCACCGGCGAGTATCTGGACGCCCTCCGGGACGGCGACCACCAGCGCGCCTACGACCGTCTCTGCCAGCGGCAACGCGACGAGGTCACGGCGGACGAGTTCGCCCGGCAACGGCAGGCGATGCCGAAACTGGTGGAGTACGACATCACCGGGATGCGGGTCTCCACCAACAACGGCCGGACCACCGGGGCCGCGTCGGTACGCCTGGAGACGGCCAACGGCGAGACGAACGAGTCGATCAGCCTGCTCCGCGAGGACGGCGAGTGGCGCGTCTGCCCCTGAGGACCGGCGAATCGGTCCAGGCCAGCCCTCCGAAAGCCTAAAATTAGGGCAAATCAACGGAGGAGGGTGGGTCATGACCGCAGCGATGGAGATGCCCCGGGTCCAGGAGTGCGTGGTGTCCGCCTGCGCGTACAACCACACCGGCGACTGCAACGCCTTCGCCATCACGATCGGCAGCATGGACCACGCGCACTGCCACACGTTCATCGAGATGCCGGCCGTCCGCGCCGGCATCGACGGCCAGGTGGCCCAGGTGGGCGCGTGCCAACGGGCCGACTGTCGGCACAACCAGCAGTTGGAGTGCCAGGCCCCGTCGATCAAGGTCGGCCCGGACGCCGACATGGCCGACTGCATGACGTACAGCCACCGCTGATCGGCCTCCGGGTGGCGTCCGCCGGGCGGACGGACCCGGAACTGTGCAGAACCGCACAGCGGAACGACGGTGACGCCCGGGTCCGAGTCGCCCGTGACGGGGAGGAACCACCACCCCCCGGTGCGGACGGCTGACCCGGGCGCCCCGCACACTTGACGGCATGAGTGACGACGTCGCGATCCACGTCCGGGGCCTGCGCAAGGCGTACGGCGACAACGTCGCCGTGGCCGATCTGGACCTCGACGTCCAGCGGGGCGAGGTGTTCGCTCTGCTCGGCCCGAACGGCGCCGGCAAGACCACCACCGTGGAGATCCTGGAGGGCTACCGGCAGCGCGACGCCGGTGAGGTACGCGTACTGGACGCCGACCCCTCCTTCGCCCACGGCTCCCGGTCGGGCGGATCCCGCGCACCGGGCCGCTCGGTGCGCGACTGGCGGGGTCGGGTCGGCATCGTGCTCCAGGGCACCGGCGAGTTCGACGAGCTGACCGTGGCCGAGGTGGTGCACCACTTCGCCGGCTTCTATCCCGACGGCGACGACCCGGACAAGGTGATCGACCGGGTGGGGCTGACCGCCAAGGCCGGCGCCCGTACGCACACCCTCTCCGGCGGGCAGAAGCGTCGCCTGGACGTGGCGCTGGGCATCATCGGCCGTCCCGAACTGCTCTTCCTCGACGAGCCGACCACCGGTTTCGACCCGGAGGCCCGCCGCGAGTTCTGGGAACTGATCCGGGACCTCTCCGCGGCCGGCACCACCATCGTGCTCACCACGCACTACCTGGACGAGGCCGAGGCGCTCGCCGACCGGGTGGGCGTCATCGCCGGCGGCCGGCTGGTCGAGGTCGCCGTACCCGCCGAGCTGGGCAACCGGCAGGACGCGCTGGCCACGGTCTCCTGGCGTACCCCGGAGGGCACGTCGGAGAGCGCGCAGAGCGCGACGCCGACGGCGCTGGTGGCCGAACTGGCCGCGCGTTTCGGTGGCGAGGTGCCCGGCCTGACCGTCACCCGGCCCACGCTGGAGGACATCTACCTGCGGATGATCGGACACTCATGACCACCACCACCCGACCGGACGCCCCGGTCGCCGCCCCCGCCACCCGCCGCCCCGGACCCGGCGGTCTCGCCCTGCGCCAGGGCCGCATGGAGATCCGGCAGTTCCTGCGCAGCCGGGAGTCCGTCGTCTTCACGCTGGGCTTCCCGATCATCATGGTGCTGATCTTCGCGTCGATCTTCGACGGCGACCTCGGCGAGGGTGTCAGCTACACGCAGTACTTCATCACCGGAATGATCGCCACCGGCCTGATGACGGTCAGCTTCCAGAACCTCGGCATCTGGATCCCGATCGAGCGGGACCGGGGCGTGCTCAAGCGGTACCGGGGCACGCCGATGCCGAAGTGGGTCTGGTTCGCCGGCAAGGTGATCATGGTGCTGGTGACCGGCGTGGTGATGACCGCACTGCTGCTCACGGTCTCGGTGCTGCTGTTCGACCTGAGCCTGCCGACCACCGCGACCGCCTGGGTCACCTTCGGCTGGGTCAGCGCGCTGGGCATCACCGCCTGCACCCTCTGCGGCATCGCCATCTCGTCCCTGGCCCGTACGGCACGCAGCGGCTCGGCCGTGGTCACCCCGGTCGCCCTGGTGCTCCAGTTCATCTCCGGGGTGTTCTTCGTCTTCACCAACCTGCCGAGCTGGATGCAGCAGGTGGCGGCCATCTTCCCGCTCAAGTGGATGTGCCAGGGGCTGCGGGCGGTGTTCCTGCCGGAGAGCTTCGGCGCCAACGAACCGGGTGGTTCGTTCGAGCTGACCCGGGTCGCGCTGGTGCTGGGCGCCTGGTGCGTGATCGGCCTGGTGCTCTGCCTGACCACCTTCCGCTGGACCACCCGCCGCGACGGCTGAGGTGCAAGGAAGGGCACCTTGTTAACGCCTGCGGTAGAGCAGGGGTCCCCTGCTAACAACCCGGCAGCCCTCGACGGGCAGCGCCGTTAAAAGGGGTCCCCTGCTATGCACGAGGCGTTAGCAGGGGACCCCTCCTTTCATCCGGTCAGTACGAGTAGAAGCCCTGGCCGGTCTTGCGGCCCAGGTCGCCGGCGGTGGCCATGCGCTGGAGCAGTTCCGGCGGGAAGAACTTCTCGTCACCGGTGTCGGTGTAGATGTTGCGGGTGGCGTTGAGCAGCACGTCCACGCCGGTCAGGTCGACGGTGGCGAGCGGCCCCATGGCGTGCCCGAAGCCGAGCTTGCAGGCGGTGTCCAGGTCCTCGGCGGAGATCACGCCGGTCTCGACCAGCCGGACCGCCTCCATCGCCAGTGCGGTGATCAGCCGGGTGGTGACGAAACCGGCGATGTCCCGGTTGACCACCACCACGGTCTTGCCGATCTCCTCGGCGAACGACTTCGCCGTGTCGAGCGTGGCGTCACTGGTCTTGTAGCCCCGGATCAGCTCGCAGAGCTTCATCATCGGCACCGGCGAGAAGAAATGGGTGCCGACGACCGCCTCGGGCCGTTCGGTGACCGCCGCGATCTGGGTGACCGGGATGGCCGACGTGTTGGTGGCCAGCACCGCGTCGGACTTGCAGATCTTGTCCAGCGCGCGGAACACCTCGTGCTTGATCTCCAGCCGCTCGAAGACGGCCTCGACCACGATGTCCGCGTCGGCCGCCGCCTCCAGGTCGGTGGTGGCCGTGATCCGTCCCAGCGCCGCCTCGGCGTCATCGGTGGAGATCCGGCCCTTCTCCGCGAACTTCCCCAGCGACGTACGGATGCCGTCCAGACCGCGCCGGGTGGCCGCGTCGTCCAGGTCCCGCAGCACCACCTGCCAGCCCGCCTGTGCCGCCACCTGTGCGATGCCCGAGCCCATCAGCCCGGCGCCCACGACCGCGAGTCGACCCGCCATCTGATACTCCCTCGCTGCGATTTCGAGTGTCTTCCTGCACCCTAGTCGGCGAGCCTGAACGAAGGCTAAGGAGGCTCAGATGGTCAGTTCGGGTTCCTCCGGCGCGGTGGCCCGCTCCACCTCGATGCCGAGCGCCCGCAGGTCGGCCACGAAGTCGGGGTACCCCCGGTCGACGTGGTGCACGTGCGACACCTCGGTCACCCCGTCGGCGCAGAGCCCGGCGATGATCAGTCCCGCGCCGGCACGGATGTCGGTGGCGCGCACGGGTGCGCCGGAGAGTTGCTCGCGTCCGCGTACGACGGCGTGATGGCCGTCGGTCTTGATGTCCGCGCCCAGGCGCATCATCTCGTTGGCGAACATGAACCGGCCGTCGAAGATGTTCTCGGTGATCAGGGACGCGCCCTCGCTGAGCGCGGCGAGCCCGATCGCCATCGGCAACAGGTCGGTGGCGAAGCCCGGGTAGGGCAGCGTCACCACGTCCACCGCCCGGGGGCGGTCGTCCATGCGTACCCGGAAGGCGTCCGGCCGCGTCTCCACCAGGCCGCCGGCCGCGACGACCTTGTCCAGCGCGACCTCCAGGAAGCCGGGGTCGAGACCGGTCACGGTCACGTCGCCACAGGTCATCGCCGCGCCGAAGGCCCAGGTACCGGCGACGATCCGGTCGCCCACCGTGGCGTGCCGGACCGGTTGCAACCGGGGTACGCCGACGATGGTGATCGTGGAGGTCCCCTCCCCCTCGATCACCGCGCCCATCCGCTGGAGCATGGTGCAGATGTCCACGATCTCCGGCTCGCGGGCGGCGTTCTCGATCACGGTGGTGCCCTCGGCCAGCACCGCGGCCATGACCAGGTTCTCGGTCGCGCCGACGCTCGGGAAGTCCAGCGTGATCTCCGCGCCCCGCAGGCCGTCCGGCGCGGCGGCGATCACGAAGCCGTGTTCGCCGGAGATGTCGGCGCCCATCCGGGTCAACCCGGAGATGTGCATGTCCAGACCGCGCGAACCGATCGCGTCGCCGCCCGGGTGGGCCACCCGGACGTAGCCGCGCCGGGCCAGCAGCGGCCCGAGTACGCAGATCGACGCCCGCAGCCGGCGGACGAGGTCGTAGTCGGCCTCGACGCCGGGCTGTTCCGGCACGTCGATGGTGACCGAGCGGGACCGGGCCACCCCGCCGACGGCGACCATCGGGTCCACCGGCTCGTCGGCGTCGAAGCGCACGCCGCAGCCGAGCCGGCGCAGCACCTCGCCCATGATGGCGATGTCGGTGATCCGGGGCACGTTGGTGATCACCGTCCGGCCCGGCGCCAGGAGCGCGGCGGCCATCAGCTTCAACGCGGAGTTCTTCGCCCCCACCACGTGCACGGTGCCGGCGAGCCGGGCTCCGCCGCGTACCCGGATGACGTCGACGTCGGCGACCGCCGCGTCACCCGCGTCACCCGGGCCGACCCCGCTGGACCAGCCCGTACCGGCTGTCGGCCGAGTCGGGATCGTCAGGTCCGGTATCCGTAGGCTGTGCGTCATGGCCGTCCACCTCACGCGCATCTACACCAAGGCCGGCGACGCCGGCATGACCAGGCTGAGCAACAACGAGCAGGTGCCGAAGAACGATCCACGGATCGCCGCGTACGCCGACGTGGACGAGTGCAACGCCACCATCGGCATGGCGCTCGCCCTGGGCGGGCTCGACGACGGGTTGCGAGCGGTGCTGGGGCCGATCCAGAACGACATGTTCGACGTGGGGGCGGATCTGTCCACCCCGGTCGAACCAGACCCGAAGTACCCGCCCCTGCGGGTGACCGAGGAGTACGTCGAGCGCCTTGAGGGCTGGTGCGACGAGTACAACGGGCGCCTGAGCAAGCTCGACTCCTTCATCCTCCCCGGCGGTACCGCGGGTGCGGCACTGCTGCACGCGGCGCGGACCGTCGCCCGGCGCGCCGAGCGGTCGGCATGGGCCCTCGTCGCACACGACCCCGACCGGACCAGCCATCTCCCGGCAAAGTATCTCAACCGGTTGTCGGATCTACTCTTTATTCTGGCAAGAACGGCAAATCCGGACGGAGACGTGCTATGGGTTCCGGGCGGAGGTCGTTGACGCTCGGAGCACTGCACCACGTGGAGGTCTGGGTACCCGACCTGGGCGTCTCGATGCGCAGTTGGGGCTGGCTCCTCGGCCAGTTGGGCTGGACCCCTTTCCAGGAGTGGCCGGCCGGTCGGTCCTGGCGGCTCGGCCCGACGTACCTCGTCCTGGAGGAGTCCCCCGCGCTCTCCGGGCGGCGTCATGACCGTCTCGCGCCCGGCCTGAACCACCTGGCCTTCCACGCCGGCCCGCCGGCCGCCGTCGACCGCCTGGTGGCCACTGCTCCCGGGTACGGCTGGACGCTGCTGTTCCCGGACCGCCACCCGCACGCCGGTGGCCCCGACACGTACGCCGCCTACCTGACCGACGGGCAGGGGTACGAGGTGGAGTTGGTCGCCGCCACCTCGTGACCCCCGCCCGGCCGGCCGGGACGAGCCTCGCTCAGCCGGCCACGGCGCGGAAGACCGGGTAGTACCCGCCGGACTGGCCGGCCGCCGTCGGGTGGTAGGAGACGCCGATGTTGGCGAAGTTCAGCGCGTGCAGCCACTTCTCGCCGTAGCTGCAGAGCTGGTGGCCGACGAACTGGGAGCGGACGTCGGCGAACGCGAAGCCGGCGGCCAGGGCGGCGGTGCGGATGATGTCGTTCACCAGGTTGATGCCCTCGTTGATCTTCGTGCGGGAGGTCGCGCTGAGTCCCGCGCAGATCGTGCCGAGCTGATAGAAGACCGGGTAGGCGGTGACCACCACCCGGGCCGACGGTGCCCGACTCCTGATCCCGTCGTAGACGGCCCGGAGCAGCCTCGGCAGGTCGGCTCGGGCCTTGGCCTGTGCCGCGTCGACCGCGGCGACGCATTCCGTGGTGCCCTGGAGCACGCAGGTGCTCATGATGGTGCCGAAGCCGACGTCGTTGCCGCCGACGGTGACGCTGACCAGCGTGGTCCGACTGGCCAGGGCCGAGAGCTGGGTGTTGACCACGCTGGTGGTGGTGGCGCCCGAGCAGGCGACCGAGCGGTACGACGCCGGGCCGACACGGGTCGCGTAGAGCGCCGGATAGGCGGCGGTGCTGCGTTGGCAGGAGCCGCTCTCGGAGGTGTAGCTACCGGCACCCACTCCGGAGGCGTACGAGTCGCCGAGGGCCACGTAGTGGTCGCTCGGTGCCGCCTGGGCGGGGGCGGCGGTCAGGCTGAGGGTGGTGGCGAGGGCGACGACCATGCTTGTGGCAAGCGTCGCCAGACGGGTTCTCCGCACGTCGTTACTCCGGGGTAGCAGGGGGACGTTCGGAGATTGATATCACTAGATATCGATGAAGGGAAGATCTCTAGGCGATTCCACCGGACACCCGGGCGAGATCTGGCACGGATGTGCCACCACCGCACGGGCACGGTGGTGGCGCTGAGGTCGGTTACCGGGACCGGTCAGACGGGCGGGAGCGACACACCGGGACACGGCCGGACACGGCACACACCCGGTGCGTGCCGTTGAGACACGAGATCGATCAGGCGGCGGGCCAGTCCTGCGACGAGGCCAGACGCGGCGAGGCCGCCCCCGGAGGGGCGGCCTCGAGCCAGGAGAGGAATCCGGTGACGGTGGATCGCGCCATGGCGATCTCGACCGGAGCATGTCCGCTGCTACACCGGAGGATGATCCAGTCCGAGGGCATGGACATTCGCTCCTGCCCCTCGGGCAGGCGCCGTCGATCCACGGTCAGCCCCTCGCGGCACAGCACCCGCTTGGGCCGCACCGCGAAACTGACCAGGCGGTACCAGCGGAGCTCGTCACCGGCGAAGCGGCCGAAGCCGGGCGCCCAACCACGGCCGTCGAGCATGGTGGAGGTCCGCACGCTGAGCCGGATGATCCCTCCGCTACGGGTCACCAGCGCCCGCCGGGCGAAGAGGACCAGGATCGCGCCGAGGATCACGGCGACGCCGATTCCGACCCCTTCGACGATCTCCATCGGCGGGTCGGCTCAGTTGCCCTGAGCGGCGGAGGCCCGGGTCGCGGTCTCGGCCAGCACAGTCACGCCCCGCTCGTTCACCGAGAGGAAGCCGCCGGCCACCTCGTAGACGACCTGCTCGCCGCCGGGCAGCTTGATGCGGACCTGGCCGGAGTCGGCGAGCTGGCCGAGCAGGGGCGCGTGCCCCGGCAGCACACCCAGCTCACCCTCGGTCGTACGGGCCATGACCATCTCGGCCTCGCCCGACCAGACCTTCTCCTCGACGGCCACGAGCTGGACGTTAAGGTGTTGTGCCACGCTGTCTCCTTGCTGAGGCGGCGGATTGGGGAAAGTCTAGTCGCGGCCCTGACCTGTGCTTCATGCGGGTGCCGGGAGCCACGCCGCGATCAGCCCTTGTTGACGAACTTGGGATGTTCGAGCAGGAACGGGTCCAGGAGTTCCCGCTCCAGCGCGACGAAGAAGTCGTCCACCTCGGGCTCGAACCGCTCGCCGAGGTAGTTGCCGTTCTGCAGGATCCCGCCACCCGGCAGCTTGATCATCTGAATGTTGCCGGGCCGGATGTCCTTGAGCGCGAGGCCGAAGTCGATCACGCTGTGCCCCCGGCCGCTGAAGATCAACGACTCACCGGCCGCCCGCAGCACCCGGTCCAGCTTCACCGGGTTGGTCACCACGTCGGCGCTGAGCGCCTGACCGGCCATCGCCTTGACGAACTGCTGCTGGTGCCGCTGCCGGCCGTAGTCACCGTCCGGCACACCGTTCTCCGGGTAGCGCTGGCGGACGTAGTCCAGCGCCTGCCACCCCTGCAGGTGCTGCTTGCCCTTCGGATAGATCGCCTGCGGCCCGATGTAGCCCCCACCGCCGGGCCGGCCCTCACGGTGCTTGCCGTCCGGCTGGCGGTGCCGGGAACGGACCTCCCGCTCGATGTTCATCGTGACGCCGCCCATCGCGTCGACGATCTTCTGGAAGCCGGAGAAGTTGATGATCGCACCGGCGTCGAACCGCTCGATGCCGGTGACCTTCTGCGCGGTGAGGGCGAGCAGCTCGAAGCCGCGCGCGGCGTCCGGCTTCCCATCGGGCACCCGGCTGCCGAAGGACATCGCCGCGTTCAGCTTGGTGGTGCTGCCGTTGAAGTTCGCCTTGGGGAACGCGGGGATCTCGACGTAGAGGTCCCGGGGCAGGGAGAAGAGGTACGCCCGGTCCATCTCCTTCGGCACGTGCAGGATCATGATGGCGTCGCTCAGCGGCGGCCGGTCGTCCCGGACCGGGTCGATGCCGACCAGCAGGATGTTGAGCGGGCCCTCGATGTCGCTCTTGGCCTCGCCCGCCGCCTGGTCACCGAAGAGGTCGGCCTTGCCGATCGCCCCCTCGTAACGGGCCATCAGCGCCTCGGCCCCCACCAGCGACGTGCCGCTGACCATCATCAGCACCACGCCGAAGATGGTGCAGAGCTTCGCCCACAGCGGTACGCCCCGCCAGATCGACGTCTTCTTGCCACCACGCGTGCCGCGCGTACCGCCCCTGCCGGCCTTGCCCACAAGCTTCTCCGTTCGTCGCGTCCCCGGGAGGTGTACGGGTCCGCGTAGCCGAAAGGTTTAAGTCGTTCGCCGCTCATCCGCGCCTGAGCTGCACTAGACGGTATCTCGGGCACGGCGTGATCGCCGAGCACGGGAAACCGGGCAGCCAGGATGGTACGTCCCGTAGATGAACGAAAGGCCGTCCCGGCGTGAACCGGGACGGCCTTTCTTCGTTCGAACCGAAGGGTCAGCCCTTCATCAGCTCGGCGGCCTTCTTCTCCAGGTCGTCGAGCCCACCGCACATGAAGAACGCCTGCTCGGGGAAGTGGTCGTACTCACCCTCGCTGATCTTCCGGAACGCCTCGATGGTCTCCTTGATCGGGACCGTCGAGCCCGGCACACCGGTGAACTGCTCCGCCGCGTAGGTGTTCTGCGACAGGAAGCGCTCGATCCGACGGGCCCGCTGGACCGTGATCTTGTCTTCCTCGGAGAGCTCCTCGATACCGAGGATGGCGATGATGTCCTGCAGGTCCTTGTAGCGCTGGAGGATCCGCTTGACCTCGCTGGCCACCTGGAAGTGCTCCTGGCCGACGAACTCCGGGGCGAGGATCCGCGACGAGGACGCCAGCGGGTCCACCGCCGGGTAGATGCCCTTGTCGGAGATGGACCGCTCCAGGTTGGTGGTGGCGTCCAGGTGGGCGAAGGTGGTGGCCGGGGCGGGGTCGGTGTAGTCGTCCGCCGGCACGTAGATCGCCTGCATCGAGGTGATGGCCTGGCCCTTGACGGAGGTGATCCGCTCCTGGAGCTCGCCCATCTCGTCGGCGAGGGTCGGCTGGTAACCCACCGCGCTGGGCATCCGGCCCAGCAGGGTGGAGACCTCGGACCCGGCCTGGGTGAAGCGGAAGATGTTGTCGATGAAGAGCAGCACCTCCTGCTTCTGCACGTCACGGAAGTACTCCGCCATGGTCAGCGCGGAGAGCGCGACGCGCAGCCGGGTGCCCGGCGGCTCGTCCATCTGACCGAAGACCAGCGCGGTCTTGTCGATGACGCCGGACTCGGTCATCTCGTGGATGAGGTCGTTGCCCTCACGGGTCCGCTCCCCCACACCGGCGAAGACGGAGGTACCACCGAAGTTCCGGGCGACTCGGGTGATCATCTCCTGGATGAGCACCGTCTTGCCCACGCCGGCACCGCCGAACAGGCCGATCTTGCCGCCCTTGACGTACGGGGCGAGCAGGTCGATGACCTTGATGCCGGTCTCCAGCATCTCGGTCTTCGGCTCCAGGTCCGCGAAGGCCGGGGCCTTGCGGTGGATGCCCCAGTGGTCGTCGGCGGAGATGGTCTCGCCCTCGGTGAGGTTGAGGCACTCGCCGATCGCGTTGAAGACGTGGCCCTTGACCGCGTCGCCGACCGGCACCCGGATCGGGAAGGCGGTGTCCCGCACCTCGGCGCCCCGGACCAGACCGTCGGTCGGCTGCATCGAGATCGCGCGGACCAGGTTGTCACCCAGGTGCTGGGCGACCTCCAGGGTCAGCGTCTTCTCGCCACCGGAGAGGGACACGTTCACGTGCAGGGCGTTGAAGAGGTCCGGCATGGCGTCGCGCGGGAACTCGGCGTCGACGACCGGGCCGATGACCCGGACCACGCGACCGGTGGCGGTCGTGGTCTCGGCTGGTCCTCCAGCAGTGGAAACAGTCATCACACTTCACTTCCCGACGCGGCCAGCGCGTTGGCGCCGCCGACGATCTCACTGATCTCCTGGGTGATCCCGGCCTGGCGGGCCGAGTTCATCTCACGCGTGTACTTGTCGATCATCTCTTCGGCGTTGTCGGTGGCGCTCTTCATCGCCCGCCGCCGGGCCGCCGACTCGCTCGCCGCCGACTCCAGCAACGCCGCGTAGATCCGCGTGTTGATGTACTTCGGCAGCAACGCGTCGAGCAGTTCCTCCGGGTTCGGCTCGAACTCGTAGTCGGGCAGCAGCCCGGGGGCCGCCTCCGACCGAGGCCGCTCCTCCACCTGCAGCGGACCGATGATCCGGGTCACCGGCGTCTGGGTCATCAGGGACTTGAACTCGGTGAAGACGATGTGCAACTCGTCCACCCCGAGTACCCCGTCCGCACCCGGACCGCCGTCGAGGTCGTCCGCGCCGGCCGAGAACGCCTTGACCAGCGTCTCGCCCACCTCGCGGGCGTCGGCGAACGACGGCTGCTCGGAGAAGCCGGTCCAGCTCGCCTCGATCGGCCGGTTACGGAACCGGTAGAACGAGACGCCCTTGCGACCGACGACGTAGAGCACCGGCTCCTTGCCGTCCTCCTTGAGCCGCGCGACCAGCGACTCCGCCGTCTTGATGGCGTTGGAGCTGTAACCGCCGGCCAGACCCCGGTCGGCGGTCACCAGCAGCACGCCCGCCCGCCGCACCCGCTCGCGCGGGGTCAGCAACGGGTGGTCGACCGACGCGTTGGACGCCAGCGCCGTGAGCACGCCGGTGATGGCCCGGGCGTACGGCAGGGACGCCTCCACCCGGGCCTGGGCCTTGGCGATCCGGCTCGTCGCCACGAGCTCCATCGCCTTGGTGATCTTCTTCATCCCCTTCGCCGAGCGAATGCGTTGACGAAGAACACGTACCTGCGCCGCCATGGCCCGGCCCTAACGCTTCTGGGCCGGCGCTGCGCTGTAGCGGGTGACCGTCTCCTGCTCGGCCTCGCCCTCCAGCGGCGCCGCCGGCGCCTCGTTGATCGTGCGCTCGTCCTCCCGGCCGAGGAAGCCCTGCTTGAACTCCGTGACGGCCGCGTCGAGGGTGGCGATGATCTCGTCGTCCCACTTGTTGTCCGCGATCGCCAGCAGCGTGGCGTTGTGCTTGCGCCGCAGGTGCTCCAGGAACTGGGTCTCGAAGCGCCGCACGTCGCCGACCGGAACGTCGTCCAGCTTGCCCTCGGTGCCGGACCAGACCGCGATGACCTGCTCCTGCACGGAGTACGGCGAGTAGTTCGGCTGCTTGAGCAGCTCCACCAGGCGGGCACCACGATCGAGCTGGGCGCGGGAGGCCTTGTCCAGGTCCGAGGCGAAGGCGGCGAACGCCTCCAGCTCGCGGTACTGGGCCAGGTTCAGCCGCAGCGAACCGGAGACCTTCTTCATCGGCTTCACCTGCGCCGCGCCACCGACCCGGGAGACCGAGGTACCGACGTTGATCGCCGGCCGGACGCCCTGGTTGAACAGGTCGGTCTCCAGGAAGATCTGACCGTCGGTGATCGAGATGACGTTGGTCGGGATGAAGGCCGAGATGTCGTTGGCCTTCGTCTCGATGATCGGCAGACCGGTCATCGACCCGCCGCCCATCTCGTCGGAGAGCTTCGCGCAGCGCTCCAGCAGACGGGAGTGCAGGTAGAAGACGTCACCCGGGTACGCCTCACGGCCCGGCGGGCGACGCAGCAGCAGCGACACGGCCCGGTACGCCTCGGCCTGCTTGCTCAGGTCGTCGAAGACGATCAGGACGTGCTTGCCGCCGTACATCCAGTGCTGACCGATGGCCGAGCCGGTGTACGGGGAGAGGTACTTGAAGCCGGCCGGGTCGGAGGCCGGGGAGGCGACGATGGTGGTGTACTCCATCGCGCCCGCCTCCTCCAACTGCCCCTTGATGGAGGCGATGGTGGAGGCCTTCTGGCCGATGGCGACGTAGATGCAGCGGACCTGCTTCGTCGGGTCGCCGGAGGCCCAGTTCTCGCGCTGGTTGAGGATGGCGTCCAGGGCGACCGTGGTCTTGCCGGTCTTCCGGTCACCGATGATCAGCTGCCGCTGGCCACGACCGATCGGGGTCATCGCGTCGATGGCCTTGATGCCGGTCTGCATCGGCTCGGAGACGGACTGCCGGGCCATCACGTTCGGGGCCTGGAGCTCCAGCTCGCGGTAGCCCTCGTCGGCGATCTCGCCGAGGCCGTCGATCGGGACGCCGAGCGCGTTGACCACGCGCCCCAGGAAGGCGTCACCGACCGGCACGGAGAGCACCCGGCCGGTGCGCTTGACCCGCTGGCCCTCTTCGAGGCCGGCGTAGTCGCCCAGGACGACGACACCGATCTCGCGGACGTCGAGGTTCAACGCCACGCCGAGCGTGCCGTCCTCGAACTCGAGCAGCTCGTTGGTCATGGTCGAGGGCAGGCCCTCGACGTGGGCGATACCGTCGCCGGTGTCAGCGACGGTACCGACCTCTTCACGGGAGACGTCGGGCGAATAGGAGGAGACGTAGCGCTCCAGGGCGCCGCGGATCTCCTCCGTCGAGATGGTCAGCTCGGCCATCCTCTGCTTCCTTAAGTATCAGGGGCCCGGGATACCTAGTACCGACCGGTCCTCGGGTCGACTGTTATTCCGGGCGCTTCGCGGGGTGCTGGTCAGCGCTTCGCGAGCGCGTTGCGGGTCTCGTTGAGGCGACGCAGGATCGTCCCGTCGTACAGGTCCGAACCCACCCGGACGCTCGCTCCGCCGAGGATCGTCGGGTCAACCGTAAGCTTCACCGCGACCGCCCGGCCGTAGATGGCCGAGAGCTGGTTGGTGAGCCGGCTCTCCTCCTCCGCGGTCAGCGGGGCCGCGACGGTCACGTACGCGACCTGACGGTCACGGCGCTCGGCCGCCAGCTCCACCAGCCGGGACAGCGCGGCGGAGAACGACCGACCGCCGAAGCCGGCCAGTGCCGCCTCCACCAGTCGCACCGTCACCGGCCGTGCCTTGCCCGTCAGGAGCATCCCGATCAGCTCGGCCCGCTGGGCCACCGGTGCCGCCGGGTCGGACAGGGCGTTGGAGAGCCGCCGGTCCGCCGCGACCACCTGGCCGAAGCGGAACAGCTCGTCCTCCACCTCACCGAGGTCGTCGGCGCGGTCCGCGCTGGCGAGCAGCGCCTGCACACCGAGACGCTCGGCACCGTCGAGCAGCTCCGACGGTGCCGACCACCGGCCGGCGACCAGTGCACCGAGCAGGTCGAGCGTGTCCGCGCCGACCTTGCCGGAGAGCACCGAGGTGAGCAGGCCGCTGCGGTCCGCACCGGCACGGGCCGGGTCGGAGAGAGCCCGACGCAGCCGGACCTCCCGCCGCAGCAGGTCCGCCACGGCGAGCAGCTCGGCACCGGTGGTGGCGAGAGCCGTCGAATCGGCGCCCCGGACGTACTCCTCCAGCCGCTGACTCACGGCGGTGTAGGACTCCCGGCTGGCGGCCTGCATCAGCGGGCCCCCGCGCTCTCGAGGTCGGTGAGGAACCGCTCGACGGTGCCCTTGCGGCGGGCCTCGTCGGCGAGCGACTCGCCCACGATCCGGCCGGCCAGGTCGACCGCGAGACCGCCGACCTCCGCGCGCAGCTCGCGCACGATGGTCTCACGCTCCACAGCCAACGAGTCCCGGCCGGCGGCGATGATCCGGTCGGACTCCTCCCGCGCCTTGGCGAGGATGTCGGTGCGGATCGACTCGGCGTCGGCCCGGGCGTCGTCCCGGATCCGTGCCGCCTCGGTACGCACCTCGGCGAGCTGGGCACGGTACTGCTCGAGCAGCTGGTTGGCCTCAGCCTGCGCCGCCTCGGCGCGCTTGAGGCCACCCTCGATCGCTTCGACCCGCGCCTGGTACATCGCCTCGATGCGCGGCATGACGAACTTCAGCAGCACGAAGCAGAGCAGGGCGAAGGCGATCGTCCCGATGACCAGCTCCTGCCACAGCGGCACGAGCGGGTGGTGCTCCACACCTTCGGCGGCGACAAACATTTCAGACCTCCGGGTCGGGAAGCGGACGGTCAGTTAACGGCGAAGGCGAGCACCAGGCCGAACAGGGCGAGCGCCTCGACCAGGGCGAAGCCCAGGACCAGCCAGGTCCGGTTGTAGCCGGCCGACTCGGGCTGACGGGCGCTGGAGTTGATGTACGCCACGAAGATCAGGGCCACGCCGATCGCGGGGCCGACAGCGGCGAGGCCGTAGCCGATCGTGTTGACGTTACCGCTGATCGCAGCAATAGCACTCATTGCGGGTATTCCTCCTGTTTGACACGTGAGGTTTCACGCGTACCGGTCGTACCTGAAGCTTTGGGCGGGTGCCCCGCGAAAAGGATCAGTGTTCGGTTGCGAGCGCCGATCCCATGTAGTTGGCGCTCAGCGTGACGAAGACGTATGCCTGCAACAGCGCGATCAGCACCTCGAAGAAGGCCATCACGATCGCCATGATGAACGAGAAGATCGAGGTCGCCTGGATGAAGATGTTGTCCGAGGCGAGCAGCACGAAGCCACCGATGGTGAAGACCAGCAGGATCAGGTGACCGGCGAACATGTTGGCGAAGAGACGCACCGCCAACGTGACCGGCCGGTTGATGAAGGTCTGCAGGAACTCGATCGGGATCAGCAGGATGTGCATCGGCCACGGGATGCCCGGCAGGATCAGGCTCTGCTTGAGGTAGCCGCCCACGCCGTGCGTACGCATGCCCATGTAGATGTACATCACGTAGGTGATCGCCGCGAGCACGATCGGGAAGGCGATGTGCGAGTTCGGCGAAATCTGCAACCCCGGGATGATGCCGAAGAGGTTGGTCAACGCGATGTAGCAGAAGAGCACCGTGAAATAGGGCGCGAACTTGACGCCCGCGCTGCCCATCTGTTCCTTGGCGATGTTGTCCCGGACCAGGCCGTAGATCGACTCCGCCATCCACTGGCCCTTGGTCGGCACCAGCTTCGGGTTCCGATAGGTGACCATGAAAAAGATGATCAGCAGGCCGACGGCCAGCCAGATCATGAGGGTGAACTTGGTGACGAATGGGCCGGCCACTTCCGGCAGATAGAAGTCCGAGACCCCCGGGGGCCAGGGCAGCCCTTCAGCGGCGACAAGCTGTGCGCTCACCGTGTCATCCTCCGCACTCGACAGACCCGCGTGTGCCGAAACTCAGGCACCGAGCCTCTTCATGATCAGGTAGATCGCTCCGGCTGCGCCGAGCATCATGCCCACGCCGATCCCGATGCCGGTCGGCAGGCCGAGGAGCGTCCCCGCCAACCAGCCGAGGAATCCCCACACGAGGATGCCGGCGAGCAGGTAGCCAAGAACGGCTCCGGCAACGCCTTCCGACGAGTGCTCGTCGGAGCTTCCGCGATGAGGGTTGTCGGCCATGACGAGGCGAACTTTATCAGCCGGGGGTTTCGCGAGTGTGCGGCACCCCCCACACTGCGAGCAGCGTGCGGGCAATCGATACGGCGCCTCAGCCGCGCTCAGCTTACTCCTGCACGGCCCGCCGGGAAGGGGGGCGAAACGCCGGGCGAACACCGGCCGTACGGTCAGTGACCCGACGCCCGGTCGACGGTGGGCAGCGGGGAGCGCCAGGCCCAGGTGGTGTGCGCGACGATCCACACCAGCACGCCCGCGATGATCGCCACCCCCATGTCGGGCAGCCCGGGCCAGCCGGCCTGCGCCACGGCGGCCATCACCACGCCCAGGAACACCATCTTGGTGGCGTAGGTGACCAGCCCCACCGGCATGACCATCTTCGGGCTCACCGCGTCCGCCCAGGCCACCGAGAACCCGGAGACCAGGTAGCTCACCATCACCAGACCGATCCCGGCGGCCACCCCGGCCGCGCCGGTCGGGCCCCGCAGCAGCGCGGCGACCGGCACGCCGACCACGGCCAGCCCGGCACAGGCCAGCAGCGGCAGGCGCAGGTGCGGCAGGCGGGCACGGATGGCGCCGGGCTCCCCCGCACGAGGCGCGGTCATCGGGCGTACGCCGGGAACTCGGCGACCAGCTCGGCCACGTCGGAGGCGACGCGGGCCAGCTCGTCGGTGCCACCCGGAGCCGCCGGGTCGGTGCGTACCGCCCGGGCGATCAGCTCGGCGACCTGGCGCATCTGCGGCTCGCCCATGCCCTGCGTGGTGACGCTCGGGGTGCCCACCCGGATGCCGGAGGCGACCATCGGCTTCTGCGGGTCGTACGGGATGGCGTTCTTGTTCAGTGTGATGGTCGCCGCGTCGCAGCGGGCCTCCGCCTGCGCTCCGGTCACCCCGGTCTCCCGCAGGTCGACCAGGGCCAGGTGGGTGTCGGTGCCGCCGGAGACCGGCCGCATCCCCTCCGCCGCCAACCCGTCGGCGAGCGCCTGCGCGTTGGCCACCACCTGCGCGGCGTACGTGCGGTACTCCGGCTGCGCCGCCTCGCGCAACGCGACGGCCTTGGCCGCCACCGCGTGCATCAACGGTCCGCCCTGGGTGAACGGGAAGACCGCCTTGTCGATCCGCTCGGCCAGCGACTCGCGGCAGAGGATGATCCCGCCGCGTGGACCGCGCAGCACCTTGTGCGTGGTCGCGCAGACCACGTCGGCGTACGGCACCGGGGAGGGGATGGCCTGCCCGGCGACCAGCCCGATGAAGTGCGCCGCGTCCACCATCAGGTACGCGCCCACCTCGTCGGCGATCTCCCGGAACCGGGCGAAGTCGATCAGCCTCGGGTACGCCGTCGCGCCACAGATGATCATCTTCGGTCGGTGCGTGCGGGCCAGGTCACGAAGATCGTCGTAGTCGATCAGCTCGGTGTCCCGCCGGACGGTGTAGCCGACCGTGTCGAACCACTTGCCGGAGAAGTTCACCCGGCTGCCGTGGGTCAGGTGCCCGCCGTGCGGCAGTTCCATCGCCAGCACCGTGTCACCCGGCTGCACCAGCGCGGCGTACGCGGCCAGGTTGGCGCTCGCGCCCGAGTGCGGCTGGAGGTTGGCGTGCTCGGCGCCGAACAGCTCCCGGGCCCGGGCGATGCCGAGTTCCTCGGCCCGGTCCACCTGGGCGCACCCGCCGTAGTAGCGCCGACCCGGATAGCCCTCGGCGTACTTGTTGGTCAGCGTCGAGCCGAGCGCGGCCAGCACCGCCGGGGAGGTGAGGTTCTCGCTGGCGATCAGTTGCAGACCGCCGCGCAGCCGGTCCAGCTCGCCGAGCACCACCTCCGCGATCTCCGGATCCGTGGTGCTGAGCTGCTCGAAGTCGGGCCCCCAGAAGGTGCCCTTACCGGTCTCCACAGCGCCCGAGTCTATTCGGCCGCAGACTGGAGGCCGTGAGATGTCTGGTGACCGGTGCGACAGGCTACATCGGCGGGCGGCTGGCGCCGCACCTGCTGGCCGAGGGACACACCGTGCGCTGCCTGGCCCGGCGGGCCGGACGGCTGCGGGACGTGCCGTGGGCCGGGCAGGTCGAGATCGCCGAGGGGGACCTGAGCCGGCCGGAGAGCCTGGCCGGGGTCTTCGACGACGTCGACGTCGCGTACTACCTCGTGCACTCGCTCGGGCAGGCCGGTTTCGAGGACGCCGACCGGCAGGCCGCGTCGGCCTTCGCGACGGCGGCCCAGGCGGCGGGCGTACGCCGGATCGTCTATCTCGGGGGGCCGGAACCGGCGGCCGGTGACGCCTCCTCGGCGCACCTGCGCTCGCGGACCGAGGTGGGCCGGATCCTGCTGGGCAGCGGCGTGCCCACGGTGGTGCTGCGCGCGGCGGTGATCATCGGTTCCGGCTCGGCCTCGTTCGAGATGCTGCGTTACCTGACCGAACGGCTGCCGGTGATGGTCACCCCGCGCTGGGTGTCGAACCGGGTGCAGCCGATCGCCGTCCGGGACGTGCTGCGCTACCTGGTCGGCTGCGTGGGCCTGCCGCCGGAGGTGAACCGGGCCTTCGACATCGCCGGCCCGGACGTGCTCACCTTCGGCGACATGATGCAGCGGTACGCCCGGGTCGCCGGACTGAGCCGCCGGGTCCTGCTGCCGGTCCGCGCGTTGACGCCCCGGCTCTCCTCGCACTGGGTCGGTCTGGTCACCCCGGTACCGAACGCCCTCGCCCGTCCGCTGGTGGAGAGCCTGGTGCACGAGGCGGTGGCGCACGAGCACGACATCGCGGCGTACCTGCCGGACCCGCCGGAGGGGTTGACCGGCTTCGACCGGGCGGTCGATCTGGCGCTGGCCAAGGTCCGCGACGCCGAGGTGGAGACCCGCTGGTCGTCGGCGGCGGGCCGGGACGCCCCGGCCGAGCCGCTGCCCAGCGACCCGCACTGGAGCGGCGGCAGCGTCTACACCGACGTGCGGGAGCAGCCGGTGGCGGCCTCGCCGGAGGCGCTGTGGCGGGTCGTCGAGGGGGTCGGCGGCCAGCACGGCTGGTACTCGTTCCCGCTGGCCTGGTCGGTGCGCGGCTGGCTGGACCGGCTGGTGGGCGGCGTCGGGCTGCGCCGGGGCCGGCGGAATCCGCACCGGCTGCGGGTGGGCGAGGCGCTGGACTTCTGGCGGGTGGAGGAGATCCTCCCCGGTGAGCTGCTCCGGCTGCGGGCCGAGATGCGGCTGCCCGGCCGGGCCTGGTTGGAGATGCAGGTGCGGCGCGACGACGACGGGCAGGTCCGGTACCGCCAGCGGGCCGTCTTCATTCCCAGGGGCCTGGCCGGGCACGCGTACTGGGCGGCGGTGGCGCCGTTCCACGCGGTGGTCTTCGGCGGGATGGCCCGCAACATCGCCGCCGACGCCGAGCGGACCGCCGTCGAGGCGCCACCGGCGGCGCGCTGACCGTCGCCCGCTCGCTCAGTCGCCGCTGCGGGTGGTGGTGTACCGCCACGCGGTCGTCTCGCTGGGCGGCACGAAGTCCCGGGACGGCACGTCGCGCAGCGCGAAGGCGAGGATCTCCCCCACCCCCTCCACCATCCGGCTCTGCACCGCCCGGCCGACCGCGTCCTGCGGATCGTCCGGGTTGGCCGCCATCGCCGCCGCCGCGAGCTGCGGGGTGAAGGCCACCACGGTCTCCGTGGCGTACCGCTCGGAACTGCCCGTCTTGCCGGCCACCGGCCGACCGAGCTGTCCGCGCAGGGCGGTGGCGGTGCCGCCGTGGCAGCCCTGGTACATCGACTGGTCCCCGACCGGGCAGCGGGCGGCGTCCGCCGCCGCGCGGGCCACGTCCACGTCGAGCACCTGGCGGCAGTCCGGTTGGCCCGCGGTCACCCGGCGGCCGGTGCCGTCGACGATCGAGGTGACCGGGGTGGGCGCGCACCACGTCCCCTCGGCCGCCAGCGTGGCGTACGCCCCGGCCAGGTCCAGCGGGGTGGTGGCGGCCACCCCCAGGGTGAACGGCCCCCACTCGCGCGCGCCGTGCCGGGCCAGCCGGACGTCGTCCTCGGCCCGCAGCACGATGCCGAGCCGCTCGGCCATCTCCACCACGCGGTCCGCGCCGACCCGCTCGGTCAGCCAGACGAAGTACGTGTTGACCGACTCGCCGAACGCGGACCACATGTCGTGCTCGCCGCGCATCGAGGCGCTGGCGTTCGACGGGCACCAGTACCCGCCGCAGTTCGTCTCGCCGCTGATCCGGTAGTCGGTGAGGATGCGGGTCGGCGCGTCGTAGACGGTCCGCAGCGGCATCCCGGCCTCCAACGCGGCCAGCATGGTGAACAGCTTGAACGTCGAACCGGCCTGGTACCCGACGATCGTGCCGCCCCCGGCGACGAGCTGGTTGACCGTGTTCGGGTAGTTGGTCTGCCCGTGCGGGTTGGCCGCGACGCTGTAGTTGCGGTTGACCGACATGGCGAGCACCCGACCGGTGCCGGGCTCGACGACCGCCGTCGGCATGGCATGCGGCTCGTCCACCGAGTAGACCCGCCGCACCTGCTCGGTGGTGGCCCGCTGCACGCTCGGGTCGAGCGAGGTGACGATGGTGAAGCCGCCCCGGCGCAGGGTGCGCTGCCGCTCGTCGACCGTGCCGCCGAACGCCTTCTGCTCGTTCCACCAGCGGGTGAACCAGTCACAGAAGAAGCCCCAGTCGTTGTGTCCCGAGGGCACCGCCGTGCAGTCGTTCGGCGTCTCGCTGGGGCGCAGGTTCAGCGCTTCCGCCCGGGCCGCGTCCGCCACCTCGCCGGTGACCTGACCGGTGGCGACCAACTGGTCCAGCACGTACCCCCGGCGGGCGGTGGCCGCGTCCGCGTCACCGTTGATCGGGTCGTCGGTGTGCGGGGAACGGACCAGCCCGGCCAGCATCGCCGCCTGTGCCAGCGTGAGCCGGTCCGGCGAGGTGGAGAAGTAGCGCTTGCTGGCGGCGGCGACGCCGTACGCCCCGGCACCGAAGTACGCGATGTTGAGGTACCGGGCCAGGATCTGGTCCTTGGTCAGCTCCCGTTCCAGCGCCAGCGCGTACCGCATCTCCTGGATCTTGCGGGCGGTGCTCACCTCGGTGGCCGCCGCCCGTTGCGACTCGGTCAACCGGGGGTCCGTGCTCAACACGTTGCGGACGTACTGCATGGTCAGCGTGGAGGCACCCTGCCGGGTGCCGCCGGAGCCCTGGTTGGCGGCGAAGGCCCGCGCCACGCCCCGCAGGTCGACGCCGCTGTGCTCGTGGAACCGGACGTCCTCGGCGGCGATGATGGCCTGGCGCATCACCGGGGCCACCTCGTCCAGCGGCACGTCCACCCGGTCCTCCTGATAGAAGGAGGTGATCAGGGTGGTGCCGTCCTTGGCGTACAGGTTGGACCGCTGGGCCGTGGGTGGCGTCCGGAGTGTGTTGGGCAGCTCGGTGTACGGCTCGGCCACCGCCGAGAAGCCGATCCCGAACACCAGCGCGGCCGGCAGTGCCGCCACCGCCAGCGCCAGGCCGGCCAGCGTGCCGGCCAGCAGAACGGTGAACACTTTCGGCAGGAACGCCCGGGTCATCAGCTCTCCCCGCAGGAGCCGTCAGGACCCTCCCAGAATGGCGCTAACCACCCTTTACGCCTCGGTTTTCCTCAAACCCGGAGGTAATTCACCGATCAGGGCAGCAGGATCGCCGCGAGCGGATGGATCGTCTCCTCGATCTCGTCCGCCACCCGGCTGAAGCACTGGTCGCCGCGTCCCCACGGATCGTCGAGGTCGTCGCTGGGCAGCAACGACGTGCCCTGACGGGCGACGTTCGCGGCCTCCACCACCGCCACGCCCCGGGCGTACACCGCGTCCGGGGTGGCCTCGACCGAGGGCAGTCCGTCGCGGTCCAGCGCGGTCAGCAGCCGACCGAACTCACCCAGCACGAAGGTGCGCGCGGCGGCGTCGGGGCGCAACGCCACCACGTACTCCTGCTGGTCGGCGGTGGCGGTCAGGACCAGGTCCGCGGCGTCGATGTGGTCGGAACGCAGCTTCCGCGCGGCGAAGCCGCTCACGGTGCCGCCCCGGGTGGTCACCTGGCGGGCCGCCGGCGGGTTCATCTCCTCGCCCGCGTGCCAGCCCCCGGTGCCCGCGCTGTGGCTGTGCAGCAGCTCCTCCACCCGGCCGGGGTCCAGGTCACGCCGGGCCAGTCGCTGGCCCACCGCGAGGGTGAGCAGCCGCTCCGCCATCGGCGAGCGGCAGATGTTCCCCATGCAGACGTGCAGGACGGTGAACGGAGGCATTCACGCCACCCGGCTCTCGACCAGCTCCGGCACCACGTCGCGCAGCCGGGCCAGGTCGATGGCGCCCTCACGGACCATCGTCGGCACCTCGCCGGTCAGGTCGACGATCGTGCTGGGCAGCGGGTCGACGGCCGGTCCGGCCTCCAGGTACGCCCGCACCGAGTACGCCAGCTGCTCCCGCGCCTCGTCGGCGGTCTGCGCCGCCGGACGGCCGATCTTGTTGGCCGAGGCGACCGCCATCGGCCCGGTCTCCCGCAGCACCTCCAGCGCCACCGGGTGCAGCGGCATCCGGACCGCCACCACCCCGCTGTCGTCACCGAGATCCCACCGCAGGCTCGCCGAGTGCTTCACCAGGATGGTCAGCGCCCCCGGCCAGAACGCCTCCACCAGATCCCGGGCGGCCTGCGGCAGCGTGTAGACCAGACCGTCGAGGGTGTGTCGGGAGCCGATCAGCACCGGCGGCGACGCCTGCGTCCCACCCTTGGCGTCCACCAACGCCTTCACCGCGTACGGCGTGAAGGCGTCGGCACCGACCCCGTACACGGTGTCGGTCGGCAGGACGACCAGTTCGCCGTTGCGCACCGCCTCGATGGCCGCAGCGATGCCGCGGTCCCGGTCGGCGAGGGACCGGCAGTCGTAGAGCATCACGAGGAGCCAGTCTGCCACGTGTCGGCCGTCGCGGGTCGCCGGTGGTCCGTGCGACGGAACGCGGTGGCGAAACGGGAGCGGCCGGCGAGGTCGTGGTGCGCGGTGATCGCGGTGTACCGGCCGTCGGCGGCGAGCAGGTCGGGCACCGACGCGCCGTGGGTGTCGTCGTGCTCCACCCCGAGCGCACCACCGGGCCGCAGCAGGGCCGCCGCCCGCCGCAGCACCGGACGGATCACGGTCAGACCGTCGTCCCCGCCGAACACCGCCTCCGCCGGGTCGTGCCCGGCCACCTCCGGCGGTACGACCACCGCGAGCGGCACGTACGGCGGGTTGCAGAGCAGCACGTCCACCCGGCCGACCAGCTCCGCCAGCAGGTCCGGTGCGGTCACGTCGGCCGCCAGCACCTCGATCGGCCGGTCCCCCGCCGCCGCCCGGGTCGCCGCGTTGCGACGCAGCCAGGCCAGCGCGGCAGGCGCACGTTCCACCGCCACCACGCGGGCGGCCGGCACCTCCTGCGCCACCGCCAACGCGATCGCCCCCGACCCGCTGCACAGGTCCACCACCACCGGCGTCACCCCGTCGGCCACCCGCTCGGCGGCCCGCTCGACACCCCAGCCGGCGAGCAGCTCGGTCTCCGGGCGGGGCACGAAGACGCCCGGCCCGACGGCCAGTTCCAGATGCCGGAAGCCGGCGCTCCCGGTGAGATGTTGCAGCGGTTCACGCCGGCAACGCCGGCTCACCAACGCCTCGAAACGGTCGCGTTGCTCGTCGGTGAGACCGTCCGCGAGCGCCAGCCGTCCCCGGGGCACGGCCAGCACGTACGCGGCCAGAATCTCCGCCTCGGCACGGGCCGAGGGCACCCCGGCGTCGGCCAGCGCACGGGCGGCCCACGCCAGCACGACGGTGGGGCGCTCACGTCTCGTCCCTTCGGACGGGTGTTGCGGCACGGAGGTCACGCCATAATCATGAGTCGTCGCGGTGCACGTGCATAAGCGGGTGCATCCGGCGACACACCGACGGGAGGTCGCGGGTGGGCTGGCTCGACCGGGTCGATGACCAGGTTGACGCCCTGACGAAGGCGCGGGCGTTGCAGGAGGTGAGCCGCTCGGCCGAGGCGTCCGCGCTCCTGGATCGGGTGCTGTGCACCAGCAGCGACTCCCGGGTCCGCGCCGACGCGCTCGTCCAGCGGCTCTCGGCGTTGATCAATCTCGGCCGTACGGCGGAGTACACCCGGGCGATCGAGGAGGCGTCCGCCGCCGTCCGCGACCTCGCCGAGCCGTACCTGCACGGCCACCTCAACGCGCTGGCCGCGCTGGCCGCCCACCACCAGGGCGCGCTGGACCGCTGCGTGACGCACCTGGTGAAGGCCGCCCGGGCGCTGGGCGCGGTCGACGACCCGGACCGCGACACCGCCTGGGGCTGGCACGACCTGGCGATGGCGTACTCCTATCTCAGCTTCCACGGGTACGCGCTCGGTGCGATCGAACGGGCCCGTCAGCTCGGCACCGCCGCCGGAATCCCGGAGGAGACCTTCGCCGCCCCCGGGATCCGGCTGCGCAACGCGGTCGCCCTGGACCACACCGGCGACAGCGACGGGTGCCTGCGGGTCCTGCGGGACGTCGCCACCGACCTGGACCGGTTCGTCACCGCCGGCCGCGCCGACCGGTTGCGGCCGAGCAGCCTGGCCGCGTACGGCTACGCGGCGGCCCGCCGGGCCGCCCTCGGCGACGTGATCGACTCGCCGTCCGGGGCCGACCCGGCCCGGTTGCTCGGCCACGGCGCGGACAGCGCCCGGGCCCGCGACATGCGCCAACTCGGCCAGGCCTGCCTGGCGGTGGCGGCCGGTCGGCCGATCGAGGCGGTCACCCGCCTGGACGCCGTCCAGGTCTCCGCCGAGACGCTCGGCGCGGCCGAACCGGCACGCCTGCGCAGCATCGCGTTGGCCCGCGCCGGTGACCACGCGGCGGCGCACCGCGCCGACCGGCTGGCCTTCCGGCTCGCCGCGCAACGACACGACCGGCTCCGCGACGTCTACATCGACGGCATCGCCGCCCGGATCGACCACGAGGAGATGCGGCGCGAGGCGGCCCGGTTCGAGGGCGAGGCGCTGACCGATCCGCTGACCGGGCTGCCGAACCGGCGCCGTCTGGAGCGGTACATCGCCGCGGTGGTCGCCCGGGGCGAACGGGTGGTGATCGGCGTCTGCGACCTGGACGGCTTCAAGGCGGTCAACACCCGGCACGGCCACCACTCGGGCGACCTGGTCCTCCAGCGCGTCGCCGGGGTGATCAACCGGGTGATGCGCCGGGGCGACTTCGTGGCCCGCTACGGCGGCGACGAGTTCGTCGTGGTGCTGGCCGGTGCCGGGATGTCCGAGGCCGCCGAGGTCGCGCGCCGGATCGACGCCGCGATCCGGACCGAGGACTGGGAGTCGCTGGTGCCCGGCACGCCGGTCGGCGTCAGCATCGGCTTCGCCGAGGTGGGCGCCGCCGGGCCGGGACAACGCGACGCGCTCGGCGCCGCCTTCGAGGCCGCCGACCGCGAGATGTTGCAGGCCAAGGTCCGGCCGCGCAGCGCCTGAGCGGCGTCAGCGGCGGGTCAGCTCCGGGTCGCCGGCCAGGCGGGCGGCCCGGTCCGCCTCACTGAGCGCGTCGAGCACGCCGTCCAGGTCGCCGGCCAGGGCCAGATCCAGGTTGTACGCGGTGTAGCCGATCCGGTGGTCGGTGATCCGGTTCTGCGGGAAGTTGTAGGTGCGGATCCGCTCCGAGCGGTCCACCGTACGGACCTGCGCCTTGCGGGCGTCCGACGCGGCGGCGTCGGCCTGCTCCTGGGCGGCGGCGAGCAGCCGGGCACGCAGGATCCGCAGGGCCTGCTCCCGGTTCTGCAACTGGGACTTCTCGTTCTGGCAGGAGACCACGATGCCGGTCGGCAGGTGGGTGATCCGCACCGCCGAGTCCGTGGTGTTGACCGACTGGCCACCGGGACCGGACGACCGGAACACGTCGATCCGCAGCTCGTTCGGGTCGATGGTGACGTCGACCTCCTCGGCCTCCGGCAACACGAGGACGCCGGCCGCGCTGGTGTGGATCCGCCCCTGCGACTCGGTCACCGGCACCCGCTGCACCCGGTGCACGCCGCCCTCCCACTTGAGCCGGGACCAGACGCCGTTGCCCCCGTCGGGTACGCCCTTGGTCTTGATCGCCAGCGAGACGTCCTTGACCCCACCGAGGTCGGAGTCCTGGGCGTCGATCACCTCGGTGAGCCAGCCCCGCCGCTCCGCGTACCGGGTGTACATCCGCAGCAGGTCACCGGCGAACAGCGCCGACTCCTCGCCGCCCTCACCGGCCTTGATCTCGACGATGACGTCCTTGGCGTCGTGCGGGTCGCGCGGGATGAGCAGCTCGGCCAGGCGTTCCTCCAGGGCCGGCAGCGTCGACGCGATCGTCTCCGCCTCGGCCGCGAACGACGCGTCCTCGGCGGCCAACTCCCGTGCCGCGACCAGGTCGGCCCGGGCCTGCGCCAACTCCCCGGCGGCCTTGTGCAGCGGCACCAGTTCGGCGTACCGGCGGCCGACCCGACGGGCGGTGCCCTGGTCGGCGTGGATGGCGGGGTCGGCCAGGCGCTTCTCCAACTCGGCGTACTCGTCGAGGAGGGCGGCCAGGCGCTCGCTGCTCATGCTGCGGATCGCTCCTTGGACGGCGGGGAGACCGGACGACAGACGGACGACGCCCGCGTCCGGGAGAAACCGGACGCGGGCGTCGGACCAGGAGCTACTTGGCCTTCTTGGCCTGAACCTTGGCGTACTTCTGCTGGAACTTCGCGACCCGGCCCGCGGTGTCCAGGACACGCTGCTTGCCCGTGTAGAACGGGTGGCAGGCGCTGCACGTCTCGACGTGGATCGCGCCGCCCTTCGCGGTGCTGCGGGTGGTGAAGGTGTTGCCGCAGGAGCAGGTGACGTTCGTGGTCACGTACTCCGGGTGGATGTTGGACTTCATCTCGCCTCGGTCCTCTCGTCGTGGTCGCCGGGTCGCCCTCGCGCGCCAGTACGCGCGAACGGGGCGTGAACCGGAACCGGTGGCCGATTGACCAGTCTGCCATGGGGCCCAGCAGACCCGCGAAGCGGGCCGTACCGGCTGATCGACCAGGTCAACGCCGGACCCGTCCTCGGCATTCCCCGCGCGGGCTCGCGCATTCCGACCTGCCGGCGGCGGTACGCGAGAGGTCGGTGGGGCCGCCGTGGCGCAGGAGAGAACCTCCGGCGGGTACGGCGAAGGGGCGCGACCGTGTCGGCCGCGCCCCTTCGCCGAGTGTCACCCGGTGGAGGTCACTCCCCCGGCGTCGACTTGGCGATCTGCATCAGGAACTCGATGTTGGTGCGGGACTGCTTGAGCCGGTCCAGCAGGAGGTCGAGCGCCGCCTGCGAGTCCAGCGAGTGCAGCACCTTGCGGAGCTTGTGCACGATGGCCAGCTCCTCCGGCGCGAGCAGGATCTCCTCCTTGCGCGTACCGGACGGGTGGATGTCGATGGCCGGGAAGGTCCGCTTGTCGGCGATCTTCCGGTCCAGCTTCAGCTCCGCGTTGCCGGTGCCCTTGAACTCCTCGAAGATGACCGTGTCCGCCATCGAACCGGTCTCCACCAGCGCGGTGGCGAGGATGGTCAGCGAGCCGCCGTTCTCGATGTTCCGGGCCGCGCCGAGGAACCGCTTCGGCGGGTACAGCGCGGTGGAGTCGATACCACCCGACATGATCCGGCCGCTGGCCGGCGCCGCCAGGTTGTACGACCGGCCGAGCCGGGTCACCGAGTCGAGCAGGACGACCACGTCGTGACCCAGCTCGACCAGGCGCTTGGCCCGCTCGATCGCCAGCTCGGCGACGGTGGTGTGGTCCTGCGGCGGACGGTCGAACGTGGCCGCGATGACCTCGCCCTTCACCGACCGCTGCATGTCGGTGACCTCTTCGGGTCGCTCGTCCACCAGCACCACCATCAGGTGGCACTCCGGGTTGTTGTGCGTGATGGCGTTCGCGATCGCCTGGAGCACCATCGTCTTACCCGCCTTCGGCGGCGAGACGATCAGTGCCCGCTGGCCCTTGCCGATCGGCATGACCAGGTCTATCACCCGGGTGGTGAGGATGTGCGGCTCGGTCTCCAGCCGCAGCCGCTCCTGCGGGTACAGCGGGGTGAGCTTGTAGAACTCCGGCCGACGCTTGGCCTCGTCCGGCTCCATCCCGTTGATGGTGTCCAGCCGGACCAGCGGGTTGTACTTGTCCCGCCGCTGCTCGCCGTCGCGTGCCGCGCGGACCGCGCCGGTGATCGCGTCACCACGCCGCAGTCCGTACTTCTTGATCTGGGACATCGAGACGTACACGTCGTTGGCACCGGCCAGGTAGCCGGTGGTCCGGACGAAGGCGTAGTTGTCGAGCACGTCGACGATGCCGGCCACCGGGACGAGTACGTCGTCCTCGCTGACCTGCGGCTCACGACCGCTATCGGTGCCGCCGCCCTCGTTACGGTCGCCACGACCGCGTCGGCGGTCCCGGAAGCGGCTGCGCCGGCTACGCCGACCGCCGCCCTCGTCGTCGTCACCGTCGTTGTCCCGATCGACCCGCTGCCCGCGCTCGCCCCGGTCACCCCGGTCGTTGCGGTCACTGCGGTCGTTGCGGTCGCCGCGGTCACCCCGCTCGGTGCGCTCGCCCCGCTCGGTGCGGTCAGTGCGCTCGCCCCGCTCGGTGCGGTCGCCACGGTCGCCCCGCTCCGCACGCTCGGCGCGGTCGGTGCCACGCTCGGCGCGGTCGGTCTTCTCCGCGCGGTCGGTGCCGCGCTCGTTGCGCTCGCCCCGCTCCGCACGGTCGCCACGCTCGGCGCGGTCGCTCCGCTCCGCACGCTCGGCGCCGCGCTCGCGGCCGGACCGGCCCTCGGTGCGCTCACCGGTCTCGGCGGCGGGCTCCTCGGTCCGGGGCTCCTCGGTCCGGGGCTCCGCAGCGGCGGTCCGGCTGCGCCGGGTCCGGCTACGTCCCTCGGTCTCGACGCTCGCCGCCGGCTGCTCGGTGCGGCGCTCGGCCTCCGGCCGCTCACCCGCGTCGCGGACCTCCGCGTGAACCTCCTCGCGGACCGGTGCGGCGGCCGCCGCGACCTCGGCCCGTGGTCGAGGGGCCCCGGCGGCGCTGCCCTGGCGCTCGGAGATCGCGCTGATCAGCTCGCCCTTGCGCATACGAGCCGTACCCGAGATGCCGAGCGACGCGGCCAGGCTCTGTAGCTCCGGCAGCAGCATCGCCGACAGGCCGGTGCCGCTGCGCCGACGCCGGGCAGGGGCAGCGGTGGTGGCATCGCCAGCGACGTTGGAAACATCCGACGTCACGTCGGTGGTGTCGCTCAATGGATTCCTTCCCTCGATAAGGCCGGGACTGCCCGGAATCGACTAACAGGTGGCCGGGCGGCCTCGGTGCACCCGCCTCGCATGACGCTTCGCGGGAGTCTGTGACACAGCAGCCGGTCGGTCGCCCGACCCACCAGGAAGCTGGTGAGCGGGTTTCGCCGTCTGCGGCGACCAGTGAAGACTGCGGTGCGGCGTGTGCCTAGGCAGGGGTGACGGGCTTACCGCCGAGAGCTTCGGGGGTGCGCCGACCCGCAGGAGATCGCATGCTTCGCGGCTGTGCTAAGTCTAGAGCGTAATCAACTCTTCCGACCTGCGGCAACAGGGTCCCGCTCCGCGTGTCCGAGTCTACCCTGCTCGACCTGCGCGCCGGGCACGTCTATCGGCAACCGCAGAATCTGCCATTCTGTTCCCGCGTCGAAGCCTTCCGGCAGCTCAGACAGGGCGAGCACGGTCGGTCCGGCACCACTGACCACGGCTGCCACACCGGCCGCACGCAACTCCTCGACCACTGCGGCCGTACCCGGCATCGACGATGCGCGATAACTCTGGTGCAACCGGTCGACGGTGGCCGGCAGCAGCAGACCCGGCTCGGTGGTCAACGCGTGCACCAGCAGCGCCGCCCGTCCGGCGTTGAGCGCGGCGTCGGCGTGCGGCACGGTCGCCGGCAACGCCGCCCGCGCCGACGCGGTCAGTCCGCGCTCGGTCGGCACCAGCACCGTCGGGTGTACGCCCTCGGCCACCGGCAACGACACCGCCCGCGCACCGCCGGACTCCGTCCAGGCCAGCGTGAACCCGCCGAGCAGGCAGGGCGCGACGTTGTCCGGATGCCCCTCGATCCGGGCGGCCAACCGCAACGCGGCGGCCTCGTCGAGCCGCTGCTCCCCGTCGACCACCAGGGCACGGGCCAGCAGCACACCGGCCACGATCGCGGCCGAGGAGGAACCGAGGCCACGCGCCTGCGGGATCCGGTTGACACACTCCAACGCCAGCCCGGACGGCTGGCCGCCGAGCTCGTCGAAGGTCGCCCGCATGGCGCGTACCACCAGGTGTCCGTCGTCGACCGGCAGGTCGTCGGCGCCCTCACCGGCCACCGACACGGTCACGCCACCCGCCGTCACCTCGGCGGCGACGTCGTCGTAGAGCGCGAGGGCGAGGCCCAGGGCGTCGAAGCCGGGACCCAGGTTCGCACTGGTGGCGGGGACCCGGACCCGGACCGGGCCGGCGGCGAATGTGGTCGGCACGCCGCCCATGCTAGGGCCCCACCGGCGACGCCCGACGCGCTGCCCGCCCCCTGGGACGCACCTCGCGCCCGGCACCCTTGCCCACAGGTCCTAGTCTGCCCAGACCGACGGCTTCGGGAGGACTGCGTGAGCGACGTCAGATATCTGCTGGTGCAGGTAGCGATGGATCTGCCGACGTTGATGGTGCTGATCACCGGAGGTGTGCTGGCGACGTCGGCCCGGGGGCGGCTGCCGGGAGCGGCCCGTCGTCTGCTGCTGGCCGGGCTCGCCGTCCTGCTGGCCGCCACGCTGATCAGCCTCGTGTGGTCGGTCGCGTTGCCCTGGGCGGTCACCGGGGGTACCGCCCGGTTCAGCGCGCTGTCCCTGGTCGTCGGGGTGATCAACGCACTGCTCTTCCCGGCCGGAGTCGGGCTGCTGATCGCGGCCGCGCTGGTCGGCCACCGGAGGGCGCCGGCACCGGGCGCCGCCGCACCGGGCGCCCCCACGGCCTGGGGTCCGCCGCCAGCCGACGCGTACCGACCTCCGGCGGACGCGTACCAGCCGCCGGCCGACCCGTACGGACCTTCGGCGGACCCGTACCGGCCGCCCACCGTCACGCGCTAACGGGGCGGTTCTACCGGGTCCCGGTCTCGGCGACGGTCGGCGCCGGGGCGGCGAGCGAGAGCCGTCGGGTGGCCACCCGCCAACCGATCGCGTACGTCAACGTGACCAGGCCGCAACTGGCCAGCACGATCCGTTCGTCCACCACGTCCACCACGGCGGCGACCGCGAGCTGGCTGACCGAGATCGCCAGGGTCGCCAGCATCATGTCGGTGGCGAACACCCGGCCCCGTAACCGGTCCGGCACCTCGCCCTGCAACGCGAAGTTCGACATCACCCAGTTGCTGCCGCCGGCGAAGTGCGCCACGAAGACCAGCACCAGCACCAGCGGGAACCAGGGCACCACCGAAGTGCCCAGATAGGCCAGCCCGTACGCCGACATGGACAGTGCCAGTCCGGGCAGCAGCCAGGCCCGGTTGGTCAGTACCCGGCGCATCAGGATCGGGCCGACCAGCGCGCCCGCGCCGCGTACCGCGAACAGCAGGCCGGTGCCGAGCGCGCCGACCCCGTACACCCCGGCCAGCAACGGGAAGACGGTCAGCACGCCGTTGCCCAGGCCGACCGCCGACTTCACCGTCACCAGGGCCAGCACCCGTGGGCGGTGCGCGATGTAGCCCAGCGCCTCGCGGATCGCCGCCCAGGTCTGCGGCGGCGCCTCGTCCTGCTCGCGCGCCGCCTGGAGGGGCCGGCGGATGCGGGTGGCCAGCAGCGCGGCGAGCACCAGCGCGACCGCGGCGACCCAGAAGCAGACGTACGGCCCGGCGGCGGCACTGAGGACCCCGCCGAGGGAGGCACCGACGACGGTCATGGTGCCCCAGGCCGACCCGGCCACCGCGTTGCCCGCCGCCAGCTCGTCCGGGTCGAGCACGTTCGGCAGGGCCGCCTGCGCGGCCGGGGAGTAGAACGCCTTGGCCACCGCGATCACGCCGATACCGAGCATCGCCAGCCAGGCGGTGCCGGCGTCGCGTACGCCGAGCAGCAGCAGGGCGCCGACGAGCGCGGCCACATTCGCGGCGATCATGATCGTACGACGGTCGAAGCGGTCGGCGACGGTCCCGGTGTACGGCAGCAGCAGCGCCACGATGCCGGTGTCCACGGCCAACACGAGCGCGCCCCACACGCCACTGCCGGTGAGCTGCGGCAACAGGACCAACAGCGGCACCATCACGAACCAGTCGGCGCCGAAGACCACCAGTTGAGCCAGGAAGAGACTGCGGAAGTTCCGGTTGCGGGTGATGACCCCGACGGTGGACGCCACGAGCCGGACCCTACCCGGCCGTACTCCCCCGGTGAGTCGGGGCGCGGACACCCGGATGTAAGGAGGGGTCCCCTGCTATGCACGAGGCGTTAGCAGGGGACCCCTCCTTTCACTCGGTGGGTGGGAACGGTGAGTTGCGGGTCTTCGGCAGCCGGAGCACCTCGAACTGGTCGGTGCTCTCGATCAGGGCGCCGGAGGGTGCCGCCGGCACCGGCCGGCTCTCCGGTCTGCGCTCCTCGGCGGGCGGCGCGGTCGCCGTCGCCTCCCGTCCGGCCGGCTCGTCGCCGGGCGCGTCGTCCGGGTCGGCGTCGCGCGGCTCGTCCTCGGACGACGGGCCGGACCGGCCCCGACGCCGGGCCAGCACCGACTCCTTGGTGTCCTCCACCATGGCGTACAGCGTGGGCACCAGGATCAGCGTGAGCAGGGTGGAGCTGAGCAGACCGCCGATCACCACGATCGCCAGGGGCCGGGAGATGAAACCGCCCTCGCCGGTGAGCCCGAAGGCCATCGGCGTCAACGCGAAGATGGTCGCGATGGCGGTCATCAGGATCGGGCGGAGCCGGTGGCGTCCACCCTCGACCACCGCCTCCCGCACGCCCATCCCCTGGGCGCGGTACTGGTTGACCAGGTCCAGCAGCACGATCGCGTTGGTCACCACAATGCCGACGAGCATGAGCACGCCGATCAGCGCCGGCACGCTCAACGCGGTGCCGGTGGCCAGCAGCAGGGCGACCGCGCCGGTGGCCGCGAACGGGATCGAGACCAGCAGGATCAGCGCCTGTACGACGCTGCGGAAGGTCGCCATCATGATCAGGAACACGATCGCGATCGCGGCCAGCACGGCCAGACCGAGATCGGCGAAGGTGTCCCGCTGCTCGGCGCTGACGCCACCGATGGTCAGGGTCGCTCCGGGTACGTCGATCGCGTCCAGCTCGCGTTGCAGCTCGGCGCTGATCGCACCCAGGTCGGAGCCGGTGACCGTGCCGGTGACCGAGACGCTGCGCTCACCGTCGATCCGTCGCACCTGCTGCGGTCCGGTGGTCTCGGTGACCTCGGCGATGTCGTCCAGCTTGACCGCGCCGACCCGCATCTCGCGCAGCTCGGTCACGGTCGTCGGCGGCTGCGCGGACAGCCGCAGCACCACGTCGCGCGCACCGCCGTCCAGGCTCACCTGGCCGAGCGGCGTACCCCGGAACGCCTGCGCGACGAGCTGACCGACCGCGGCCTCGGTGAGCCCGGCCCGGCTGACGGCCGTCCGGTCGACGGTCACCTCCACCCGTGGCACCTGCTCGGTCAGGGTGGACGAGACGTCCTCGACGCCCCGCAGGCGGGTCAGCACCGCCTGCGCCTGCTCGGCCGCGCGGGTCAGCGCCTCGGGGTCGGCGGCCCGCACCACCACGGCCAGCTCGTTCGCGGACGCGCCGCCCTGGCCCGCCGGGAACGTGATCTCGCCCGCGTCGGCGCCGAGCGCGCCGATCCGGTCCCGCAGGATGCCGCGCATCTCCTTGGCATCGGTCCCCTCGCCGAGCAGCAGCGCGTAGCTGGCCACGTTGTTGCCGGCGCCACCACCCCACGGCGAGTCGCCGCCACCGGCGGTGACCTGGTACGACCGCACCCCCGGCGTCTCCGCCAGCACCGCCTCGACCCGGCGGGCCGCCGCATCGGTGCCGCCCAGCCCGGTGCCCACCGGCAACTCCTGCCGGATGTTCAGGGTGTCCTGGCCGGAGTCGTCGAGAAAGTTGGTCTCCAACTGCCGGGCCAGGCCGAACGTGCCGAGCAGCACCACCAGACCGGCCGCCAGGGTGGCCAGGCGGAACGCCCGCCGGCCGGTGGCGAACCGGATCACCGGCAGGTACGCCCGCTGCAACGGGCTGCGCAGTTCCCGTTCCTCGGCGGCACGGCGCACGGTCGCCCCGTGGGCGCCGGTCACCGGCTTGAGGAACCAGTACGCGAGCACCGGCACCACCGTCAGCGAGACCAGCAGCGAGGCCAGCAGCGCCACCGTGACCGTGATCGCGAACGGCGCGAAGAGCTGGCCGACGAAGCCGCCGACCAAAGCGATCGGCGCGAAGACCGCGACCGTGGTCAGGGTGGAGGCGGTGACTGCTCCGGCCACCTCGCGGACGGCGGTGAGGATCGCCTCCCGCTTCGGTCCGCCGTACGTCAGGTGCCGTTTGATGTTCTCCAGCACCACGATCGAGTCGTCCACCACCCGCCCGACGGCGACCGTCAACGCGCCGAGGGTGAGCAGGTTGAGCGAGTAGTCGCCGATCCAGAGGGCGAGCAGCGCGACCACCACCGACAGCGGGATGGAGACCGCGGTGACCACGGTGGAGCGGATCGACAGCAGGAACACCAGGATGACCACCACGGCCATGATCAGGCCCAGCAGACCCTCGGTGCTCAACGTCTTGATCGACTTCTCCACGAACGGGGCCTGGTCGAGCACGACGGTCAACTCGGCACCGGTGGCGGCCCGCAGTCCGTCGAGCCGGTCGGCCACCTCGTGCGAGATCTGCACCGCGTTGCCGTCCGGGTCGGCGGTGACCGTGATGCCGAGGCTCTCACGACCGTTGGTACGCGTGATCGCGGTGGCCGGGGCGAGCTGCTCGGAGACGGTGGCGACGTCACCCAGACGGACCGGACCGGTCTTGCCCTTCGGCGGCGCGACGATGACGGCCCGCAGGTCGTCCAGCGTGGTCAGGGGCGCGCCCACCTGCACCGGCAGCGCCCGGTTGCCGTCCAGGACCGCCCCGGCGGGCACCGACACCCCGTTGGCCTGCAACGCGGTGCCGATCGCGGTCGGCTGCACCTTGGCCCGGGACAGCTTGGCCGGGTCGGGGGTGATGACCACCAGGTCGTCACGGACGCCGGTCAGCTCGACACCGCGTACGCCCTCGATGGCCGCCAGCTCGGGCACCACCGTGTCCCGCAGCTTGGCCGCGAGGGCACGCTCGTCGTCACCGCCGCTGGCGGCCAGCACCACGGCCGGCAGGTCGTCCGTGCTGCCCGCGATCACCTGCGGCTCGACGTCGTCGGGCAACCGGGTGCGGTTGAGCGCGGTCTGCATCCGGTTGACCACGTCGTCCAGGTCGGTGCCGAACTCGTACTGCACCTGGATGGTGCTCAGTCCCTCGCGGGAGGTGGAGGTGACGCTGTCCAGCGCGGGGATGCCCCGCAGGCTGTTCTCGATCGGGACGGTCACCTGGGACTCGACGACCTCGGGTCCGGCACCGGGGTAGGACGCCACGATGAACGCGGCGGGGAACTCCAACGAGGGCAGGAGTTGCTGCTTCAGCGACGGCACGGCGTACGCACCGAACGCCGTGGTCACCACCGCGATGAGGGCGACCAGCCCTCGGTTGGCGAGGCTGAATCTGGCGAGCAGCGACATCGGCGTGGCTCACTCCTGGGGGAGACGTTCGAAGGGCACGAGCAGTGTGCCCGACCCGATTCGCCCGTCGGTGTCCGGGGCGGGCCCGGCGGGCACCGGTTCGGCGGTGCCGATCCGCAGCGACGCCACCAGGTCCCGATACAGCTCGTCGGTGCGCAGCAGGGTGGCGTGGTCCCCGACCGCGCGGATCCGGCCCCGCTCCATCACCACGATCTGGTCGGCGTCGAGCACGGTGGAGAGTCGGTGCGCGATCGTCACCACCGCACCTTCCTCGGCCCGCTGCCGGACGCACCGGCTCACCACCGCCTCGGTCAGGCCGTCGACCTGCGAGGTGGCCTCGTCGAGCAACAGCACGTCCGGCGTCCGCAGCACCGCCCGCGCCAGCGCGATGCGCTGCCGTTCGCCGCCGGAGACGGTGGTGGCCGCCAGCGGCGTGTCCAGCCCGAGTTCCAGCCCGCTCACCTTCTCGTGCAGGTTCACCGCCCGCAGCGCGGCCCAGAGTTCGTCGTCGCTCGCGTCGGGGTGGGTGAAGCGCAGGTTGTCCCCGATGGTGCCGGGCACGACCGGCGCCTCCTGCTCCACGTAGGCCAGACGCCCACGGATCTGCGCCGGGGTGTGGTCCGGGTAGCGCCGGCCGTCGAGCAGCAGTTCCCCGTGCTCCGGTTCGACGAAGCGCAGCAGCAGGGAGAAGAGTGTGGTCTTGCCGGCTCCGGAGGGCCCGACCAGCGCGGTGTGGCCGACGCGGGGGATCTCCAGGTCGATGTCGCGCACGGCGGGTGGCGCGGAGGGCGCGTACCGGGCGGTGACGCCCCGCAGCGTCAGCACCGGCCCGGAGCGGTCGCGGTGGCCGGCGGTGACGACCGGCGGTACCGGCTCCGGCGCGGCGGACGCGGTGACGGTCGGCGACGAACCGGGTTCGGCCTCGACCGCCTCGATCTCACGGAGCCGACCGGCCGCCGCGATCCCGGCCTGCATGGCGGTGAGGTTCTGGGTCAGCTCGCCGATCGGCCCCATCAGCCCGAAGGCGTAGAGCAGGAACGCGATCAGGGTGGAGACCTCGATCAGGCCGCGTTCGGCCCGTGCCGCCCCGACGCCCAGGATGACGATGACGGCGAGCTGGATGCCGGTCCAGGAGATGGTCCACACCAGGGCGCTGCGTCGGGCCGCGCGGAGCCCGTGCTCGGCGGCCTCGCGGGCGTGCGTGGTGAGCGCCGACGTCTGGCGCTGCTCGGCGCGACTGGCCTTGACCGTCCGGATGGCGCGCAGAGAACCCTCCAGGGCCCCGCCGAACCGCCCGACGGATTCCTGCGCCGCTTCCTGGGCGCGGCCGATCGAGGGCAGCAGGTATCCCATCAGGACCGCCACCACGACCACCGCGACCATGGTGGCGCCGAGCAGCACCAGGTCGAGCGCACCCATCAGCACCAGCGTTCCGACCAGCGCCAACGCACCGTTGGTCAGGCCCACCAGGCTGCCGGACGCCTGGTGCAGCAACGCAGGGTCGGAGGTGGCCCGGGTGACCAGTTCACCGCCGGAGCGGTGCGTGAGCTGGTCGATCCGGGCGGCGAAGTAACGGCGGATCACCCCGGTGCGGGCGTCGAGCACCACCCGTTCGGCGATGCGGCCCATCAGGATCCACTGCCACAGCGAGATGGCGGCACCCACCACCACGAGCACCAGCAGCACGGCGACCGGTCGGGCCAGCGACTCACCGGCGCCGAGGGTGTCCAGCACCCACTTGGTCACCAGCGGGGTGGCCAGCCCGGCCGCGTTGGCGACCAGGCCGAGCAGCAGCCCGACCAGCATGGCCGGCCAGTGCGGCCGGAGGTAGGTCAGCAGCAGCCGGGTCCGGGCCCTCGGGGCGGTCGGCTCCGATTCGGTCGCGGCGGGTACGGCGGTCACAGTCACCCGGCAATGGAACACCACTGTTCCACTACGGGCAAGCAATATTCCGAATCTGTACGTTGGTAACCTGTCCGGCGTGATGACCACCGACCAGAGCGGCAGCCGGGCGCGGACCCGGCAGGCGATCCTGCAGGCCGCGATCGAGGTGCTCAGCCACAACCAGGCCGCCAGCCTGAGCGAGATCGCCACCGCCGCCCAGGTCGGCCGGACCACCCTGCACCGCTACTTCGCCGAACGCTCCGACCTGCTGGCCGCCGTGGCCGCCGAAGGCGCGAACCGGCTCAACGAGGCCACCGGACGCGCCCGCCTGGCCGACGGCACCGGCGCCGAGGCGCTGCTCCGTCTCTGCGCGGAGTACTTCGACCTGGGTGACCTGCTCTCGCTCGTCTTCGCCGAGCCGACGATCATCGAGGACCCGATCTGGGGCACCGAGGTCTGCGACGACGACTTCTACGCGATGATCGCGCGCGGCCACGCCGACGGCAGCATCGACCCGGCGCTGCCCGCGCCGTGGGTGCAGTCGGTGCTCTGGTCCCAGCTCTACGCCGGCTGGAGCTACCTGGCCTCCCACGAGGTCTCCCGGCACGAGGCCCTCGGCCTGGTCATCCGGACCGTCGCCGGCGCTGTCGCACCCCGGGGCTGACCCTCCGCCGGCTCACCCTCGTTCAGCCCCGACCGGCGGCATCGGCCCGTCGACGGCGGTCCGTCCACGCGGCACGCCCGCACCACCACGGCGCGTCGAGCGGGACACCGCCGGGGCGCCCACCCGCAGCAGCCGTGGACGCCGCCGGGCGGCGAGGTCCTCGATCCACCCGACGGCCAGCGCCGCGACGGCCGTCAGCAGGACCATCCCGACCAGCCGTATCCCCACGTGGGCGACGGAGTCGAAGGAGAGCCACGGCATGAGCAGGGCGGTGATCGCCGCACTGGCCGGGATGTGCCACAGATAGACGGTGAGCGCCCGGGCGTTGACCAGGCGCAGCAGCCCGCCGCCCCGCGTCGGCCGGACCTCCCCGGTCGACCGGGCAACAGCGGTCGACCGGGGGGCCCACCGCAACAGCGCCGCGACCCAGGCCATCGACCAGATGGTGGAACCGGCCGGGATGTGGTTGAGCTCGCCCGGCGCACCCGTGGTGGCGGCGAGCAGCACCCAGGTGCCACCGACGGTGGCCAGCACCAGGACCAGACCGTGGTAGAGGCGGGCCGGCACCCGCCGCAGCAGTCCGTCGTGGTACGCGAAACCCAGCAGCCAGCAGGGCAGGTACGACACGACGAAGTAGAACTGGGTCACCCCGGCGAGATGAGCACACACCGGCAGGGCGGTGGCCGCCGCCAGCACGGGCCACGGCCAGCGGCGGTACAACGGCAGGAGCAGCGGTGAGAGCAGGGTCAGCCACAGGTACGTCGAGACGTACCAGAGGCCGACGGTGAACGCCCACCCCCAGGACATCGCGCCGGCCGACGGCACCCGCAGCGGCAGCAGCCACCAGCAGACGTCGCCCCAACCGAACCCGCTCGGCGTGCCGGAGACCTGACCGGCGACGGCCACCAGCACCAGCACCGTCGCGCCGAAGGCCCAGAACGGCACCAGCAGCCGCCGCATCCGACGGCCGACGGCACGGGTGCCGTACCGGTCCAGCGACGCGGCGAGCAACGCGCCGGCGACGCCGAACATGACGCCCATCGCCGGGACCAGCAGGCTCAGCCACAGCCACCCGGTGGCGTGGTACAGCAGCACCCGGGCCAGTGCCGCCGCGCGCAGCAGGTCCAGGTAGGAGGTCCGTGACTGCGCGGCCACCACGGGCGCGACGCCTGTCGCGTCGGGTGTCCGCCGAGCCTCGGCAGCCACCGGGTCGGTAGCCACCCCATAGTTGTACCGCCAGAAGACGCCTTTGCGACCAAAATGCCCATAAAGGAGCAAGTGTCGGTTTGGCTGCCTCAGGCGAGATCGAGCGAACGGGCGGCGGCGAGCGGGTCGTTGGCGATGGTGACCGGCGCCGGAGCCGTGGTGATCGCCCACTCCGGATCCTTCAGACCGTGCCCGGTGACCGTGCAGACCACGGTGGAACCGGCCGGCACCCGCCCGGCGGCGGCCTGCTGCAACAGACCCGCCACGCTGGCCGCGCTGCCCAGTTCCACGAAGACGCCGACCTCCCGGGCCAGCAGGCGGTACGCGGTCAGGATCTCCCGGTCGGTGACCGACTCGATCAGGCCGCCGCTGGCGTCCCGGGCGTCCAACGCCTTCGTCCAGCTCGCCGGGTTGCCGATCCGGATCGCGGTGGCGATCGTGGACGGCTCGGGCACCACCTGCCCGGTCACGATCGGTGCGGCACCGGCGGCCTGGAAGCCGTACATCTTCGGGGTGCGGGTGGCGTTGCCGGCGGCGGCGTCCTCGCCGTAGCCCATCCAGTACGCGGAGATGTTGCCGGCGTTGCCGACCGGCAGGCAGTGGATGTCCGGCGCGTCGCCGAGCGCCTCCACGATCTCGAACGCGGCCGTCTTCTGACCGTGCAGCCGATCGATGTTGACCGAGTTGACCAGCGCCACCGGGTAGTCCTGGGCGAGCTTGGCGGCGAGTGCCAGACAGTCGTCGAAGTTGCCGGTGACCTGGAGCAGCTTCGCGCCGTGCACCAGAGCCTGGGCCAGCTTGCCGAGGGCGATCTTGCCCTGCGGCACCAGCACCGCGCAGGTCACCCCGGCGCGGGCCGCGTACGCGGCGGCGGAGGCACTGGTGTTGCCGGTGGAGGCGCAGATGATCGCCTTGTTACCCGCCTCGACCGCCTTGGAGACGGCCATCGTCATGCCCCGGTCCTTGAACGAACCGGTCGGGTTGGCGCCCTCCACCTTGAGGTAGACGTCGCAGCCGAGCCGCGCGGAGAGCACCGGCGCGGGCAGCAGCGGCGTGTTCCCCTCGTGCAGCGTGACGACCGGCGTGGCGTCGGTGACCGGCAGCCGGTCCCGGTACGCCTCGATCAGACCCCGCCACATGCCGCTCTCCTCGCCTCTCGTACCCGTCACCGGTCACCACCGGCCGGGAGCCGCACCCATCCGGTCCGCCCGCTCACGAGCCCCCCTCGACCCGCAGCACGCTCGCCACCGAACGGACGATATCGAGCCCGCGCAGTTCGCCGACGGTCGCCGCGAGCGCCGCGTCCGGCGCCACGTGGGTCACGATGACCAGGATCGCCTCGCCCGCTCCCCCGGTACCGCCGCCGGCCGGCCCCTGCCGCACGGTGGCGATCGAGACGTCGTGGCGGGCGAACACCCCGGCCACCGCCTCCAGCACACCCGGACGGTCGGCCACGTCGAGACTGATGTGGTAGCGGGTGAGCGCCTCGCCCATCGGGCGTACCGGCAGGTCGGCATAGGCGGACTCGCTGGCCGCCCGGACCCCGGCCAGCCGGTTGCGGGCCACCGCGACCACGTCGCCCAGCACCGCGCTGGCGGTCGGCGACCCTCCCGCGCCCCGGCCGTAGAACATCAACTGCCCGGCCGCGTCGGCCTCGACGAAGACCGCGTTGAACGCGTCGCCGACGCCGGCCAGCGGGTGGCTCAGCGGGATCATCGCCGGATGGACCCGGACGCTGACCGTCTCGCGGCCCTGCCCGTCGGCACCGCGCGCGGCGATGCAGAGCAGCTTGATCGTGCACCCCATCGCCTTCGCGCTGGCCACGTCGGCGGCGGTCACCTCGGTGATGCCCTCACGGTGCACGTCGTCGGCACCGACCCGGGTGTGGAAGGCCAGCGAGGCGAGGATCGCCGCCTTGGCCGCCGCGTCGAAGCCCTCCACGTCGGCGGTCGGGTCGGCCTCCGCGTACCCCAGCTCGGTGGCCTCCTCCAGCGCCTCGGCGAAGCCGGCGCCGGTGGCGTGCATGGCGGAGAGGATGAAGTTGGTGGTGCCGTTGACGATGCCGGTGACCCGGGTGATCCGGTCACCGTGCAGCGACTCGCGCAGCGGGCGCAGCAGCGGGATCGCCCCGGCCACCGAGGCCTCGTAGTAGAGGTCCGCGTCGCCCTCGGCCGCCGCGTCGTGCAGCGTGCCGCCGTCCTCGGCGAGCAGCGCCTTGTTGGCGGTGACCACGCTCTTGCCGGCCCGCAGCGCCTCGACCAGCCAGCCACGCGCCGGTTCGATGCCGCCGACCACCTCCACGACCACGTCCACGTCGTCGCGCTTGATCAGCCCGAGCGCGTCGGTGGTGAACAGGGCCGGATCGACCGGCAGGTCACCACGGTCACGCCCGAGCCGGCGTACCGCGATGCCGGCGATCTCCAGCGGAGCACCGATCCGGGCAGCGAGGTCGGCGGACTGCACGTGCAGCAGCCGCACCACCTCGGCGCCGACGGTGCCGCAGCCGAGCAGGGCCAGGCGCACAGGTTGATTCATCCCACATCCAAGGCGAGCAGGTCCTCTTCGGTCTCCCGTCGAACGATCAGCCGGGCCTGGCCGTTCCGCACCGCGACCACCGGGGGGCGGGGCACGTGGTTGTAGTTGCTGGCCATGCTGCGGCAGTAGGCACCGGTGCCCGGCACCGCGACAAGATCTCCGGGCTGCACGTCGGCGGGCAGGAATTCATCCTTCACCAGGATGTCCCCGGACTCACAATGCTTTCCCACCACGCGGGCGAGCATCGACCCGGCGGAGGTCGCCCGGGAGGCCAGCGTCGCCGAGTACGCGGCGTCGTAGAGCGCGGTCCGGATGTTGTCGCTCATCCCCCCGTCGACGCTGACGTAGGCACGGTGCCCGTCGGCCGCGTCACCACCGGCGCCGACCAGCACGGACTTCACGGTGCCCACCTCGTAGAGGGTGAACACGGCCGGGCCGACGATCGCCCGACCCGGCTCGATCGAGACGCGCGGCACGGCCAGCCGCTCCGCCGCGCACTCCGCGTCGACGATCCGGCGCAGCCGCTTGGCCAGCTCGTGCGGGGTCGAGGGGGCGTCCTGGGTGGTGTACGCGATGCCGAAGCCGCCGCCGAGGTCCAGCTCCGGCAGCTCGACACCACGGGCGTCACGGATCTGCGCCTGGAGCGCGAGCACCCGGCGGGCGGAGACCTCGAAGCCGCTGGTGTCGAAGATCTGCGAGCCGATGTGCGAGTGCAGGCCGCGCAGTTCCAGCACGTCCTCGTCGAGGATGCGCAGCGCCGCCGCGCTCGCCGCGCCCCCGGCCAGCGAGAAGCCGAACTTCTGGTCCTCGTGCGCGGTGGCGATGAACTCGTGGGTGTGCGCCTCCACGCCGACGGTGACCCGGATCATCACCCGGGGCCGGACGCCCCGCTCGCGGGCCAGCGCGGTGAGCCGGTCGATCTCGGCGGACGAGTCGACGATGATCCGGCCCACCCCGGCGTCCAACGCCCGGGTCAGCTCGGCCACGGACTTGTTGTTGCCGTGGAAACCGATCCGCGCCGGATCCATCCCGCCGGCCAGCGCCACGGCCAGCTCCCCGCCGCTGCACACGTCGAGGAAGAGGCCCTCCTCGGCGATCATCCGGACCACCGCCCGGCAGAGGAACGCCTTGCCCGCGTAGTAGACGTCCTCGTCCGGAAAGGCGTCCCGGAAGTCGCGGCAGCGCGACCGCAGGTCCTCCTCGTCCAGCACGTACACCGGGGTGCCGAACCGGGCGGCCAGGTCGCGGACGTCCAGGCCGGCGACGACCAGCGCGCCGTCGTCGCCGCGCCGGGTCGTGCGCGGCCACAGGCGCGGCACCAGGGCGTTGACGTCGGCCGGGGCACGCAGCCACGACGGCCCCCGGTTGCCGATGTCACCGTGCAGCGCACCGGCCTCGTGAGCGCGCATCGGTCACATCCTCTCGGGGGCCGAGACGCCGAGCAGGCGCAGGCCGTTGGCGATGACCACCCGGGTGGCGTCGTTCAGCCAGAGCCGGGCCCGGTGCAGGTCGGTGATCTCCTCGTCGCCCCGGGGCAGGACCCGGCAGTTGTCATAGAACCGGTGGTACGCCCCGGCCAGGTCCTCCAGGTAGCGGGCCACCCGGTGCGGCTCGCGCAGCTCGGCGGCGGCGGCCACCACGGCGGGGAACTCGGCGAGCGCCTTGAGCAGCTCGTTCTCCTTGTCGTGGTCGAGCAGCTCGGGCCGGAACGAGCCGGTGTCGCCCCGGGTCAGCCCGACCTCGGCGGCGTTGCGCGCGACGTTGGCCGTCCGGGCCGCCACGTACTGCACGTAGTAGACCGGGTTGTCGCGGGTGGCCCGGGTCCACAACTCGATGTCGATGTCGATGGGCGAGTCGCTGGAGTAGCGGGCCAGCGCGTACCGGGAGGCGTCCACCCCGATGGCGTCGACCAGGTCCTCCAGGGTGATCACGGTGCCGGCGCGCTTGCTCATCCGTACCGGGGCGCCGTCGCGCACCAGGTTGACAAGCTGGCCGATGAGGATCTCCAGGGTCTGCTCCGGCTCGTCGCCGAAGCAGGCGGCCATCGCCTTCATCCGGCCGATGTAGCCGTGGTGGTCCGCGCCCAGCATGATCACGACCCGGTCGAAGCCGCGCTCCCGCTTGTCCAGGTAGTAGGCGCAGTCGGCGGCGAAGTACGTCCACTCGCCGTTGGACTTGCGCAGCACCCGGTCCTTGTCGTCACCGAAGTCGGTGGTGCGCAGCCAGGTCGCGCCGTCGGCGTCGAAGACGTGCCCCTGCTCGCGCAGCCGGGTCAGGGCGTGCTCCAGCTCACCCCGGTCGTGCAGGTCCTTCTCGTTGAAGTAGGTGTCGAACTCCACCCCGAAGTCGCGCAGCGAGGACTTGATCTCCTCGAACATCAGCGCGACGCCCTCCACCCGGAAAACCTCCTGGGCGGCGGTCTCGTCGAGCGACAGCACCTCCGGCCGCCGGGTGGTGACCTCGGCGGCGATCTCCGCGATGTACGCCCCGCCGTAGCCGTCCTCCGGCGCCGCCTCGCCCCGGGCCGCGGCGAGCAGCGAGCGGGCGAACCGGTCGATCTGGGAACCGGCGTCGTTGAAGTAGTACTCCGTACCGACCTCGGCACCGGCGGCCCGCAGCAGGCGGCTCAGCGCGTCGCCGACCGCCGCCCACCGCACGCCGCCGATGTGCACCGGTCCGGTCGGGTTGGCCGAGACGAACTCCAGGTTGACCTTCAGGCCGGCGAGCCGGTCGCCACGGCCGTACTCCTCGCCCGCCTCGACGATGCTCCGGGCGAGCTGGCCGGCGGCGGCGGCGTCCAGCCGGATGTTGAGGAAGCCGGGGCCGGCGATCTCCACCGACTTGACCCCCGCCGTGCTGCCCAGCGCGGCGGCGAGCCCGGTGGCCAGCTCGCGGGGCGGTACGCCCACCTTCTTGCTGAGCTGGAGCGCCAGCGTGGAGGCGTAGTCGCCGTGCTCGGGGTTGCGGGGCCGCTCGACCGTCGTGTGCTCCGGCAGCGCGGAGCGGTCCAGCCCCCGGTCGGTGAAGACGGCGTGAGCGGCGGCCAGGACGGCTTCGGCGAGTTCAGCGGGAGTCACCGAACCATGTTATCGGGGGTAGACTCGGTCCCCGCGGCGGCGACCCGGCATCGGGGGCTGGGCCGCCGGACTCCTCTGACCGACCGACCTGACGAGGCACGATGAGCATCAGCACCCCGGGCGGCCCGCAGCGCCGCCCGACCGTGGTCAGCACCGGTAAGAAGCCGGCGGCTGGTCGGCCGGCCGCCGGCGACAAGCCGACCGGCGACAAGACCGGGTCCGGCAAGCCGGCGACCCCCCGCTCCGGCGGTGGCAAGGGTCCCCGCAAGCCGATCACCCCGGTGAAGGTCAGCCAGGGGCGCTCCTGGGGGCCGATCGCCCTCTTCGTCGCCGTGGGCGTGCTCGCCACCTCGATCATCGGCTTCGGCGCCTGGGCGACCTTCAAGGGCAGCCAGTCGTGGCAGGACAAGGCTGCGGCGATCGACGGCGTCGTCAACTTCCGGGAGAGCGACCCGGAGAGCATCGCCAACCAGGAGCACCGGGCCGGCAAGATCGAGTACCCGCACAGCCCGCCGGTCGGCGGCCCGCACAACAACACGTGGCAGCGCTGCCAGGGTGACGTCTACACCGCGCCGATCGCCAACGAGCACGCGCTGCACAGCCTGGAGCACGGCGCGGTCTGGATCACCTACCGCCCCGACCTGCCCGAGGCGGACGTGGCGAAGCTCGCCGACATCATCCGCGGCAACGACTTCATGCTGATGAGCCCCTACGAGGGCCTCGACAAGCCCGTCTCGATCCAGGCGTGGGGCTACCAGCTCAAGGTCGACGACGCCGGCGACTCCCGGCTGAAGGAGTTCGCCACCGTGCTGGCACAGAACGCCTCGATGGAGCCGGGCGTGCCCTGCTCCTCCGGCAACTACACCACCGGCACCGGCACCGAGCCGCGCGAGATGCAGCCCACGCAGGGCGGCTGACATGCCCACCGCCGTGCAGGACCCACCGGTGACCGAGCAGACGGGCGGGGCAGCACCCCGCCCGGCCTCCCGGACCCTGCGGTACCTGACGCTGGCCGTGACCGCGCTGATGCTGCTCGCCGTCGGGTGGACGGCTGCCACGCTGGCCGCCGGGCGGACGCCGGGTGAGGAGTCGGCCGAGGCCGGCTTCGCCCGGGACATGTCCCGGCACCACGCGCAGGCGGTCGAGATGGCCATGCTCGCGTACGCCAAGGGGCAGGATCCGGCGATCCGGCAGATGGGGTACGACATGGCCCTCACCCAGCAGGCGCAGATCGGGCACATGCAGCGCTGGTTGCAGGAGTGGGACCTGCTGCCCACCGGCACCCGGCCGGCGATGGAGTGGATGCCGGACGGCGTACGGGTGGACGCGAACGGGCTGATGCCCGGCATGGCCACCCGGGAGCAGATCACCCAGCTCCACGAGGCCCAGGGTGCCGAGGTCGACCGTCTCTTCATCGACCTGATCATCAAGCACCACCTCGGCGGGATCCACATGGTCGACGGGCTTCTCAAGACGTCCGACCGGGCCGAGGTGGTCCGGATGGCCGAGGCCATGAAGCAGGCGCAGCAGAAGGAGATCAACGAGCTCCGGAAACTCCAGCAGGCCGCCGGCTGAGACCGGGACGGTCCGCGACCGCCGCGACACGTGTACGACCGGAGAGGGGCCCCGCCGGAACACCGGCCGGGCCCCTCGCCCGTCCGCAGGTCAGCCGGCGACCCGTAGGTCCCACGGTGGTCCCGGTCTCCTCGGCACCACCCGCAGCCGACGTCCGCCGGGCACTTCTCCGTCTGACCGGAACGAGCTACCGGGAGTGGCCCGACGCGCACCGCCACCACGTCGCGTCGGGCCGCTCCGGCGTCAACCGGACCTGCCGTCCCGCCGACCGCCCGACCGCCCTAGATGATCCACATCCACTATCATCCGATTTGACACATCTGAGCTATTTACTGAGCTTGACAACCTTTCTCCCCACATATCGTGACCAGTTGGGATTCGGGCTCGTTGCGCAGGACGTGGGGGTTGCACTCAGAGACGCACGGCGTTCGGTCACCAGCTGGTGCCGACGCCACACCATCGGCGGTGACGGGACGGTGGCAGCCGTCCGTCGCGGACAGCGGCAGAGCGAGTCGGGAGCGCTCAGCCGCGAGCAGGAGCTGGAACTCATCGACACCCTGCGGGGCGTCCACCCCGACGAGTTCGGGCTGGACGAGGAACTCTGGACTCGCCAGAGTCTGCACACCCTGATCGAGCAGCACTTCGGGCTGACCCTGGACGCCGGGGTCGTCGGGGCGTACCTGCGGGCCTGGGGGCTGGGCCCCCGCGAGCCGCGCGAGCGCGCCTGCGGGCTCTGCGTCGGCGCGGTCGAGCGGTGGGTACGCGGCGAGTACCCGGCCATCACCCGGGCCGCCCAGGAGCACCTCGCCGAGGTCTACTGGCTCGGCCGGGTACGCCTCCGGGGCACCATGCCGGCAGCCGACGTGATCTCGGCGGTCTCCTCGCGCGGCCGGGTGCGGTTCATGGTCACCACGCCGTCGGTGGATCCGGCACTACCCCGGGACTTCGTGCTCCGCCTCAGCGGCACCGAGCAGCGCACCGTGCACCTGATCGTGGACGGCTCCTGGGCCCGCAACGAGTGGCCCCGCCGCCTCCCCCGACGCATCGTGCCGCACCCCCTCCCGAGCTGCGGCCGAGCCCAAGCCGCCTGACCCACCCCACCCCGTCCCCGCCCCGCCCCGCCCCGTCCCATCCCGTCCTCGTCCGCCCACCAGCCTGACGTCGATCATGGAGTTGTGGCACCCGCAAAAGCCCACATGAAGGGTTAAAAGGTCGCCACAACTCCATGATCACCGGGGTTAGGCGGGGTGAGGGCGCGGGGTGGGGCGCAGGGTGGGGCGCGAGGCGGGCGCGGGGTGGGTCGGGGTGCCGGTTCGGCGATCGGGGGGCGGGTTTGCTAGTCTTCTCCAGTCGCTGAGCCCCCGTAGCTCAGGGGATAGAGCACCGCCCTCCGGAGGCGGGGGCGCAGGTTCGAATCCTGCCGGGGGCACCAGAGCAGACCAGCACGAGCAAGGCCGTTGACCAGAAATTCCCGGTCAGCGGCCTTTTTCGCGCCCAGCGGGCAGCACCGGACACGCACCGACCAAGGTCGGATCGCCCTTCCGGGCCGTGACGACCCCCGATCGGCGGTCAGTACGGGGATGCGTGCCGACACTATGCTGTGAGCACCTCGCCACTCTGCGGAAGGGCTGCCGGTGCCCCGGGTGAACGTACGGTGGTCGCGGATCTCGGCCACCGAGAAGGCGTCCTACGGTGGTGCGGCGATCGCGGCCTCGGCCACGGTGGCGGTGGCGGTCGTGCAGGGCGCGGTGCCGTTGCTCGCCGGGCAGGGCGGAGCGGTCGCGGTCGCGGTGGTGTCGTTCCTCGCCGGGGTGGCCGTTACCGGCGCGACGGTCGCGGTGGTCGCCACCGTACGCCGACGATCCCTGGCCGGTGACGGACCGGAGTTCGACGTCTTCGTCTCGACGCCGATGGCCTCCCTGCCAAAGTCGGAGTACCCGGCCCACCGCCGACAGATCATGACGCTGATCCGGGAGATCGAGCAGCGCGCCGGGCTGAGCTGCTACTACGCCGGACGGGACCGTCCCGAGATCGCCGACTTCCCCGCCGTCGACCTGGGGTTCCGGGACGAGTTGCGGGCGCTGACCCACAGTCGACACTTCCTGCTGGTGCTGCCCGTGTCGAATCCGTCGAGCGCGCTGGTCGAGGCCGGGGTGGCGATCGCCCTGCGCACACCGTCCATCTATTTCAGACACACGTCCGCGGTGCTGCCGTTCCTCCTCCGGGGAGCGGCCAACTCCAATCATCCGGACATACCCCGAATCCGGGTCTACGAATACGCTGATTTCAGCGAGTTGGCGACCCTGGTCCGGGTCAACGGCAAGGGCCTTTTCGAGAGCCACACCTGACCAGCACGATCGGAACGTGGATGTCGAACATCTCGGGCGCCAAGAAACTCTTCGTCATCATGCCGTTCGGTCTGAAGCGGCTGCCCTCCGGCCTGATGCACGACTTCGACCGCTTCTATCACGGGATCCTGCGCCCGGTGGCTCAGGACGCCGGGTGGTCGGTGTTCCGCGCCGACGAGATCACCGAGCCGGGCACCATCGTCAACCAGGCGTTCCGGCACCTCCAGGCCGCCGACGTGGTGGTCGCCGACATCAGCTCGCCCAACGGCAGCGTCTACTACGAGTTGGGCGTGCGGCAGGCCATCTCGCCGGGCAAGACGATTCTCGTCGCGGTGCACGGCACCGAGTTGCCGTTCGATCTGAAAAGCCAGCGGGTGCTCTTCTACAGCCCACAGTTCGACCAGGATCCACGGTTCCGGTTCGCGTACCGCGAGGCGCTCATCTCGGACAGCCCGCACGTCCACAATCCGGTCCGGGACGCGTTGAGCGACCTCGGGTTGAACTTCCATCCGCGTACCGACCGGGTCGCCTTCGAGCAGGAACTGCACCACAAGATCGAGCGGAGCCGCAACATCGAGCAGTTGCTCGCGGTCTGGCACTGGGCGCGGCAGTCGGGTGACCTGCCGACCGGGGCGTTGCTGTCGTTGAGCAACCGGTTGGCCGCCGAGGGCGACTACGCCAGCGCGGTGCAGGTCCTCGACGCCGCCTTCCCTGAGGCTGACGGCGACTGGGAGGTGCACCGGCAGCGCGGCTTCTACCTGCGCAAGCTGACCCGGCTCGACGCGGCCGAGGTGGCGCTGAACCGGGCGTACGAGCTGAACCCCTCGGACCCGGAGACGCTCGGCATGCTCGGCGGCGCACTGAAACGTCAGGGCCGGTACGCCGAGGCGCTGCGCCTCTACCAGCAGGGTGCCACCCTCTCCCCCACCTCGTTGTACCTCGCGGTGGCCTGCGCCGGCATGCTGGCCATCGCCGATCCCGGCAACCCCGAACCGGCGCTCGCCCGGTACCGGCAGTTGCTCGACGAGATCGACTCCCGCCCCGGGCAGGAGACCGACTCCTGGGCGAACCTGGTCCGGGCCGAGGCACACTTCGTGCTGGGCGACGTGGAGGCGGCCCGCCGCTTCGGCCGGGCGGCGGTCCGGTACGGCGCGGAACGGCTGCACCTGGAGTCGACCGCCGACCAGATTCTCATGCTGCACGCCAACGGCCTGCCGCTGCGCGACGCGGACGGTTTCGCGCGCTGGCTCGTCGACGGGGCCAGGGACCCGGCGTCCACGACCGTGGAGGAGCGGGGCGCACCGGCGACCGATCCGGACTTCCCTCGTCGGATGATCTTCCACATCTCCGACGTCCACTTCGGATCGATCACCGAGGACGGCAGCCGCATCGACGTGCACCGGTTCGCCGACACCGAGAACTCCGACCGGCTCAGCGTCGAGCTGACCCGGGAGTTCCACGGCGCCCTCAAGCGGTCGGGCTGCGCCGCCTCGGACGCCGTCCTGGTGGTCTCCGGCGACTCCACCTACACCGGTCGGCAGGACGAGTTCGACCTGGTCCGGCAGTTCCTCACGGAGCTGTGCGAGAACACCGGGATGGACCGCAGCCAGGTGGTGCTGGTCCCCGGCAACCACGACATCGACTGGCTCCAGACCAAGTCGAACCGGGCCAACCGCTTCGACAACTACCTCACCTTCGCGCACCAGTTCTATGGCGAGGAACTGTTCCACGAGGTCTATCCCCGCATCGAGTGGGACCTGCGGACCTCGGGCACCCGGCCGGAGGCGAGGGAGATCGTCTATCGGCGTACCGACCGGACGATGACCGTCGTCGGGTTGAACTCCTGCATCTTCGAGGACGACCAGAACCACTACGGCTACATCGGCAAGCGTCAGCTCGACATCGTCAAGGACCTGCTGGAGCAGGAGCCGCCGGAGAACGTACGGGTCGCGGTCATGCACCACCACCTGCACCCCTTCCCCGAACCGCTGGAGCCGCGACGGGGTGACGCGGTCGTGCTCGACCTGTCCACCGTCCGCGACGCCGGGCTGGTGGAGCAGCGCCTGGAGCGGCTCGGCTTCTCGCTGCTGCTGCACGGGCACAAGCACAAGCCGCAACTGCGCGAGACGCTGGTGCGGATCCCGCAGAACGACTCCAGCGTGACGCCCCGCCCGCTGATCGTCTCCGGCTGTGGCAGCACCGGAGTCAGCCAGCACGAACTGGAGCACAACCAACCGAACCACTTCGCCGTCCTGGAACTGGCCCAGCCGGTCCGGGTGCCGGGTGCCGACTTCCTGGTCATCGAGTGGCGCGAGCTGGCCGTGGCACCGGGCGCCGAATGGGTCACCAAGCAGCGCTGGACCATCAAGGGCTGACCTCGCCCGGTGCCTCCGCGAGGGCCGGGTCCGCGCACGTGCCGGTCGCCGAGGGGCCTGTCGGGGACGGGACCTTGGTCCTGCCCGGCTCAGGTGTTCCGGCCCGGGTGCCGGAGCCCCGGCGCGGGGGATGGTGATCCCGTAAGAAGCTGACTGCGGAGGCGACGATGACCATCCACCACGGCACCCGACGATCGATCGAACGGCCGCTGGAGCACGCCGAGATGCCCGGCGCCATGCTCACCGTCACCGCCGCGCGGGCGCTGGCCGTGCTGCGGGTCGCCACCGGCCTGATCTTCCTCTGGGCCTTCCTCGACAAGACCTTCGGCTTCGGGTACGCCACCCCGGCCGAGCGGGCCTGGATCAACGGTGGCTCCCCCACCCGGGGCTTCCTCGCCAACGTGGAGGTGGGCCCGTTGCAGTCGATCTCCCACACGATCGCCGGCACCTGGTGGGCCAACGTGCTGTTCATGGTCGGTCTGGCCGCCATCGGCGTCGCCCTGGTGGCCGGTGTCGGGCTGCGCGTCGCCGCCGCCTCGGGCACCGTGATGATGGCGCTGATGTGGCTGGCCGAGTTCCCGCTTGCCCGGTTCACCGCCGCTGGCGACCCGACCGGCTCGACCAACCCGCTGGTCGACTACCACCTGATCTACGCGGTGGCGCTGATCGCCCTCGCCGCCGCGTACGCCGGACACACCTGGGGTCTGGGGCGGATCTGGGCCCGCCTGCCCTTCGTGCAGCGGCACCGCTGGATGATCTGACGCCCCGACCGACGCCGGGCCGGACCGCCTCCAGGGTCCGGCCCGGCGTCGTGTCGGCACCTGTCGACGAACCCGCACCGTCTTCCGGCGGACCGGACCCGGCACAGCACCAGGCGGACCGGACCCGCACCGCACCGCACCGGGCAGACCGGACCTCAGCCCGACTCTCCGGAACGGGTTCCTCGACGCGTCGGTCCTCTGCTGCCGCCCTCGGCGCGCCGGCCCATCACCCCGTCCTCAGCCGCCCTCGGCGCGCCGGGCGCGGGCCCGGCGCCGGCCCTCGTGCATGGCCTGCACCCGGGGTACCGGGATGGTCCGCCCCTCCTCGACCAGGTCGGCCGGGAGCGGCTGCGGGGACGGCATCGCCTCGGCCCACGGGTCACCGTCCGCGAGCAGGCCGGGCACCGTCCGGATGGTGAACTCCGCCGGGGCCACCGACTCCAGGTCGGCCCAGGGCACCGGGAAGGAGACCGGCACACCGGGCCGCAGCCGGGGGCTGTAGACGGACACGACGGTGGCTCCGCCGGACCGGGTCGGGTCCACGAAGACCTTGCCGGCCCGGTCCTCCCGGATGAACGCGGTGGTGGCCAGCGCCGGATCGAGCCGTTCCGCACGGGCCGCGAGGGCCCGGGTGGCGGCGGCCAGTTCCTCGGCGTCCGGACCGGCCGCGATCGGCACGAAGACGTGTACCCCCTTGGCGCCGCTGGTCTTCACCGCACCGGTCAGCCCGGCGTCGGCGAGGGCCTGGCGGACCAGCAGGGCGGCGGCCACCCCGGCGCCGAAGCCGCCGTCGGAGGGTGGGTCGAGGTCGAGCACCAGGTGCGTGGGACGGCTCAGGTCGTCGACCACCGCCAGCGTCGGGTGGTACTCCACCGCGCGCTGGTTGGCGAACCAGAGCAGGGTACGGCGATCGTCGCAGAGCGCGTACGCGATCTCGCGGTGGGACGCCTCGGCCCAGACCGGCGTCCGGCGTACCCAGTCGGGGGTGTAGCGGGGCAGGTTCTTCTGCATGAACGGCGGCTGCCCGGGGCGTACCCGGACCACTGACAGCGGCCGTCCGCGCAGGTGCGGGACGAGCCGGTCGGCGACCGCGTCCAGGTAGTCGACCAGGTCCCGTTTGATCGCGCCGGACCCGTCGAAGAGCGCCTGATCGAGGTTGGTCAGCGCCACGCCGTCCCTGGTCTCGTCCCCCCGACTCATCCGCCCACCATCCCGCCGCCGCGACACGCGGTCAACCGGAACGCGCCGATCCGCCTACGCACTCAGCTCGAAAGGCGCACTGGCGCACTGGGGCGCGGACGGTCGGCTCGACTCACCCGCGGGACGGGGCACCCGGCTCCGCCCAGCTCACCCGCTCAGGCCAGTCGTTCGCCGGCGGCGACCGTGGCGAGCAGTCGGGCGGTGTGCGCACGGATCGCCGCGTACACAGCGGAGCCGTAGCTGATCCGGGCCACGCCGAGCGAGGCGAGTTCGGCGAGCGTCGGTGCCGCCGGGCGGGCCAGCACGTTCACCGGTCCGGGCACCTCCGCCACGAACGTCCGCAGGTCGGCGGCGTCGGCGAGCACGATCGGATAGACGCAGTCCGCACCGGCCGCCAGGTAGCGGCGGGCCCGGCGGATCGCCTCGGCGAGTCGCCGGGCCGGGTCGCCGGCCTGCTGGAGGAAGACGTCCACCCGGGCGTTCAGCACCACCGGTACGCCGGCAGATCCGGCCGCCGCCCGGATCTCGGCCAGCAGGTCGGCCTGCTTCTCGGTGTCCACCATCGCGCCGCCGGCCGGCTCGGAGTCCTCCAGGTTGAGCCCGACCGCGCCAGCGTCGAGCAGGCGCTCGACCAGTTCCGCCGGAGGCAGGCCGTACCCCCGCTCCAGGTCGGCGGTGACCGGCACGGTCACCGCACGGGCGATCCTGGCCACCGCCGCGAACATCTCGGCCGGTGGGGTGCGCTCGCCGTCGGCGTAGCCGAGCGACTCCGCGACGGCGGCGCTGCCGGTGGCGACAGCGGGGAATTCGGCGTCGGCCACGGCCCGAGCCGAGCCGGCGTCCCAGGCGTTGGGCAGGACGAGTGGTTCACCGGGACGATGCAGCGCGCGCAGTGCCGCCGCCCGATCGATCGCGGTAGAGGTCATAGCGCGATTCTGGGCATCGGACGGGCGGGAGCCCGAGAGCCAATCACACCCGGGTGGTTGTGGCGAAGACCACTGATCTGACCGATCGGTCAGCCTCTGACCGATCGGTCAGGCATGCTGGCTGCCATGGCCCGCCCGACCCAGCAGACCCACGACGAGATCCTGGCCGCCGCCACCCGGCGGTTCGCCGCCACCGGCTACCGGGGCACCTCGTTGCAGGACATCGCGCGCGAGGTCGGCTGCTCCAAGGCGGCGGTGCTCTACCACTTCGCCAACAAGGAGGCGATCCTCACCGAACTGATGGCGCCCGCCGTCGAGGTGTTGCAGGCGCTGGACGACCGGATCGCGGCGCAGGCCGACCCCGCCCGCGCCCAGCAGGTCGCCACCGAGGGTTTCGTCGACCTCGCCGTCCGGTTCCGTGGCGAGATCGCCCTGCTCCGCGGCGAGTTCCCCGAGCTGCTGCAACAACCCGACTTCGCGCACATCCACGAGATCTCCGAGCGGCTCATCGCCGCCCTGGCCGGACGCTCGTCCCGGGACTCGGCCCGGATCTGCGCGCTGGTGCTCCTCGCCGGCATCGCGGAGACCTGCGGACAGTTCGCCGAGGTGTCCGACGAGGACCTGCGGGCCGCCCTGCTCGCCCTGCTGCGACGGGCGCTGGAGCCCGTTCACTGACCCGTTCCACCATTCACTGAACCGAGGGAAAGGACCTCATGGCGACCCTGCTCTACCGGCTTGGCCGGGGTTCGATGCGCCGACGGCGGCTCGTGGCCGCGATCTGGCTCGTCGTACTCGTCGGGCTCGGCCTGGCCGCAGCGACCCTGCGCGGCCCGACGGCCAGCAACTTCACCATGCCCGGGACCGAGTCGCAGCGCGCTCTCGACCTGCTCGCCGAGCAGTTCCCGGCCGCATCCGGTGCCACCGGCACGATCGCCGTCAAGGCGCCCACGGAGGGACAACTCGGCACACCCGAAGGCCAGGCGGTGGTCCAGTCGATCACCCAGGAGGCCACGGCGGTTCCCGGCGTCCTCGCCGCCGTCGATCCGTTCCAGGTCGGCGCCGTGTCGCCGGACGGCCGGTACGCCCTGATCCAGGTGCAGTTCGGCGGTGGCTCCGACGCGATCACCGACGAGCAGCGCGAGGCGTACGAGCAGGTCGGCACCCAGGCCGAAGGCCAGGGCTGGCAGGTCGCGCCCGGCGGTGAGGTGCTGAACGCCGAGCCCGAGGTGGGCTCGACCGAGGCGATCGGTGTCGCGGTCGCCCTGGTCGTTCTGGTGATCACCTTCGGTTCGCTGGTGGCGGCCGGGATGACCATGCTCAACGCGCTGATCGGTGTCGGCGTCGGCATGGCCGGTCTCTTCGCGCTCAGCAGCGTGGTGGAGCTGACCAGCACCGCGCCGATCCTCGCGCTGATGCTCGGCCTCGCCGTCGGCATCGACTACTCACTGTTCATCACCTCCCGCTACCGGCAGAACCTCCTCGAAGGACTGCCCGCCGACGAGGCGATCGGTCGAGCGGTCGGCACCGCCGGATCGGCGGTGGTCTTCGCCGGGGCCACCGTGGTCATCGCCCTCGCCGGCCTGTCGGTGGTGAACATCCCGTTCCTGACCGTGATGGGTCTGGCCGCGGCCGGCACGGTGACCGTAGCCGTGCTGGTGGCGATCACCCTGCAACCGGCCCTGCTCGGCTTCGCCGGCCGCCGGGTGCTGCCCCGCAAGCTGCGTACGGCCGCACCGCAGGCCGCCGACGGCGACCAGAGCACGCCGGAGCCGACCGAGAGCGGTGCGGGCACCGACGTGGCCGCCGTCACCGGCGAGGACCGGTCGACGTTCGGGTTCCGCTGGGCGGCATTCCTCACCCGCTTCCGGATCCCGGTGATCCTGGCCGGCGTGATCGGTCTCGGCCTGCTCGCGCTGCCCGCGCCGGACATGCGTCTGGCCCTGCCCGACGCCGGCACCGCGCCGGCCGGTTCGGCTCCCCGGGTCGCCAACGACCTGATCACCGAGGGCTTCGGACCGGGCTTCACCGGCCGTCTCGCGGTGGTCGTGGCCGGCGACGACGCGCAGGCCACCGCCGCTGCTGTGCCGCAGGTGGCGAACCTGGTGCAGAACACCGAGAACGTGCTGGCGGTGGCTCCGCCGCAGCTCAGCCCGGACGGCCGAACCGCGCTGCTCGGGGTGATCCCGCTGACCGGCCCGACCGACCCGGCCACCGAGACGATGGTGCACGACATCCGTACGGCGGTCGACGGCGTCCAGGGCGCCGACGTGCTGCTGACCGGCGTGACCGCGATCGGCATCGACATCTCGGAGAAGCTCTCCGACGCGATGCCGGTCTATCTGGGCCTGGTGGTCGGCCTGTCGATCCTGCTGCTGATGCTGGTGTTCCGGTCGGTGCTGGTGCCGGTCAAGGCGGCGCTGGGCTTCCTGCTCACCGTGGCGGCCACCTTCGGTCTCACGGTGGCGGTGTTCCAGCAGGGGCACCTGGCGGGCCTGCTCGGCCTGGACACCCCGGGCCCGCTGATCAGCTTCCTGCCGATCCTGCTCATCGGCATCCTGTTCGGCCTGGCCATGGACTACGAGGTCTTCCTGGTCTCCCGGATGCGGGAGGACTTCGTCCACGGTGACACCGCCCAGCAGGCCACCATCAACGGGATGGGGCACGGTGCCCGGGTGGTCACCGCCGCCGCGCTGATCATGACGTCGGTCTTCGGCGGCTTCGTCTTCCTCGACGACCCGGTCATCAAGTCGATGGGCTTCGCGCTGGCGGTCGGTGTGGCCATCGACGCCTTCGTGGTCCGGATGACCATCGTCCCGGCGGTGATGTCGCTGCTCGGCAAGGTGGCCTGGTGGCTGCCGCGTTGGCTGGACCGGATCCTGCCCAACGTCGACATCGAGGGCGAGAAGCTGCGCGCCAAGCTCGACGACAAGGCGCACGCCAACACCTGACGGCATGCGTGAAAGGAAGGGTCCCCTGCTAACGCCTCGTGCATAGCAGGGGACCCTTCCTAACATCAGCACCCCGAGCGCCCGCACCCCGCACCGCACCGCAGCGCGAGCGCGCGTTCAGACGCCCGCTGGATAGGTCTCCATCTCGCCCGGTGTGGTCAGCGCGGGCAGCGGATGCAGGGCGGTGGTCTCGTCACACCAGACGAAGGCGTCGTACCGGTCCCCCAGCCGGGTCGGCACGTAATTGCCCCACGACTCGAACGACGGGTCGTAGACCACGCCGATCGCCCGGTGGTCGAGCGTGTCGGTGACCCAGCCGGGCTGGTCCGGGCCGCCGAAGACCAGCACCGCCCGGTCCGGCATCAGCTCGTGCAGCCGGTGCTCCAGCGAGCCGGGGCGGGCCGGCGGCACCACCATCGCCTCCGCCGGGGACCCCCAGCGCGGTGCCGCCGTCACCGTGCCGTGATAGCTGCCGAAGCCGATCAGGGCCACCCCGTCCGGTCCGTACCGCTCCCGGGCCAACTGGCCGATGGTGAGCATCCCGTCGTCGGTCATGTCGGTGGCCCGTGCGTCGCCGACGTGCGTGTTGTGCGCCCAGACCACGCCCCGGGCACCCGGCCCGTAGCGGTCCAGCAACCGGTCCAGGGTGTCGGCCATGTGGCCGTCCCGGATGTTCCACGACCCCGGCCCGCCGGCCACCATCTCCCGGTAGTACCGCTCCGCGCCGGCCACCACCTCCGCGTTCTGCCAGGCCGAGAAGGCGCCCGGCCCGTCCGTGGCGGCGTGTTCGCGGGTACGCGCCAGCAGCCGCACCACCTCCTCCTCGCAGCGGGCGGAGACGAAGCGGCTGGCCAACCCGTACTCCTCGACCTGCTTGCCGTACGGCTCGAAGCACCGGTAGGCGTCCTGGGCGGCCTCCAGCGACGCCGGGTCCTCCTCGCCGAGGTAGTCGAAGATCGCCTGCATGGACTCCCAGAGGCTGTACACGTCCAGCCCGTGGAACCCGGCCCGGGACGTCTCGGGCCGTTCCAGGTTCCAGGCTCGAAGCCAGCGGCAGAACCGGGCCACCTCGGCGTTGGACCACATCCACGTCGGCCAGCGTTCGAAGCGTTCCAGCGCGGTCTGCGGCTCTGTCGCCCCACCCGACGCAGCGGTCACCGACCGGTTCACCCGGTCGCAGTCCGGCCAGTCCCCCTCCACCGCGACGAAGCTGAACCCGCACTCGGCGATCAACCGCCGGGTGAGCTGTTCCCGGATGCGGTAGTAGTCGTGGCTACCGTGCGTGGCCTCGCCGATCATCACCACCCGGACGTCCCGGACTCGCTCCAGCAACGGGTCGAGGTCGCTCGGTGCGCCGAGCCGCTGTACCAGCATGCCTGCGGCTACCCGGCACCCCCGGCAGCAAACCCGGGGGTGTGCCGGGCGCCTCGGGCGGGTAGGCCGTCAGCATGACCGACAGTGGCGCCCTCCTGCCGGAGCAGATCGCGGGGCTGGACTTTCCCGTCTCCCGCGAGGACCTGATCCGCTGGTGCCAGGAGAACGGCGCCAGCACCGAGCAGTTGGAGGCGGTCCGGGCGCTGCCGGTGGCGCACTTCGGCTCCCCGGCCGACCTCGGCGAGGCCCTACGCGCGGCGACCTGAGCAGACGTCACCGTGGTGACCTGACCGGCGTCAGCGTGCGCTGCGCGGCGACCTGAGCCGACGTCAGCACGGGACGCGGGTCAGGCGGGCAGGTCGACGGTGGCGGAGCGGGTCCGGGCGGTCTCGGCGGCGGCCAGGACGGCGACCACCTCACGGCCGAAGCGGACGTCGCAGCGGTGGTCCCGGGTGCCGCCGTCCACCTCAGCCAGCAGTTGGTCGATGGCCACGCCGAGGGCGGTCGCGGAGGAAGCGCTCGGGTTCGGCAGCCGCTCGACGCCGTTGTCGCCGTAGAGGGTGAACTCCGCCGCCACCGCCTCGGGCGGGGCGTCCAGCGTCAGCGACACCGTGCTGGTGGCCCCGCCGTCGTGGGTGAGCAGCAGGTGCACCAGGTCACCGGGGCCGTCGACGGCCGCCACCCGCCGTACCCGGCCCAGCACCGGCAGCAGGACGGCCAGCGCGTGCGGGCCGATGTCCCAGAGCGCGCCGCGTTCCCGTCGCCAGGGCGACTGGGCGTACGGGCTGCTGGGCTGGAAGACCGACGCGAAGCGGACCACGTTGGCGGTGTGCCAGCCGCCGGCCGCCGCGACGGCCGTGAGGAAACCGGCGACCTCCGGTTGGTACCGGCCGGTGAAGAAGACCACCGAGGCCACGCCCGAGGTGGTGGCGGCCTCGACCACCCGGTCGGCGTCGGCGACGGTCAACGCCAGCGGCTTGTCCAGCAGCAGGTGACGCCCGGCGGTGGCGGCCCGGACGGCGATGTCGGCCTGTACGTCCGGGGGCAGCGCCACGGCGACCGCCTCGCACGCCTCGATCAGCGCCTCGACCTCGGCGAAGGCCGGTACGCCGTACCGGGTGGCGAGCGCGGCGGCCCGATCCGGGTTGCGTCCCCAGACGCCGACCAGTTCCGCCCTCGGGTGCGCGTCGAGCGCCGCCGCGTGCGTCTGTGCCGCCCAGTGGCCGGTGCCGAACAACCCGAACCGCATTACCGGTACCTCCGCCGTCTCGCCTGGCTGCCGCGTACCCGCAGCGGGTCCACGCTAGTCCCCGGTCGGTCCGGCCCGGCGCCCCGCCGCCTGTACTACGGGGGTTAGTAGAGTGGGCCGGTGATCGGAACGAGCACCGGACGGACCCGGTGACCGCCGCGCCCGTCGCCGGGTCCCCGGTCGACGGCGTCCCGGCGACCGTCGCCATCGTGCTGTCGCTGCTGGTCGCCGTGTGGGCGCTGGTGGCCACGCTGCGCCACCGCGCGCCGGACCGGGTACAGATGATCGGCCTGGCCGTGCTGGAGTTGGCGTTGCTCGGGCTGGCGGTGCTGGCCGGGGTGGCCCTCGCCGGTGGCGAGCAGCCCGGCGAGCCGGGCGCGTTCTTCGGCTACCTGGTGACGCTGGTCTGCCTGCCGCCGCTGGCTGCGGTGCTGGCCCGGATGGAGCCGACCCGCTGGGGTTCGGCGATCGTCTGCGCGGTCTGCCTGGTGACGCCGGTGGTCGTGGTGCGGCTCCAGCAGACCTGGGAGGTGCTCGGTGGCTGAGGCGCGGACCGCCGGGACGGCCCGGACCAACGCCGGCCCCGGCCGTCTGCTGATCGCGGTGTACCTGCTCTTCGCGATCGCCGCCACCAGCCGCGCCGGCCTCCAGATCATCACCCGGTTCGACGAGGCGCCGCTGGCGTACCTGCTCTCGGCGTTGGCCGCACTGGTCTACATCGTGGCGGCGGTGGGGCTGGCCCGGGCCGGGCACACCGGTCGTCGGGTGGCCCTGGCCTGCTGCCTCGTGGAGTTGGTCGGCGTGGTCGGGGTGGGCGCGTTCAGCCTGGCCCGCCCCGACCTGTTCCCGGACGAGACGGTCTGGTCCGGTTTCGGCAGCGGGTACGGCTACATCCCGCTGGTGCTGCCGGTCCTCGGCCTGGTCTGGCTCTGGTCCACCCGCCCCCGGATGTAAGGAAGGGCCCCCTACTAACGCCTCGTGTATAGGAAGGGTCCCCTGCTAACACCCAACACTCACCACCCACCACCAACAGGAGCGGGTCAGTCACGCGGCCCGCCCGCGACGTAGACCACCTGACCGGAGACGAAGGACGCGCCCTCGCTGGCCAGGAACGAGATGGTGTGCGCGACGTCCTCGGGCCGCCCGACCCGACGGACCGGGATCTCCCCCTCGGCGTGCTTCTGCATCGCCTCGAAGTCGATTTTCATCCGGGCGGCGGTGGCGGCGGTCATGTCGGTGACGATGAAGCCCGGCGCCACCGCGTTGACGGTCACCCCGAACGGCCCCAGCTCGATGGCGAGGGTCTTGGTGAACCCCTGCATCCCGGCCTTCGCGGCGGCGTAGTTGGCCTGCCCCCGGTTACCGAGCGCGGACGTGCTGGAGAGGTTGACGATCCGACCCCACTTGGCCTCGACCATGTGCTTCTGCGCGGCCTGACTGACCAGGAACGCACCCCGCAGGTGTACGCCCATGACCGTGTCCCAGTCGGCGTCGGTCATCTTGAACAGCAGGTTGTCCCGCAGTACCCCGGCGTTGTTGACCAGCACGGTCGGCGCGCCCAGCTCGGTGGCGACCCGTTCGACGGCGGCCTCCACCTGCGCCCGGTCCGACACGTCCGCGCCCACGCCGAGCGCCCGGCCACCGGACGACGTGATCGCCTCCACCGTCTCGGCGGTCGCCGACTCCTCGATGTCGACCACCGCGACGGCCAGCCCGTCGGCGGCCAACCGCCTGGCGGTGGCCGCGCCGATTCCCCGCGCCGCCCCGGTCACGATCGCGACCCGCTGCCCCTCCGACATGCCTACCTCCCGGTAACCTCGCTCGACGGCAGGAGCCTAACCCACCGTGCGCCCACCTCCGGCCCACCGAGATCCCCGACCGGCCGGCGACGGTCGGGGAATCCGGTGGGGAGGCTAGACGGACCAGGATCGACAGAGCCGGATCCACCGGTACCCGTGGCCGGCGATCTTGAGCTTGTCCAGCTTGCCCACGTCGTCGTAGTTGCGGTCGGCGAGCACGTCGATCGGCAGCTCCGCCTCCGACTCCAGCAGGCTCAGGTCGACCTCGGCGTCGTCGGTGCCCAGGTTGTGCAGGAAGACCATCGTGCCGGTCGGCCCGTCGGCCCGGTGCGCCAACACCCCCGCAGGCATGGGTACGTCGATGTGGGTGGTCGAGCCGAAGCCGATCTCCGGCGCCTCGCGCAGCGTACGGATCATCCGCTCGAACCAGCCGAGCAACGAGTTGCGGTCCCGTCGTTGCAGGGTGACGTTCACCTTCTCGTACCCGAACTCACCCTTGTCGATGACCGGGCGCACGAGCTTCTCCGACTCCGCCCGGGAGAAGCCGGCATTGGGCTCGTAGGACCACTGCATGGGGGTACGGATCGCCTCCCGCCCCGGCAGCGCCAGGTCCTCGCCCATCCCGATCTCCTCGCCGTACCGCAGCACGGGCGTGCCGCGCAACGAGAACTGGAGCGAGTACGCCAGCTCGATGCGCCGCCGGTCGTTGCCGAGCATCGGCGCGAGCCGCCGACGGATGCCCCGGTCGTAGATCCGCATGTTCTCGTCCGGGCCGAACTGCGCGTACACCTGGTTGCGCTGTTCGGCGGTGAGCCGGGACAGGTCGATCTCGTCGTGGTTGCGCAGGAAGGTGGCCCACTGGCCGCCCTCGGGCAGGGCCGGGGTGTCGCGCAGCGCCTCGATCACCGGCTCCGGGTCCTGGCGCGCCATGGCCAGCATCAGCCGCCCGTTGAGCATGAAGTCGAAGAGCATGTGCACCCGGTTCGCCGAGCCACCGCGGTCGCCGAAGAAGGCGGGCAGTTGGTCCGGCTCGACGTTCGCCTCGGCCAGCAGCACCGCGTCGCCCCGACGCCACTGCACGTGCTGGCGCAGCTCGGTGAGGAACTCGAAATCCAGCTCCGGGTTCGGGTCGCCGGGCTCGGTGCGCTCGATGATGAACGGCACCGCGTCCATCCGGAACCCGGCCACCCCGAGCTGGAGCCAGAACGACATGATCTTCTTGATCTCGGCGCGTACCTGGGGATTCGTGGTGTTGAGGTCCGGCTGGAACTTGTAGAAGCGGTGGTAGTACCAGGACTTGGCGGTCCGGTCGTAGGTCCAGGTCTCGTGCTGCTCGCCGGGGAAGACCATGCCCTGGTGCCGGTCCGCGGGCTCCTCGTCGGACCAGACGTACCAGTCGCGGTACGGCGAGTCCGGCGACGACCGGGCGGAGACGAACCAGGGGTGCTGGTCCGAGGTGTGGTTCACCACCAGGTCGATGATCACGCGGATGCCCCGGTTGCCGGCCTGGTGCAGCAGCTCGGCGAAGTCGCCGAGGGTGCCGAAGCGGGGGTCGACGTTGTAGAAGTCGGTCACGTCGTACCCGTCGTCACCGTTGGGCGACGGGTGGATGGGGTGCAGCCAGAGGCAGGTCACGCCCAGCCGGGCCAGGTAGTCCAGCCGGCCGATCAGACCCCGGATGTCACCGACCCCGTCGGCGTCGGAGTCCGCGTACGTGTCGATGTCGAGGCAGTACACGACCGCCTCGGAGTACCACCTGTCAGACATGCCCGGGAACCTTCTCCGTACGGCTCGCCCGGCAAACCCGCCGAGGTCGCGGGCGGGGCCCCGCCGGGGGGCGGCTGCTCGGTACGGTGCCGTCATGCGGAGCATCGATTGGTCCAGCGGGACCTGGCACGGGCAGCCGGTGCGGACGACCCAGGAGCCGGCCGGCGTCCTGAGCGTCGAGCCGGGGGCGAGCAGCGACCTGTGGCGGCACACCAGCTACGGATTCGTGCACGACGACGCCCCGGCCCTGCTCACGCCCTTCCCGGTGGGCAGCGCGATGGAGGTGGACTTCCCGCTCGACTACACCGAGCAGTTCGACCAGGCCGGCGTACTCGTGTGGGTGGACGACCGCACCTGGGTCAAGGCCGGGGTGGAGGTCAGCGACGGCCACCCGCAGGTCGGTGCCGTGGTCACCCGGGACTTCTCCGACTGGTCGGTCGCCCCGGTGCCCGAGTGGGCCGACCACGAGGTGACGGTACGCGTCAGCCGCACCGGCGACGCGCTGACCGTACGCGCCCGGGTGGCCGGCGAGCAGTGGCGGCTGGTCCGGCTCGCGCCGCTCGCGCCCGACGCGGTCGCCTCCGCCGGGCCGTACTGCTGCTCTCCCAGCCGGGGCGGGCTGACCGTGCGCTTCACCGACTGGCGACTCGGCCCGGCCGACGCCGCCCTGCACCCCGAGGAGTAGCAGCGGCTCCGGGCGGGTAGGAGCCTTCCCTCTACGCCGATCCTCGCGGAGGCACCGGATGGCACTCGCCCAGGACGTCGACCCGAGCCAGATCGGTGGACTGACCGGCTGGGTGGCCGGTGTGATCGACGCGGGCGGTGCGGTCGGCGTGGCGCTGCTGGTCGCCCTGGAGAGCATCATCCCGCCGATCCCCAGCGAGATCGTGCTGGCGATGGCGGGATACCTGGCCGGCGAGGGCCGCTTCAACGTGGTCGTGGTGACCGTCGCGGCCACCGCCGGTTCCCTGCTCGGTGCGCTGGTGCTCTACTGGCTCGGCGCCGCGCTCGGCGAGGAACGGCTCAAACGCTGGCTCGACCGGCTGCCGCTGGTGGACCTGGAGGACCTGGAGAAGGCCGACCGCTGGTTCGAGCGGTACGGCCGGTGGGCGGTCTTCTTCGGCCGGATGGCACCGGTGGTCCGCAGCCTGGTGTCGGTACCGGCCGGCGCCAACCGGATGCCGCTGGTCGAGTTCGTCACGCTGACCACGCTGGGCAGCGGCATCTGGAACGGGCTGTTCATCGGGCTCGGCTACGCGCTCGGCTCGCAGTGGCACGAGATCGACCGCTACAGCTCCTGGTTCGACTACGGCATCATCGCCGTCTTCGTCTTCATGATCGCCTCCTGGGCGATCAAGAAGAAGCGCCGCCGCGCCCGCCCCCGCACCCCCGTCTCCCGCTGACCCCACCCCCGCGCCTCACCCTCCTCCCCGCCCCGCCCCCGCCCGCCGCGCCCCCGCCCGGCCACGCCCGGCCCCGCCCGGCCCGGCCCGGCCCGGCCCGGCCCGGCCCGGCCCCGCCCGGCCCCGTCGATCATGGAGTTGTGGCGCTCGCTTTGACCCTTTGTGCAGTCTTTGTCGAGGCCACAACTCCATGATCGACGTTCACGACGCCGCGTTGCAGCTCCCGGTCGACCTTGTCCAGCGCCGAAGGGCCAGAGCTCCATGATCGGCGCGGGCAGGGCGGGCAGGGCGGGCAGGACGGGCAGGGCGGGCAGGGCGGGCAGGGCGGGCAGGACGGGCAGGGCGGGCAGGGCGGGCAGGGCGGGCAGGGCCGCGAGAGTCAGGCGGTCAGGGGAGGGTGCGGAGGTGGGGGGCGACGGTGCGGGCGAAGGAGTTGTTGTGGGTGACGTCCCAGTTGATCGACCAGGTCATCGCGCCACGCAGGCCGGGGTAGGTACGCGGCGGACGGAAGCTGCCGCAGTTGGTGCCCCGGGTGAGGCAGTCCATCGCGGCGTTGACCACGCTGGGCGCGACGATGCCGCCACCGGCAGCCCCGGGACCGGCCGGCAGGCCGAGCCCCACCTGGTCGGGCCGTAGCCCCGCCTCCAACTGGATGCAGGCCAGCGCGACGATGAAGTTGACCGTGCCCTGGGCGTACGCGGCGTTGTTGTCGCAGCCGAGCATCGCCCCGGAGTTGTAGAACTGCGTGTTCACCACGGTCAGGATGTCCTTGATGTCCAGCGCCAGCTTGAAGTAGCTGGTGGTGGGGTTCTGCATGTCGATGGTCTGCGGCGCCATCGCGATGATCAGTCGGCTGCCCACCTTCGCCCGCAGGGAACGCAGCGCCTGCCCCATGTAGGTCGGGTTCAGGCCGTTCTCCAGGTCGACGTCGACGCCGTCGAAGCCGTAGCGCTGGATCAGCGCGTACACACTGTCGGCGAAGGCCACCGCGGACGCCGCGTCGTTCACCGCGACCCGGCCGGTCTCACCGCCGACCGAGATGATCACCTTCTTGCCGCGGCTCTGGAGGGTGCGCACGTCGGCCGAGAAGTCGGCGTCGGTGTAGCCGCCGAGGGCGGCGGACAGGCCCGGGTCGATGGCGAAGGAGACCGCGCCGGGCGTGGTGGTGGCGTCGGCGAAGGCGACCGCGACCAGGTCGTACTCGGTGGGCACGTCCCGCAGCCGCAGCTCGACGGCCGGGTTGTCGAAGTTGTGCCAGTACCCGGTGAGGATGTGCTTCGGCAGGCCGGTGACCGGCGGCGGGCTGGTCGGCGGCGGTGTCGTCGGAGGTGGCGTGGTGGGCGGCGGCGTCGTCGGGGGCGGGGTGGTCGGCGGCGGGGTGGTCGGGGTGGTGCCGCCGGCGCAGGCCGCGCCGTTGAGCCGGCAGTTCGCGGGTACGCCGGAGCCGCTGCCGAGGAAGCCGAAGGAGACCGACGCGCCGGGGGCGATGGTGCCGTTCCAGGAGCGGTTGGTGAACGTGTGGCGCTGGCCGCTGGAGGTCAGCAACGCGTCCCAGTAGCTGCCGAGCGTGGTGCCGCTGGGCAGGTCGAAGGCGAGGCTCCAGCCGTTGACCGTGCTGCTGCTGCCGTTGGTGATGGTGTACTTCGCCTCCCAACCGGAGCCCCAGTCGGACGTCTTGGCGAAGCTGGCGGTGACTCCGGCGGCGTACGCGGCGGGCGCCAGCCAGACCGCACCGAGTGCGGCGGCCAGTGCGCCGACCACTGTGAGCACCAGGGTTCTGGACCGTTTCATGTGAGCCTCCAGACCGGACGGAAATCCATGGGCATCGACCTGGCGCTCATTATTAAGACTGTTAACTATTTCTGTCCAGGGTTGGTGTGAGGTTGTTAGGAGGGGTCCCCTGCTATGCACGAGGCGTTAGCAGGGGACCCCTCCTTGCACGGACCCGCGTGCGCGACGAGCACCGCCCTGCCGGGCAGCGTGTGCTCAGCGGCGGAACTGGAACCAGTTGACGTTGACGAAGTCGTTCGGCTGGCCGCTGCTGAACGTCAGGTAGACGGTCTGCCGGCCGGTTACCGAGGTGACGTTGCCGGGCACCGAACGCCAGCTCTGCCACCCGCCGGTGTTCGCGAGGGCGAAGCTGCCGATCGGCGTACTCGTCGGGCTGCCGATCCGCACCTCGACCAGACCGCTCACGCCGGCCGCCGCGCCGGAGGCCACCCGGGCCACGAAGTCGCGCGGCGCGGTGGAGCCGAAGTCGACGTTGTCGAAGCGGACCCAGTCACCGTTGCGCAGCGCGGCGATGTTCTGCCCGCCCTCGGAGCACGCCTCGACGATCACGCCGTTCTGCGCGTTGTACGACTCGGCCTGGATGGTGCCGTACGCGTCCCGCACCCCGGTCGGCGGCGGGGTGGTCGGCGGCGGCGTGGTGGGCGGGGTGCTGCCGCCACGGCTGTAGACGGCCACGTAGTCGACGAGCATCGGCCGCCCCGGCACGGTGCCCGAGGTCGGCGTGGTGCTGCCGGCCACCCCGTTCGGGAAGGCGCCACCCATGGCCACGTTGAGCAGCAGGAAGTAGCCCGCGTGGCTGGTCATCTGCGACCAGTACGGCTCGCCGACCCGGGACTGGCTGACGGAGTGGTAGAGCTGCCCGTCGACGTACCAGCGCAGTTGCTGGGGGCTGGTCGAGGCGTCCCACTCGAAGCGGTAGGTGTGGAAGGCCGACTGGCAGGTGCTGCCGGGGCAGGCGCGGGAGCCGCCGATGCCGTTGAACTCGTCGCACGGGCCGCCGGGCGCCACGCCGCAGTGCAGCACGCCCCAGACGGTGTTGAGCCCGTTCACGTTCTCCATCACGTCGAACTCGCCGATGCCGGGCCAGTTCTGGTAGTTGCCCCGGTACGGCGCGCCGAGCGCCCAGAAGGCGGGCCAGTAGCCGGAGGCGGCGGCGCCGGTGACGTTGGGCATCTGGATGCGTCCCTCGATGGCGAGGATGCCGCCGCTCGGGGCCTTGAAGTTGCTGCGGACCGTCTCGATCCGGGCCGAGGTCCAGCGGCCGGAGCTGTCGCGCAGCGGCGTGATCCGCAGGTTGCCGGCGCCGTCGTGGCTGACGTTCGCGGTGCTGTTGGTGTACGTCTGGATCTCGCCGGTGCCCCAGTTGGGCGGCCCGCCCGGGTAGCTGGTGCCGGTGTCGATGATCCAGTTGTTGGACGACGGGAGGGTGCCGGCGGCGCCGGTGAAGTCGTCGCTCCACACCAGGCTCCACCCGGACGGGGGCGTCGGCACGGCGGCGTCGGCGGTCGCGGCGAGCCCGGCGACGCCGGTGACGGTGGCGGTGATCAGGGCCAACGCGAGCCGCAGTCGGCGTCGCGCGGGCAGGGCGGCGGGCGCCGCCGGGGCAGGTGTCATGGGACGTACCTCTCTGCGGGACGGAGGTGTGAGAGCGCTCTCTCAGGAGTTGTACGTCCCACTCGAACAGTTGTCAATGTCGATCGACGGTGCTCCGGTTCCGCCGGATGTTAGGAGGGGCCCCCTGCTATGCACGAGGCGTTAGCAGGGGACCCCTCCTTGCACCGAGCAGGGCGGGTTTCCCTGGACCACCACGGGGGGTAATTGCCGGCCGACGGCGCGGACGTACCGCCCCGGCAGAAGCGGACGGTGGTAGTGATGGTCAGGCAGGTGGCGACGGCGCCGACCCGGCCGGTCGAGGAGACCGACCTGCTCACGGTGGGAGTCGAGGAGGAGTTCCTGCTGGTCGACCCGGACGGCGGCGCCGCGGTGCCCGCCGTCGAGGCGGTCATGGAACAGGTACCGGCGGAACTGCACGGCCAGGTCGAACGCGAGTTCCAGACCAGCCAGATCGAGATCGGCAGCCCACCCGGGCTGGAACTCTCCTCGATCCGGCACTCCCTGGCCCTGCTCCGCGCGGGGCTCGCCGACGCCGCCGAGCGGGCCGGTGCCCGGCTGCTCGCCATCGGCACCGGGCCGATCGACGGGCCGGTGCCGCCGGTGGTGGACAAGCCCCGCTTCGACCGGATGATCGAGCGCTACCGGCTGCTGGTGCCGGGGCCGGGCAACAACGGCATGCACGTGCACGTCGGGGTGCCGGACCCGGACACCGGGGTGCAGGTGCTCAACCACGTCCGGCCGTGGCTGCCGATCCTGCACGCGGTGACCACCAACTCGCCGTTCTCCGCAGGCGAGGACACCGGGTACGCGAGCTGGCGCTCGATCGAGTGGGAACGCTGGCCGTCGGTGGCGCCGACCCCGTTCCTGACCTCCCACCACCACTACCGACGGCTGATCGACCAGCTGATCGGCAGCGGGGTGATGCTCGACGAGGGGATGCTCTACTGGTATGCCCGGCTGTCGGCCAAGTACCCGACGGTCGAGCTGCGCATCGGCGACGTCTGCCCGACGGTGGACGACGCGGTCCTGGTCGCCGGCCTGGTCCGCGCGCTGGTGGCGACCGCGCTGGACGACATCGCCGCCGGACGGCCGCCACTGCCCGCCGACCACCACCTGCTGGTCGGCGCGCACTGGCGGGCCGCGCACGACGGCATGGAGGGCGACGCGGTCGACCTGGCCACCGGTGAGCTGCGCCCGGCGTGGGACCTGCTGAACCAGCTCGTCGGTCGGCTCGGCCCGGCGCTGGACCGGCACGGTGACCTCGCCGAGGTGACCGAGCTGCTGGACCGGCTGCGGGAGCACGGCACCGGCGCGACGCGGCAGCGTGCGGTGTTCGCGCGTACCGGTCGGTTGGAGGACGTGGTGGCGGACGTGGCGCGACAGACCCGGGGCGAGATCCCCGGCTGAGGAGGAGGATGGCCGTGGCGGAACGGTTGATCGTCGTCGGCGGGGACGCCGCCGGCATGGCGGCTGCCGCCCAGGCGCGGCGCCGCCGCGGCCGGGAGGACCTGGAGATCGTCGCGTTCGAGCGGGGGCACTACACCTCGTACTCGGCGTGCGGCATCCCGTACTGGATCAGCGGGCTCGTCGCCGACGCGCAGCAACTCGTGGCCCGGGATCCGGCGACCCACCGGGAGAAGTACGACATCGACGTCCGACTCCGGCACGAGGTCACCGAGATCGACCTGGACCGCCGCGAGGTGGTCGCCCGCGATCTGGACGGCGGCGGCGAGGTCCGGGAGGGCTTCGACACCCTGATGTACGCCACCGGCGCGGTGCCGACCAAGCCGGACTGGGCGGGTACCGACGCGCTCGGGGTCTTCGGGGTGCAGACGCTCGACGACGGCGCGGCCCTGCGCACGTGGCTGGAGTCCGACCCGAGGCCGGAGCGCGCGGTGGTGGTCGGCGGCGGCTACATCGGCGTGGAGATGGCCGAGGCACTGGTCCGACGTGGGCTGTCGGTGACCCTGGTCGAGCGCGACGAGCAGCCGATGTCGACCGTGGACCCGGACATGGCCACGCTCGTCACCGAGGCGATGCGGGGCCTCGGCGTGGACATCCGCACCGGCGTGCAGGTCGAGTCGCTCGGTGTCCGCGACGGCCGGGTCAGCGAGGTGGTCACCGACGACGGCCCGATCCCGACCGACGTGGTGGTGCTCGGCCTCGGCGTACGCCCCAACACCGCACTCGCCGAGGCCGCCGGTATGCCGCTCGGGCCGACCGGCGGCATCCGGGTGGACCGCCGGATGCGGGTGGCCGAGGTGCCCGGGGTGTGGGCCGCCGGGGACTGCGTGGAGACCCTGCACCGGGTCAGCGGCATGCCGGTGCACGTGCCCCTCGGCACCCACGCCAACAAGCAGGGCCGGGTGGCCGGCATCAACATCGGCGGCGGGTACGCCACCTTCGCCGGGGTGATCGGCACGGCCGTGGCCAAGGTCTGCGACCTGGAGGTCGGGCGGACCGGGCTGCGGGAGCGGGACGCGCTGGCGGCCGGCTTCGAGTTCGTCTCGGTGATCGCCGAGTCGACCAACCGGGCCGGCTACTACCCGGGCGCCCGGCCGATGACGGTCAAGCTGATCGCCGAACGCCCCAGCGGGCGGCTGCTCGGTGCCCAGATCGTCGGCTGGACCGAGGCGGCGAAGCGGATCGACACGTTGGCCGTGGCGCTGTGGAACCGGATGACGGTGGACGACATGACCGCGCTCGATCTCGGCTACGCCCCGCCGTACGCCCCGGTCTGGGATCCGGTGCTGGTCGCGGCCCGCAAGGCCGTCGACGCGCTCGACCCGCGCTGAGGTCTGCTCGGATCTCTGTCGGTGGGGGTGGCTAGGTTGTGCCTGCCGCCCCAGACAGGGGCGGTGCCGACCCCTCGGAGGACCCGCATGTCGCAGGAGACGACCTACCTCGAACTGTCCGAGACGGACGGAGCGCACAAGTTCTACGAGGTGGTGGTCGACGACACCACGCTGACCGTGCGCTACGGCCGGATCGGCGACCAGGGTCAGGTCAAGACCTCCGGCTACCCGGACAACGTGCGGGCGCGGGCCGCCGCCGCGAAGAAGATCGGCGAGAAGGTCCGCAAGGGGTACGCCCCGGCGGTGCCGGGCGTCCGCCAGAAGCGTTCGGTGTCGCGGCGGCAGATCGTCAGCACCCGCTCGACCGCCCGCACCGCCCCGGTGCTGTGGCGATACGACTCCGGCGCTCCCGCGTTCGGCATCTTCATCGACGGCCGCACCTGCACGGTCGGCAACGAGCGGGGCGTCATCACCACGCTCGACCACGACGCCCGGGTGCTGGACCAGGTCCGGCTGCCCGACGGGGTGAAGTGCATCGTCGCCGACGACGCCTGGATCTACGCCGGCTGCGACGACGGCAACGTCTACGACCTCTCCGGCAAGATCCCCCGGGTGGCGTACACGATCGCCCCCGACATCGACATCTACTGGCTGGACATCCACGACGGCGTGCTCGGTGTCTCCGACGCCGACGGCGGGATCGCCGCCGTCGACCACGAGGACGAGTTCCTCTGGCGGCGGGGCGGGCGCGGCAGTTCGGCCTGGATGGTGCGCTGCGACAGCGACGCGGTCTACCACGGCGACTCGACCGGGGTCAGCGGCTACGACTGGCGTACCGGGCAGGAGCTGTGGCACACCCGCACCGGCGCGGTGCTGTTCGGCTGGCAGGAGCGCGACGCGGTGTTCGCCGGCACCGCGACCCGCGAGGTGGTCCGCATCGGCAAGGACGGCCGGCACGCCCGCACCTACCGCGCCGATGCGGCGGTCTTCTCCTGCGCCACCGCCTCCGACGGCCGGTACGTCTTCGCCGGTGACAGCCAGTCCTCGATCTACTGTTTCGCCGAGGACGGCACCCGGTTGTGGAAGCTCGGCACGGGCTGCGGCTCGGCGTACTCCATGCAGTATCACGACCAGCGCCTCTACGTGGTGACCACCAGCGGCCACCTGGCCTGCATCGACGCCAGCGAGCCGGCGATCCGGGCGGCCGAGGCGGGCAGCGTGCCGACCGTGGTCGACGTGAAGGCACCGGCCCGGATGCCCGAGCCGGCGGCCGTCACCCAGGTCGAGGTGGTCGCCGACGGCGGTGACGGGGTGATCGTCGAGTGCGTCGAGCAGGGCGGTCGGCTGCGGGTGCACGTGCTCTCCGCCGGCTACCACCAGAACTGGTCGGTGCAGTTCCCCAAGGGCATCCGCCAGCCGGGCGCCCGCTACCTGGTCACCGAGGTCCGCGAGTCCGGCCGGGGCGGTTTCTACCGCGCCTACGGCGACATCCGCCGCCTGCGATGACCCACCCGGTGCGGATCCCTGACGAGTTGACCTGGTTGCGCTCGATGCCGGGCGGTCCAGAGTGGTTGGCCGGGCTGCCGGAGCGGCTGACCACCTGCGCCCGGCACTGGTCGCTGCGGGTCGGGCCGCCCTTCGGGCACGGCACGACCTCGCTGGTGGTGCCCGCTGACCTGCCCGACGGCACCCGCGCGGTGCTCAAGTTGCAGTTCCCGGACTCGGAGAGCGAACACGAGGCGACCGCGCTGCACCACTGGGACGGCGACGGTGCCGTCCGGCTGCTCGCCCACGACCCCGACCTGCGGGCGCTGCTGATCGAGCGTTGCGATCCCGGTACGCCGTTGCGCGTACTCCCCCTGGACGACGCGGTGGACGCGGTGGTGGCGCTGCTCCCGCGCCTCTGGCTGCCCGCAGATCGGCCGTTCCTGTCGCTGGCCGAGGCGGTGCGGGGCTGGGCGGTCCGGCTACCGGCCGCCTGGGAACGGGCCGGGCGACCCTACGAGCGGCGGTTCGTGGACCTCGCCCTCGACCTGCTCACCGGGCTGGCCGCCAGCCAGGGCGAGCAGGTGCTGGTCAACCAGGACCTGCACGCCTCCAACGTGTTGCGGTCCACCCGCGAACCGTGGCTGGCGATCGACCCGAAACCGCTCGTCGGCGAGCGGGAGTTCTCGGCGGTGCCGATGGTGCGCGGCACCGAGCTGGGCCATTCCCCCGCAGCCGTGCGCCGCCGACTGGACCGGCTCAGCGCCGAGCTGGGCCTGGACCGGAGCCGGGTACGCGACTGGACGATCGGCCACACGATGGCCTGGAGCATCGCCGGTGACACGGTCTTCACCGACCACATCGAGATCGTCCGCTGGCTCCTCGACTAGTGCCTGTCTCCTGAGGGCGGCCGGCCGGTCCTCAGGAGACGGGCCCCGAGCGCGGAGGACGTCCCCCGGTCCGCCGTAGGATCCGGCCGTGATCCGTGCCCCGGAAAAGTATGTCGGCGAGGTCGTGAACGCGAAGCGGTCAGGATCCGTCGCCACTGGTGTCGCCACGCCGAAAGGGATGGCCTACCTGTGACACGCGACCTCCTCCTCAAGAAGCTCAAGCTGGAGCGGATGCCACGCCGGTTCGTGGCGTTCGTCCTTGCCGCGCTGGCGCTCCTCTCCGCCGCCACCGCCGTCGGTTTCGGCGTCGCCTCCGCCCGTGACGACGTGCTTGTCGGCGACGCGGTCACCGACAAGCAGATGACGGTGCTCATCGCTGCCGCCGGGTCCTGCCCGACACTGACACCGGCGAGGCTCGCCGGGCAGCTCATGGCGGAGTCCGGGTTGGACGACCGGGCGGCGAGGACCATCTCCGGCGGTCAGGGCATCGCCGGACTCGAAGACGACAAGTGGAAGACGTGGAAGCCGTGGCCGGACGCCCGACGCTCCGACATGTCGGCGAACATCCTGGCCCTCGCCCACCAGATGTGTGACCTCACCGGTCACCTCCGGCTGGCGGGTGCCGCCGGTGACCAGTGGCGTCTCGCGGTGGCGGCCTTCCATGTCGGGCTGAACTCCGTCGCCGAGGTGCGCGGGGTGCCCGACGCCGCCACGACCTACGTCGACCGGGTCAGCGCCTACGCCGGGTACTACGGCAAGCTGCGGCAGTTCGGTGGGCCCGGTGAGGCCGACCGGACGGCACCGGCCGCCGAGGCGAAGGGGGTTCCCGCCGAGTACGTGCAGCACATCAACCGGGCGGGTTCACTCTGCCAGGAGGTGACCCCACCACTGGTCGCCGCCCACATCATGGCGCAGTCCGGGTTCGACGCGAACCGGCTCGGTGCGACCGGTCAACGCGGCGTCGCGCAGTTCCGGTCGGACATGTGGCAGTCGTACGGGCCGAAGGGTCGTTCGGTGTGGGAGCCGGAGGTCGCCGTCCCCACCATGGGCTACGCCCTGTGCAGCCTGGTCCGCGAGCTCTCCGGCCTGAAGGGTGACCCGCTTCAGTTGGCGCTCGCCGCGTACCGCAACGGCACCACGGCGGTGCGACAGAACGGTGGCACCATCGACCGGCAGACCGAGACGTTCCTGCGGTCGGTGAAGACCTTCACCGACGTCTACGCGCTCGACAGCCGGCTGACGGCGAGCCTGCCGACCAGCCCCTCCCCCTCACCCACCCCGTCGCCGTCCGGGTCCCCGAGCCCGAGTCCGGACGCCAGCCCCTCCGGCAGCCCGAGCCCGAGCAGCCCCAGTACGGCGGGGGCGAACGCGGGCGCATCGACGCCGCCGGCCCCCGACCCGAAGCCGACGCGCCCGGCCGACGCGGTGCAGATCCTGCACGTGCAGACCAAGCGGTGCGTCAGTGCCGGCGGTGGCGACGGTATGCAGCTCAAGTTGCGCACCTGCACCGAGGATCCGGCGCAGTGGTGGACCTTCCGCAGCGACGGCACCATCCGTGCCCGTGGCCTGTGCATGGACATCGCCTGGGGTGGTTCCGAGGACAACACGGTGGTGCAGGCGACCACCTGTAGCGGTAACCCCGCTCAGCACTGGCAGATGAACTCCAAGGGCCGCATCGTCAGCAAGCTGAACGGCAAGGTCCTCGACACGATCATGGCCGACCCGGAGAAGCCGCTCATCATCTACACCGACAAGGGCTACGCCGACCAGAACTGGCGCAAGCAGTAGTAGCACCACCCCGGATCGGCGGGCGCGAGCACCGTCGCCGGGCGTTAGGAAGGGTCCCCTGCTATACGCGAGGCGTTAGCAGGGGACCCTTCCTTACATCTGGCACGTCGAGCACCAGTACAGGTTGCGGGCGCCGAGGGTGCCCCGGCTGACGGCGGTGCCGCAGACGTGGCAGGGCTGGGCGGCACGGCGATAGACGTACACCTCGCCGCCGTGCCGGTCGACGCGGGCCGGGCGGCCCATCGCCTCGGGCAGGTGCGCGGCACGAACGGTGTCGATGCGACCGGCGGCGACGGCGAGCGTCATCAGCTCGACCAGGTCGGCCCAGATGGCGTCCCAGGCGGGACGGCTCAGCTCCCGGCCGGGCATCCTCGGCGGCAGCCCGGCGCGGAACAGCGCCTCCATCACGAAGATCAGACCGGTGCCGGCCACCACCGACTGATCGAGCAGCAACGAGGCCAGCGGCGTGGAACTGCGCCGGATCCGGTCGTACGCGCGGTCCGGGTCGGCATCGGCACGCAGCGGATCGGGGCCGAGGCGGGCCCGCAACGCCGCCACCTCGGGCGGGGTGAGCAGCTCACACGCGGTCGGCCCACGCAGGTCGAGCCAGTGCCGGTCGCTGGCCAGCCGCAGCCGGATCTGCCCCACCGGCTCCGGCGGCTCACCGTCACCGTCGGTCACCTTGCCGTAGAGACCGAGGTGTACGTGCAGGGTCCGCTCACCGGCGTAGTGGTGCAGCAGGTGCTTGCCATACGCCTCGGTGGCCTCCAGCACACTCCCGGAGAGCAGCGCGGCACCCTCGGCGAACCGGCCCTGAGGGCTGGCGGCGAGCACCTTGTCCCCGGCGAACAGCTCGGCGTGCCGAGCCGCCAGGCGATGGATCGTATGTCCCTCTGGCACGACACCAAGCGTAGTCAGCCCGCCGTCGTGGTCAGTGTGAGCGGTGCCGCACCTGCCGCACGAAGGCCGTCCAGGCGTACGGCGTGACGGTGAGCACCGGGCCGCACGGGTCCTTGCTGTCCCGGACGGCCACCACGCCGGGCAGGTTGTCGGCCACCTCGACGCAGTCGCCTCCGCTCCCGCCGCTGCGGGTGCTCTTGCGCCAGACGGCCCCGGCCAGATCAGTCATGATGCTCCTCGATGATCATGTTGATCATTTTCTCTGATTCTGCCTCACCGGAGGCGAGTGACTCCAGGTCGTTCCAGACGTGTGCGAAGGCGGCCACCTCCGTCGGCCGGTCGAGATAGAGCGCGCCGGTGATGTTCTCCAGGTAGACGGTGGTGGGCTCGGTCGAGACCCGGCCGAGCCCCTGCGGGAAGCCCAGCACGACGAAGGTGCCGGTCTCGCTGGCCAGCGGCGGGCCGGCGGCCAGTGGCAGGACCCGCAGCGAGACGTTCGGCAGCGCGGCCACGTCGAGCAGGTGGCGGAGTTGCTCGACCATCGCCTGCCGGTCGGGGAGGGTGCGGCGCAGCACGGCCTCGCTGAGCACCACCCTGAGGGTGGGCGCGACGGGCAGCCGCCGGACCAGGATGCTCTGCCGTTGCAGGCGCACCGCCACCAGTTTCTCCCGCTCCTCGGGGGTCATCGTCGGGTTCTTGCGGCGGAAGAGTTCGCTGGCGTAGGCGCGGGTTTGCAGCAGCCCGGGAATCAACTCGGAATCGTAGCGCCGAATCAGTGAGGCGGCCGATTCCAGGCCGACGTAGAGCGAGAACCAGGACGGGACCACGTCGCCATAGGAGTGCCACCACCCCTTGGCCCGGGTCTCCTTCGCGAGCCCGGCGACGATCGCCGCCATCTCCTCCGGCACCCGATAGAGATCACACATCGCACGGGCGTCCACCAGCCGGACCGGCACCAGGCCCTTCTCGATCCGCCAGATCTTCTGTCGTGAACAGTCCAGCGCCCGCGCCGCCTCGTCGAGGGTGATCGTGGCGTGTTCCCGCAGCTCGGTGAAGAGTCGCCCGAGCTGCCGTCGGGGCACGGTGGACCCGCTTGTTTCATCCAGCATGCAACATCACCGCTCTCCTTCCTGCAACACGTGATGTTCCCGGACGCACGCGATCGCGTTTCCGGACGCACGCGATTTATTTCCATTCGTCGCGTGCAATTACCGAAAGGCAGTAGGGCGGTGCGGAACGTTGCGCAAGACGGGCGGGAGACGGATTGTGGAGGCCGTCCGGGGCTGAATGAAATGCCGTCATGAATTGACGTGAAAACGCAACGGAGCACTTCTTGCCGACGATCATCGCCGCGCCGAGAGGACCACGATGGGCGTAGCCTCCACGACCACGACCGGCACGGTCGCGTACTCCCCGGGTGATGCACGGTGACCCGCCACGGCCCGGTGCTGCCCACCTGGATGTGCGCCGGATGCGACCGGCCCTGGCCCTGCGCCCGCCGCCGCATCGAACTCCGCGCCGAGTACGACCAGGCGCCCGTCTCGCTCCGGCTCTATCTGGGCTCCTGCCTGGTGGCCGCCAGCCAGGACATGTCCTGGGCCACCGCGGGCACCCTGCACCACCGCTTCCTGGGCTGGCTGTGACCCGCCACCTCCCCACCGACCGCGTCCCGGCCGAGCGGGGGCACGACGGTCAGCTTCGGGCCGGTGACCTGGTGCGCGTGACCCGTCGGGCCAGCGTGCAGTTCCATCGGTCGATCATGTTCCGGGTGATCCGCGAGCTGGACTGGACCACCTACGACGGGTGGGTCTGGCTGGACGGATACCAGCTCGACATCCAGGGTCACGCGGTCACCCGCCGGTCGATATTCGTCCAGCGCGCCGGCCTCACCCTGGTCCGCGCCGCACCCCGCCAGACCTCCGCCCGCACCACACGGAGTCCGGCCCGAGGCGTACGCCGATAGCCGGCCGGACTCCCTACTCATTGGTAGGGAGTACTCAGAAAACTCTGGTTCAATTGCGCCTCGGGCCGCCGGGAGGGCGGGCACCATCGGTGCGATGAGGACGGTGGGGCATGGCGGAACGAATGCGCTGCGCAGTGGTGATCGGCAACAGTGACGGGATCGGGTTGGCGTTCACCCGACGGCTGCTCGCCGACGGCTGGCGGGTCGCCGGAGTGTCCCGCCGCGACAACGGCATCGGAGTCCCCACGTACGCCCACCACACCGTCGACGTGACCGCGCCCGACTACCCGGAGGTGCTGACGAAGGCGATCGACGAGCTGGACGGGGTGGACCTCTGCGTCTACGCCGCCGGCATCGGCGAGCCCGTCGACCTGGCCGACCTGGAGGCGCAGACCCGCACCCTGGAGGTCAACCTGATCGGGGCGGCCCGCACGGTCGCCACCGTCGTGCCGAGGATGGTGGCCGCCGGTGACGGGCACCTCATCGGGCTGTCCAGCATGGCGGACCGGATGGTCTCCGGCGACGCACCCGGGTACGCCGGGTCGAAGGCGGGACTGTCGTCGTACCTGCTGGGGCTCTCGGCGGCGCTGCGCGGACAGGGCGTGAGCGTGACCACCGTGCGGTTCGGGTTCGTCGACACCAAGATGGCCAAGGGCCCGGTCCGGCCGCTGATGATGACGGTGGACCGCGCGGTGGACGTCCTCGTCCGGTGCGTCCGCAACCGTCCCGTCCTGGTCTCCCGCCCCCGGCGGGCGGCCCTGCTCACCACCCTCCTGGCACCCCTCACCCGCCCCCGCCGCTGACCCTCGCTGCCCGCCCTCGCTGCTGGGCCTCGCTGCCGGGCCGGATCCGCCTTCGCTGCCGAGCCGGTCCTGCCTCGTTGCTGAGCCGGATCCTGCACCGTCGCTGCCGGGTCCTTCCTCCCCGGGAACCGAGCTTCCCAAGATCTAATTGGCTCGATGCCGCACGGGTGTCGGGAAAGTGCGGGCTGGGTATCTCGATGGCGTTGACGCGTGGCGGGCGAAGGACGGGGTCGGCGCCGGCCACGCATGACCTGGAGGTGAACCCATGAGATTTCCTTCGCTGTCCCGCCGGGAGGAGCCCGCGCCGCCCCCGGCCGCCGGTGACGAGGCCGACCGCACCGGCACGGTGGCCACCGAGGCCCGTCCCGCCGACCGCCCGAGCGTCGAGGAACGCACCGACGACGGCACCACCTACCGGGGCGCGGCGGCGACCACCACCACGACCACCGACCCGGACCGCACCGCCGCCGAGCGCGCCACAGGCCGATACCGCGCCGCCGCCGAGCGCGCCACCGACCGGCTCCGCGCCGCCACCGGACGCGCCACCGGTCGGGACCGCACGGCCGCCACCCCCGCCGCCGTCGAGGACCGCGCCGACACCGGCCGGGATCGCTCCGTCGGCGCCGTAGCCGCAGATCGCACCGCTGCCGACGCGGACCACGCCGCCACCGCCCGTGCGACCGACCGAGACCGCACGGCTTCCGCGCGGGCCGCCGACCGGGACAACGCCGCCGGTGCGGCCACCACCACCGAAGCCGGTACCGGTCGGACGACCGACGGTCCCGCCGCCGAGCGGGCTGCCGTGGCGCGTGCCGTCACCGCCCGTTCCGGCGTCGACGGTTCCCGCCGCGCCCGCACCACCGCCCCGGTCACGGCCTCCGCCCCGGTCACCGAGACCGACCCGGACGTGCGTACCGACCGGGCCCCGGTCACCACCGACCGCGACACCGTGGGCGACCGCGACACCGTGGGCGACCGCGACACCGTGGGCAGCCGGGACACTGTGGCCAGCCGGGAGACGACGGCCGACCGGGACACCGTTCCCGCTCCCGACGCACCGCCCGCGCCCGCCGGGCCGCGCCCCCGGGCCAGCCTGCTGGCCACACTGGGCCTGATCGTCGGCGTCGGCGGCATCCTCTTCGTCCTCACCGGAACCCTCGCCGGATACGGCATCGCGGTCGGCGCGATCGGCGCGGTCCTCGCCGTACTGGGCCTGATCGCCACCCGGCGGCGGCACATCGCCGGCAAGGCCGACGCGCTGTTCGGCATCGCCATCGGCCTCGGCGCGGTGGTCCTCGGCATCCTGGCGATGACCGGCCAGTACGACTGGCCGACCACCGACGGCGACACCGTGGCCCGCTTCCGCGAGTGGCTTGACTCACAGTTTGTCGATCGCATCTAGAGGGCACATTTCAGCCCGCCGGTGGTTCACCGGCGCCCGGCCGGCGAGGTACCGGCCGTAGCCCGACCAGTTCTGGTGGTTCACCAGCCGGGCGCACACACCCTCGTCAGGGGCGGCGATTCGCCGCCCCTGACGCGCGTCCGGGGCACCTCGAACAGTCCTCTCGATGCGGTGGCGTGAGCAGGTCCGTGGAGCCACGCAGCGGCGTGAGTAAGGCCGTGGGGCCACGCAGCGACGTGAGCAGGTCCGTGGGGCCACGCAGCGGCGTGTGAGCGACCCTTGTGGGCCGAGAAGCGGGAACTGGGGCCTTGCCGGGCGGAGCGGGCGAGGCGTGCGGTGGCCAGGTCACGTGACCGCGTCCTCCGAACACACCCCGAGCAGGATTCGCCTGGCAATCTTGGACAGTTTCCGTTAGCAGCTAACGGAAACTGTCCAAGATTTGCGTTGCGCTGACGGGACCGTGGGCGTTGTGAGGTTCGCCGGTCCGCCGGTCGCTCGAACGGAGGCCGCTCCGGCCGATTCCACCCGACCAACGGTGTCCAGGACACCGACAGCACCCCCGACACCGCGAGCACCGATAGCGCCAGGGAGCCAGGCAGCGTCCGGCTGCCGCGCCACCGCTGCGGACGTCATCGACCGCGCGGCGAGACGACCACGCACGGTGAGCAAGCCGAGGGCCTCTCGCACGAGGCCATCGAGACGTGAACGCAACGATCAACCGCCACCGCCACCTGAGACGCAACGATCAGTCGTACTGCGCAAGGGTCGGCGGTGGATTATGCGGCTGGGCGGCGCATAACGTTGAGCAACGGCGCCAGCCCGTGGGCCGACGGTGGCCAGGGCGCGCCCGAGCCCTGGGAGCAGGACAATGACGATGGACGCCACCAGCCAGCGCTTCCTGATGTGCCGGCCGACGTACTTCGCCGTCGACTATGCGATCAACCCGTGGATGGACCCGACCGCCCCGGTCGACACCGACCGTGCCGTGCGGCAGTGGGAGCGGCTGCGGCAGGTGTACCGCGACCTGGGTCACGTCGTCGAGGAGATCACCCCGCTGCCGGGCCTGCCCGACATGGTCTTCGCCGCCAACGGGGGCACCGTGATCGGTGACCGGGCGATGGCCGTGCAGTTCCGCGACCCGCAGCGCGCCGACGAGGCGCCCGCGTACCGGTCCTGGTTCGAGAACGCCGGCTTCGAGGTGTACGACCCGAAGCACGTCAACGAGGGCGAGGGCGACGTCCTGCTCGCCGGTGACGTGGTGCTCGCCGGCACCGGCTTCCGCACCGCGCACGCCTCGCACGCCCAGTTGCAGGAGGTGTTCGGCTACCCGGTGGTCACCATGCACCTGGTCGACCCGCGCTTCTACCACCTGGACACCGCGCTCACCGTGCTCGACGAGCGGACCGTGGCGTACCTGCCGGAGGCGTTCTCCCCCGGCAGCCAGGCCGTGCTGCGCCGGTTGTTCCCGGACGCGGTGCACGCCACCATGGCCGACGCCGAGGTGCTGGGCCTGAACGCGGTCAGCGACGGTCGGCACGTGGTGCTGCCGGAGCAGGCCACCGGCCTGGCCGCGAAGCTGCGGGACCGGGGCTACCAGACGATCGGCGTCGACCTGTCCGAGCTGCGCAAGGCCGGCGGTGGACCGAAGTGCTGCACGTTGCGACTCCGTCAGGGAAAGGCGAGCCAGTGATCGAGGACATGCTGCGGACTCCGGCCGTGGTGCGGGACGCCGAGCGTCACACCGCGCACAACTACCACCCGCTGCCGGTGGTGATCTCCTCCGCCGAGGGTGCCTGGGTCACCGACGTGGACGGTCGGCGGTATCTCGACTGCCTGGCCGGCTACTCGGCGCTGAACTTCGGGCACCGGCACCCGACGCTGATCGCCGCCGCGCACGCCCAGCTCGACCGGCTGACGCTGACCAGCCGGGCGTTCGTGCACGACCAGTTCGCCGACTTCTGCCGGGAACTCGCGGCGCTCTGCGGCAAGGACCTCGTGCTGCCGATGAACACCGGCGCCGAGGCGGTGGAGACCGGCATCAAGGTCGCCCGCAAGTGGGGTTACCAGGTCAAGGGCGTACCGGACGGGCAGGCCACCATCGTGGTCGCCGACGGCAACTTCCACGGCCGGACCACCACCATCGTCAGCTTCTCCACCGACGAGGACGCGCGGGCCGACTTCGGGCCGTACACGCCGGGCTTCCGGATCGTGCCCTACGGTGACCTGGCCGCGCTGGCCGAGGCGGTCGACGAGCACACCGTGGCGGTGCTGCTGGAGCCGATCCAGGGCGAGCAGGGCGTGGTGGTGCCGCCGGAGGGCTACCTGGCCGGTGTCCGGCGGCTCTGCGACGAGCGCACCGTGCTGTTCATCGCCGACGAGATCCAGTCCGGTCTGGGCCGCACGGGCGCCACCTTCGCCTGCGAGCAGGAGGGCGTGGTGCCGGACATGTACCTGCTGGGCAAGGCGCTCGGCGGCGGCATCGTGCCGGTCTCGGCGGTGGCCGCCGACGCGGCGGTGCTCGGGGTGCTCCGGCCCGGCCAGCACGGCTCCACCTTCGGCGGCAACCCGCTGGCCTGCGCGGTGGCCACCGAGGTGGTCCGGCTGCTGGCCACCGGCGAGTTCCAGCGGCGCTCGACCGAGCTGGGCGAGCGGCTGCACGCCGGCCTGCGCGCACTGATCGGCAAGGGCCTGGTCGCGGTACGCGGCCGGGGGCTGTGGGTCGGGCTGGACATCGACCCGACGCTGATGAGCGGCCGGGAGGCGTGCGAGCGGCTGATGGAGCGCGGCGTACTCGCCAAGGACACCCACGGCTCGACCATCCGCCTCGCCCCGCCGCTGGTGATCACCGAGGAGGAGATCGACCACGCGGTGGCCCAGTTGACGGCGGTACTGGCCGGCTGACACCCGCAGGGCGGGCGTCGGGACCACGGTCCCGGCGCCCGCCGTCGTCCGCGTCAGCGGGGCAGGCGCATCGCCATGGTCGGCGCCTCGGACATCACCGAGTCGGGGTTGTACGGCGCACCCGAGGGCAGATCGCTCGGCCGCCCGATCTGCACGCCCGGGTACAGCTCCACCATGTCCCCGCTCCCGAGGGCGCGGGACTGCTGCGGCGCCAGCGGCAGGCGGTCCGACTCGGCCATCGAGCCGCCCGGCCGGATGCCGGAGCCGTTGGTGCTCACGTCGGTCGCGACGATGTCGCCGCCCCGCAGCTCAAGCCGCAGATGACTGCGGCTGATCCAGCGCCGGGCCTCGTCGTTGAGCCACTGGCCCAGCATGATCGCGTTGGCGCTCTCCGGGGCGCGGCCGATCGTGACCGGCTGGTCCTCGGTGAGCACGAAGCGACGCCGGATCAGGCCACCGACGCGTACCGCCAGGACCTCGCTGCGCGGCCGGGGGCCGTCGTCGCGGAGCCGGGTGCCGTGCCGGGGGCAGGTGGGTACGCCACCGCGCAGCGACGGTGGCGGCTGGCCGGTCGGCGCGCGGTCGATCCGGGCCAGGTCGGCGAAGGCACCCCCGCCGCCGGCACCGCCGAAGAGGGTGCAGCCCGACTCGGAACAGCGCCACTGCCGGGCGAGCAACTGGACACCGGCCGGTGACGGCGGCCCGGTGAGCGGGATGTGGCCGCCACCGACATGGGCGATGAAGACCGGCCCACCGGCACCGGGCACCGGGGCGAGCACCCGGCCGGGCTGGTCGACCAGCCAGGGGAACCGCCCGCGCAGGCCGTCGAAGCGGACCCGGCTGAGCACCGGCAGGCCGAGCAGGTCGGCCACCTCAAGCATCCGGTCACCCGGATTGTCCAGCACCTCGACCAGGCCGTCGTCGGCCCAGCGGCGGACCACCATCCGCTCGTTGGAGGTCAGGTCGGCGTCGGAGAGCACCCCCCGGTGCACCACCGCGTAGACCGGGACGGTGTCCTCCTCCAGGCTGCGCGCCAGCGCGTCGAAGACCATGCCGAGGCGCAACGTGCTGGCCGGTCGGCCGCCGTCGAGGTCCTGGTAGCGGATGACCTCGGCGAGGTCGATCACCGCACGGACGAGCTGCGGGTCGGTGCAGACCCGCCCCTCGATCGCGTCCAGGACCTTGCTGATCTCGAACCTCATCGGGCCGCCCCCACGATCTCGTCGATCCGCCGGGCCAGCTCGACGTCGCGCAGGGTGACGCCGCCGGCCGAATGGGTGACACAGCGGAACGTCAGCGTCCGCCATCGGATGTCGATGTCCGGGTGATGGTCCAGCTCCTCCGCCACCACGGCGACCCGGTCGACGACCGTGACGGCGGCCGGGAAGCTGGCCAGCTCCACCGTGCGAATGATCCCGGCGGGGTCTCCCGACCAGTCCGCCAGTCCACCCAGCTCGTTTCGCACCGCCTCGGCGGTGAGCACGTCAGCCATGGCAAGGACCCTACCTGTGCCGTCCGACGGCGGCGCGACCAGCGGCTGCGCCATCGATCAGCTCATCCTGCCCATGGCGTCACGGAGACGACCCAGGTCGCGACGGCGGCGTTCGTAGGTGGCCGCGAGACCGATCAGCGCCAACCCGGCGACGGCCAGGAAGACCCACCGGGGCAGCAGGTCCCAGCTACGTCCCGCCTCGTGCAGGGCGAGCCGGGCGAGGGTCAACCCGCCGAGCACCACCGGCGCCTGCCAGCGGCGGACCGCCCCGAGCAGCGTGACGGCCAGCGCGGCGACACCGAGCAGCAGACGGCGCCACGGCTGGTCGTCGGCGTCGAACAGCAGGGTTCCCAGACTGGGCAGCAGCAGCGCGACCAGACCCGGGCCGAGGGCGAGCCAGCTCTTCAACCCCGGCCGGGTACGCATCGCCACCGCACCGAACACGAGCGCCAGCACCGCCGCCGGCACCGTGTACGCCTCGACCACCCGCACCTCGCCGGAGCGCAGCAGAAGCCAGATGGCGAGGAGTTCGCTGCCACCGGCCACCGTGGCGAAGACCCACCGTCGTCCGGTCGACTCGCCCCGGCGCAACAGCCGTACCCCGACCGCCACTCCCCAGAGCACGCAGATCGTCGCGGCGTACCGGCCGGAGCCGACGGTCAGCAGCACCGCGACCAGCGCCACCGCCTGCGCGGTGACGTCCAGCACCGAGCGGACCGCCGACAGGGCGACGGCCAACGCGAGGACCAGCACCGCGACACCGAGCACCGTGAACCCGGCCACCCGCAGCGGCAGCCCACCGGCCAGCGGGGCGGTGATCGCGAGACCGATCGCCGCCGCGATCGCGACCAACCAGCCGACCAGGCGTACCGCGACCGCCCGGGCGGCCACCCCGACCACCGTCGCCGCCACCACGAGCAGGCCCAGACCGGCCAGCGTGCCCGCCCTGGTGGCCTGGAGGTTGAGCAGCCCGGCACCGGTCAGCACCAGACCGACGGGCAGGCCGGCACCGAGCAGCGCGCCGGACCGGCCGCGCAACGCGGTGACCAGCAACGCGGCCACCCCGCCGAGCAGCGCCGTCGCCGGCACCAGCGGCCAGGGTGCGGCGGCGGCCACCAGCAGCACCGGCCCGGCGGCGGCCACGAACGGCAGCAGCACCGCGACCGTCCGACCCCGACCGGCCCGGTGAGCCGGCCAGGTGGCCAGTGCCGCCGCCAGGGCCAGCACGGTCAGCGCCACGCCGACCGGCAACGCGCCCGGGGCGGCCACCGTCGACGGCACGCCGGACCACGGGACGGGCGGCGGGCCGTACGGGGCGACCAGCGCGACCACGGTCACCGGGAGCGCCGCCAGCACCGCCGCCACGGCCAGCCACACCCCGGCCACCAGCGCCGGAATCGGCGGGCGGGACCGGACCACGGAGACCGCGAGCAGCAGCGCCGCGACCGCCGCATAGACCGCCAGCCGCTCGTCCCCCGGCACCATCAACGGCGCGAGGCCGGTCAGCAGGGCCGCCACGGCGAGACCCGCCGAGGCGTACGGGTGCAGGTCCGACCAGAGTCGGCGGACGACGAGCAGCACGACCACCGGCAGGGCGAGAGCGGCCAGGGCCGCCCGTGCCTGCCACCACGGGGTTGCGCCGGCACCGATCAGCGCGATCGCCGTGCCGGCCGGCACCACCAGCACCGCCAGGGCGGCACCGACGCCACCGACGGCACGCTGCACCACACTGCCGCGCCGGCCCAGCACGGCCGCGCCGACGCCGACGGCCAGGATCACCGCGCAGGCCGCACCGGCTCCGGCCGGTGCGGCCAACCCCACCAGCAGACCGTGCCCGAGCAGCGCGACACCGGTCAGCGCCGCCGCCACCGGAAGCACACTCCGCGTCGCCGGGCGGGCCACCGCGACGAGCACCAGCGCCGCCCCCACCGGCAGGTCGAGGGCGACCAGCGCCGGCCACGGCGCGGCCCAGGACAGCGGCACGGCCAGCGCGGCCAGACCGACGCCCGCCGCCACGACCGCCGGACGGGCCGTCCGGGGCAGCAGCCACCCCACCGCGACCGCGACCAGGGCGACCGTCACGGCGAGCTGCCAGCCCAGGTCGAACGTCTCTCCCGCCGCAGCCCCCCGCCACGGCGGCAACGACCTGCCCACCGCCATCGCGGCCGTCACCAGGGTCGTCAACGTGACCAGCAACCCCACCCCGGCGACCACCAGCATGGTGCCCGCCCGGGGACCGGGCCGCCAGGAGGCCGGCAGCAGCCCCAGCGCGCCGACCAGCGCCACCGCGAGCAGGCCCCCCGCCAGCAGCCACACCGACGGCTCCACCTCGGCGACGGGCCGGAGCACCGCGCCGGCCAGCACCGGCACCAGGAACGCGCCGGCCAGGGCCCGCCCGGTCGGGCCACCGGCCCACAACGACGCCCCGAGCAGGGTGAGCGCCACCAGCAGCATCGGCCCGCCGGCCAGCACCGTGCTGCCGCCCGCCTCGCCGACCAGCAGCGGCACCAGGGCACACCCGGCGGCGAACAGCACCGCCACGGCGTACCCGACCCAGGCCGCCATCTGACCGGCGAACCTCGGCCCCGGAGTCGTCGTGGCCCCCTCGCCCGCGACGACGGTCCGGCGCCGTAGCGCGACGATCACGGCCAGGTCCACCAGTGCCACCCCGACGAAGGCCACCGCCCATCCCGCCGCGCCCGGCCGGGCCTCGGCGGCGAGCAGCGGCACCACCGGCTGCGCGGCGAGCAGCGCCGCGAACCACGGCACGGTCAGTCGGCTGATCAGGGCGTACCCGGCGGCCACCCCGGTCGCGACCACCGCGACCAGCCCCGCGTACCGGCTGCCCGGCCAACTGGAGACCCCGAACAGGTCCACCGTCCAGGCGGCGTACCCGTCGAGCACCACCAGCAGCAGGCCGACGGCGGCGAACGTCTCGGCGGTGCTGTACAGCCGACGCCAGCGGGCGACGAACGGCACGGTGAGCATCAGCGCGGTGATCGCCAGCAGGATCAACGCCCGGCCGGGCACCCCGACCGACGCCCAGGCGACGGCGGTGAACACCGTCGCGGCCGTGCCGAGCAGCAGACCGCCGAGGACGAAGAGCAGGTTCTGCACCGTCTTGGTGGAAGCCTCCGCCCCGCCCGGCCCGGCGGCGTTCGCGACCGGCATCGCCGGCACCGGCGGCCACCCCGCGCCGGGCCCAGGCCCCTGCGGCTGCGGTCCGCCGGGGACCGGTCCACCGGGCATCTGCCCCGGCGGCAGTTGCCTGCCCGGCACCGGGCCGCTGGGAACCGGGCCGACTGGCAGCGGGCTGCCGGGGATCGGGCCGCCGGGGATCGGGGCCCGGGGTGCGCCGGGGACCGGCGCGGCCGGAGCGGCCGTCGCGGCGACCGGCACCCCCGGCCGACCCGCCACCGGACCCGCCGGGAACTCGGCGCGTACGGCGGCGGCCAGCTCGGCCCGACGCCGACGGACCGCCGACAACCGGCCGGTCAACCCCTCGAACGCCTGACGGGCCCGTTGCACCTCGCCGCCGAGCACGACGATCTCCCGGTCGAGCCGGATCACCTCGGCGGCGGCGGCGTGCGGCGGGCGACCGCAACCGGTGCACCCGGAACTCAGAGTCGCCGGTGCGCCGCAGGCCGGGCAGGGGTAGCCGTTGTCCACCAGGTCATCCTTGACGGGCGACCCCCACCAGCACCAGAGTGCGCGTACTCAGGCCCGGGTGTGCTCGAACACCCAGGTCGCGTACGCCGGGTCGCCGCAGTCCACCCGGCTGACCAGGATCTCCGGCACCTCGTACGGGTGGCTGGCGCGGATCTGCTCCACCAGCGCGTCGACCCGGTCCGGTGCGGTCTTGAACTGCAACGACCACTCGGTGCTGGTCTCCACCCCGGAACGCCACCAGTAGGTGCTCTCCACCTGGCCACCGACCTGGGCACAGGCCGCCAGTCGACCGGCCACCGCGGCGGCGGCCAGCAGATCGGCGACCGACCGCGCGTCCACCACCGTCGTCACCACGCTGATCTGGTCCATCCCGGAACCCTACGCGGCGTCGTCACGATTGGCCGCGATCCACTCGTCTATCCGACTCCACCACTCGTACAGCCAGTCGATGCGCTCCTGGCGGCCGGTCGGGACCTCTTCCGGCGGCACCGACCAGAACCGCATCACCAGCCGCTTGTCCATCGGCAGCTCGCGCCACACGTCGGCGACGGTGAGCATCCGGTCCAGCCCGGTGTGCGCCACGAAGATCACTCCGGCGTCCGGCGCCGCGTCCAGCGCCGCCAGCAGGCCGCCGGGCTGCGGGGCGAGGACGTGCTGCATCGCCTCGGCCTTGACCGCCATCCGCTCGTGCCCCCGGTCCCGCAGCCGGGCGATGGCCCGCAACCGCCGCTTCGGGGTGAAGTTGCCGCCCTCCGGGAAGATCACGAAGGCGTCGTCGTCGTCCAGACCGACGGCGAGGTGCCCGATCTGGTCGGTGAGCGAGCCCCGGCCGTCGCGCCCCGGCGCGATGAACCGGCTCGGCAACCGGTTGAGCAGCACGTCGATCGCCGGGTCCCACTGGAGGGAGTCCTTGAGGACGATGCGCGGCTCCCGCTGGAACCAGTTCACCAACGCGTGGATCAGGATGAACGAGTCGCCCGGACCGGCGTGCCGGCAGACCACCAGCTCGGGTCGGCCGGGCAACGCGGTGTCCGGGTCGGTGCCGACCACGTCGATGGTCAGCCGCAGCGTCCACTTCGCCTGCCAGAACAGCACCCGCAGGAACCAGCCCGCCAGCACGTAGTGGGCGCGCTGGAAGGCCGGCGAGCCGACCCGCCAGCCGAAGCCGGAGGCGACCCAGAGCCCGAAGAGACAGAGCAGCGCCGCCGCGTCCCAGAGGAGATAGCAGAAGCCGATCCAGAGCACCCGCAGCGGGCGCAGCCGCCCCGGCACGAAGGGGGACACGGCCAGGGCCAGCACGGCCCACACCGGCACGGTGGTCACCAGCAGGAGCACCAGCAGCACCATTCCCGGCGCCAGCAGCAGACGGCGGATCCACCGGTGCGGTAGCGGCATCAACGCTCCAGATTCGCCAGGTAGTGCCGGGAGGCCGAGTACGCGCGGCTGATCCGCCGCCCCACCGCCGCCATGTCCCGGTACGCCCACGGGGTGTCGTCGCGCGGTTCCAGCCCGCCGGTCGGCAACACGTGCACCTCGACCCCGTCGGGCAGGGCCGCCATCTCCCGGGCGAACCGGTGCCGGCGGGCGATCTCGAAGGCCACCTGGGCGATCTCCCAGGGCCGCCGGGGCGGCGCCAGCGCCCGTTCGATCCGTCCCACCTGGAGGACGAAGATCCGGCCCGCGCCGGCCACCACCGCCTCGCCGATCGGGATCGAGTTGACGATGCCGCCGTCGACGTAGTGCTGGTCGCCGATCCGGGCCGGCGGCAGCAGCCCCGGCACCGACGCGGAGGCGAGCACGGCGGGCACCACCGCCCCGCTGACGAACCAGTGCTCGGCGGCCCGCTCGATGTTCGCGGCGCAGCAGCGGAACGGGACCTGAAGGTCGGCGAAGGTGGTCTCCGCGCCCAGCTCGCTCTCCAGCAGCTTGCGCAACGGTCGGGGCGAGTGCAGGTGGGTACGCGCCGCGAAGCGCCGCAGTTGCCGGGCCACCGAGTCGCCGTACACCTCACTGGCCTCGGGGGACGCCCAGAGGCGGACGAGCCGGTCGGTCACCGCCTCGGTCGGATCGGCCGCCACGAGTGCGCCGTTGACCGCGCCGATAGACGTGCCGAGCACCATGTCCGGGCGGATCCCGGCGCGGAACAGGGCCCGCAGCATGCCCACCTCGACCGCGCCGAGGACGCCACCGCCCCCGAGCACGAACGCCACCGGTCCCCGAGCCATGCCGTTCATCCTGGCACGTCCGTGCCGTACCCCGTTCACCCCGGCACAGCAGGCCCCCCTGCGTACGCACCGTGTCCGAACCGGTACGGGCTGCCCGGCCGACCGTTGACAGGGCGGCAACATTCGCGCAACCTGATACCGCTCCCACCTATGAGGGCAGGTGCGATCCGTGAAGCCAGCACTGCAGCCCGGCCGGTTGCTGGCCACCCGTTACCGGCTGATCGACCAGATCGGTGCCGGTGGCATGTCGGTGATCTGGCGATCCCACGACGAGGTGCTCGACCGGGTGGTCGCACTCAAGGTGCTCGCCCCGTCGCTGGCCGCCGACGCCCGGTTCCGCGACATGGTGCGCGAGGAGGCCCGCGCCGCCGCCGCGCTCGTGCACCCGCACGTGACGTCGGTGCACGACTACGGCGAGACCGTGTCGCCGGACGGCTCCATCACGTCGTTCGTGGTGATGGAGCTGCTCACCGGCGAGGAGTTGGAGTTCCGGCTCACCGAGGGGCCGCTGCCGTGGACCGAGGCGGTGGAGATCGGCGCGCAGGTCGCGGACGCGCTCGCCGCCGCGCACCGGCTCGGCATCGTGCACCGCGACGTCACCACCGCCAACGTGATGATGACGCAGGTCGGCGCCAAGGTGCTGGACTTCGGCATCGCCACCCGCATCGGCGCCCCCGACGACGACGAGGACGGCGGCACCTTCGGTACCCCGGCGTACGTGGCTCCGGAACGGCTGGACGGCGCGCCGACCCAGCCCGCCACCGACGTCTACTCGCTCGGGGTGCTGATCCACGAGATGCTCACCGGCCGGGTGCCGTACCCGGCGGACACGTGGGAGGAACTCAGCCTCGCGCTGGCCGAGGGGGCACCGCCCACCCTGGACGGTGTGCCGGGGCTTCCCCCGACGGTGGCCCAGGTCTGCCTGCGGTGCCTGTCCCGCGACCCGGCCGACCGTCCCACCGCCCGCCAGGTGGCCACCGTGCTGCGGGACCAGATGCTCCCGGCCGACCCACAGGCCACCACCATGCTCTCCCCCACCGTCACGCTCCCCGCGCTGACGTCGACCCGCGCCACCGCCGCCGTCGGTCCGGCCCACAGCACCATCGTCGGGCCGGTCGTTCCCGGCGCCAGCGGAGCGGCCGGTGCCCCGACGACGGCCACGGCGGCCGGGGAACCCACGCCCGGCGGCCACCAGCCGGGAACGCGCTCCCCCGGCGACGACGCCCCGACCGAACGACGCCGACGGCTGCTGCGACCGGCGGTCCTGGTCCCGGCAGCGATCCTGGTGATCGGGGCGGCGCTGCTGGTCCCGGCACTGCTGCCGGAGGGCGACGAGCCCCCTGCGGCGCTGCCCACGCCCCAGCCGAGCGCGTCGGCCGGGCCGACCGCGCCGGACGACACCGCCAGCGCGCAACCACCCGTGGCACCGCCGATCACCTCGGCCGCGCCGCCCCCGACCAGCGCCGCGCCCACCCGGGCGAGCCGACCGGACACCCTGGTCGAGGCCGCGAACCGGCTCGACCGGGTGATCGGCGCCGGTCTCGCCGACGGCGGCATCCGCGACGACGTCGCCCTCGACCTGCGCAACGAACTACGCAACCTCACCCGGGCGGTGGCCCAGGGCGACGGTGAACTGGGACCCGAGGTCGCCCGGCTCCGCGAGAAGGTCGCCACCCGGCTGCGCGAGGAGGGGCTGAGCCCGGCGTACGCCCGGCAACTGGACGCGGCGATCACCGCGCTCGGCGCCGCGCAGGTCTAGGCCGCACGGGGTCCGCGCCGCTCGGCGCCGCGCAGGTCCAGGCCACGCAGGGGGTCCATGCCGTCACGGGTCTAGGGCCTGTGTCGAAGTCCTCGGTCGAGCCGAGGCGGAGTCCAGGCTGCGGTCCGGCAAGGCGGGAATTGGTCCGGATACCGGTGTTGTATCCGGACCAATTCCCAACGCGGCCGGTCGTCGCCTGGGCCCGCCGCAGGCCGGCCAGGGACTTCGACACAGGCCCTAGGCGCGGGTCACCCGAGCCGGTTCCCGTGTCGCGGACCGTGGGGTGGCCGCCGCCAGGAACCGGCGGTACACCTCCTCGTAGCCGGCCGCCATCCGCTCCACCGAGAAGGTCCGGGCCACGTGCGCCACGCAGTCCGCCGGGTCGAGGCGGGGTGCCTCGCGCAACGCCGCCGGCAACTCCTCCGGACGCTCGCAGATCAACCCGGTCACCCCGGGCCGGACCAGCTCCGGCACCGCGCCCCGGCGCAACGCCACCACCGGCGTGCCGGTGGCCATCGCCTCCAGCATGACGATGCCGAAGGGCTCCTCCCACTGGATCGGCATGATGAGGCAGGACGCCTCGACCAGCAGCCGCAGCGCGACCTCCCGGTCGGCGTCGCGGACCACCGTGACGTCCGGGCCGAGCAGCGGTCGGACGACCTCGTCGAAGTACCGCTGCTCCGCCGGCTCGCTGCACTTGCCGGCCAGCACCAACGCCAGGCCGGCCTCCCGGCAGGCACGGATGGCCAGGTCCGGCCCCTTGTCCGGACTGAAACGGGCGAGCCACAGCACCGGCCCGTCACCGGCTGCGGTCTTACGCGGGAACCCGCCGACCTCCATCGCGTTGTGCACGGTGCCGACCCAGGGCAGTCGCGGGTTCAGCCGCCGTTGGGCATGCGAGATGGCGACCAGACCGACGCCCTGGTCGGTGTCGCTGAGCACGGTGCCGTACTCGCCCACCGGGTTGCCGTGCACGGTCGCCACGGTGGGCACCGCGCGACGTCCGGCGACCAGCGGACCGATCGTGGTGTGGTCGTGCACGACGTCGAAGTCGGCCGCGCTGAGCAGATGGTTCACCCGGGCCAGATGGGCCAGTTCGGGCAGTGACTCACCGAGCCGGTCGTACTGCAACTCGTCGAGGGTGGCGAGGAAGTCGCCCGCGGTGCCGTGCGCCGCACCGGCGCCCATCAGGGTCACCGCGTGTCCCCGGTCGACCAGGGCGTCCACCAGGCCCGCCACCACCTGCTCCAACCCGCCGTAGCCGGGCGGGGGCACGGACAGCCAGGGTGGCACCACCATCGCGATCCGTAGTGGGCGTTCCCAGGGAACGTTGTCGGCCACGAGCCCTCCCCGTCCGTCTCCGCTGGCCCCGATCCCCGGTACGGCGGTCGGGGATCGAAGCGGTTTCCCGGTGCCGCCGCCGGCAAACGGGACACCGCATCGCGGCTCAGCCGCCCACGATCAGTTCGTCGCGTACCACCGACACCCCCTCGGCCGACCAGGCCATCCGTTCCGCCTGGTCGCGTTCCCACCACGACCGCACCACCCCGGTCAGGGTCACCGTGTCGCCGCTGACCTGCACGGTCACCCGTTCCGTGCCGATACCGCGCAGCAGGGCACGTTGCACGTCGCGGCGTACCCGGTCGCCGTCGGGCGGGACGGCGGACCGCACCCCGACCAGGTTCGTCACCCCGCGTACGCCCCGCAGCCGGCGCAACTCCCGCTCGGCGGTACGCCGTTGCCACCCGAACTCCACCTCGCCGCGCAGCATCAGCCAACCGGCGGCGACGGTGACGTCCAGGCGTTCGGCCGGCACGAAACTGTTCCACTCCAACGCCCGAGCGGCCGCGATCGCCAGTTCGCCGTCGGTGATCCCGTCCGGCCCGGCGGGACGCACCTCGATCTCGTCGGCTATCGCGCGGACGCCGCGTACCCGTCGGGCCGCACCGACCGCCGCCCACCTGCGGGCCGCACCGTCCACCGCACCGGTCAGCGTCACCACCCCGTCGTGCACGGTGACCCCGATGTCGGTTCCGCGTACCCGCGGATCCCAGTCGAGCTCGTCCAGTACGTCCCGCTGGACCCGGTCGTCGGTCCGGGCCGTCGCTGCCGTGGTCATGGGTCCCCCCATCCGCCTGACCTGCTCCCGCAGCGCTGAGCCTGCCCGAATACCGGGTGAGCGCGGGTCACCCGCTGCGGGTGACCCGTGCCGGGACCACGAAGAGGGGCGGCGGGTGCCGCGACCAACCCCCTTGGCCGCGCCACCCACCGCCCCGGAGGGAGGAAGCAGATCCGTGCGTCAGGACGCCTCGGCGAGCGTCACGGTCACCGTCGCCTCGGCGCTGTTCCGCACGTAGGCCACCTCGACCTGGTCACCGACCTTGCCGGCCTGCACGGCCCCGACCAGGTCGGTGGAGTCGTTGATCCGCTTGTCGCCGAAGCGGATGATCACATCGCCCAGTTGCAGGCCGGCCCGCTCGGCGGCACCGCCCGGAAGCAGGGAACCGACCATCGCACCGCCGCCGGGCGCAGCGTTCACACTCACCCCGAGCGACGGGTGGCTGATCTTCTCGCCGCGTCGCAGCTTGTCCGTGACGTCCTTGGCCTTGTTGCTGGGGATCGCGAAGCCCACGCCGATGTTGCCGCTGGAGCCCTGCCCGGAGGTGGCGATGGCGGTGTTGATGCCGATCACCTCGCCCCGCGTGTTGACCAGCGCACCGCCGGAGTTACCGGGGTTGATCGGCGCGTCGGTCTGCAACAGCCCGGAGATCGAGCTGGCCGACTGGCCGGGCTGTCCGCTGCCGGCCTGGATGGTGCGGTCCCGGGCGCTGAGGATGCCCGCCGTCACCGAGCCCTGGAGGCCGAGCGGGCTGCCCAACGCGAGCACCGTGTCGCCGACCTGCATGGCGTCGCTGTCGCCGAACGTGGCGGCCTGGAGGTTCGTGACCCCGTTCGCCTTCAGCACCGCCAGGTCGGTCTTCGGGTCGGTGCCGACGATCTCGGCCCGTGCGGTGGTGCCGTTCGCGAAGATCACCCGGACGTTGTCGCCGCCGTTGGCGATCACGTGGTTGTTGGTCAGCACGAAACCGTCGGCGCTCAGCACCACCCCGGAGCCCCCGCCGCTGTCGGTGCTGATCGACACCACGCTGTCCTGCACGGAAGCGGCGATACGCGGCAGGTCGGCACCGTCGATCACCGGCGCGGCGGAGAACGTGCGGTTCCCGCTGCCGCCGTCGTTCAGCATCAGCGCGAGCGACCCGCCGGCCACACCGCTGCCGAGCATCAGCACGAAGACCGCGACACCGGCGCCGATGAACTTGGCGACCCGCCCCGGCTTGGACCCCTGGGACGGGGCCGGTCCCCACGGGGCGGGCTGGCCCGGGTAGCCGCCGGGTGCCCCCGGCTGACCCGGGTAACCCGAATGCCCGGAGCCGCCGCTCTGGGTGCCGCCGCTCCAGCTCGACTGGCTCGGGTACCAGGACGCGCCGGAGTAGCCGGCACCGGATTGGGGGTAGCCGGACTGACCGGGCTGACCGGGCTGGCCCCCGTACCCGGACTGACCGGACTGGCCGCCGTAGCCGGACTGACCGGACTGGCCCGGCTGGGCGCCGTAGCCGGACTGCGCGCCGTAGCCGGACTGCGCGCCGTAACCGGACTGGCTGCCGTAACCAGACTGCGCGGCGTAGCCGGACGGGGCGCCGTAGCCGGCAGGGTTGCCGTAGCCGGGCTGGGCGGAGACCGGCTGGCCGGGCTGGTGCGGTTGCCCACCCGACGGCGACCAGGTGGGTCGACCGGAGGCCGGCGGAGCCGAGCCGGCGGTGGGTAGGCCGGTCATCGTGGGCTCGTTGTCCTGCCCACGGGTGCCCGGCGCGTCGACCGCCCGCACCGGGACGGTCGGCGCCTCGGCGGTCCGGTCGGCACCGCCGCCGGAGGCCGGAATGCCAGGAGAGTCGGTCCGCGCGTACTCGGCACGGGACAGCTCGGGATGCGACGGCTCGGCGTCGGTCGGTGCCGGCCGGCGCGGGTCGGACTCGTACTCGCTCATGCCTCTACCTTTACCCATCGCACTGCGTTCCGCCTTAGCCGGGCCTGAGCGTTCGCTGAAAATCATTCGTCATCGATGTCCGTGGCGGGCGCCAACGGCAGCCGGATCCGGAAGGTGGCACCCCCACCCGGTGTGTCGGTCACCTCCACGGTGCCCTGGTGCACCGACACCAGAGCCGCGACGATGGCCAGGCCCAGGCCGGTACCGGTGTACGACCCACTGCGTCGGGTCCGCGAGGCGTCCGCCCGGTAGAAGCGTTCGAAGACCCGTTCCGCCTGCTCGCCGGTGAGCCCCGGCCCGGTGTCGGCGACCTCGATCACCGCCAGGTCGCCGGGTTCGGCGCGCAGCCGCAGCGTCACCGACGCCTCCGACGGGGTGTGCCGCAGCGCGTTCGTCATCAGGTTGCCGATCACCTGCCGCAGCCGGGCGTCGTCGCCGCGCACCACCAACGGCCCGGAACCCGACTGGATCTCCAGCTCGATCCGCCGGTCCGGCGCGGTCGCCCGGGCCGCCTCCACCGCGTCGGCGGCCAGCACGGGCAGTTCCACCGGGGCGAGCGACAACGGCCGCTCCAGGTCCAGCCGGGCCAGCAGCAACAGGTCCTCCACCAGCAGACCCATCCGGGACGCCTCGTCCTCGATCCGACGCAGCAGGTCGGAGGTCTGCTCGGGGGCGCGGGCCGCACCCTGCCGGTACAGCTCGGCGAAACCCCGGATGGTGGTCAGCGGGGTCCGCAGCTCGTGCGAGGCGTCCGCGACGAACTGCCGCATCCGCTCCTCGGAGCGGCGGGATCGCGCCTCGGAGGCACGGGCCGCCTCCGCCGCCTCCCGGGCGGCGCTCTCGGCGGAGCGGGCCGCGAACTCGGACGCCGCACGGGCGGTGAAGGCCATCTCGATCTGGCTGAGCATCGCGTTCAACGCACGGGACAGCCGACCCAGCTCCGAGGTGGGACAGGGCTGCCCGTACTCGGGGTCGGGCACCCGGCGGCTGAGGTCACCCCCGGCGATCGCGGCGGCGGTACGTTCGATCTCCACCAACGGTTTCAGGCTGGTCCGCACGATGGCCGCGCCGACCGAGGCGAGCAGGATCAGCACCGCCCCACCGACCAGCATGTCGATCAGGATGAGCCGCTTGACCGCCGCCTCGACCTCGGTGAGGTGCTGCCCGATCGCCAACACCTCGCCGTCGGACACCTCGACGTAGTACATCCGCCACCGGGTGTGCCCGTCCCACGACGTCACGGTCCTGGGCTCCCCCACCCGCTCGGAGAAACCCTGCACGTCGTCGGGGACGCGCGGCAACTGCTGCGGACCGAAGGTGTTGTCGTCGTAGTACGGCCGGGTGAGGCCGAGTTCCGGGTTCGCCAGCACCACGAAGTAGTCGCTGGGCAGCATCGCTCCCACCCGGCCGGTCTTCATCAGGGGGACCAGCGGACCGAGCGTCTGGCCCGAGCCTCGCAACTGTGTGTCGATCTGCCCGACCAGGTAGCTGCGGAGGAAGATCGTGGTCAGCGAGGCGATAACCAGCAGCGCAGCCGCGACCAACGCGAGTACGGCCGCGACGAGCTTGACCCGCAGCGGTACCGAGCGGAGTCGGGTCTTGCCCTGCTGGACCGGGTTCACGCCGCCGGCTTGCGGAGTACGTACCCGACCCCCCGCAGGGTGTGGATGAGCCGGGGCTCGATGGTGTCGACCTTGCGCCGCAGGTAGGAGATGTAGGACTCGACGATGTTGTCGTCGCCCCGGAAGTCGTAGTTCCAGACGTGGTCGAGGATCTGCGCCTTGGAGAGCACCCGGTTGGCGTTGAGCATCAGGTAACGCAGCAGCTTGAACTCGGTCGGCGAGAGCTGGACCCGCTGACCGGCCCGATACACCTCGTGGGTCTCCTCGTCCAGCTCCAGGTCGGCGAAGGTGAGGCGGGCGGGCGTCTGCTCGCCGGTGCTGGTGCGGCGCAGCACCGCCCGGATCCGGGCGGTCAACTCCTCCAGGCTGAACGGCTTGGTGACGTAGTCGTCGCCGCCGAGGGTCAACCCACGGATCTTGTCGTCGGTGGCGTCCCGGGCGGTGAGGAAGACCACCGGCGTACGGGTGCCGCCCTCGCGCATCATCCGGATCACCTCGAAGCCGTCCAGGTCCGGCAGCATCACGTCGAGCACCACCAGATCGGGCCGGTGGTCCCGGGCCGCGCTGAGCGCGGCGCTGCCGCTGGTGGCGGTGGCCACGTCGAACCCGGCGAACCGCAGGCTCGCGGAGAGCAGTTCGAGGATGTTGGGATCGTCCTCGACCACGAGCAGTCGGGCCTCGGTCTGGGTAGCCGCCATGCCGCCCATCATCCGCGCAGTCGCTGCGCCCATGCTGGGCGGTCACTGAAAAAACCCTGTGAGCGAACGGCTCAGGCGGCGAGCGGCATCTCGGGTCCGGTCGTACCGGTCGGCGACGGCCCGACCACACGCTGCGGGGGCCTCCACAGCGACCGTACCGGCACCGGCGCGGTGGGCGGCACACCCGCCGACGACGGTACGAGGTGCACCGCCGATTCGGCGACCCGGGCGAGCGCCCGACGGTCGGCGGTACGGGTCGGGTACAGCGGCGCGGCGATCTCCACGGTGACGGTCAGCTCCCGCAGGGCGAGCACCCGGCAGACCGACCGCAGCAGGCTCTCCGCGCCGAGGAAGGCCGGTGCCGTGGTGGCTGGTCCGGTCGTCCCGAGCCGGTAGCCGATCCGCAGCGGCACCACGGGCGCCCCGGCGTCGATCGCGGCCTGGAACATCGCCGGCCGGAAGCCGGTCCGAGGGCGGCAGGCGGCACCCGTACCGCACCAGGTGGTGCCCTCCGGGAACACCGCGACGGAGCGGCCCGCCCGCAGGGTCGCCGCCACCCGGTCCACGGTGGCCGGCAGGCGGCGCGGGCGGGTGCGGTCCACGAAGACCGTGCCCGCCGCCCGGGCCAGCAGGCCCACCAGCGGCCAGCGACCGACCTCCCGCTTGGCCACCAACCGGGCCGGGGCGACCGCCAGCAGCGCCGGCACGTCCCACCAGGAGACGTGGTTGGCGACCAGCAGGACCCGCCGCCGGGGCAGCCGCCCGCGTACCCGCAGACGCACCCCGCAGGCCCGGGCCGTGGCGCGGGCCCAGGCGCTGGTCAGGCCCGCCCACTCGCGGGCGGGCAGCAGCGGGAGCAGCGCGGCCACCCCGACGCCGAGCCCGAGCATGCCGAGCAGGGCGGTGGCCCGGAGCAGCCGTCGGGCCACCGGGACGGTGTGGGTGTCGTCGGTGCGGGACAGGCACTCCGGACCGCAGGTGGAGTCGGGTCGCCACAGCGGGTGGGCGAGCGCGGTCACGGTCGACCACCGAGGAAGTGCCGCCGGTAGCGGGGGTTCATCCGGTCCAGGTCGAGCAGCACGTAGTAGTCGGCCACCCCGAAGTCCGGGTCGTACCCCGGCTCGCCGCAGACCTGGGCACCGAGCCGCAGGTAACCGCGGAGCAGCGGCGGGATCAGCCCGGCGGCACCCGCCACCGGCACGCGCGGCACGCCCGGCTCGGCGAACCAGGGCCGCAGCGGACGGACCCGCAGCGCGGGCGGCGCCAGGTGGCGGGCGCGCACCTGCGCCCAGATCGCGGCGGCGGCCAGGCCGCCGTCGGCCACCGGCACCGAGGCGCAGCCGCCGAGCCAACGCAGGCCGCGCAGGTGCAGGTAGCGGGCGATGCCCGCCCACATCAGGTTGATCACCGCGCCGGTCCGGTGGTCCGGGTGTACGCAGGACCGACCCGCCTCGACCAGTTGCCCGTCCAGCGGGTCGAGCGGGGCCAGGTCGAACTCTCCCGCCGCGTAGCGACGGTCCGTCCGCCCCGGCGGCAGGAGGCGGTACGTGCCGACCACCGCCCCGGTGTGCTCCTGGCGCACCAGCAGGTGGTCGCAGTACGGGTCGAGGGCGTCGGTGTCCAGGCCGGGTGCGTCCGGCGCGACGGTCGCGCCCAGCTCGCCGGCGAACACCTCGTGACGTAGGCGTTGCGCGGCCTCGACCTGGCGGGGTCCGTCGGCGATCGAGAGGGTGTAGCCGCTGGTCGTGATAGGTACGTCCGCGGCGGACAGAACAGCCATGCCCACTGTGTAGCCCCCGACGGGTTGCCGGCTCCGGTGGCGACCGGTGTCGATCCGGTGAACGCCGGTGGGCGACCGGTGGCTGACCCGTCGGCCGGTCCGGCCCGGGGATCGTGCGAGGCTGCCCGGGGTCCGCCCGGCGACGGGGCCGGGCGCGGCGGAAGGAGTCCGATGATCATCGAGGCGCGCTACCACGGGCCGCCCGGCTCCGGCAACGGCGGATGGAGCGCGGGCGTCTTCGCCTCGGCGTACGGCGGGTCCGGGCCGGTGGAGGTGACTCTGCGTCGACCGCCGCCACTGGACACGCCGCTGACGCTGACCGAGGGCCAGGTGCACGATCCGGCCGGCGAGGTGGTCGCGCAACTCCGTCCCGCCGAGCCGTTCGACGTGGTGGCGCCGCCGGTGGACTCGGCCACCGCCCGATCCGCCTCGACGGCGTACCCGGGTCTGGTGGACCACCCGTTCCCCGGCTGCTTCGTCTGCGGCCCGGAGCGCGCCGACGGCCTGCGGATCTTTCCCGGACCGCTGCCGGAGGGCCGGACGGCCGCCCCGTGGCGGGTGCCGGCGCAGGTGGGCGTGCCGACGGTCTGGGCCGCGCTGGACTGCCCGGGCGGCTGGACGGTGCTCGGCGCGGACCGGCCGTACCTGCTCGGGCGGATCGCCGCGCGGGTCGAGGCGCTGCCCGAGCCGGGCACCGAGTGCGTGGTGACCGGTGTGGTGATCACCACGCAGGGCCGCAAGGCGTTGGTGCACACCAGCCTGTACGCGCCGGAGGGTGATCTGCTGGCCCACGCCCGTGCGATCTGGATCGCGGTGGAGGACGACCGTCGATCGGGTCGTACCTGGGGATGAGGCAGCTCCTGCCTGGGACGGAGCACGATCTCCGGAACGCGCCCGATTGATTTGCCTGACCATTACCGTCACGCTGTGCAACGGCGCACCCCGGCGCCACGGGAGGAGAATGATGTCCGACGGGCAGTCACGCCCCAATAGCGACGCGCAGATCGTGGTCTCCGGTCTGACCAAGCAGTACCGCAACGTGCTGGCGGTCAACAATCTGTCGTTCACGATCGAGCCGGGCCGGGTCACCGGATTCCTCGGTCCGAACGGCGCCGGCAAGACCACCACGCTGCGGATGCTGCTGAACCTGGTCACCCCGAGCGCCGGCACCGCCACCATCGGTGGCCGCCGGTACCCGGACCTGGTCGACCCGCTGCGGCACGTCGGCGCGGTGCTGGAGGCGTCCAGCGCGCACAAGGGGCGTACCGGAATCAACCACCTGCGAGTGATCTGCGCGGCGGCCGGGTTGCCCCGGCAGCGGGCCGACGAGGCGCTCGCCATGGTCGGCCTGAGCCCGGCGGCGAAGCGCAAGTTCAAGGGTTACTCGCTGGGTATGAAGCAGCGCCTCGGCATCGCCGCGGCGATGCTCGGCGACCCCCAGGTGCTCATCCTCGACGAGCCGGCCAACGGTCTGGACCCGGAGGGCATCCGGTGGATGCGCGGGTTCCTCAAGGGCCTGGCCGCCGAGGGCCGCACCGTGCTGGTCTCCAGCCACCTGCTGTCGGAGATGCAGTTGCTCGCCGACGACGTGGTGATCATCGCGGCCGGGCAGCTCGTCCGGCAGGGACCGGTCGAGCAGGTGATCGGGTCGATGGCGCAGGGTGCCCGGGTCCGGGTCCGCACCCCGCAGGCGGACGCGCTGACCGCGGCGCTGGCCGGCGGCGAGGCCACCGTGCAGACCGACGAGCACGGCACCCTGCTGATCGCCGGGGTGGACGCCCCGACGGTGGGCCGGGCAGCCCTGGCCGCCGGGGTGGAGCTGCACGAGCTGAGCACCGAACGACCCGACCTGGAACGCGTGTTCCTGGAGCTGACGGCCGGAAAGGCGGGCATCCGATGAGCAACCTCGTCCGCGCCGAACTGCTCAAGATCCGCACCACCAGCACCTGGTGGTGGCTGGCCATCGCGGCGTTCCTGTCGATCGCCATGGCCTTCCCGTTCAACGCCTGGCTGGCCAACGAGACGCTCAGCGGCGGCGGGGAGGAGTTCGGTTACACCGGCGACGCCGCCTCCGCGCCGGCACAGGCGGCGAACATCTACACCTCGGGTCAGTACCTCGGCCTGATGTTCGTGATGCTGATCGGCATCCTGATGGTCACCAACGAGTTCTTCCACCAGACGGCGACCACCACCTTCCTGGCCACCCCGCGGCGGACCGCGGTGATCGTCAGCAAGCTCATCGCGGCCAGCCTGCTGGGCTTCGCGTTCTGGCTGGTGACCACCGTGATCGACCTGGGTGCCGGAGCGCTGTTCCTGACGCTCAACGACCACGGCACGATGCTCGGCGAGTGGGAGGTCCAGCGGGCCCTGCTGCTCAACCTGATGGCGTACGCCATCTGGACCGTGCTGGGCGTGGGTATCGGCACGCTGATCACCAGCCAGCTCGGTGCGGTGATCACCGCGTCGGTGCTTTACCTAATTGGTACACAAGTTGTCGGTCTGCTGTTCCTCCTGCTGTCGAACTGGCTGGACAACATGGCCGTGATCAAGTGGCAGGTGATCTGGCCCGCGGCGGCCTCCCAGATCATGATCACCCCAGGTGAGAACGAGATGTTGCCCGCCTGGTGGGTCGGTGCCGTGGTGCTGATCGGCTACGCCGTGGTGAGCTGCGTGGTCGGCATCCTGATTACGCGGCGTCGCGACATCTCCTGATTCGCGGACCCGGAGAGCGACCGGGCCGGGCCCGGTCCGATCGGCGACGAGCCGGTCGGGCCGGGCCCGTGTCATAGCAGCTAGCAGGGCGACACGCTGGGCTTACGGAACTTCTGGCATCTTCTGTGAATCGGACCACGGGACGGAGGTGGAAATGCCTCAGCGATCAGTACGGCGTAGCCTTGAACCCGTCCTGTGTGCGCTCGTCCTGGCGCGGACGGACACCGCGTGACACACCAAACCCGCGTGAAAGAGGCGATTACCGGCCGTGTCGACCCAGCAGACTTCGCAGGAGAACCCACTGGCGGGTTTCGGCCCGAACGAGTGGATCGTCGAGGAGATGTACCAGCGCTACCTCGCCGATCCCAGCAGCGTCGACCCGGCCTGGCACGACTTCTTCGCCGACTACCGGCCCGGCCCCGGCAAGGGCCGCTCCGCCGACGGTGACGGCCCGGCGACCACCACCGAGTCCGCCCCGAAGGCCCCGGCCAAGACCGAGCCGAGTGCCGCCAAGTCCGAGCCGAGCGCCAAGGCCACACCCGCGGCCAAGGCGGAGCCGGCCAAGTCCACGGCACCGGCGAAGGCCAAGCCGGCCGCCAAGTCCGAGCCGGCCAAGGCGACCACGACGAAGTCCACCCCGGCGAAGTCGGCCCCGACCGCCACCGGGCCGCAGACCACGCCGCTGCGCGGCGTCGCCGCCCGGATCGTGCAGAACATGGACGCCTCACTGGCCGTGCCGACCGCGACCAGCGTGCGCGCGGTGCCGGCCAAGCTGCTGGTGGACAACCGCATCGTGATCAACAACCACCTCGCCCGAGGGCGCGGTGGCAAGGTCAGCTTCACCCACCTGGTCGGCTACGCGCTGGTCCGGGCGATGGTCGCGCACCCGGAGATGAACAACTCCTTCGCCGAGGTCGACGGCAAGCCGGCGATGGTCCGCCCCGAGCACGTCAACCTGGGCATCGCCATCGACCTGGCCAAGCCCGACGGCAGCCGGACCCTGGTGGTGCCCTCCATCAAGGGTTGCGAGCAGATGGACTTCCGGCAGTTCTGGCAGGCGTACGAGGACGTCGTCCGGCGGGCCCGCCGCAACGAACTGACCATGGACGACTACTCCGGCACCACCATCTCGCTGACCAACCCCGGCGGCATCGGCACCGTGCACTCGATGCCGCGCCTGATGCAGGGCCAGAGCGCGATCATCGGCGTCGGCGCGATGGAGTACCCGGCGCCGTACCAGGGCATGAGCGAGGCCACCCTGGCCGAGCTGGCGGTCAGCAAGGTCATCACGCTGACCAGCACGTACGACCACCGGATCATCCAGGGCGCGCAGTCCGGCGAGTTCCTCAAGGTCATGCACGAGCTGCTGCTCGGCGAGCACGGCTACTACGACCAGATCTTCACCTCGCTGCGCATCCCGTACGAGCCGGTGCGCTGGATGCGCGACGTCGCGGTCGACAGCGAGGGGCAGATCAACAAGACCGCGCGGGTGCACGAGCTGATCCACTCCTACCGGGTCCGGGGCCACCTGATGGCCGACACCGACCCGCTGGAGTTCAAGATCCGCAAGCACCCCGACCTGGACGTCCTCCAGCACGGGCTGACCCTGTGGGACCTGGACCGCACCTTCCCGGTGAACGGCTTCAACGGCCGGCAGCGGATGCGGCTGCGGGAGATCCTCGGGGTGCTGCGCGACTCGTACTGCCGCCGGGTCGGCATCGAGTACATGCACATCCAGGACCCGGCCGAGCGCCGCTGGATCCAGGAGCGGGTCGAGCGCAAGTACGAGAAGCCGCCGGCCGACGAGCAGAAGCACGTGCTGAACCGGCTCAACGCGGCCGAGGCTTTCGAGACGTTCCTGCAGACCAAGTACGTCGGGCAGAAGCGCTTCTCGCTGGAGGGCGGCGAGTCGCTGATCCCGCTCCTCGGCGAGGTGCTGGAGGCGTCCGCCGAGAACGACCTGGACGAGGTCGTGATCGGCATGGCCCACCGGGGTCGTCTCAACGTGCTGGCCAACATCGTCGGCAAGCCGTACGAGAAGATCTTCTCGGAGTTCGAGGGGCACCTCGACCCGCGCTCCACCCAGGGTTCCGGCGACGTGAAATACCACCTGGGCCAGAACGGCAAGTTCACCACGCCGGCCGGTGACCACTCGGTCAAGGTCTCGGTGGTGGCGAACCCGTCGCACCTGGAGGCGGTCGACCCGGTGCTGGAGGGCATCGTCCGCGCCAAGCAGGACCGCATCGACCTCAAGCTGGAGGGCTACACCGTGCTGCCGCTGGCGGTGCACGGCGACGCCGCCTTCGCCGGTCAGGGTGTGGTGGCCGAGACGCTCAACCTCTCCCAGCTGCGCGGCTACCGCACCGGTGGGACCGTGCACGTGGTGGTCAACAACCAGGTCGGCTTCACCACCGCGCCGGAGTACTCCCGGTCCAGCCTCTACAGCACCGACGTGGCGCGGATGATCCAGGCGCCGATCTTCCACGTCAACGGCGACGACCCCGAGGCCGTGGTCCGGGTCGCCCGGCTGGCCTTCGAGTACCGGCAGACGTTCAACAAGGACGTCGTGATCGACCTGGTCTGCTACCGGCGGCGCGGGCACAACGAGGGCGACGACCCCTCGATGTCCAACCCCCAGATGTACAAGATCATTGACTCGAAGCGCTCGGTCCGCAAGCTCTACACCGAGGAGCTGATCGGGCGGGGTGACATCACCGTCGAGGACGCCGAGGAGCTGCTGCGCGACTACCAGGCGCAGTTGGAGCGGGTCTTCAAGGCCACCCGCGACGCGGCCAGCACCCCGCGCCAGGTCAGCCGCCCGGCCCGGCAGGACGAGCCGGAGCCGCAGGTGGAGACCGCGACCGACGCGTCGGTGGTCAAGGCCGTCGGCGAGGCGCACGTCAACCTGCCGGACGGCTTCACCCCGCACAAGCGGATCCAGCAGTTGCTCGACCGGCGGGCCCGGATGTCCGTCGAGGGCAACATCGACTGGGGCTTCGGCGAGATCATCGCCTTCGGGGCACTGCTGCACGACGGGGTCACCGTCCGGCTCGCCGGACAGGACTCCCGGCGCGGCACCTTCGTGCAGCGGCACGCCTCGATCGTGGACGCCGAGACCGGTGACGACTACCTGCCGTTGCAGTCGCTGACCGGCGACGGCGAGCGGTCCCGGCTCTTCGTGCACGACTCGCTGCTCTCCGAGTACGCCGCGATGGGCTTCGAGTACGGCTACTCGGTGGAGAACCTGAACGCGCTGGTCTGCTGGGAGGCCCAGTTCGGCGACTTCGTCAACGGCGCCCAGTCGGTGATCGACGAGTTCATCTCCTCCGGTGAGGTGAAGTGGGGCCAGCGCTCCGCGGTCACCCTGCTGCTGCCGCACGGCCACGAGGGACAGGGCCCGGACCACACCTCCGGCCGGCCCGAGCGGTTCCTCCAGCTCTGCGCCGAGGACAACATGCGGGTGGCCATCCCGACCACCCCGGCGAACTACTTCCACCTGCTGCGTCGCCAGGCCCTCTCGCCGAAGCGCAAGCCGCTGGTGGTGTTCACGCCGAAGTCCCTGCTGCGGCACAAGCTCTGCGTCTCCCCGGTCGAGGACTTCACCACCGGCACCTTCGCACCGGTCCTGGCCGACCAGGCGGCACCCGCCGCCGATCAGGTCAAGCGGGTGCTGCTCTGCTCGGGCAAGGTCTACTACGACCTGTTCCAGGCGCGGCAGGAGCGCGGCGTCACCGACACCGCGCTGATCCGGCTGGAGCAGCTCTACCCGATGCCGGTGGAGGAGATCCGGGCCGCGCTCGCCCAGTACCCGAACGCGGAGGACTTCGCCTGGGTGCAGGAGGAGCCGGCCAACCAGGGTTCCTGGTCGTTCGTCGCGCTCAACCTGCTGGAGCACCTCGACGGGGTCCGCCTGCGTCGCATCTCCCGCCCCGCCGCCGCCGCCCCGGCCGTCGGCTCGGCGAAGATGCACGAGGTGGAGCAGAACGCGCTCATCGAGGCGGCGCTGCCCCGCCCCTGACCCACCGACCGCGAACACCGGGGCGGGCCATCGGAGACGGTGGCCCGCCCCGGTGAGCATGTCCGAGGAGACCTGATGTACTTCACCGACCGTGGCATCGAGGAGTTGGTCCAGCGCCGGGGGGACGAGGACGTCACCCTGGAGTGGATCGGCGAGCGGCTGCGGGACTTCGTCGACCTCAACCCCGAGTTCGAGACCCCGATCGAGCGCTTCGCCACCTGGCTCGCCCGGCTCGACGACCCCGACGACGAGTAGTCCGCAGCCCGGACCGCCCCGGCACCGGGCGTCGGTGCCGACGAAGAAGCCCTGGTAGGCCCGGTCCCCACCGGCCGGGCCGGCGGGTATGGTGACGGCCATGCTTCGCAGCTCCCGCCGCCCTGCCCTGGTGGCGGCGATCGCGCTGACGCTCCTGCTGACCGGGTGCGGCGACGAGGCGCCCGAGCGTCCACCGACGGAGACCGTCAGCGCCGACCGCTCGTCACCGCCGCTGCCGCCGACCTTCTACGTCGACCCGCGTGGCGCGGCGTCCTGGCAGGTCACCGAGTGGGCGCAGGAGGGACGGGCCGAGGACGCCGCCATACTGCGCCGGATCAGCACCCGCCCCACCGCCCGCTGGCTGGTGGGCGACTCCGCCACGGTCACCGAGGAGGTGTCGGAGTTCCTCGCCGGTGCCAGCCGCTCCGGGCAGACACCGGTGCTGGTCACCCACAACCTCCCGCAGCGCGACTGCGGACGGCAGGGTCAGGGCGGCGCCGAGTCGGCCGGGGCGTACCAGGACTGGATCCGGCGGGTGGCCGCCGGGGTGCAGGGACGCCCGGTCACCATCGTGGTGGAACCGGGCGCGGTGCCGGACGCCGTGGACCGGTGCGTCGACGACGTCGACGAGCGACTGGACCTGCTGCGGGACGCGGTGACGGTGCTGGGCAGCACCGGGAGCGCCCGGATCTATCTGGACGCCGGGCACCCCGGCTGGATCACCGACGGCGCCCGGCTGGCGGCGGCGCTACGCCGTGCCGGTGTCGCCGAGGCCGACGGCTTCGCGCTCAACGTGGCCAACTTCGTCGGTACGCCGCAGAACGTCACCTACGGCCACGAGATCTCCGACGCCCTCGGCGGCACCACCACCTTCGTCATCGACACCAGCCGCAACGGCCGGGGCCGGTATCCGGGCGAGACCGTGCGGTCGGCGCCGAGCTGGTGCAACCCGCCGGGCCGGGCACTCGGCGCGGACCCCACCACCGACACCGGCCTTGAGCGGGTCGACGCCCTGCTGTGGGTCAAGTACCCGGGCGAGTCCGACGGCGCCTGCCGCCCGGGCGAGCCGGAGAGCGGTGCCTGGTGGCCCGAGTACGCCCTCGGCCTCGCCCGACGCGCCGGCTGACACTCTCGGGCGAGGGATGTCCGGGCGTACCGGCTGTCAGCAGGTCAGGGGCGTCCCCGCCGGGCGGTGGCGGCCACCGGGGCGGGCACCGGTGACGGTGGAGCCGCCGGGCCGACGGGCGCCAGTCCGGTGCGCTTGAGCTTCTGCCAGCCCAGCCGCCCGCCGGTCAACGCGGTGACCACCGACTGGAGCAGCACGAGGTACATCAGCTGGCGATAGACGAACTGCTGCAACGGCAGCACCCAGAGGACGCCGAGCTTCTCCTTGTCGAGGCGGAACGCCACGATCGCGGTCAGGAACTGCAACCCCAGCATGGCGGCCCAGGCCAGCGCCGTCTCGGTCCGGTTCAGGAAGATCAGGCCGTAGATGGCGAGCAGGTCGATCACCGGGGCGGTCAGTGGGAGCAGCACCCCGAACAGCGTCAGGAAGGCCAGGCAGCGGCGGCTGAACCGGCCGGAGGCGCCCTTGTCGAGCACCGAGCGGCGGTGCTTCCACATCGCCTGCATGGTGCCGTAGCTCCACCGGTACCGCTGCTTCCACAACTGCCCGAAGCTGGCCGGTGCCTCGGTCCAGGCGCGGGCGCTCTCCTCGTAGACCACCTTCCAACCGGCGCGGCCCAGGGCCATGGTGATGTCGGTGTCCTCGGCCAGCGTCTCGTCGGTCATCCCACCGGCGTACTCCAGCGCCTCGCGGCGGAACGCGCCGATCGCGCCGGGGATGGTCGGCATGCACCGCAGCGTCTCGTAGAGCCGGCGATCGAGGTTGAAGCCGATCACGTACTCGATGTGCTGCCACTTGGCGATCATGCTGCGCCGGTTGCCGACCTTGACGTTGCCGGCCACCGCACCCACCTGCGGGTCGCCGAAGGGCTGGACCAGGCGACGGACGGCGTCGGGCTCGAAGACGGTGTCCCCGTCGACCATCACGATCAGGTCGTGTCGGGCCAGCGCGACGCCGGTGTTCAGCGCGCTCGGTTTGCCGCCGTTGGGCTTGCGGACCACCCGTACGTTCGGCAGGCCGAGCCCGGCGGCGATGTCGGCGGTGCCGTCGGTCGAACCGTCGTCGACCACCACCACCTCGATGCCGCCGGGATGGTCGCCGGTGGCGAGTGAGCGGACCGCCTCGGCGATGCCCTCCTTCTCGTTGTACGCGGGCACGATCACCGACACCGGTTCGGTGACCGGCGGTCCCCAGGCGAAGCCCTTGCGGCGTCGTTTGCGGGCGTGCCGTCGCGCCAGCACGAACAGCAGCACGGTCCGCCCGATGGTGAGCGTCCCGACCAGCACGAAGAGGACGCCGAAGAGGACGAAGGTGCCGTCGGCGGCGCGTACCGCCATGATCAGCATCTGGCCGCGCCAGCGCTCGGTGAACGTCGCCTCGGTCGGTCCGGCCGTGGTCCCGGTGGCACCGGCCTCGGCCAGCGCCCGGTTCAATCCGCCACTGATCGTGGTGAAGGTGTATCCCCGCTCCTTCATCAACGGGATGTACCGGTCCAGCGCCTCGACGGTCTGCGAGCGGTCGCCACCGGAGTCGTGCCAGAGCGTGACCGCTCCGGAGTAGCCCTCCGGTACGGTCCGCTCGATCATCCCCTCCACGCCCTGCCGCTCCCAGTCCCGGCTGTCCAGGTCGTTGACCACGCTGAGGTAGCCGAGCTCACCGGCCTGTTGCAGCAGCGGCCAGTCCTGGTCGACGAAGGCGTCCGCCCGCGACGAGTACGGGAACCGCAGCAGGTTGGACCGCTGGCCGGTGGCTCCGGCGATGACGAGCTGGGTCTGGGTGTACTCCATCCGCCGCTGCCATCCCGGGATCTGGGTGAGGTGCGGGTGGGTGAAGGTGTGCACGCCCAGTTCGTGCCCCTTCTCGGCCAGCTCGCGGACCAGGTCGGGGCTGCGGACCACCTGGTTGCCGAGGACGAAGAAGGTGCCCGGGACCTGGTGCTTCTCCAACACCTCCAGCACGGCCGGGGTCCAGATCGGGTCGGGGCCGTCGTCGAAGGTCAACGCGATGGTCCGCGCCGGCAGCCGGTACGACTGCGGCCGGTCGGCGGTGGTGTTGACGATCGGGCCGCCTTCGAGGATCTCGTCGGGGACGTCGTCCTGGCCGCTGCCGAAGGTGTTCTCCGCCCGGTAGTCCGGGATGAACGAGCCGTTGGCGTACGCCTGGACGAAGAGGATGCCGCCGAGCAGCACGAAGACCATGGCGTAGACCGCCCAGCTCGGACGGGGGATGAACCGCCGGGCGCGGGCGGCCGGACCGGGTCGGGCGTGCTGCCGGGGCTGTTCGGGCGTCCGGCTGGGGGGTGGGTGTGTCGGTCGGCCGGGCGGGTAGGGGTGGCTCATCAGGGAGCGGTCGCCTCACTCGTGTCGTTCGGGTCCGGCGACGGCGTTGTCGTGGGCGTCGGGCTGCTCGGGGGCGGGGTGCTGGGCGGCGGCGTGCTGCGGGGCGGGGTGCTCCGGGACGGGCTGGCCGACGGCGTCCGGCTGGGACGGGCGCTGGTCGGCGCCGTCCGGGACGGGCTGGGGGTGGGACTGGCCGAGGTCGTGCCGGCGCCGGGCGTGGAGGAAGGGAGCACCGGGCGCTGCGGCGTGACCTGGGTCGGCGGCGGCGCCGGGGAAGTCGAGCGGCTGGGCGAGGGCGTCGGGGAGACCGGCGGCGCTTCCCAGGTCTCGGCGGGCTCGACGAACGGGATGATCGTCTCCGGGCGGACCGGTCCGCCGGCGAAGCTGATGCCGACCATCATGGTGTACGCCACTCCGGCCAGGCCGAGGGCGTACGCGGTCCGGCGCAACCACCGCCTGCGTCGGCCACTCGGATCGACGAAGACGGGGGATGGTTCCGGGGCGACAGGAATGATCTGTGTTGGTCCCTCCACCTGGGCGAGTCTAAACGTGAAAAGCTCTCGCTTTCTCGCCCAAGTGTCCCATCTGACATGCGAAAACAGGCGCAACCAACCCTAGATGGTTGTCCGAGGACAACCAACCGGACCGAGTAGGTTGGGCCGCATGGCTCGCAGCGTCTACCTCACCAGCGTGGGATCCGGCGGCGGAAAATCCGCCATCGCGTTGGGTCTCGCCGAGCTGCTGTCCCGGCAGGTCGAACGGATCGGCGTGTTCCGGCCCCTGGTGCCGTCGAACGGACCCGACCACATCCTCGCCCTGCTCAGCGAGCGCTATCGCGTGCAGGTTAACCCGTCCGACCTGTCCGGAGCCACATATGCCGAGGCCACGGCGCTGGTATCGGACGGACGGCGGGAAGAACTGATCTCCAGGGTGGTGCAGCGCTACCGAGCGGTCGAACGGCAGTGTCCGGCCGTCGTGGTGGTCGGAAGTGACTTCGCCGACTCCGGCGACGGCACCACCCCCCGGGAACTCGCCTTCAACGCCCGACTGGCCACCGAGTTCGGCAGCGTGGTGGTGCCGGTCGTGGACGGGCAGGGCCAGTCACCGGCGGCGATCGCGGCGGCGGCCCGGGGCGCGTACCACGACCTGGTGGACCTCGGCGCGACGGTGCTCGCGGTCATCGCCAACCGGGTGCCCGAGCCGATGGACCTGCCCGACCTGCCGGTGCCGGCGTACGCCATCCCGGAGGTGCCGACCGTGTCCGCGCCGACGGTGGCCGAGGTGGCCGCCGCGCTCGGCGCGACGCTGCTCACCGGCGACGAGGCGGCGCTCGGCCGCGACGTGCTCGACTACGTGGTCGGCGCGGCCCACGTACCCACGCTGGTGGAGCACCTGACCGACGGCTGCCTGGTGATCACCCCGGGCGACCGGGACGACCTGCTGGTGGCCGCCGGTGCCGCGCACGTCTCCGGCCAGGTCTCGATCTCCGGGCTGGTGCTCACCCTCGGCGAACAACCCGACCCGCGCGCCCTGCGCCTCTTCGAGGGACTGAACACCGGCCTGGCGGTCCTCAGCGTCGCCAGCGACAGCTACGACACGGTCGCGGCGTCCAGCCGGATCGAGGGACGGCCCAGCGCGGCCAACACCCGCAAGGTGGAGGCCGCCCTCGGCGCGTTCGAGGCCAACGTGGACACCGACGAACTGGCCCGCCGGCTCGCGGTCACCCGCTCACAGCGGGTCACCCCGCTGATGTTCGAGTACGACCTGATCGACCGGGCCCGCGCCCAGCGCCGCCACCTCGTGCTCCCCGAGGGCACCGAGGACCGGATCCTGCGGGCCACCGAGATCCTGCTGCACCGGGGGGTGGCCGACCTCACGCTGCTCGGCCGCCCCGACGACGTGGCCCGCCGGACCCGGGAACTCGGCGTCGACATCACCGGGGCCACCATCGTCGACCCGGCGACCAGCCGGTGGCGGGACGATTTCGCCGAGGCGTACGCGAAGCTGCGCGCCCATCGGGGCGTCACCGTCGAGCTGGCGTACGACGTGGTGGCCCAGCCGAACTACTTCGGCACCATGATGGTCTGGGCCGGGCACGCCGACGGCATGGTCTCCGGCGCCACCCACACCACCGCCGCCACCATCCGCCCCGCCTTCGAGATCGTGAAGAACCTGCCGGACGTCTCCGTCGCGTCCAGCGTCTTCTTCATGCTGCTCGCCGACCGGGTGCTGGTGTACGGCGACTGCGCGGTCAACCGCGACCCGGACGCCGCCCAGCTCGCCGACATCGCGATCTCCTCGGCCGACACCGCGGCCCGGTTCGGCATCGAGCCCCGGGTGGCGATGCTGTCGTACTCGACCGGCAGTTCCGGCGCCGGTGCCGACGTGGAGAAGGTCGCGGCGGCCACCGCGCTGGTCCGTGAGCGTCGGCCCGACCTGGCCGTGGAGGGCCCCATCCAGTACGACGCGGCGATCGACCCGGCGGTGGCGGCGACGAAGCTGCCCGACAGTGCGGTCGCCGGCCGCGCGACGGTCTTCATCTTCCCGGACCTCAACACCGGCAACAACACCTACAAGGCGGTGCAGCGCTCGGCCGGGGCGGTGGCCGTCGGGCCGGTGATGCAGGGCCTGCGCCGGCCGGTCAACGACCTCTCCCGAGGGGCCACCGTGCCGGACATCGTCAACACCGTGGCGATCACCGCCATCCAGGCCGCCGCCCTCACCGACGCTCCCGCACCCGGAGGTGCCTGATGACCGACAAGGTGCTGGTGCTCAACTGCGGGTCGTCCTCGGTCAAGTACCGGCTGTACGACGGTGACCGGGTGCTCGACAAGGGCACCGTCGAGCGGATCGGTGAGGCCGGTGGCGACGCGCCCGACCATGCCAGGGCGGTCCGGCGGATCCTGGCCGGGCTGGACCTGACCGGGCTCACCGCGGTCGGGCACCGGGTGGTGCACGGCGGCCGGCGGTTCACCGCGCCGACGCTGGTGGACGACGCGGTGCTGGCCGCCATAACCGACCTGGTGCCGCTGGCACCGCTGCACAACCCGGCCAACCTCGCCGGCATCGCCGAGGCGCGCGCCGTCCTGCCCGAGGTGCCGCAGGTCGCCGTCTTCGACACCGCGTTCCACCACACGCTGCCCGACTCCGCCGCCACGTACGCGATCGACCGGGACGTCGCACAGCGGTACGGCGTCCGGCGGTACGGCTTCCACGGCACCTCGCACTCGTACGTCTCCCGGCGCACCGCCGAGCTGCTGGACCGCCCGTACGCGGAGGTCAACACGATCACCCTGCACCTGGGCAACGGTGCCAGCGCGTGCGCGGTCGCGCAGGGACGCAGCGTGGCCACCTCGATGGGGATGTCTCCGCTGGAGGGGCTGGTGATGGGCACCCGCAGCGGTGACCTGGACCCGACCGTGGTGTTCCACCTGCGCCGCGAGGGCGGACTGGGCGTGGACGAGATCGACGACCTGCTCAACCACCGCAGCGGCCTGCTCGGGCTCTCCGGCGTCAACGACATGCGGGAGGTGCTGTCCCGGCGGGCGGCCGGGGACGAGGCGGCGACGCTCGCCTTCGACGTCTACTGCCGGCGGATCACCGGCTACGTGGGGGCGTACTACGCGTTGCTCGGCCGGGTCGACGCGGTCACCTTCACCGCCGGGGTCGGCGAGCACGCGGCACCGGTACGCGCGGTGGCACTGGCCGGGCTCGAACGGCTCGGCATCACCGTCGACCCCGAGCGCAACACGGGCAGCGGTGACCGGTTCATCTCACCGGACGGCGCGGAGGTCGCGGTCTGCGTGGTCGGCACGGACGAGGAGCGCGAGATCGCCCGGGCGGCACGCGCGGTGGTGGCGGCCACCGCCTGATCGGTCGGCGGCCGGCGGCGAACCGATCAGGCGAAGGCGAGCCAGCTCGCGAGCGCGACCAGCACCACGGCGACCACGGCGGCACCGATGATCAGGCCGTTACGGGAGGCCGTCTCAGCGGGCGCGTCCGGGGTGCCGGCGAAGGCGCGGAACGCCTCGGTGTTGCCGCTCGGATCGGTGTAGTTCTCAGTCATGCCGTGACCTTAGCGAAAGCAGTCCAGTCGGACGGTCCGTGCGCGCCGTCCGAACGGATGGCGTACGGCACCGGTCAACCGGACCCGGACGGGTGACCCGGGGTCCTACCGTGATGTCGTGGGAATCGCACGGGGGTTCACCGCACTGGTGTCGGCGCTGCTGATGGCGTTGACAGCCGGTTGCGCGGCGAGCGGCGAGCAGTCCGGCCAGGCGCTCGGGGGCCGGCTGGCGCCGGAGGTGCCGTACGCGGTGGGTGTGCGCACCCTCACCGTCGACCCGGCCTCGGAACGTCCGCTGCCGGTCACACTCTGGTATCCGACGCAGGGCAGCCGGGTCGCCGAAGGGCGGTTCCCGGTGGTGATCTACAGCCACGGTCTGGCCAGCCTGCCCGAATTGCACTCCGGACTGACCGCCCGGTGGGCCGCCGCCGGCTTCGTGGTGGCCGCGCCGACATACCCGCACACCCGGCGCGGCGCGAAGCGGTTCTCCCGGGCCGACGTCCGCCACCAGCCGGCCGACGGGTGGCGGGTGATCCGGCACCTGGTCCGGCTCGACGGCCGCTCCGGCGACCCGCTCGCCGGTCACCTCGACGTGCAGCGGGTGGCGGCGGCCGGACACTCGGCGGGCGGCTTCACCACCGCCGGCATGTTCACCGCCGGGCACCCGTCCCGGCTGCGGGCCGGCATCGTGATCGCCGGAGGCGGGATGGCGGGCAGCTTCGCCGGCCCGAGCGCCCCGATCCTCTTCGTGCACGGCACCGCCGACGCGGTGGTACCGCTCAGCGTGGGGCGGGCGGCGTACGGCCGTACCCCCGGACCAGCCTCCTTCCTCAGCCTGCTCGGCCAGGGCCACGGCGAGTACCTCGTCCCCGGCCGGCCCGGTTTCGCCCAGGTCCTCGGCGCCACCACCGACTTCCTGCGCTGGACCCTCTACGGCGACCAGGAGGCCGGGCGGCGGCTGCCCGGCCGGGCGCTGCTGGCCGGCGTCACCAGCTTCGAGACGCGACCAGCGGGCTGACCTGCCCGACGGCGTCACCTGCACGTCAGGTGAGGGCGTGGGCGCAGCACGTGGAGCGCCGGACGGTTCGGTCGTCGGGCGAGGCAGAATCGGAGTCATGTCGCGCCGCGCCCTCCCTCTCCTGCTCGCCAGTACGCTCACCGCCGTCCTGCTGGTCGGCTGCTCCGCCGACCGCGAACCGGACGAGCGGGCCGAGGCGCCCGCCCCCTCGGCGACCGCCTCCGCACCGGCCGCGTCGGCGCCGGACATCCCCGCCGGCACCGCGCCGGAGCAGACCTTCGCCGTCGGCGTACGGCAACTCAAGCTCAACCGCGACGGCAACCGACCGCTGCCGGTGACCGTCTGGTACCCGGCGGCCGGTCGGGCCGGCGGGAAGCCGCAGTCGTCGGCGGACGCCGCCGAGGGGCGGTTCCCGGTGGTCATGTTCAGCCACGGCCTCGGCGGTCGACCCGCCGACTACCAGGCGCTACTGACCCGGTGGGCCGCCGCCGGTTTCGTGGTGGCCGCGCCGACGTTCCCGAACACCTCGAAGGCGGGTGGCGAGAACAACGTGCTCGACGTGCTCAACCAGCCCGCCGACGTCTCGTACGCGCTGACCGAGGTGCTCGCGCTCGACGCCCGCGACGGCGACGTGCTGCGGGGCCGGCTCGCCACCGACCGGGTGGCCGCCGCCGGGCACTCGGCGGGCGGGGTGACCACCATCGGGCTCTTCACCGCCGGCCGGGACGAGCGGCTGGCCGCCGGGATCGTCTTCGCCGGCACCGCGCTCGGCGTGGGCACCGCCTTCGCCGGTGCCGCCGCACCGCAACTGTTCGTGCACGGCGAGGCCGACGAGGTGGTGCAGTACACCGCCGGCAAGGCGGTCTACGACCTGGTGCCCTGGCCGAAGGCGATGCTCAGCCTGCCCGAGGGCGACCACGGCCGGAAGCTGCTGAGAGACGACACGTCGCTGGGCGTGGTGGCGAACACCACCGCCGAGTTCCTGCGCTGGACGCTCTACGGCGACGCCGAGGCCAAGGAGCGCATCCCCACCGCCGCCGCCCGCGACGACATCGCCACCCTCGACAGCAACCTGTAGCTCCCGGGGTTTGTCGTAAGGAAGGGTCCCCTGCTAACGCCTCGCGTATAGCAGGGGACCCTTCCTAACGCCGCACGCCCTAACGCCGCACGCCCTAACGCCGCACGCCCTCACACTGAGCGCGTGCGCCTCGACGCGTGCCGTGCGTCAGCTGGTGTGGTCGATCACGACCTTGCCGAAGGCGTCGCCGGAGTGCAGGCGGGCGAACGCCTCCTCGACCCGGCTGAACGGCACCACGCTGTCCACCACCGGGCGTACCTTCCGCTCGGCGCAGAACGCCAGCAGGTCGGCCAGATCGGCCTGGGTACCCATCGAGGTACCCAGGATCTCCAACTGCATCGCGAAGACCCGGCGCAGGTTGACGGCCGGCTCGTGCCCGGCGGTCGCCCCGGAGACCACGATCCGCGCGCCCGGCGCGGCCGACTTCAGGGAGTGGTCGAAGGTGGCCGCACCGACCGTCTCGATCACCACGTCGACCCGCTCGGGCAGCCGGGCACCCGTCTCCAGCGCGGTCGCCCCCAGCCCGGCGACCCGCTCCCGCTTGGCCGCGTCGCGGCTGGTCGCGTACACCCGTTTGCCCATCGCGGTGGCCAGCACGACGGCGGCGGTGGCGACGCCGCCCCCGGCGCCCTGGACCAGCACCGCCTCGGCCTCGTCGACCCGGCCCTTGGCGGTCAGCATCCGCCACGCGGTCAGCCAGGCCGTCGGCAGGCACGCCGCGTTCGCCGCCGACAGGCCCGCAGGCAGCGGAAGCAGATTCCACCGGGGTACGGCCACCCGCTCGGCCAGCGTGCCGGGGAAGTGCTCGGAGAGGATGGAGATCCCGCGCGGGTCACCCGGGGTGGGCACCACCGGGTAGACGACCACCTCGTTGCCCTCCGGGTCGACACCGACGGCGTCGCAGCCCAGGATCATCGGCAACTGTTCGGCTCGCAGTCCGACACCGCGCAGTGACCAGATGTCGTGGTGGTTGAGCGAACTGGCCGTGACGCGCAGGGTCACCCAGTCGTCGTCGGGCAGGCTCGGCTCGGGCTGCTCACCCACGGTGAGCGCGGCGAGCGGATCGGCGTCGTCGAAACGGGAGGCGAAGGCGGCACGCATGATCCGCACCGTAACAAGCTGAGCGGCCGTTAAGAAGGGTCCCTTCCTCGACACGAGGCGTTAGGAGGGGACCCTTCCTTACACGTCAGGCTTACACGTCAGGCGCGAGCGACGCCGTCGCGGCGGGCGGCTTCGGCGACCGCTTCGGCCACCGCCGGGGCGACCCGGGGGTCGAGCGGCGAGGGCACGATCGCGTCGGGCGTGAGCGTCTCGGCCACCACGGCGGCGATGGCGTCGGCGGCGGCCACCTTCATCGACTCGGTGACCCGGGTGGCCCGGGCCTGGAGCGCGCCCCGGAACACGCCCGGGAAGGCCAGCACGTTGTTGATCTGGTTGGGGTAGTCGCTGCGGCCGGTGGCGACCACCGCGACGTGCCGGGCGGCGACGTCCGGGTGCACCTCGGGGGTGGGGTTGGCCAGCGCGAACACGATCCCGCCGGAGGCCATCCCGGCCACCGCCGCCTCCGGGATCTGACCGCCGGAGACACCGATCAGCACGTCGGCGTCACGCAACGCCTCGGTGATGTCGCCCTGCCGGCCGTCGGCGTTGGTCAGCTCGGCCAGTTCGGCCTTGGTGCCGGTGAGGCCGTCACGCTGACGGGAGACGATGCCCCGGGAGTCGCAGACCACCACCCGCTGCGGGTCCACTCCCCCGGCCACCAGCATCTTCGTCACCGCCACGCCGGCCGCGCCCGCGCCACTGACCGCCACCCGCAGGTCGCCGAGCTTGCGGTCGAGCAGGGTCGCGGCGTTGCGCAGCGCGGCCAGCACCACGATCGCGGTGCCGTGCTGGTCGTCGTGGAACACCGGGATGTCCAGTGCCTCGTCGAGGCGGCGTTCCACCTCGAAGCAGCGTGGCGCGCTGATGTCCTCCAGGTTGATCCCACCGAACGACGGCGCGAGCGCCTTGACCGTTGCCACGATCTCGTCGACGTCCTGCGTGTCGAGGCAGACCGGCACCGCGTCGACGCCGCCGAACTGCTTGAACAGCACAGCCTTGCCCTCCATCACCGGCAGCGCGGCGCGCGGGCCGATGTTGCCCAGGCCGAGTACGGCCGAACCGTCGGTGACGACCGCGACGGTGTTCGACGCCCAGGTGTACTCGTACGTCAGCGACGGGTCGGCGGCGATCGCCTCGCACACCCGTGCCACGCCCGGCGTGTACGCGAGGGAGAGGTCTTCGCGGCTGGTCAGCGGGACGGTCGAGAGGACGGCCATCTTGCCGCCCCGGTGCAGTTGGAAGACGGGATCAGCGGGGTCCACGGTGGACGAAGGCATGGTGACTCCAGTGTCGTTTCAGCAGCTGGGCCGGCCGGTCGGGGCGCACGGTGAGGCGAGCGAGCGGCGGCACGAGTGCGGGGGGTCACCCAGGCACTTTTCGAGCATAGTCACGCCACCGGCAGCCAGAGGTGAGCAGGGTCATAACGGCTGCGGCGGCAATCGGCCGGGGCGGGGCCAGTAGCGGAACACCACCCGACCGAGGACGTCGGCCACCCCGTACGCCCGGGAGTCGTCGGTCACCAACTCGTTGTCACCGTACAGCCACCAGCCGCCGTCGACGGGTCGGACGGCGCGTTTGACCACGAGCAGCTCGGGGCGGCTGCGGAAGACCGCGACCACCACGTCCCCCGGCCGGGTGGCGCGACCCCCCGGGCGGACCAGCACCGCGTCGCCGTGCCGCAGGGTCGGCGCCATGGACGGACCGGTCACGAGTACGGCCGAGAGCGGTCGCCGGAGACGGGGTACCGGCATGTGGTTTCACCTCCTGCGGCCTCGGGGACCACGTCCAGGAGTAATGTCGTCATGGATCATCGCAAACTTCCCATGGAGGATCCCGATGCGACTTCCACGCATCCTTGCGCCCCGGGTGACCGCGAGCGCGCACTGCGACCTGCCCTGCGGCGTCTACGACCCCGCGCAGGCTCGGATCGAGGCCGAGTCGGTGAAAATGATCTGCGAGAAGTACCAGGCCAACACCGACCCCGAGTTCCGTACCCGGGCCATCCTGATCAAGGAGCAGCGGGCCGAGCTGGTCAAGCACCATCTGTGGGTGCTGTGGACCGACTACTTCAAGCCGCCGCACTTCGAGAAGTACCCGCACCTGCACCAGCTGTTCAACGAGGCCACCAAGCTGGCCGGCGCGGCCGGCGCCAAGGGCGCCACCGACCCGTCCAAGGCCGACGAGCTGCTGCAGAAGATCGACGAGATCTCGAAGATCTTCTGGGAGACCAAGCAGGCGTGACGTGACCCGGTCACGCCTGTCGTCGGCGGCCGGCCCTGCCCCTCGGGGCGGGCCGGTCGCCGACGCGTTTCCGGTCGAGCGCCCGGTCCGTACCAGGTCGCCCGGCTCGCCGTCCGCCGCGCTGACGGCCCTCCGCCGCCCCGCCGCCTGAGCGGGTAGAGTCCCCGACCGGGGGGATGAGTCGTGACTCAACTGACCGGACAACCGACCACCGACGACGACGTGGTGCACCTCACCGTGCCCGCCGACGGCGGCTATCTGAGCGTCCTGCGTACGGCCACCGCCGGTCTCGCGGCGCGTCTCCAGTTCGCCCTCGACGAGATCGAGGACCTACGCATCGCCGTGGACGAGGCGTGCGCCATGCTGCTCGCCATCGCGCCCCGGGGTGCCGAACTGGACTGCCGCTTCGCGGTCACCGAGGACGCGTTGACCGTCGAGGTGACGGTGCCGACCGTGCCGGGTGCCCGACTCCCTGCGGAGTCGTCGTTCGCGTGGAAGGTGCTGACCGCGTTGACCACCTCCGCCTCGGCGGGAGCGGCTGACGGCCGGGCCACCATCTCGCTGCTCACCCGCCGCGCCTCCGGCTGGTGAGCGGAGCTCACTCGAAGCCGAGGGCCCGCGTGGTGGGCGGGCTCACCAGCAGCCAGGTGACGCCGAGCCCGAGCGCGATCAGCGGTACGCCGAGCCAGCCCAACCCGCCCTGGATCATGAACCAGCCGATCGGCAGCAGCATGAGTTGCAGCACGATGGCGGGTGCCCGGGCGCCCGCTCGACGGCGCAGCAGCGCGCTGCCCAGCGCCCAGAGCGCGATCGCCGCGCCGATGGCGAACGCCGTCACCAGCAGCGCCGACACCAGGTCGGTGGTGGCGGCGGTGAAGTCGGCGACGACCAACCAGGCCGCGATCAGCCCGACGGCGATCGCCTGACCCCGCAGGAGGAAGACCGCCCACCGGAGGGTCACCGGGGTCGGGTCGGAGTCGATTGCCACGCGGTCACGATACCCGTGGCGGGTCGGGGTACAGTGCCGCCCATGCGGGCCGTCCTGCTGGTCAATCCGAAGGCCACCACCACCAGCGAGCGTGCGCGGGATGTGCTCGTCCGAGCGCTGCGCAGCGAGGTGGATCTCTCCGTGCGCTACACCCGGCGCCGCGGCCACGCCACCGCGCTGGCCCGGGAGGCCGCGGTGGAGGGCGTCGACGTGGTGGTCACCCTCGGTGGTGACGGCACGGTCAACGAGGTGGTCAACGGCCTGATGACGGCGACCAGTGCCGGCGGTGCGGCACCGACCGCCGAGCGGTTGCCCGCGCTGGCCACCGTGCCGGGCGGCTCGACGAACGTCTTCGCGCGGGCGCTGGGCCTGCCCAAGGAGTGGCCCGAGGCGGCCAGCATGCTCCTGGAGGGGCTGCGGCTGAGCCGGCACCGGACGATCGGCCTCGGCCGGGCCGACGACCGCTACTTCACCTTCTGCGCCGGCTTCGGGCTCGACGCGGCGGTCATCCATCGGGTCGAGGAGGCCCGTCGGCGGGGCCGGGTCTCCTCGCCGGGGCTCTATTTCCGCGCCTTCACCGCGCAGTTCCTGCTCGGTGCCGAGCGGCGCAACCCGGCGATCCAGTTGGAGCAGCCGGGCGAGACCACGGAGGGCGATCTGGCAACGGTGATCGTCCAGAACACCGCCCCGTGGACGTTCGTCGGCGACCGGGAGGCCAACCCGAACCCGGAGGCGTCCTTCGATCTGGGCCTCGACGTGATGGCCCTTCGCCAGCTAGGCGTCGCCAGTACGACACGGACAGTGAGGCAATTCCTGTCCGCCACGCCGGATCCGCAGGGTCGCCAAGTTCTTCGTCGGCACGATGTTGCCGAGTTCACGCTGGTAGCGAGCCGTCCGCAGGCGTTTCAGCTCGACGGCGACTACCTTGGCGAACGAGAAAAAGTTGGATTCGCCTCCGTTCCGGCCGCACTCAGAGTAATCTGTTAGGTCTCCGGTACCCCCGGGCGGAGAGGTCGGCGCGCCCCCGACACGCGACGACTGCGACACCTGGGACTCGTGCCGGAAATGTCGGCAATGAGCGCGGGACTGTACTATATTGATCCTCGACTGTGATAAGCCGGGTAAGCCAGCGCCCCCTGGAACCGGGACAAATGGGTTGTGGGCTTGCTCACCGCCCGGAGTTTTTCCAAGCGTCACCCTTGACATCGCCAGAGTTCGTGAAAGTATTCACAAGCGAACTTGAGTTACCGGGACATTGCCTGGACATGCTCGGCAGGTTGAGCTGTTCCAGCAGGTCCCCCGGGCCAACAGCCTGCTCACGCACTGCCGAATTGACGAACGCAAACCGTCACCATCGGCAATGCGGATGCATATAGGAAAAGCACGAAGAAGCAACATCTGCCACCCATCCAGAATGAGGAGTGTTGCCGCCATGGACTGGCGTCACCATGCTGTCTGCCGCGACGAGGACCCGGAACTGTTCTTCCCGATCGGGACGTCCGGTCCGGCTCTCCTGCAGGTCGAGCAGGCCAAGGCCGTCTGCAGGCGCTGCTCCGTGACCGACCAGTGCCTGCAGTGGGCGCTGGAGTCCGGTCAGGACGCTGGCGTCTGGGGCGGGATGAGCGAAGAGGAGCGCCGCGCTGTCAAGCGTCGCGGTGGCCTCCGGGTGCTGCGCGCTCACTCCGCCTGACCACAACCGCACCGAAGCGACACGCCCCGGCCGGGCTCAGCCCGCCGGGGCGTTCTGCTGTCCACCCGCACCTGGATGTAAGGAAGGGACCCTTCCTATACACCAGGCGTTAGCAGGGGACCCCTCCTTACATCCACAAGGGCGCTCAGCGCGTCGAGGGCGCCTGGACGTCCACCCGGTCCAGCACCAGCCCCACCAACTCCGGCGCGTCGGTCAGCGGCGCCGCCACGGCGACCGCGCCGGCCTCCCGCGCCGACACCGCCACCGCGTCGTGGAACAACCCGGGCGCCAGGAAGTACGCGGCCACGGCGACCCGCCGCGCGCCCCGCGCCCGCAACCGGGCCACCGCCGCGCCGACGGCCGGTGGCGCCGCCGAGGCGTACGAGACCCGGGTCGTGGCACCCAGGACCGCACCGAGTTCCCGGGCCACCCGGCCGACCGAGGCACGGGCGGACGCGTCCCGGGTACCCGCCGCCGCCAGCACCACCGCGTCGAACCGACCCGGTTCTGCCTCCGCCAGCCGCCGCCCCAGCGCGTCCAGCAGCGACCGGTCCACCCGGTTGCCGACCGGGCCGAGCACGTCGGTGACGGTCACCGCGATCGGCGGACCGGACTCCTGGGCGGCCGCCACCGCCGCCGGGATGTCCACCCGCCGGTGGTACGCGGCGGTCAGCAGCAGCGGCACCAGGACCGCCCGGGAGTGCCCGGCGGCGGCCAGTCCTCGCAGTACCTCGGTCGGACCGGGCTCGGTGTGGTCCAGCCAGCTCGCCAGCACCGGGGTGCCGGGGCGGGCGGCCGACACCGCCCGCGCCAACGCCCGGGTGGCCTCGGCGGCCCGTGGATCGCGGCTGCCGTGGGCGACCAGGAGCAGCGGGTCCCGCCCCGACCCTGGCGGGCCGGGGCGGATCGGGCCGCCGTCGGTTTCCGCCGCCTCGGTCAGAGGTGCAGTCCGCACTCGGTCTTCTCGAACATGGCCCAGCGGCCGGCGCGCGGGTCCTCCCCCGCCGTGGTCCGGCGGGTGCACGGCCAGCAGCCGACCGAACCGTAGCCGCGCCGGAGCAGTTCGTTGACCGGCACCTTCCACCGCGCGACGTACGCGTCGACGTCCGCCTGGCTCCAGGCCGCGATCGGGTTGACCTTCACCCGACCCCGGCGCGGGTCGAACGCCACCACCGGCGTGTTGGCCCGGGTCGGCGACTCGTCCCGGCGCAGTCCGGCGGCCCATGCCTCGTAGCCGGCCAGCGCCCGTTCCAGCGGCTCCACCTTGCGCAACCGGCAGCACTCGTCCGGTGACCGGTTGAACAGCCGGGGCCCGTACTCGCCGTCCTGCTGACCGACGGTGAGTCGGGGCCGGATCGACCGGACGTTCACCGGCAGGGTGCGGGCGACCTCGTCGCGGACGGCGAGGGTCTCCGGGAAGTGCAGGCCGGTGTCGAGGAAGACCACGTCCACCCCGGGTGCCACCCGGGAGACGAGGTGGGCGAGCACCGCGTCCGCCATCGAGCTGGTCACGCAGAACCGGTCACCGAAGGTCTCCGCGGCCCACCGGGCGATCTCCAGCGCGGGCGCGCCCTCCAGTTCCCGGCCCGCCCGGTCGGCGAGTTCCCGCAACTGCTCGGGGCTGCGGCGGGTCGGGTCGGCCGGCGCGACCGCCGGGGCGGGCGCGGTGTCGACGAGTCCCAGACCGGCTGCGGAGACCAGCGCGCTCATCGCCGCACCGCCTGGGGGAGCAGACCGGTGAAACGGACCGTGAACACTCGGGCGCAGCCGTGGCACTCCCAGGCGCCGTGCCCGGTCTCGCTCGGCCGCAGGTCCTCCTCGCCGCAGTAGGGGCAGTACAACGGCGCGGCACGGGTCTCGCTGCTCATCGCGTCACCTCGCTCATCGCAGTAGTTCCTCGTCGGCCCGGACGACCCAGTTGGCGAACGTCTCGTTCTCGGTCCGGCCGTCCAGGTAGCGCCGGGCCAGCCGTTCGACGTACTCGGGAAGCTCGTCGGCGGTCGTCTTGAGACCGCGCAGCTTGCGCCCGAACCCGGCGGTCTGGCCCTCGGCCATGCCCAGCCCGCCGCCGAGGTGCACCTGGTAGCCCTCGACCTGCTGGCCGTCCGGGCCGGTCACCAGTTGTCCCTTGAGCCCGATGTCGGCGACCTGGGTGCGGGCGCAGGCGTTCGGGCAGCCGTTGATGTGGATGGAGATGTCCGTGTCGAAGTCACGCAGCCGCTGCTCCAGGCGGGCCACCAGCTCCTCGCCGCGCGCCTTGGTCTCGACGATGGCGAGCTTGCAGTACTCGATGCCGGTGCAGGCCATGGTGCCGCGCCGCCAGCTCGACGGGTGGGCCTCCAGACCGATCCCGCGCAGCGCGGTGACCAGCGAGTCGGTCCGCTCCTGCGGGACGTCGAGGACGAGCAGTTTCTGGTACGGGGTGAGGCTGATCCGGCCGCTGCCGTGCGCTTCGACGACGTCGGCGAGCTGGGCGAGCTGGGTGCCGGAGACCCGCCCCACCACCGGGGTCGCGCCGACGTAGTTTCGGCCGTCCCGCTGGGCGTGCACGCCGATGTGGTCGACCGGCCGCTCCGGCAGGTCCGGGGCCGGGCCGTCCAGCAGCGTCCGGCCGAGGTACTCCTTCTCCAGCACCTCGCGGAACTTGGCCACGCCCCAGTCGGAGACCAGGAACTTCAACCGGGCGCGGTGGCGCAGCCGGCGGTACCCGTAGTCGCGGAAGATGCCGACCACGCCGACCCAGACGTCCGGCACCTCGTTGAGCGGAACCCAGACGCCGAGCCGCTGGGCCAGCATCGGGTTGGTGGAGAGCCCGCCGCCGACCCACACGTCGAAGCCGGGGCCGTGCTCGGGGTGGTCGACGCCGAGGAAGGCGATGTCGTTGGCCTGGTACGGGGTGTCCACCAGCCACGAGATCGACGACTTGAACTTGCGGGGCAGGTTGGAGTACTCCCGGTCGCCGACGTACCGCCGGACGATCTCGTCGATCGCCGGGGTGGCGTCGATCCGCTCGTTCGCGGCCACACCCGCCACCGGGCTGCCCAGCACGATGCGGGGGCAGTCGCCGCACGCCTCGGTGGTCTGCAGGCCGACGGCCTCCAGCCGACGCCAGATCTCGGGCATGTCCTCGACCCGGATCCAGTGGTACTGGATGTTCTGCCGGTCGGTGATGTCGGCGGTGTCGCGGGCGAACTCGCGGGAGATCTCCGCGATGGTGCGCAGCTGCGCCAGGTCGAGCTGGCCGCCGTCCACCCGCACCCGGAGCATGAAGTACTCGTCCTCCAGCTCGTGCGGCTCCAGCACGGCGGTACGTCCGCCGTCGATGCCCGCCTTGCGCTGGGTGTAGAGGCCCCACCAGCGGAACCGACCGCGCAGGTCCGCCGGGTCGATGGAGGCGAAGCCGCCGTGGGCGTAGATGTTCTCGATCCGCTCCCGCACGTTGAGCGGGTTGTCGTCCTTCTTGCTGCGCTCGTTGGGGTTGAGCGGCTCGCGGTATCCGAGCGCCCATTGGCCCTCGCCGCGGGGGCGGCGGGGAGCCCGCGCGGGGCGCGCCGTGGGGTCCCCGGGTCGGGCCGGAATCTCGCTGACCGCCATCGCGGCGTCCTCCGTTGTCTGCTGTGCCTCGGCTGGGGTAAGCGGACGCGATCGGCTCCCGGAAAGGGGCCGTGGACGGCGATGTCAGGAACGGCCGGCGCGCCAGGTGCCCGAGGCAGGGTGGTCGGGCGTCGTCAGTAGGCCGGACAGATGGCGCTGCGCACGCGGCCGTAATCAACGTGGCGGCGAGCCACGAAGCGGCGCACGACGGCGGCAGTCATGAACGTCATGTTGCCACACCGGGTATGGGCCGGCCAATGACTGCGTGCCGCATCCCACATCACGGGCGGTCGCTGCCGCCACTCGGAGCGCGATCATGTGGCAGGCTCGCGATGTGGGGGATTTGTCCGATAGGTCGGTCCCGGTCGCCGGAACCGGCGTCCGGCTCAGCGGCGTACGCCTGCGTGCCCTGCCGGTCTGGCTGCTTCCGGTGGGCCTGACCCTGCTGGTGACGCTGGCCGGGTTGGACTCCGCCCAGCCGTGGCGGGACGAGTTGGCCACCTGGAGCGCCGCCACCCGGCCGGCGGCCGACCTGTTCCGGCTGACCGGCACCATCGACGCCGCCGCCGCGCCCTACTACCTGCTCGTGCACGCCTGGACGGCGGTGGCCGGCGACTCGGTGGCCGCGCTGCGCCTGCCGTCCGCACTGGCCATGGCCGTCGCCGCCGGCCTGACCGCCACGCTCGGTCGACGGCTCTGGGACGCCCGCGTCGGCACCCTCGCCGGGCTGCTGTTCGCGGTCCTGCCCAGCACCTCCCGCTACGGCCAGGAGGCCCGCCCGTACGCGCTGGCCACCGCCCTGGCCGTGCTGAGCACCCTGCTGCTCGTGGACTCGCTGCACCGTCCCGGTCCACGCCGCTGGGCCGGGTACGCCGTGACCACCGCCGCCCTCGGGCTCACCCACCTGGTCGCCCTCACCCTGCTCGCCGCGCACGCCGTCGCCGTACTCACCGCCACACCCCGCACCGCTTCACCGGGCACCACCGCACCGCCCGCCGCCGATCCGGCGTCATCGGACCGGGCGTCGACCCCTGACCCCGGGCCCCGGGCCGCAGGCGACCTCGGGGCCGGTGGGGGGCGGCGGCGGTTCCGGCGACGGGTGGCGTGGGGGTGGGTGGCCGCGTTGGTGCCGGTGTTCGCGGCGGTCACCCCGTTGGCGCTGCGGGCCCGGGGGCAACGGGCCCGGCAACTGGACTGGGTGGACGCGGCGCGGCCCGGGGACCTGGCGGCGCTGCCCGGCGGGGTGGTACAGAGCGGGGTGGTGGGCGGCCTCCTGGTCGGGCTCGCCGCCCTCGGTACGGTCCGGGCCGGTCGGCGGGCGCTGCTGCCGGCCAGTTGCGTGCTGCTGCCCGTGCTGCTGCTCTTCGTCGCCGGGTCCGTCGTCCCGCTCTGGGTTCCCCGCTACCTGGTCTTCGTGGTGCCGTTCGGCTGCCTGCTGGCCGGTGCGGCTCTGCGTACGGTCCGGGCGCCCGGTGCACTCGCCGTGGTGGCCCTGGCCGGGCTGCTCGGTCTGCCGGACCAGGCCGCGTTGCGACGTACCCACGAGTGGCCGCGCAGCGCCACGGTCGACTACGCGGGCGCGGCCCGGATCGTCGCCGACGACCTGCGCCCCGACGACGCGGTGGTCTACTCGCCCCGGGAGAGCTGGCTCTTCCTCGACCTGGGGCTGCGCTACCACCTCGGCGAGCGGACCCCCCGGGACGTACTGGCGGTGGCGGACCCGCAGCGCCGGGGCGATCTCTGGGCCACCGAGTGCGACCGGCTGACGGAGTGCCTGGCGGGGGTGGACCGGGCCTGGCTGGTGGTCGCCGGCGGTCCGGACGACCCGCTGGCCGCCGTCCCCGGGGCCAAGGGTGACGCGCTGCGGAGCGGCTACACCGTCACCCGGGTCTGGCGCCGACCCGGCCTCACCGTCGCCCTGCTCACCGCCGACGACCGCTGACCGCCCGCCGGGCGCGGCACCGAGGGCGACCGGCGACACTCCCGGTCGGCCCGAGGCACAGTCGACGCCGGGGCACGCTCAGGCGCCAGGGCACGCTCAGGCGCCAGGGCGTTCCGGGGCGGTGCGGGCCAGCGGGACGATCAGGATCGCCTCGGTGCCGCCCTCGGCGCCGGGCCGCAGCTCGATACTGCCCCGCAGCTCGCCGGTGACCAGGGCGCGGACGATCTGCAGACCGAGCTTCCCGCTGCCGGAGGCGTCGAAGTCGTCCGGCAGCCCCCGACCGTTGTCGGCGACGGTGACGTGCAGCATCTTGCGGGCCCGGTGCGCCGACACCACCACCTCGGGCGCGTCGGCGGTGGCCGGGCCCGGTGGCTCCGGCTCGACACCGACCTCGTCCTCGGCCTCACCGGTCGGCGGGAAGCCGTGCTCGACGGCGTTGAGCAGCAGCTCGTTGAGCACCATCACCATCGAGGTGGCGATCTCGGCCGGCAGCACGCCGAAGCTGCCCGTGCGTCGCATCCCGACGCTCACCTCGGTCGCCGCCACCTCGGTCGCCGCACTGGCCACCCGGTCGACGATCCCGTCGAACTCGACCGCCTCGTCGCTGGACATGGAGAGCGTCTCGTGCACCAACGCGATCGAGGCGACCCGGCGTACCGACTCCTCCAGGGCGACCCGCGCCTCGGGTATGCCGACCCGGCGGGCCTGGAGGCGCAGCAGCGCCGCGACGGTCTGGAGGTTGTTCTTCACCCGGTGGTGGATCTCCCGGATGGTGGCGTCCTTGGTGATCAGGGCCCGGTCCCGGCGGCGTACCTCGGTGATGTCCCGGACCAGGACCAGCGCGCCGATCGGCACACCGGCGGGCATCAGCGGCAGGGCCCGGGTGAGCATGGTCGCGCCCCGCGCGTCGATCTCGCGCCGGGGCGGTGCCTCGCCGCGCAGCGCGGCGAGGATGCCGTTGCCGGCCTCGGTCCCCTCCAGCGGGTCGTTGGCCAGTCGGCGGTGCAGCGCCGCGAGATCCTCGCCCACCAGGTGGGAGGCGTAGCCCAACCGGCGGTACGCGGACTGCGCGTTCGGACTGGCGTAGGTGACCTTGCCCCCGGCGTCCAGCCGGACCAGCCCGTCACCGACCCGGGGCGCCGAGGTGGTCTCGCCGGGGTGCCGGGGCGGCGGGAACGTGCCGTCGGCGATCATCTGCGCCAGGTCGTCGGCGGTGGTCAGGTAGTTCAACTCCAGCTGGCTGGGCGTACGGGCGGTGGACAGGTTGGTGTCCCGCCCCACCACGGCGATCACCTCGTCGGACTCCCCGTCGGCGGCTCGCAGCCGGACCGGGATCGCCTCGTGTCGGGCGGGCACGTCGCCGTACCAGACCGGATCGCCCTCCCGCCAGATCCGGCCCTGTCCGTAGGCGACGTCCAGGTGCGCCACCTCCGGGCCGCCGACGATGCGTCCCACCTGGTCGTCCTGGTACGCGGTGGGCGCGGTGGTCGGGCGGACCTGGGCCACGCAGAGGAAGCTCCCCTCACCGTCCACGGGGACCCAGAGCAGCAGGTCGGCGAAGGACAGGTCGGACAGCAACTGCCAGTCACCGGCGATGCGGTGCAGGTGGTCGATGTCGGCCGGACGCAGACGGGTGTGCTCCTCGGCGAGATCGCGCAGCGTTGACACGCCGACCAGCGTGCCACGCCGAGGGTCACCTCGTCGCGGTGACCTTCTTCAGGCCCCGGGGCGCGTCCGGGTCCTCGCCCCGGGTCAGCGCGAGGGCCAGCGCCAGCCGTTGCAGCGGCAGGATGTCCAGCAGCGGGGCGTAGCGCTCGTCGACCTCGGGCACGCCGAGCCGGGTGGCCCCCTCGACCTCGGCGGAGCCGACCACGACCACGTCGGCCCGACGCTCGCCGAGCCGGGGCAGCACCTCGCGCATCGCCTGCCCGCCCGGCCCGGAGCCGACCACGGCCAGCACCGGCACGTCCGGGTCGGTCATCGCGAGGGGGCCGTGCAGCAGGTCGGCGCCGGAGAAGGCCAACGCCGGCAGGTACGACGTCTCCATCAGCTTGAGCGCGGCCTCCCGGGCGGTCGGGTACGCGTACCCCCGGCCGGTGGTGACCAGTTGGCCGGCGAAGCGGTAGCGGGGGGCGAGCTCGGTGGCGGTCGGGTCGGCGAGGGTCCGGGCGGCCAGTGCCGGCAGCGCGGCCAGTGCCCGGCGCTCGTCGTCCGGAAGCGTGCCGTCGCCGGACCGGATCCCCTCGACCAGCAGGAGCAGGGCGAGCAGCTCCGCGGTGTACGTCTTGGTCGCCGCCACCGCCCGCTCGTGTCCGGCGGCGATGTCGACGGAGAGTTCGGCGGTCCCGGCCAGCGGAGAGTCCGGTGCGTTGGTGACCGCGAGGGTGAGTGCGCCGGAGTCCCGGGCGCTCCGGAGCACCTCGGCCAGGTCGGGCGAGCCGCCGCTCTGGCTGACGCCGACGACCAGGGCGTCGGAGAGGTCCGGCCGGGCGCCGAAGAGGGTCACGGCGCTGGGCGAGGCGAGCCCGGCCGGCAGGCCGAGACGGATCTCGGCGAGGTACGCCCCGTAGAGCGCGGCGTGGTCGGAGGTGCCGCGCGCGGTGAACACCACGTGCCGGGGGCGGCGCTCGGCGATGGCGGCGGCGACCCGGGCGATCGGTGTCGCGTACTCGTCGGAGAGCAGTCGCTCGTAACCGGCCGGCTGCTCGTCGATGTCGGCGGCCATGCCGCTTCCTGGGCGCGTCACGCGAACTCCTCCCCTGCGCGGTCCCCGCGCGTTTGATGCTCAGTCTTGCAGGATTCTTCACGTATGAGCAACCGAACGCGCAGTACTGCGCAGTGGATCACCAAAACTAGGAGTCGTCACCTACGCTGACCCGACCTCACCGCGCAACCCGTACCTACCACCGAGAGGACGACGTGGCCGAGGGAACCGACGATCGGGCGTTGCCGGCGACGGAGGAACTGGCCCTGGCCCGGCAGGCCCTGGACTCCGGCGACCTGGCACACGCCGCTGACCACGTGGCGGCTGCGCTGGCCCGGGCACCGACGCTGCCCGAGGTGCACGAGACCCTGGCCCGACTGGCCGTGGCCGGCGGCGACGACCCGGTGGAACTCTTCCCTCTGCAACACCACACCTTCATCGGCGCGGTCGTCGCCCGGGCACACCTGCTCGCCGCCACCGGCCGTCCCGCCGAAGGGCTCGACCTGCTGGTGGCCGCCACCGCGCACGCACCGGGAGCGGACTGGGCCGGTGTCCCCTGGGTCACCTCACCCGACCTGGCCGAACGCCTCGGTCCGGACCAGGCGGCCCGGGTCCTGATGCAGGTCTGCGCCGCCGCCCCCGACCCGGTCCCCGCGTCCGACCGGGCCGCCCTGGCGGCCTACCTGACGCTGGCCCGCAACGCGGTCACCGTCCACCCGGAACACGGGCTGCTGCTGGGCACGGCCTCCGCGCTGGCCCGGCGGGTCGGCGAGGTGCCGCTCGCGGTCCGCTGGGCCAGTCGGGGCGTACGCGCCGCACCGTCCAAGATCGGCGAGGTCTGGCTCGGGTACGCGTTGCGCAGCGCGGGCCGTACCCGGGAGGCGCTCGTCGCGCTGCGCCGTGCCGTCGACCACGACCCGGACGACCTCGCCGTGTACGCCGACATCGCCGGCACGCTGGCCGACCACGGCCGGCTCGACGAGGCGCTGGTCTGGATCGAGCGGGCGTTGACCCGCAACCCGTCCTTCGACTGTGCCGTGCACACCGCGCACCGGCTGCGGTTCCAGCGCGACGCCGACGTACGCCACCTGGTCGCGCTGGCCGACTTCGTCCGCGACCATCCCGACGACTCCCACGAGCACGGCGACCTCGCCGAGTGCTGCCGTGGCCGCCCCTGGCTGGGACAGGTGACGCCGGTCGCCGCCCGCCCGCCGTCCGACACCGCGGAGCGGGCACGCCCGACACCGCCACCGCCCTCCGCGGACGCGGCCCGGCGACTGCAGCAGCTCGCCCACCCCGCCTGGCCGCACCCACCGGCCGCGTACGACACGGCGGTCGGCCTGGCCACGCTCGACCTGTCGGACCTGCTCGGCCTGCTGGCCCACCCGCCGGAGGCTCCGCCGACCGCGTTGGGCCGGGTGCTCGCCGGGCAGGATCCCGCGCTCTGGGTGCGCTGCGTCCAGGTGTGGGCCTGCCTCGGCCTGCTGCACCACCGCACCGACGAGCCGTGGGCCGCCTCGACGCGACGGCGGGTGCTCATCGAGTTGACCGACACCGAGGAGGTCGCCGAGGCGGCCCTGTTCGCGTTGGTCACCGCCGCCTGGGTGGACCCGTCGGTCCGGCCCGACGTGGCCGGGCTGGTCGCCGCCCGACTCGCCACGGTGGCCGAGGCGACCCGGCAGGGCCCGGTGCCGATGGCCGCCTCCCTGGCCCACCTGGCGCTGGCCACCCCGGATCTCGACCCGGACAGCGTCGCCCTGGCGCGCACCCTGGCCGGCGCACCCGCCGGAGGGCACCGCTCGCCGCTGCGCGCACTGCTGCACCGGCTGCTGCGCCCGTTCCGCCCCCGCCTACCCGGCCCACCCTGATCCGCGCATCTCGCGCTCACGGATGTAAGGAGGGGTCCCCTGCTATGCACGAGGCGTTAGCAGGGGACCCCTCCTTACATCCGACACATCCGGAACATCCGGAACAGCCGGCTCATGCGGCTCACGCGGACGGGGAGCGGGCCAGAGCGGTCTCGGCCTGCTCCTCGGGCGTGCCGGTCGGTTCGTTGCTGGTGCGCAGCGGGATCTCGCGGATGAACCAGGCCAGCACCGGCACCAGCACGGCGAAGAGCACCGCCCACAGGAAGACGTGCGAGATCGCGTCAGCCAACCCGCCGAGCACCGCCTCGCGCGCCTGTGCCGGCAACTCCCGGAGCTGGTCGATGTTCATCGCCGCCCCGGCCTCGCCGCCGCCGCTGAAGGCACCACCGGCGGCGGTACCGGCCAGCCGGTTGGCGAAGATCGCACCGAACAGCGAGATGCCGAACGAGCCGCCGATGGAGCGGAAGAAGGTGGCCGCGCCGCTGGCCGCGCCGAGGTCCTTCTGCTCCACGCTGTTCTGCGCGATCAGCATCGACGTCTGCATGAGGAAGCCCATCCCGACGCCGAGCACGATCATGTAGAGCGACGACTGGACCTTGCTGGTGTGCACGTCCAGCAGGCTCAGCAGGGCGAGCCCGACGGCCATCACCGCGCCACCGACGATCGGATAGATCCGGTAGCGACCGGTCCGGGTGATGGCCCGGCCGACGAGCAGCGAGACCACCAGCATGCCGAACATCAGCGGCAGCAGGAGCAGGCCCGAGTTGGTGGCCGAGGCGCCCTGCACGGTCTGCTGGTAGAGCGGCAGGAAGTTCATCGCGCCGAACATCGCGAAGCCGAGCAGGAAGCCGATCGTGGAGATCAGGGCGAAGTTCCGGTTGGCGAACAGACCCAGCGGCAGGATCGGCTCGGGGGCGCGCCGCTCGACGAACCCGAAGGCGACCAGCGCGACGAGCGCCAGGGCGGCGAGGCCGAGGATCTGCGGGGAGCGCCAGGCGTACTCGTTGCCGCCCCACGTGGTGATCAGCACGATCGCGGTGATGCCGACCGACAGCAGCGCGGCGCCGAGCCAGTCGATCCGGTGCTCGGTGCGGTACCGGGGCAGGCGCAGGGTGGCGATGAGCAGCACCAGCGCCACGCCGCCGAGCGGCAGGTTGACGTAGAACGCCCAGCGCCAGGAGAGGTGGTCGGTGATGAAGCCGCCGACGAGCGGTCCGGCGACCATGGCGATGGCCATGATGCCGGCGATCATGCCCTGGTACCGGCCGCGCTCACGAGGCGGGACCAGATCGCCGATGATCGCCATCACGCCGACCATCAGGCCACCGGCACCGAGGCCCTGCACCGCGCGGAAGGCGATGAGCTGGACCATCCCGTCGTCGGGTCCGCCGAGGGCCGACGAGCCGGCCATGCCGCAGAGCGCGGAGCCGAGCAGGAAGAGCACCACGGCGGTGAGGAAGACGTTCTTGCGGCCGTACAGGTCGCCGAGCTTGCCCCAGATCGGGGTGGAGACGGTGGTGCCCAGCACGTACGCGGTCACCACCCAGGTGAAGTGGTTGAGCCCACCGAACTCGCCGACGATGCGGGGCAGCGCCGTGCTGACGATCATGTTGTCGAGCATCGCCAGCATCATGGCGATCATCAGCCCGAACAGGACGAGTCGAATGTTGGGTCGCACGGCGGCCTGTTGTTGTGAGGCCATCGGTAAGCTCTCCCCCCGAGACGTGACGCACTTACTTGCCGACCGGCTAGCTACCTTACTAGCCGGACGGTAAGTTGGACAGCAGATGACGGTCAACTGGATTAGGTGGTGCAGGTGAGCCAGAGCACAGGCGGCACCCGGGAGCGGATCAAGGCCGTCGCGCTGGAACTCTTCACCGAGCAGGGCTACGAGGCGACATCGCTGCGTGAGGTCGCCGAACGACTCGGCGTGACCAAGGCCGCCCTCTACTACCACTTCAAGAGCAAGGACGAGATCGTCACCAGCGTCGTCGAGGACCGGCTGGGCCGGATGGACACGCTGATCTCCTGGGGCGAGGGCCAACCGGACACGCTCGCCACCCGCCGGGCGCTGATCGAGCGGTACGCCGACGCGATGTTCGGCGGCGAACAGCCGTCGGTGATGCGCTTCTTCGAGCAGAACCAGACCGCCCTGAAGAACCTCTCCGCCGGTCGGGACATGCGCGAGCGGATGTTCCGGCTGGCCTCCGTGCTGTGCCGGGGCGACGACAGCGCCGGTGCCCAGCTACGCGCCGTGCTGGCCCTGTTCGCCGTGCACAGCAGCTGGTTCGCCCTGCGTACGCCGGACATCACCGACGCCGACCGCAAGCGGGTGGCGTTGGAGGTCGCCTACGAGCTGCTGGCCGCGATCGCGGTACCGGCCGCACCGGCCGAGGCGTGACCGCCCGACCGCCGACGCCCGCCGGAGGTCCGAGCGCTCAGCCGGCCGGGGTCAGCGTCAGTCGCAGGGCGAGCAGGTCGACACCGGGCATCGGCGACCAGTCCTGTTCCGGTACGCGGACGAAGCCCCGCCGCCGATAGAGCCGGTGCGCCGGCTCGGCGTGGCCGGCGCGTACGCAGATCACCAGCGCGGTGCAGCCCCGCCCGGTCGCCTCCGCCACGCACGCCTCGACCAGGGCGGCACCGGCACCCCGTCCCTGTGCGGCCGGATCGACGGCCAGCATGCGGAACTCCGCCTCGTCCGGTCGGCACAGCTCGGCGTACCTGCTGCCGGGCAGGACGAAGGTGACCGTGCCGAGCACCTGACCGGTGGCCGGGTCGACGGCGACCAGGATCCGGCCGTGTGCCGCCCGACCACTGACGTCGGCCAGCACCTCGGCGTAACCGTTCTCGCCCTTCAACTGGCCGTCGGCCTCGTACGCGGCGACGGTCAACCGGGCCACCGCGGCGAAGTCGGCCGGCTCGGCCGCGCGGACCAGGACGCCGGTCAACCGATCACCGCGATCAGGTCACCGTCCTGCACCACGTCGCCCTCGTTGACCGCGAGCTGCTGCACGACGCCGTCGGACTCGGCGATCACCGGGATCTCCATCTTCATCGACTCCAGGATCACCAGCGTGTCCCCCTCGGACACGGTGTCCCCGGCCGACGCGACGACCTTCCAGACGTTCGCCACCATCTCGGCGCGGATCTCCTCGGCCATCTCCCGGCCCCTTCTCTCGCGACTGCCTGCGCCACATCCAATCATGTGGCGGTCCTCCCCGGGCGGCGAGCAGCAGCCCCGGCGAGGATGCGTCGACGCCGACCGCACTAGCATCAACAGGTCGGACCCTGGCTCCGGAGGGCCGGTAGCGTGCCCCGGGGTCGAGGTCGTGCGCAGACGATCATCACGAGGAGGTCACCATGGCGAAGAAGGCCCGCAAGAAGAAGGCCCGGAAGAAGAGCGCCGCCAACCACGGCAAGCGCCCCAACTCCTGACGACGACGCTCCGGTCCCGGCGGACCGGACAGCGAGACGCCGGTGGCCCGTCCGGGCCACCGGCGTCGTCGTCCCTCCCGCGCCGACCGGTCAGTCGGCCAGTTCGCGGGACTCGGTGCTCTCGAACACCACGATCTCGCTGAGGCGTACCCGCAGTCGCTCGCGCAGTTCGTCCGGCGCGGACTCGTTGCCGCAGCAGCGGGCCACCAGCGCCTTCACCTCCTGCTCGATGCCGTACTCCCGCAGGCAGGGACCGCATTCGTCGAGGTGGTGACGGATCCGGGAGCGCCGCTCCTGGGCGCACTCCAGATCGAGGTAGAGGTAGACCTCGGCGAGGACCTCGCGGCAATCCGTCTCGTGCGGGTCTCCACAACTCACGTCACACCTCCCGGCCGGTGGCAGCGGAACTCCGGGCCGTCGACGGCGCGGCCGAGAAGCCGCGCTCCGCGGCGTAGCCCTCAAGCAGCTTGCGCAGATTACGACGACCGCGGTGCAACCGCGACATCACGGTGCCGATCGGCGTACCCATGATGTCGGCGACCTCCTTGTAGGAGAACCCCTCGACGTCGGTCAGGTACACCGCCAGCCGGAACTCCTCCGGCAGCTGCTGGAGGGCCTCCTTGACGTCACTGTCGGGCAGCCGGTCGAGCGCCTCCGTCTCGGCGGAGCGCAACCCACTGGAGGTGTGCGACTCGGCCTCGGCGAGCTGCCAGTCGGTGATCTCGTCGGTGGGCGCCTGCACCGGCTGCCGCTGCCGCTTGCGGTAGGAGTTGATGTAGGTGTTGGTCAGGATCCGATACAGCCAGGCCTTCAGGTTCGTGCCCTGTTCGAACTGGTGGAAGGCCGCGTACGCCTTCAGGTAGGTCTCCTGGACCAGGTCCTCGGCATCCGCCGGGTTACGCGTCATTCGCAGGCCGGCCGCATAGAGCTGATCGACGAATGGCATCGCGTCCCGCTCGAACCGGGCCCTGCGCTCGTCCGTCTTCTCGGTGGTCAACCGCACATCCCCTCGGGTCGGATGCTTCCCCGCCGAGGATACGCGCACGGACCTCCCGGCAGATTCGGTTCCGACGGGTGTGCCCGTCGCCACCTCGGCCGGTGACACCGTCGCCGGCCAGTCCGGGCCCGCCAGCAGCTGCCGTAGCTGCCGCGCGTCCCGCTCGTCGCGTTCCCGGTTCCGGATCTCGGTCGGCACCGGTCACCCCCTCGCACAGTGGTCATCCGAGGGGTTCAACACCCACCGCAGGCCAGGGCATTCCGGATCCGACTCCCGATCCTGGTCCCGGCCGCGCGGATCACACGGCTGGGACCAGGAAGGGCCTGGGAGCCCGGTGCGACCGCCCCGACCGGGCGGGCGACACCATCGGATGCAACGACCCGGCGCGGCCACCGGACACGGCGCGGGCCCCGACCGGCACCGCGACGGCCGCGTCCCGGCCGGGCGGACGACGGGCGGTCAGGACCGCACCCAGCCGTGCGCGCGCAGCCAGTCGATCACCAACGCCGCCGTGCCGGGTGGGTCGCCACGCAGGTCGTGGCGCTGGCCCGGGCGGACCACCACCTGCACGCCGGGGCCCGGCTCGGGCACCCCGAACGGGTCCCGGTCGCCGTTGACGACCAGTGTCGGCACCCCGCTGTCCAGCTCGGCGGCCCGGCTGCGTTCCGGGCGGCCGGGCGGATGCAGCGGGAAGGCGAGTGCGACCACCCCGGCGGCGCCAACGCCACGCGCCGTCCGGCAGGCCACCCGCGCGCCGCTGGAGCGACCTCCCACCAGCACCGGTACGCCCGGATGACGCCCCCGCAGCACGGTCGACACGGCGGTCCAGGCCGTGTCGAGGTGTCCGGCCGGAGCCGGAGCCCGCCGACCGGCGACCCGGTAGGGCTGTGTCACCCGGGCCACGACCAACCCGACAGCCACCGCCGCGTCGCGTAGCGCGAGCAGGTCCGGTGCGTCGACACCGCCACCCGCCCCGTGCCCGAGCACCAGCAGCGCGCCGGCCGGGCCGGGCGGTCGGTCGGTGTCCACCCGCGCCGGGCCGTGCGGGGTCTCGATGAGGTCGTCGTGCGGCACGGCTCCATTCTGCGGGCCGCACGCTCTGCGCCACCGGCGGTCACGCCGCCGCCCGCGCCACCGGCGGCCGGGCTGGTGTCCGGGCACCACCACCGCCGGCCGGTCCGCAGGTCGGCGTGCCTCGTTCCCGCCGACGACGTCGGGCCGCCTCCGGGGCGGGACGGTCGCGTCCGACGACACGGCGTCCCGCCCCGGACCGGCTCATCGATCAGCTCAGCGGCACCAGGGTGAGCAGTCGATCACGCACCGGCGGACCCGCCTCGCTGGCGGCGTCCGGATCGGGTTGGACCTCGTCACGCCAGGCCACCAACATCGCCCGCCGCTCGCGGGGTGTGGTGCCACCCCACACGCCGTGGCAGTCGCCCACTTCCAGCGCCCAGGCGAGACAGGAACCCTGCACGTCACAGCTGTTGCAGAGTGCCACCGCCGCGTCGGCCGGCTCGTTCGGTGCCGGAAAGAACGTCTCCGGATCGACGCTCTGGCATGTCCCCCTGGTACGCCAGGCTTCGTCTTGTCGCCGCTCGTGCAGCGCCCTCAACAGTCGTGGATCACGCCGTGCGGCGGCCACCTCGTGCGGACGGGGCATACGCGCCCGTGTCATCCACCCACCTCCCCCGTGGGACCAGCAATATCGATGAGCATCGTTCACAGGACGCGAACGACACCCACCACCGGCGCTGTGTTCTATCGCATTTACTGGCACGGGGACAAGTGTCTGCCGGGAAGTTGCCAGAAAGAGCCCTGCACCTTTCACCCGCAACTGCGGCAAATCACTCCCGACAATATGCGGGGTGCAATCAGAACAGAGTCGCCTCTTCCGGGCCGGCCGGGGACGACAGTGGCACCCGGGCGGTCAACCGGGGACCGTCGTTGCGGACGTCGCCGACCGCCGGCCCCACCGGGCGCACCTCCAGCCCGGCCAGCCACTCCGGTGCCGGCGGGACCAGCAGCTCCGCCGGCTCACCTCCCCCGCCCAGCCAGGTCGCCCACCGCTCCGGCGGCAGCAGCAACGGCATCCGGTCGTGCACCTCGGCCAGCTCACCCAGGGCGCCGGTGGTCACCACGCTGCACGTCATCAGCGGGTCGTCGGGGCCGCCCCAGACCGACCAGATGCCCGCGAAGGCGAGCACCGACCCGTCGCGTGGGGTCAGGTAGAACGCCTGCTTGGTGCCGTCCGGTCGACGGACCCACTCGTACCAGCCGTCGGCCGGGACCAGGGCCCGACGGCGGGCGAAGGACGGCGCGTACGCCCGGCTGGTGGCGACCGTCTCGGCGCGAGCGTTGATCATGCGTGCGGCGCCGGCGGGCGACCGGGACCACGGCGGCACCAGGCCCCAGCGGGCCAGACAGAGCACCCGGTGCCCCTCGGAGCTGACCCGCACCAGCGGCACCGGATCGGTCGGCGCCACGTTGTAGTCGACCGCCAGGTCGCCACCGGTCTCGTCGGCGGACTCGAACAGCCCGCTCAGGTCACCGGAGCTCCGGGTCGTGGCGTACCTCCCGCACATGTCCGACACGCTAGCGCGCCACCGGCCGGGCGGCTGTCCCGTTCATCGGGAGTGGGAAACGGCGAGGTCCGCCGACGCCCGGCACACGGCAGAATGGGAACCGTGGGGAACCTGACCGCGACCCGGCCGCTACAGCCGTGGACCGCCCCGACGGCCAGCGATCCGGTGTCGGCGTCGCTACGCCTGCCCGGGTCCAAGTCGATGACCAACCGGGCCCTGGTGCTCAGCGCGCTGGCCGCCGGCCCCTCGACACTGGCCGCGCCGCTGCGCGCCCGGGACACCGAGTTGATGGCCGGTGGGCTGCGGGCGATGGGCGCGCACGTGTCGATCGCCGACGACGAGCGCTGGCTGGTCCGGCCGCACCCGCTGGTCGGCCCGGCCCACGTCGACGTCGGCCTGGCCGGCACGATCATGCGGTTCGTACCGCCGGTCGCCGGGCTTGCCGACGGCCGGGTCACCTTCGACGGCGACCCGCACGCCCGCACCCGGCCGTTGGGCCCGCTGATCGAGGCGCTGCGCTCGCTCGGCGTCCGCATCGACACCACCGGTCCGGGCAGCCTGCCGCTGGCCGTCCTCGGCACCGGGCGGGTGACCGGCGGCGAGGTGGTGATCGACGCCTCCGCCTCCAGCCAACTCGTCTCCGGCCTGCTGCTGGCGGCCCCGCGCTTCGACCGGGGCCTGGTGGTACGCCACGTCGGCCCGCCGGTGCCCTCCGCGCCCCACCTGCGGATGACCGTGCAGATGCTGCGCTCGGCCGGCGCGGCAGTGGACGACAGCACGCCGGACGTGTGGGTGGTCGAACCGGGCCCGTTGACCGGGCGCGGCTGGCAGATCGAGCCCGACCTCTCCGGCGCGGTGCCGTTCTTCGCCGCCGCGCTGGTCACCGGCGGCGAGGTGACGCTCCAGGGCTGGCCGGGCAGCAGCGCACAGCCGGTGGAGCGGCTCCGCTCGCTGTTGCAGCAGATGGGCGCGGAGGTCGCGCTCACCACCGAGGGGCTCACCGTACGCGGCACCGGGACGGTCCACGGGCTGCGCGCCGACCTCTCGGACGTCAGCGAGCTGACCCCGGCCCTGACCGCGCTGGCGATGCTGGCCGACTCCCCCTCGGTGTTCACCGGCGTCGAGCACATCCGGGGGCACGAGACCGACCGGCTGGCCGCGTTGGCGCGGGAGTTCGCCGCGCTGGGTGCGGACGTCACCGAGGCGTCCGACGGGTTGGAGATCCGCCCCCGACCGCTGCGGGGTGGCGTGTTCCACACCTACGATGACCACCGGATGGCGCACGCCGCGGCGATCACCGGCCTGGCCGTCCCCGGCATCGAGTTGAACGACGTGGCGTGCACCTCGAAGACCATGCCCGAGTTTCCGGCACTATGGTCGGCGATGGTGACCGGCAAGAGCTGACCGACGACGGAGGGGCGGACCTGGCGACCAAGCGACGCGAGTACGACGAGGACGACGTCCGGGTCCGGCCCGGGAAGTCCTCGCGTCCGCGTACCCGCACCCGCCCCCGGCACGCCGACGCCCGGGACGGCTTCGTCTTCGCGGTGGACCGGGGACGCTACTCCTGCGTGCTGACCGGAGCCGGGCCCGACGACCCCACCGTCACCGCGATGCGCGCCCGCGAGCTGGGCCGCAAGTCGGTGGTGGTCGGGGACCGGGTGGCCCTGGTCGGGGACACCTCCGGCGCGGCCGGGGCGCTGGCCCGCATCGTCCGGATCGCCCCCCGCCACTCGGTGCTGCGGCGGACCGCCGAGGACGACGCCAGCACCGCCGAGGGGCGGCTGGAACGGGTGGTCGTCGCCAACGCCGACCAGCTCGTGATCGTCAGTGCGCTGGCCGACCCGCCGCCGCGTACCGGATTCATCGACCGCTGCCTGGTGGCGGCCTACGACGCGGACATCGAGCCGCTGCTCTGCCTGACCAAGGCCGACCTGGCCGGGCCCGAGGCGGTGCTCGACTACTACACCGAGCTGGAACTGCCGTACGTGCTGATCCGGCCGGACTCGCCGCTGGACGCCCTCCGCAGCCTGCTCGCCGGCCGGGTGTCGGTGCTCGTCGGGCACTCCGGGGTGGGCAAGTCGACGCTGGTCAACCGGCTGGTCCCGGAGGCCGACCGGGCGGTCGGCACGGTCAGCGCGATCGGCCGGGGGCGACACACCTCGACCAGCGCGGTGGCGTTGCGGCTGCCTGCCCTGCCGGGCGCCGCGGACGACCCTGGCTGGATCGTGGACACGCCGGGCGTCCGCAGTTTCGGGCTGGCACACGTCTCGGCCGAGAGCCTGCTGCACGGCTTCCCCGACCTCGTCGAGGCCACCGCCGACTGTCCGGCCAACTGCCCGCACACCGCCGACGAGGCCGACTGCACGCTGGACGCCTGGGTGGCACTGGGGCGGGCGGATCCGCGCCGGCTGGCCTCGTACCGCCGCTTGCTGGCCTCCCGCTCCGGCGACCTGGAGCCACGCGGCGAGGTCGAGCCGCGCGGGCATCCGGAGTGAGCCGCGCCCAGGTCACGACGGCCCGGCGGGACCGGCCGCGACCGGCGTCGCTACCGTGTCCGGCATGACGGGGTACGCCGACGATCTCGCTCTCGCCCACCGGCTCGCCGACGCCGCCGACGCCATCTCGGCGGCCCGGTTCCGCGCGCTCGACCTGCGGGTGGAGGCGAAGCCCGACCTCACCCCCGTCTCCGACGCGGACACCGCCGTGGAGCGCGCGATCCGGTCGCTGCTGACCGAGCACCGGCCGGACGACGGGCTGCTCGGCGAGGAGTACGGCGCATCGCCGGCCGCCGGCACCCGGCAGTGGGTGGTGGACCCGATCGACGGCACCAAGAACTTCGTCCGGGGAGTGCCCGTCTGGGCCACCCTGATCGCCTTGCTGGAGGACGGCCGACCCGTCGCCGGGCTGGTCTCCGCACCGGCCCTGGGCCGCCGCTGGTGGGCGGCGACCGGCACCGGGGCGTACGCGGGCCCGGACGCCGCCTCGGGCGAACCGATCCGGGTCTCCGCCGTCGCGGAGCTGGCCGACGCGAGCTTCTGCTACTCCTCCCTCAGCGGCTGGGAGGAGGCCGGTCGGTTGGCGCCGATGCTCCAACTGATGCGGGACACCTGGCGCAGTCGAGCCTACGGCGACTTCTACGGTTACATGCTGCTGGCCGAGGGCGCACTGGACGTCATGGTCGAACCCGAGCTGTCGCTCTGGGACGTGGCCGCATTGGTACCCATCGTGACCGAGGCGGGGGGTACCTTCACCGATCTGGCCGGTCGACCGGCCCCCGCCGGAGGCGAAAACAGCGCGGTGGCCAGCAACGGAATACTGCACGCCGAACTCCTCGACAGGCTCGGTCGGCCCGCCGCGCACTGACGTCCGGTTACCTCTATCCTCGCCAGGTGGCTACCTCGGGTTGGTGTTTTCTCGCGGCGATGATCGTCGCGTACGGCGTTGCCAACCTGTTGCAGTCGGTCGCCGCAGCCCGCACCACAGTGCAGCACACCTTCGATCCCGGTCTGCTGCTGCGCCTGGCCGGACACCGCGCCTACCTGATCGGCCTGGTCTGCCAGGTGGGCGGCTTCGTGCTGGCCTTCCTGGCCCGCCGCGACCTGCCGCTGTTCCTGGTGCAGGCCAGCGTGGCGGCCGGGCTCGGGGTCACCGCGATCCTCGGTGTCCTGGTGCTGAAATGGCGGCTGCCGGTGGCCGAGGTGGTGCTGCTGCTCCTGCTCTTCGCCGGGATCACCGCGTTGGTGCTCGCCGCCCAGCCGGCACAGTCCAAGCCCCTCGGCACCGCCGGGATGATCGCCCTGCTGGTGACGCTCGGCGTGATCGCGGTGCTGGGCTTCTTCGCGGTCCGGCTACGCGGCGCTCCCGGCTCGGTGGCGCTCGGCTCGCTGGCCGGGCTGGCCTTCTCCGCCGCCGCGATCGCCGCCCGCCCGTTGGCCTCCGCACCGACCTGGGACGCGTTCCTCGCCGACCCGCTGCTCTACGTGCTGGTCGGGCACTCCGTGGTCGGGCAGCTGCTGCTCGGCCTGGCGATGCAGCGCGGCTCCACCACGGCGGCGGTGGCCGCGATGGACGCCGCCGGGGCGGTCCCCGCCGCGATCGTCGGGCTGCTGCTGCTCAACGACAAGATCTGGCCCGGCCGGGAGTGGCTGGCCGGAGTCGGTTTCCTGGTCACCCTCGCCTCGGTCATCGGCCTCACCCGGTACGCCGAGCCGCAGCACCACCACGCCGTCGCCCAGGAGACCTCGCGGGCGGTCGTCGCCGGCAAGCCGCTGATCGGGCCGCAGCCGAGCCGGGCACGCCCGGGCGGCACGGACGGGCCGATGCCGCACCCCGCCGCCCAGCTCTCCCAGACCGGCTCCGGTCTGGCTCAGGCCGCCTCGACGGGCCTGCGCCGGCCGACCACCCGCTCGTAGAGCCGTTCCAGGGCGGAGGCGGTCCGCTCCCAGGTGTAGCTGCACCGGACCCGGTCCACCGCCGCGTGCCCGTACGCGAACCGGCCCGCGTTGTCGGTGAGCACCCGACGCAGCGTCATCCCCAGCGTCCGGACGTCGCCCGGCGACACCAGCTTGCCGGTCACCTCGTCCACCACCGCGTCGGCGATACCGCCCATCGCGTAGCCGACCACCGGCACCCCGCAGGCCATCGCCTCCAGCGACACCCGTCCGGCCGACGAGTAGTGCGGGGTGCAGGCGACCACGTCGGCCGAGCGGTACCAGGTGGCCATCTGCTCGTGCGGCACGGCGCCCACCAGGTGCACCTGCTCCCCCACGCCGATCCGCTCGGCCAGTTCCCGCAGCCGACGGGCCTCGGTGTGCTTGGCCAGCCCCTCGGCCGGCGGGCCACCGGCGATCACCAGTTCCGCGTCGCCCACCAGGCGCATCGCGCGGATCAGATCGTCCTGCCCGTGGCCTGGGGAGAGCCCGCCGACGGAGAGGATCCGGGGACGCTGGTCCCGGGGTGCCGCCTCGCCGTCGGGGTGGAACCGGTCGATGTCCACTCCGGTCGGCACCATCGCCACCGAGCTGCGTTGCAGACCCATCCGGGTCAGCTCGTCGACCTCGTCGTTGCACTGGGCGACGGCCATGTCCACCGCCCGGGTCAGCGCCCGTTCCAACGGGATGCGGGTGCCCGGCCCGTCGTACTGCGAACCGAGGTGGCGGAGCTGCTCCATGCCGAGAGAGTGGAACGTCTGCACCACCGGGATGTCGGTCTCCCGGACCGCCTGCGCGGCGGCGAGTCCACCGACCCAGTAGTGGCCGTGCACGACCTCCGGCGTCCAGTCGCCGGACCACCGGTCGGCCAGCCACTGGCCGAACGCCGGCACGTACGGCACCAGCTCGGCGGTGGGGATCGGGGTGATCGGACCCACCGGGGCCCGTTCCATCCGGTACCCGTCGACGAGGTCGCTCTCGGCGACCTCCGGATCGTCCCGTCGGGTGTAGACCCGGACGTCGTGGCCTCTCCCCGCCAGTTCGGCGGCGACCCGTGCGATGTGCTGGTAGGTGCCGACGACGTTACCGTCGCCGGACGGCGGCGAAGCGGCGTGGGCGCAGACGAGGCCGACGCGCATGGGTCACCTCCATGCGGATGGGGCGGTGGTCTCCGGTCAGAGCGTCCCATTAACCGGGCTCCGACGAGCCGAAACATGGCAGATCCCCTGGTGTCCGGCGCGCATGACCCGGACACCAGGGGGTACCGATGAGGAATGCCCCTCGCCCGAAAGCTCGCCGACGCGACCGTGGTGATCACCGGAGCTTCCAGTGGCATCGGTACGGCGACCGCCTACGCGCTGGCCCGTCGCGGCTGCGCCGTGGTGCTGGCCGCCCGCTCCGCGCCGGCCCTGGACCGGGTCGCCGGGCACTGTCGTGAGCTGTGCGGTCGGGCGCTTGTGGTGCCGACCGACGTCACCGACCCGGCGGCGGTGCACCGGCTGGCGGCCGCCGCGGCGGCCGAGTTCGGCCGGATCGACGCCTGGATCAACAACGCGGCGGTCGGCGCGGTCGGGTTGTTCGACGAGATCCCGGAGGCGGAGTTCCGCCGGGTGCTGGACGTGAACCTGCTCGGCAGCGCCCACGGCATCCGGGCCGCACTGCCGTACCTGTCGGCTGCCGGTGGCGGTGTGGTGGTCAACAACGCCTCGATACTGGCCGAGGTGGCGATGCCCTACCAGTCGCCGTACAACGCCGCCAAACACGGCATCCGGGGGCTGGCCGACACGGTCCGCCAGGAGTTGCGGCTCACCGGGCGCGGTGCGATCTCGGTCTGCACCGTGCTGCCGGCCACCATCGACACGCCGTTCTTCCGGCACGCCGCCAACCACAGCGGCCGGGAACTGACGCCCCCGCCGCCGGTCTACCCGCCGGAGGTGGTGGCCGAGACGATCGTCCGGCTGCTGCGCAAGCCGCGCCGCGAGGCGTACGCGGGCGGGGCCGCCCGGCTGATCGGCCTGCCCTGGCGCCTCGCTCCGGCCGCGGCCGAGCGCCTCCTCGGCTGGTACGTCCACCGCACCCAGTTCGGGCCCGCCCCGCGCGCCGAGAGCAGCGGGAACGTGTTCCGCCCGGACGCCGAGGCGCTGCCGGAGGGCGGCTGGTCCGGGCGGCGCCGGCAGCTCGTCCGGATGACCGCCGCAGTCGGCCTGGCCGCCGGCACGGTCGCCGCGGTGGCCCGCCAGCGGCGGCTGCCCGAACGACGCGGACGTGACCGGTTACGGCCGGAGGGCAACGGGTAGTGGTCAGTCATGCGCGACGACGAGTACCCGACCCCCCTGTCCGACCCTGAGGCCGACGGCCTGCCGGACACCGCCGACGACGACTCGACGGCCGGTGACGACGTGCTGACCGGCCGGGAGGCGGACGGCCCGGCGCCGGCCCAGTTGCCCGGTGACCGGACCCCGGTGGCGGTGGACGAGTTCGGCACCACCGCCGAGGAGCAGCTCGACGGCGAGTCGCTGGACTACAAGCTCGGCCGGGAGCGGTTCGAACTGCCGGTCGACGACCCGCTGGCCGGTCCGGTCGACCCGGACATCGCGGCCGAGGCGGACAGCCGGGAGCAGGCGGCGCAGGCGCAGCTCGACGCCGACGTGATCGATCCCGGCCCGACCTCCGACCCGAAATCCCCGGTGTCGCTCTACGACCACGACCGGCTGGGCACCGTCGCCGACGCCACGGTGGGCCGGCTGGTCGAACCGGACGAGGGCGCGCACACCGACCAGGAGACCGACTCCATCGCGTACGACGCGGGAGCGGCCGGTGGCGGAGCCAGCGCGGAGGAGTTGGCCGTGCACGAGACCCGGCCGCCGCACTCGGTCTGAGTCCCGCTCACGACGTCACTGTGCTGCGCTGCGTGCCGCCGTACCTGCTGTGCCTGATGGTTCGCTCGCTGCGCTCGCTCATTCGTCCAGGCCGCGTTCGATCGCGTACCGGGTCAGTTCGACCCGGTTGTGCAGTTGCAGCTTGCCGAGCGTGTTCTGTACGTGGTTCTGCACCGTCCGGTGCGACAGTCCGAGCCGCTCGGCGATCTGCTTGTAGGACATCCCCTTGGCCACCAGCCGCAGCACCTCGGTCTCCCGGTCGGTGAGCCGGGGTGCGGTGTCCTGCGTACCGGCGGGAGCCTGTTCCCGGACGGCGGCCAGCCGGCGGTACTCGCCGAGCACCAGCCCGGCCAGGCCCGGCGTGAAGACCGGCTCACCGGCGGCGGTCCGGCGGACCGCGTCCAGGAACTCCGCCAGCCCGGCCGACTTCAGCAGGTAGCCGGTGGCGCCGGCCTTCACCGCGTCCAGCACCCCCTGCTGCTCGCCGCTGGCGGAGAGCATGAGCACCCGCACCTCGGGCCGTTCCGCCCGCAGGCCCCGGATCACCTGCACACCGGAGATGTCCGGCAGTTGCAGGTCGAGCACCACCAGGTCGGGGCGGGCCGCGGCGATCACCCGGACCGCCTGCCGGCCCTCCCCGCAACTGGCGACCACCTCGTGGCCGGCCTCGGTGAGGTCGCGGGCCACCCCTTCCCGCCACATCGGGTGGTCGTCGACCACCATCACGCGTACGCCGTTCACGATCCCCTCCTCGGCACGGTGAGCTCGACCTCGGTGCCGGAGCCCGGGGTGGAGTTGATCCGGGCGGTCCCGCCGAGTTCGGCGAGCCGGCCCTGGATCGCATGGGTCACGCCGAGCCGGCCCTGGGCGGCGGCCTCGGCGAGTCGTTCCGGCGTGAAGCCCGGCCCCTCGTCCCGGATCGACACGGTGACCGCCGTCCCCTCGTCCTCGACCAGCACCCAGGCACGTCCGTCGCCGTGGCGGGCGACGTTGTCCAGCGCGGCCCCGATCGCGGCGGCCAGTTCGCGGGCCACCGGCGGGGCCAACGGCACCGGAGTGGCCGGCGCGGAGAGCGACACGCCGCCCGAGGCGTACCGGCCGAGCAGCGCGCGCAGGTCCACCGGCGAGTCCACGTCGTCGACGGACATCGGGCCGGTACCGGATATCAACATGCGCAGCGCCGCCTCCTGCTCACCGGCCAGCCGGGCCAGTTCGCCGGCCTCGCCGTCGAGTCGCTCGCCGCGCCGCTGCACCAGGGCGAGCACCTGGAGCACCGAGTCGTGGATGTCACGGGCCAGGCGTTCCCGTTCGCGGTTGGCGGCCTCGATCTCGACCGCCCGCTGCAACCGCTCCCCGGCGGTCACGGTGAGCCGGGCGACGTGCCCGACCACCACGCCGGCGAGCAACATCAGGATCGCGCCGTTGATCGCCGTGGGGGTGGCCATCCCCCGGGTGGCCAGGTCGGTGGCGCCGACGACCAGAGCGGCCAGCGCGCCGCGTCGCCGTCCGCCGCAGACCGCCCAGGCCAGCACCGGGCCGCTCAACCAGGCCACCGCCATGGTCGGCAGGCCGGCGTCCAGCGCGTCGCGGCCCATCACCCAGGGAGTGGCCAGCAGGATCGCCACCACGACGCCGAGATCGGCCAGGAGCAGCGGCCAGCCGCGCCGGGCCGGAGCGGCGTAGCCGATCGCGGTGACGCCGGTCCAGACCGCCATCACCAGCACCAGCACCCCGGCGAGCAGAGGGTGGGCGTAGCGGTCCGCGTCGCGCAGCACGACCACGCAGACGTACGCCAGCGAGGCCACCCGGAAGACCGCGACGGCCCGCCAGAGAGGGAGTTCGAAACCACCGGGGGCGGACACGCCCGTCACCATGCCACAGCCTGTGTGACGGGTCCTCGCCGATGCGGTCCCACGAATCCTGACGTACGGTGGTAAAAGCCGCTTAAAGCTCTGCGATCTCCTGTCGGGACGGGGCCATGACGAACGCAGAACCCCGCACACCGCGTACGGTGGTGCCCATCGAACACACCCTCCTGATCGCCGACGCCTTCGACCAGGCACAGGTGACCGAGCTGCGGCACTCGGTCGCCTCGTGCGTGCGTGCCGCAGGGCTGCGCGACGACCGCCTCGACGACTTCGTGCTCGCGGTCAACGAGCTGATCACCAACGCGGTCCGGCACGGCGGAGGGCGGGGCTGGCTCCGGCTCTGGCGGCAGTCGGAACTGGTGATGTGCGAGGTCTCCGACCACGGTCAGGGCATCAGTGTGCAGCGCCTCGACGACCGCAGCCGGCCGGCGCCGGAGACCGCCGGCGGTTGGGGACTCTGGCTGGCCCGCGAGCTGACCGACGCGATGGACGTGGAGACCGGCCCGGAGGGCACCACGGTCCGCATCACCTCCGCGACCCTCCCCACCGAGCAGCACATCGGCCGGCACCGCAGCGAGTGACGACCGGCGCCGGGGTCACTCCCAGCGGTTGCCGGTGATCTTCTCGTAGACGTCCACGTAGCGGGCCCGGGTCGCCTCGACCACCTCGTCCGGCACCTCGGGCGCCGGTTCGCGCCGGTCCCAGCCGCTGCCCGCCGCCCAGTCCCGCACGTACTGCTTGTCGTAGGAGAACTGCGTACGGCCCGGCTGGTACGACTCGGCGGGCCAGAAGCGGGACGAGTCCGGGGTGAGCACCTCGTCGGCGAGGACCAGGGTGCCGTCCGCCGCCCAGCCCAGCTCGATCTTGGTGTCGGCGACCAGGATGCCGCGCTCGGCGGCCAGCTCGGCGCCCCGGCAGTACACGTCGATGGTCAGCTTCCGCAGCCGCTCGGCGGTCTCCGCGCCGACCTCGTCGACCACCTCGGCGAAGGTCATCGGCTCGTCGTGCTCGCCCATCGGCGCCTTGGTCGACGGGGTGAAGATCGGCTCGGGCAGGATGGACGCCTCGCCCAGCCCACGCGGCAGCGCGACGCCGGACACCGCCCCGGTGCTCTGGTACTCCTTGAGGCCGCCCCCGGTGAGGAAACCGCGGGCGACGCACTCCACCGGGACCATCCGCAACCGGCGGCACCGGATCGCCCGCCCGGCGAACTCGGCCGGCACGTCGGTGGCGGAGATGACGTGGTGCGGCACCAGGTCGGCGAGCTGCTCGAACCACCACAGCGACAACGCGGTGAGCAGCTTGCCCTTGTCCGGGACCGGAGTCGGCAGCACCACGTCGTAGACGGAGATGCGATCCGAGGCGACCAGGATCAGGTCGTCGCCGTCCGCGTAGACGTCCCTCACTTTGCCCGAGTGCAGAAGTTCCACGCGGACAAGTAGACCACGCCCCGGACGCACCACCGTGCCGGGACCGCAGCGCGCGGGAGGCGCTGCGGAACCCGTTCAGCGCCGCCGGTTACGGGTGAGCCGCACCAGCAGCAGGACGACCACGGCCACCACCGCAAGGCAGCAGAGCAGGCCCAGGAAACCGAAGAAGCCGCCACCGCGCCCACGCCGCCGGGCGGCTTCCACGACCAGTTCCCCGGGGCCGGTCGAGGCCCACGCCGCGACCGGCACGAACACCGCCAGCACGACCGTTCCCAGGAGCGTGCCGAGCCGCCCCCACCACTTGCCGATTGAAGACATGGCCTCATCCTCGCGGAGGTCCGCAACCCCTGCCGGGGAACAGCGCACCGCCGAGGCGGGCCCACCGGCCGACGGACGAAGGCCGGAACGGCAGGGATCGGAAACGACGAAGGCCCCGGGAGATCCCGGGGCCTTCGTCGTGCAGTAGCGGGGACAGGATTTGAACCTGCGACCTCTGGGTTATGAGCCCAGCGAGCTACCGAGCTGCTCCACCCCGCGTCGGTATGTGACAACCCTACCCCATGCGGTACGAGCCGCACCGACCACCCCACCCACCCCCGAAGAAGGTGTTCCGGCACCGGTCGGGACGGGCCGCCGCACTCCGGACAACGAGAAAGGCCCCGGGAGATCCCGGGGCCTTTCTCGTGCAGTAGCGGGGACAGGATTTGAACCTGCGACCTCTGGGTTATGAGCCCAGCGAGCTACCGAGCTGCTCCACCCCGCGTCGGTAGATCCACCGTAGCGCACCACCCCGCCCCGCCGCAAAACGACTCACAGAACGCCGTGGGCGACCGGTGGGCCCGGACGCCGAAGGGCCCGCGGCGGCGACCGATCGCCGGCCCACGGGCCCTGTCGGAACGTGCTTCGTCAGCCGGTCGGTGACGGGCTGCCGGTCGGTGCCGGACCGTTCGCCCCGGCCGCCTGCTGCGCCTGCTGGAACGCGGTCAGTGCCTCGTCCAGCGTCTTGAGCGCCCGGCCGTACCGCTCGAAGTCACCGGACGCCTGCGCGTCGCGCACCTCGGTGATCGCCGCACGCACCCGGTCGGCGGCGACCCCCAGGTCGCCGGTGAGCGGCGGCGCCTCGGTCGGCGTGGGCGTGGGCGCCGGCTCCTCGCCGCCCGGCGGCGGCTCCTCGCCTGCGGGCGGCTCCTCCGCGGCCGGCGGCGGGTTGCCGGCCGCCGCCCGCTTGCCCTGCTCCACGAGCTGCCGGATGCCGTCGGCCGGGTTGTCGGCCAACACCACGAACGAACCACCGTCGCCGTACGAGAGCAGCACCTTCTGCAACAGCGGGTACGCGTCGGTCTGGTTGCTCTTCACGTAGACCGGCTCGACGTAGAGCATGCCGTTGCCGAACGGCAGCGAGAGCAGGTTGCCGTACTGCACCTGGGCCTGGTTCGAGGAGAGCAGGTTCAGCTGCTGCCGGATGTTGGCGTTGTTGGTCATCTGCTGGTGCACCTGCACCGGGCCGGAGACCCGGGTCTGGTCGGGCAGTTCCAGCACCTGCAACCTCGGCCGCCCGTCCTGGTACGACGCCGAGATCAGCGCGGCCAGGTTCTGCCGGCCGTTCGGGGTGACCGCGCTGGTGAGCTGGAAGGTCGGCTGCTCCTGCCCGGGCATCTGCGTGTAGAGGTAGTACGGCGGCTGCTTGACCCCGCTGTCCGGCGCGTCCGGCACGTTCGGCACCTGCCAGAAGTCCTGGCCGGAGTAGAAGTCGCCGGGGTTCGTGACGTGGAACCGGGTCAGCAGGTTGCGCTGCACCTTGAACAGGTCGGCCGGGTAGCGGAAGTGGTCGGCCAGCGCCTGCGGGATCTCCTCGCGCGGCGTGATCAGGTCACCGCCGAAGGCCTTGTTCCACGCCTTGAGCACCGGGTCGTTCTCGTCGAACTCGTAGAGCCGGACCGTGCCGTCGTACGCGTCCACGGTCGCCTTGACCGAGTTGCGGATGTAGTTGACGTTCTCCCGGGCCAGCTGGATGGTGCCCCGGCCGGTCAGCTCGTCGGTGGTCTCCTGCTGGAGGTTGACCCGCTCGGCGTACGGGTAGGTGGCCGAGGTGGTGTAGCCGTCCACGATCCACTGCACCCGGCCGTCCACCACGGCGGGGTACGGGTCGCCGTCGAGCGTCAGGAAGGGCGCGACCTTCTCCACCCGGTCCCGGGGGTTCCGCACGTAGAGCAGCTTGGAGTTGTCGTTGACCGCCTCGGAGAGCAGGAAGTTCGGCTCCTGCTCCTTGATGGCGTAGAGCAGCCGCCGGGAGAACGACCCGACGTCCACGCCGCCCTCACCGGTGTAGGTGTAGTACGACTCGCGGCCCTCGCCGCTCTCGCCGGCCGGCCGGTCGAACTCCGCCGGGTTGGCGTCCTCGCTCGGCTTGCCGACGATGGCGTAGTCACCGTCCTGCATCCGCTCGCCGTAGTAGATCCGGGGCTGGCTGGCCGGGATCTGGTCGGTCGGCGAGGAGCAGGACTCCTGCGACCGCTCGCCGAGGAAGCCGGAGACGAAGAAGGGCTGGCCACCGCAGACGACCTGGTTCGCGGGGGCGGCCACCACGCCGAACCCGTGGGTGTAGACGGTGTGCCGGTTGATCCAGTTGCTCTGCTGGGCGGTCAGCTCGCCGTAGTTGATCTCACGTACGCCGACCACGTAGTCCTGGGTCTTGCCGTCGACCGTGTACCGGTCGATGTCCAGCTTGGGGCCGAAGTCGTAGAAGCCACGGACCTGCTGGAGCTGGGTGTAGGTCTCGCTGACCAGCTGCGGGTCGAGCAGACGGGCGTTGGGCACCACCGAGGTGTCGGTGGCCAGGTTCTCCGACGGCGTCAGGTTGCTGGCCGAGTACGCCGAGTTCTCGGCGATGTCCAACCCGTACGAGGCTCGGGTGGCGTCGATGCTGCGCTGGATGTACGGCGCCTCCTTGTCCCGGGCGCTCGGCTTGACCTCGAAGGTCTGCACCGCCCAGGGGTAGATGCCGCCGATCGCCACCGCCGAGACGCCGAGCAGCGCCAGCGAGATGCCCGGCCAGACCAGGTTCCGCATCCAGGCGTTGGAGAAGACGATGATCGCGATCGCCACCACCACGGAGATGTAGGCGAGGATCTCCTTCGCCGGCAGCAGCGCGTTGATGTCGGCGTACCCGGCGCCGTAGACACCGACGCCGTCGTTGTACTCCAGCAGCATCGACCGCCGGTCCAGCACGTACGCGACGGCCTTGAGCAGCACGAAGACCGCGACCAGCGAGCTCAGGTGAGCCCGGGCCGCCCCGCTCATCCGGTCGCCGACGCCCTGCAGGCGTACTCCACCGAAGAGGTAGTGCACGGCCAGCGAACCGATCAGCGCCAGCACCACCGCGGTGAAGCCCAGCCCGAGCAGGAAGCGCCAGAACGGCAACTGGAAGACGTAGAAGCCGACGTCCACACCGAACTCCGGGTCCTGCACGCCGAAGTCACCGCCGTGCAGGAAGAGCAGCCACTGGTTCCAGCGGCTCTGTGCGGACAGGCCGGCGAAGAGACCCACCACCACGGCGGCGGCGGCGATCCAGAGCCCGAGCCGGGGGCCGAGCAGCATCCGGTAGCGCTCCAGCGTCGCCTGCTCCGGCGAGTGCGGACGCATCCGGGGGCGCAGCCGCTGCGCCAGCCAGAGGTTGCCACCGACGATCAGACCCATCGCGACGGCGGCGGCCAGGAACAGCAGCAACCGGGTGACGATCACCCCACGGAAGACGGAGGTGTAGTCGACCTCGGAGAACCAGAGCCAGTCGGTCCAGGCCTGCACCCCCCAGCCGAGCAGGGTGAACAGGACGAACACTCCGATCAGCACCCCGATCGTGACGCGTCCGCGTCGGCTCATCCTCGGCAGGGGGCTGCTGCTACGCATGACCACTGTTGGCTCCGCACGCTCGTTATGATCGGCTCCGACCAGGCACCCAGAGTACGGGGTGTTCCTGAATGCGTTGTGGCAGGTCGCGCCGCGCAGCCGACACCCGGCCCGCGAGCGATCGCACCGACCCGAAGTCGGCCCAGGTCAAGAGCGTGGTCCCGGCGGGACGCCGGGTCGGTCCGGCAGTCAGCAGAGCGTCGGTTCGCCCCCGGCACGCAGCGTCTCCATCGCGCTGAGCGCCTCGTCGAGCGAACCCACCCGGACCAGCGGCAGGTCCGGCTGGCGGTTGGACACCGCCTCGGCGCAGTTGGCCGCCGGCACCAGGAACACCGTGGCGCCGGCCCGCTTCGCGCCGACCAGCTTCTGCGGGATGCCGCCGATCGGCCCGACCTGGCCGGAGTCGTCGATGGTGCCGGTGCCCGCGATGACCCGGCCGCCGGTCAGGTCCTCCGGCGTCAGCTTGTCGATGATCCCCAGGGCGAACATCAGCCCGGCGCTGGGCCCGCCGATGTCCTGGAGGTCGAAGGAGAGCGTGAACGGGTGCGGCTGCTGCTGCTCGATCTCGACCCCGATCCGCGGTCGGCCGTCCTGCTCCTGGGTGGTGATGGTGTCGGTGCGGGCGGCACCGTCTCGGGTGTACCCGACGCGGAGCGCGGTGCCCGCCGGCTTCGCCCTGACCAGCTCGGTCAACCGGCCGGCCAGCGGCACGGGCTCCCCGTCGACCGAGGTCACCACGTCACCGGGACGCAGCACTCCGGCGGCCGGTCCGTCGGCGGCGACGGTCTTGATCACGACCTGCACCTCGTACCCCAGCTCCCGCAGCGCGGCGGTCTCCGCGCTGGTCTGCGAGACCTGGAAGTCCTCGGCGTTGCGCTGCTCGACCTCCTCGCGGGTCTCGCCGGGCGGGTATACCAGCTCGCGCGGCACCACCGCCTGGTCGTCGGAGAGCCAGCCCTGAATGGCCGAGCGCAGCTTCACGGTCGGCTGCACACCCACCGTGGTCAGGCGCAGTTGCCCCGCCGAGTCGGAGGTCTCCCCGCCGGTGACCTGGATCACCTCCTTGCCGTCCTCCTGCCCGAGCGTGTCCACCGTCGGACCGGGACCGAGCACGACATAGGGGACGGGCGCGCCGAGCACCCCGATGCTGAGCAGAGCGGTGAGCAGAGCACCGAGGAGGACGGTCACGCCACGTCGTCTCATGCGCCAGAGCGTACCGAGCCGGTTCTCGGCCTCCGGGCGGCACGACGACGACTTCGCCCTCAGCGCAACTGCGGTGACGGCGACCAGGGGCACGGCGCGCGTACCGTAGAGCTCGTGCCTGATATTCCGTTCGGTTTCGCGCTCCCGGGTGGGCAGCCGCCCGACCCCAACGACCCCGCGCAGATGCAGCAGTTCATGTCGCAGTTGCAGCACCTGCTCTCCGCGCCGGGCAGCGGGCCGGTCAACTGGGATCTGGCCCGTCAGGTGGCGGCCAGTCAGCTCGCGGCGGCGGGCGACCCGGCGGTCTCGCCCTACGAGCGCAACGCGGTCGATGAGGCGCTGCGCATCGCCGACCTCTGGTTGGAGCCGGCGTCGGCCCTGCCCTCCGGCATCAAGACCACGGTGGCCTGGAACCGCAACGAGTGGATCTTCAAGACGCTGGACGTCTGGCGCAAGCTGTGCGACCCGGTGGCAAGCCGGATGGTCGGCGCGATGGGCGACCTGGTGCCGCCGGAGGCGCGCGCCCAGCTCGGCCCGATGCAGTCGATGGTGGCCACCCTCGGCGGTGCCCTCTTCGGCGGTCAGCTCGGTCAGGCGCTCGGGTCGCTGGCTGCGGAGGTGCTATCCGCCGGTGACATCGGCCTGCCGCTCGGCCCCGCCGGGACCGCCGCGTTGATCCCGGCCAACATCCGGGGTTACGGCGAGGGCCTGGAGCTGCCCGAGGACGAGGTACGCCTCTACGTCGCCCTGCGCGAGGCGGCCCACCAGCGACTCTTCGAGCACGTGCCGTGGCTGCGCGGGCACGTCCTCACCGCCGTGGAGACGTACGCGGCCGGGATCCGGGTCAACCGGGAGGCGATCGAGGAGGCGATGGGTCGGGTCGACCCGACCGACCCGGAGTCGATGCAGGCGATCGCCCTGGAGGGCATCTTCACGCCGGAGGACACCCCGGCACAGAAGGCGTCACTGGCCCGCCTGGAGACCGCTCTCGCCCTGGTCGAGGGCTGGGTCTGCCACGTGGTGGACGGTGCTGCGGACGGCCGGCTGCCGAACGTGGTCTCGCTCGGCGAGGCGTTCCGTCGGCGGCGGGCGGCGGGTGGACCGGCCGAGCAGACCTTCGCCGCCCTGGTCGGGCTGGAACTGCGCCCTCGCCGGCTGCGTGAGGCCGCCGCGCTCTGGGCGGCGCTCACCGAGCACCGGGGCATCGCCGGACGGGACGCCCTCTGGGGCCACCCCGACCTGCTGCCGTCCGACGCCGACTTCGCCGACCCGGTGGCCTTCGCCATGGCCGACATGGACCTGATGACCGAGCTGGAGAAGTTCGACTTCTCCGCTCCGGGCGGCCCGGAGGAGAAGATCCCGGGCGAGGTCGAGGGCAAGGGCCCGGACGGTCCGGAACGCCCCGACGACACCGAGGGCGACGACCGCCGCTCCTGACCCCGCCGCACGCGAGCATCGCCGGTCCGGCCTCAGCCGGACCGGCGGTGTGGGTCGCGCGTCAGCCGGTCCGGTCGGCGCCGGTGAGCAGGGCCCGGGTGTGTTCCCAGCCGTCCAGCGCGAGGTCGAGCCGGGCCAGGTCGGCCGGGCCGCGTAGCCGGTGCCAGGACGGGGTGACCGCGAGGTCGCCCGGCTCGGGCGCCGCCGCGCGCACGGCCGCGGGCACGGCGCTGTCCAGATCCAGCGCCGGCAGCCAGGAGGGTACGGGCAGCCGGACCGCCGCCCCGAGCAGTCCCGGCACACCACCCTCGACCGGGGCGAGTGCCACCGGCCGGCTGGTGAGCGGGCGCAGGAGCTTGCCGACGGTGAGTCCGGGCAGGTCGGGGGCGTCCCCGGCGACCACCGCCGCCTGCTCGTAGCCGTCGCCGGAGGCATCGAGGGCGGCGAAGACGGCGTTGGGCGTCGGCTCGGGCACCTCGTACACCGTCGTGCCGGGCCAGATCACCTCGTCGGCCAGCCGGCGGTCCGCCGGGGTGACCGCCACCGCCGTGTCGACCTCGTTGAGCATGGCGAGCAGGTCCACCACGTCCTCGGCGAGCGCGCGCCGCCAGTCCACCGGGTCGATGCCGGGTGGCGTCCAGGTGACCGGGGCGAGCAGCGCCGCCACCACACGTCGAGCCATGCGTCGACCCTACCGCCGGGCGGCGGACCGCTCAGGGCGCGCCGCCCACCGCCGCGACACCCTCCAGGTAGCCCCGGGCGCGTTCGGTCTTCGGGTACCGGCCGACCAGCGCCCAGAACTGCGCGTTGTGGCTGTGCACGATGAGGTGGACGAGTTCGTGCAGCAACACGTAGTCGATCACCCACTCCGGCATCTCCTGGAGCCGGTGGGAGAGCCGGATCGAGCGGTCCGCCGGGGTGCAGGAGCCCCAGCGGCCGTTCTGGTTGCTCACCCACCGGACGCTGGCCGGCACCGCCTGGTCGCCGTACTCGGTCAGGTACAGCTTGATCAGCCGGCCGGACCGCTCCACCAGTTCGGCGTCGGAACGGGTGAGGCGCCCCTCGCGGGCGGCGAGCCGGGCGAGCATCCGGTCGACCCACTCGCTCTCCTCGGCCCGGGAGAACTGGTCGGGGATGAGGACGACGACCCGCTCACCGTCTCGGTAGGCGGACACCGTACGTCGCCGACGCTGGCTGCGCCGTACCTCGACGACAGGCTTCCGCGCCCCCGCCATCAGTGGACCGCGCAGCCTCGGTTTGCTGTCACGTTGGCAAGCTAATGCGTTGTGACCAGGGGTCCGCAAGGGTCAACCCCCCGACACGCGCCCGGAAAATGGGGATTGGTCGCCAGGAGTCCCGAAAAAATTCTTGCCGGAGCATCGCGCGGCGTCACGATCACCCTTCGTGACGGCCGGTGAGGTGTCACAGCACCGACCCGCACCACGGTAAGTGATCATCACTCGACCCCGCCAGCGGGGTCCCAATCTCCGGCCGCACCGCCCGACCAGCGGATTTAGCGGCCTCCAGTCGGCGTGTCCCCGCCAAAAGGACTGATCTGGCGCAATTCGGCGTGCACACTCTCGACGTCGCCTTGCTCACAGTGGCAACGCGCAACTGACATGGAACCACCCGCACCTGGGTAGGGTCCGCCAACCGGTGGTCATGTGGATGACCACGGAGAAGACCCGATGTCGGACGTCGTAGGCGACCGCGCCGGGAGAACCGCCGGACCGGCATCGACCCGGCGGACGAGACGAGGAGGCACACCGTGGCCGACCAGGCCCAGACCTACAACGGTTACTGCGTCAAGTGCAAGGAGAAGCGGGATTTCGAAGGCCGCGTCGAGGTTTCGAAGACCGGCATGAACATGGCCAAGGGCAAGTGTCCGGTGTGTGGCACAACAGTGAACCGCATCCTGGGCAAGGCGAAGGTCTGACGTACGCGTCCGCGCGAGGGGGTGGCCGTCGGCCACCCCCTCGCGGCGTTTCCGCTCACTGTCGGGCCACCGACAGGGTTACCGACGAGTTGTGGAAAACTCGCCAAATCCTGTGGACAGCCCTGGATCTGCGGGTGGCCACCTGTGGACAACGATCGACGGACAGCAGGGAATCGGTCACTGTTCGTACCCATGCCGCCGATCACGGACCACCCGCCGTCGCCCCGACCCACCCTGCTGCCCGGCCTCAGCCGACTCTGGCGCGACCGGCACACCCTCCAGCTCGGGCTGGCACCGGAGCGTGCCGTCCTGGTCGAGTTCGCCGACCCCGGGGCGGTCCGGCTCCTCGACCTGCTCGACGGCACCCGCAGCGAACGGCAGGTGCTGACCGGTACGGGCGGCCGTCCGGAACACGCCCGCGCCCTGCTCGACGCGCTGCGTGAGGCCGGCCTGGTGGTGCCGGCACACACGCTGGTGCCCCGGGATCTCGCCGAGCCCCGCCGGAGCCGACTCGCCGCGGAGGCCGGCGCGCTGGCCCTGGCAGCCGCCCGGCTGCCCGGCACTCCCGCGCAGGTGCTCCGGCGTCGCCTGGCCGCCCGGGTGACGGTCACCGGTCCCGGGCCGCTCGGCGCCGCCGTCACCCTGGCCCTGGCCCAGGCCGGCGTCGGGCACGTCCGACCCGACCTCAGCGGCCCCGTACGCCCCGTCGACCTGGTCGGCAGCGGTATCGCCGCCGCCGATCTCGGCCGGCCACTCGACGCGGCCGTCCAGGCGGCCGTGACGCGCGCCGCACCCGGCACCACCACCGGCCCACTGCGACGGACCCGGCCCGACCTGGTGATCCAGCTCGGCCTCGACCGGCCGGCCGCCCTGGTGGCGGCCGGTCACGCCCAGCGTCGGCAACCGCACCTGCTGATCGACGTCCGGGAGGGCGTACCGGTCATCGGGCCACTGGTCCAGCCGCCGACCGGCCCCTGCCTGCGCTGCCTCGACCTGCACCGCGCCGACCGGGACCCGCACTGGCCGGCGCTCGCCGCCCAGATCGCCCGCGCGCCCGCCACCCCGACCTGCGCCACCGGCACGCTGCTCGCGGCCACCGCCTACGCGGTCACCGAGGCGCTGACGCAGCTCGACGGCGGCACACCGGAGACGCTCGGCGGGGCGGTGGAGGTCGGTCCGGCGGGCGGCGCCCGACGCCGGCACTGGCCACCGCACCCCCGCTGCCGGTGCGGTGCGTACACCGAAGATGAGCGCCAGCCCGGCCGCAGAGCAGCAGCAGGCCCGCCGAGTCGGTAACAATGACCTCGTGACCGACATCCCGCGCCGGGCCGTGTCCCGCACCGCCAAGCTCGCCGCACTGCCGCTCGGCTTCGCCGGGCGGACCGTCCTCGGCATGGGAAAACGTGTCACCGGGCTCGCCTCCGACGTGATCTCCGCCGAGATCCAGCAACGCACCGCCGAGCAGCTCTTCAGCGTCCTGGGCCAGCTCAAGGGTGGGGCGATGAAGTTCGGCCAGGCGCTGTCGGTCTTCGAGGCGGCCCTGCCCGAGGAGGTCGCCGCGCCGTACCGGCAGGCCCTGACCAAGCTCCAGGAGGCCGCGCCGCCGCTGCCCGCCGCCAGCGTGCACAAGGTCCTCGCCGAGCAGTTGGGGCCGGCCTGGCGTGATCGCTTCGTCACCTTCGACGACTCCCCCGCCGCCGCGGCCAGCATCGGGCAGGTGCACCGGGCCGTGTGGCGGATGCCGGACGGCACCGGCCGGGACGCGGCCGTCAAGATCCAGTATCCGGGCGCCGGTGACGCCCTGCTCGCCGACCTCAAGCAGCTCTCCCGGCTGAGCGCCATGTTCCGGGCCATCCAGCCCGGGTTGGACGTCAAGCCGCTTCTCGCCGAGCTGCGGGAACGCATCACCGAGGAGTTGGACTACGAGTTGGAGGCGGAGTCGCAACGCGCCTTCGCCGCCGCGTACGAGGGCGACCCCGAGATCTCCGTCCCGGCGGTCTTCTCCGCCTCGCCCCGGGTCCTGGTCACCGAGTGGGTGGAGGGCACGCCGCTCTCCGACATCATCCGGGAAGGCAGCGAGGAGCAACGGGACCGGGCCGGCCTGCTGATGGCCACGCTCCACCTCTCCGCACCGGCCCGGGCCGGGCTGCTGCACGCCGACCCGCACCCGGGCAACTTCCGGCTGCTGCCGGACGGCCGACTCGGGGTGATCGACTTCGGCGCCGTGGCCCGGATGCCGGAGGGTACGCCGGAACCGATCGGCCGCATCGCCGCCCTGGCCCTGCGGGGCGACGCCGACGGGGTGGAGGCCGGGCTGCGTTCGGAGGGCTTCCTCAGCACCGACGACCCGATCGACGCCCGCGCGCTGCTGGAGTTCCTGCGGCCGATGCTGGAACCGATCGCCGTCGAGGAGTTCCGGTTCTCCCGGGCCTGGCTGCGCGCCGAGGCGACCCGGCTGGCCAACCCGCGCTCCCCCGCCTACCAGTTCAGCCGGCACCTCAACCTGCCCCCGTCATACCTGCTCGTCCACCGGGTGACGCTCGGTTCGATCGGGGTGCTGTGCCAGTTGGAGGCCAAGGCGCCCTACCGGGGCATCCTGGAACGCTGGCTGCCCGGTTTCGCCCCGGTCGGCTGAGCACCGACCCACCACACGACGACGGCGGGCGGGGACCCCTTGGTCCCCGCCCGCCGTCTGCGGTGTCGGTCCTACAGGACGCCCAACTCGCGGGCCGACCGGGTACGGCCGGTCATGGCGACGGTACGGGCGGATCGGGTTGCCTCAGTGCTCGTGGTGGTGCGGCCGGCCTGAGGCCGCAGCATTCGTACCCGCGCCAACGCTTCGTGGAGTAGGTACATGTCGGTGGTTCCGTTCGGCAGGTGCAGCATCGTGGTCAGCTCTCTCTCGGCCGGCGCAGTGCCGGGGTCGGTCTGGTTCGGGAACATGTCAGGCAGCCAGCCGGACCGCGTTGCGCGACGGGGCGAGCCCGTCGGCGGCCAGTCGCGCCTCGGCCTCGACCCGCAGGGCGGCGTCACGGGCGATGTCCTCCTTGCGCGGGCGACCACGGGGCCGCTTGCGCGGGACGACCGCGCCACGCTCGAAGATCTCGCCGCCCCAGACGCCCCAGGGCTCGGCCCGCTCGACCGCACCGGCCAGGCACTCGACGCGCAGCGGGCAGTCCCCGCAGAGCGACTTGGCCAGTTCCAGGTCGGTGGGCGAGTCGGAGAACCACAGGTCGGGGTCGAACTTCCGGCAGGGCAGGTTCGCCTCCATCTCGACGCTCAGGTCAAGTGGGGCCAACGCCAGACTCATCGCCCGGTCACCTCTCTCTCACTTCGATCTCGTGGATCGCTGTTCCGACGTACTCGGCGGTGCAAAAAAACTGAGGCCGCGGATCCCGGTATGCGGGTTCCGCGGCCTCGAGGTGAGCCGGTGGTCTGTTGGTCAGACCGGTCTACCTCGAGGTGGAACACCGCGGACGTCCATCCGCTTGCTGGCGCCATCGACGCCCTTGCCCGTGAAGCCACTGGTCCCCTGGATCCCGTTCGGCTTCGGTGCGAGGATCAGCTCGGCCTGAACCTCGACCCGGTGCACCTGCGGAGCCCACGGTCGCGTGGCGACGACAGTCGCCCGAACATCCGTCGCCGGAACGACGGAGATCAGGGCAGCCGACAGCGGAGCGACGGCAACGGGCAGCGCCGTCGGACGCTGGTTGATGTAGCTCTCCATCGGTGCCACCTCCAGACCTTCACTCAACGATCGACTCGGAACAGATCCCCCGTGAGCAGCCCGAACAGGGCCCCTCAGCGAGGTGTGTCCTGAGGCTATGACGGTCGGTGGGGCGAGGGCAAACGAATTAACGGTCAGATTCAGAAAGTTTTCTGAGGGCAGATCTCATCGACCGCCGCGCCCCCCACCAGCGCCAGCACGGCCTCCCCGTACAGGCCGAGTTTGCGGGGGCCGATGCCGGCGATCGCCACCAGTTCCTCGGACCGGCCCGGCCGCCGCTCGGCGAGCGCGACGAGCGTCGCGTCGGTGAAGACCACGTAGGCGGGGACACGCTGGGCTCCGGCCACCCGGGACCGCCACTCGCACAGCCGCTCGTGCAACTCGTCGTCGATGTCGGACGGACAGGTGGCGCAGCGGCCCAGCTTCCGGTCCGGCCCGGCGAACAGGGTGGTCCCGCAGATCCGGCAGGAGACGATCCGGGTGGCCGCCCGCCGCTGTGCGCCGCGCGCCGGGGCGCCCGCGCTCGCCCGTTCCGTCCCGCCCGGGGCGAGTTGGGGCAGGAAACGGCACGGCCGCCGGGCCCGCCCGCCCGGGGAGCGTGCCGAGGCGTACGACAGCCAGAGCCACTGACGGGCCCGGGTGATGCCGACGTACAGCAGCCGGCGCTCCTCCTCGACCTGCTCGGTGGTGCGCGCGTACGTGGTGGGCAGGGTGCCCTCGGCGAGCCCGACCAGGAACACCGCGTCCCACTCCAGGCCCTTCGCGGAGTGCAGCGAGGCCAGGGTGACCCCCTCCACCGTGGGTACGTGCTGCTGGGCGGCCCGTCGGGCCAGTTCGTCGGCGAAGTCGGCGAGGGTGACCGGGCGCTCGACCGTGGCGGCCACGCCCACCGGCACCAGGTCGGGGGTGGCCGCGTACTCCTCGGCGAGCTGGACCAGCGCGGCCAGCGCCTCCCACCGCTCGCGGGCGGCCCCACCGGGCGGGGGCGCGTCGGGTGCCCACCCGACGGCGGCGAGCGCCTCGACCACCGCCACCGGCAGCGGGGTCTCGCCGGGAATCGACCGGGTGGCCGCGCGCAGCGCCACCATCGCCTGCCGCACCTCGGTCCGCTCGAAGAACCGCTCGGCCCCCTGGACCTGGTACGGCACGCCCGCCTCGGCCAGCGCCTTCTCGTACGCCTCGGACTGCGCGTTGGTGCGGAACAGCACGGCGATCTCCCGTGCCGGGGTGCCGGCGTCGACCAAGGCACGGCAGCGCGCGGCGACCGCGGCGGCCTCGGCCGGCTCGTCGGTGAAGATCCGCCGCTCCGGCTCCGGGCCGGGCGGACGCTGGCCCACCAGTTCCAGGCGCAGCCTCGCCTCGGTGCCACGGGCCTGCGAGATGACCGCGTTGGCGAGCCCGACCACCTGCGGGGTGGACCGGTAGTCACGGACCAGCCGGACCACCGTGGCGCCCCGATAGCGGCGCGGGAAGTCGACCAGATACGACGACGTCGCCCCGGTGAACGAGTAGATCGTCTGGCTGGCGTCGCCGACCACGGTCACGTCGTCCCGGCCGCCGAGCCAGGCGTCCAGCAGGCGCTGCTGCAACGGGTTGACGTCCTGGTACTCGTCGACGACGAGATGCCGGTACTGGTTGCGTACCTGTTCGGCGACGTCCGGGTGCTCCTCGATCCCCCAGACCGCGGCGCGGAGCACGTCCTCGAAGTCGATCACACCTCCGGTGCGCTTGAGCCTCTCGTACGCGGCGAAGACCTCGGCGACCTTGGCCGGCTCGTGCGGCGTCTCGCGCAGCGCCTTCGCCGCCGCCACCACGTACTCCCCCGGCTCGACCAGCGAGGACTTGGCCCACTCGATCTCACCGGCGAGGTCCCGGGCGGCGGTCCGGTCGGTCCGCAGGCCGGCCCGGGCCGCGGCGAGGGTGACCAGGCGCACCTTGCTGTCCAGCAGCTCGGGCATGGCCCGCCCGGCCAGCAGCCGGGGCGCGAAGTAGCGCACCTGGCGCAGGGCCGCCGCGTGGAAGGTCCGGGCCTGGACGCCGGCCACCCCGAGCGCGCCGAGCCGGTGCCGCAGCTCGGCGGCGGCGCGGGCGGTGAAGGTGACGGCGAGCACGTGCCGCGCCGAGATCTCCCCGCTCAGCGCCCGGTGCGCGATCCGCGAGGTGACCGCCCGGGTCTTGCCGGTGCCGGCCCCGGCGAGTACGCAGACCGGCCCGGCCACGGCGGTCACGGCCGAGCGTTGTTCCGGGTCGAGCCCGGTCAGCACGCGTTCGGACGCGGAGTTAACCACCACAGCGGGGAATTGTCGCAGCTCGCCCGGACGTTGCAGAGGTTAGCCTGTGCTGATCTGCGCGAGCAGGCGCGCATGACGTTGGAGGATCTCACCATGCTGACCATGTACTCCACTCCCTGGTGCGGCTACTGCCACCGGCTGAAGTCGCAGCTCGACCGGGAGGGGATCGCCTACCAGGTGGTCGACATCGAGCAGGATCCGGCGGCGGCGGAGTTCGTGATGGGGGTCAACGGTGGCAACCAGACCGTGCCCACCCTGCGCTTCGCCGACGACAGTGCGCTGACGAACCCGTCGATCAACCAGGTCAAGCAGCACCTGGCGAGCATCACCGTCTGACCGAGGACGTACCCGCGGCGGCCGGCCCCCACCCGGGGCCGGCCGCCGCGTCGTCGTCAGTGACCGCCCCGACCGGTCAGCGTCCCGACCGGCGCCGGGTCCCGGTCCTCGGTGGCCGGGCGTGGTGCCGGCACCCGGGTACGCGCCGCCGGTCCGGCCGGCGGGCTCAGCCGGCGCCCGCCCCAGAGGTAGCCGCCCGCGAGCAGGGTGGCCAGGCCGATCGACACGAAGACCAGCCGGTAGTCGAGCACTCCCACGATCAGCGCGCCCACGCCGACCGAGATCGCCTGCGGGCCCCGGATCACCGCCTCCGACGCCGCCGCGACCCGGCCGATCAGCTCGGGCGGGGTCCGCCGCTGAATCAGCGTGTGCAGGCCGACCAGGGTCAGCGGCAGGGAGAGACCGGCCAGCAGCACCGCAGTGAAGCCGAGCCACAGGTTCGGGTACGCCAGCGCCAGTGCCGCCGGGCCGAAGAACGCCACTCCGGCGGCGAGCGTGCCCAGCTCACCGAGCCGACGCAGGACGGCTGGGGAGCACAGTCCGCCGACCAGTCCCCCGATGCCCTGCACGGTGACCAGTACGCCGACGAACGTGGCGTCCCGCCTGAGCCCCGAGTCCACGTACGCGAAGATCAGCGACTCGGTGAAGCCCATCACCAGCGAGCCGAGGCCGTAGCCGACCAACGCCCGCCGCAACGCCGGCTCACCGGCGAGGTGCCGCAGCCCGGCGACCAGCTCGGAGGAGAGGCGTCGTACCCGGGTGACGGCGACGGTCGGGCAGTCCTCCGGATCGGCCGCTCGCGCGGGCGAGTCGGCCATCCGGAGCGTGCCGACCACGGCGGCGGCGGCCAGGAAGCCGACCATCCCGACTGCGGCCAGCACCCAGCCGCCGAGCACCGCGTACAGGCCCGCACCGGCCAGCGGACCGACCAGCCGCAGGCCCTGCCGTGCGGTCTGCAACGCGCCGTTGGCCTCTCCGAGCAGGTCGGACGGGACCAGTTCCTGGATCAGCCGGCTGAGCACCGCACCGACCGTGAGGTTCGACAGGCCGTAGAGCGCGGCCACCGCGTAGATGATCCACATGTCGCCCGCGTCCCGGACCGCGAACAGCGGGGTCAGCAGCACCGCCATGGCGAGGTGGGTGACCACGAAGAAGGGCTGCCGGGGGTACCGGTCGACGAACCAGCCGACCAGCGGCGCGAGGGTCCTCGGCGCGAGGATGACGAAGATGGTGGCACCGGCGAGGCCGTCCGATCCGGTGAGGTCCTTCACCCAGATGGCGAGTGCCAGCAGCAGGATCGACTCCGCGGTCATGCTGGCCAACAGTCCGCCGAACAGCAGGCGGAAGTCCGGGCGACTCAGGACGGTTCGCATTGATCCCTCCGGGGGTGGCGCGACTCGGGCGCGGTCGGGAACCCGTCCGGGGCGGGGACGCAGGTGAAGGCGGTCTCGTTCCGGTGTGTCGGGTGTCCGTATTTCTCATGACACGCCCCCGCCGGTACCTCCGGCGCCGGTCGCGACGTCCATACTGGCCGTGGGGGGCGAATTTCATACAGTTACCGTCGCGTCTGCGGCGGTCGACGGAAAAGAGGACACCGTGCCTCCTGCCGCACCCAGTCCGATCCTGCGTCGGCAGCGGCTCGGCCGCGAACTGCGCCAGCTACGCGAGGCCGCCGGACTCACCGGTGACCAGGTCATCGAGCGTGTCGGTTGGGCCTCCGCGTCGAAGCTGTCCCGGCTGGAGAACGGCCGCAGTCGACCCGACCCGCAGGACGTCCGGGACCTGCTCGACCTCTACGACGCCGACACGGCACGGCGGGCGGAACTGCTCGGCATCACCGACGAGGCCGGTGACATGCGCGGCTGGCTCAAGAACTACCCGGCGATGACGCAGCAGCAACGCGGCTTCGCCGAACTGGAGGCCGGTTGCGTCGAGATCTCCGAGTACAACCCGGTGCTGGTGCCGGGGTTGTTGCAGACCCCCGGGTACGCCCGCGTCCGACTCTCCTCGGCGTACCAGGTCGGTCGGGAGGCCGGCGATCCGGAGACCGAGGAGGAGACCGAGACCCAGGTCAAGGCCCGGCAGGCCCGGCAACTGCTGCTCACCCGGGAGCACGACGCGCCCCGGTACACGGCGGTGCTGGAGGAGGCGGCGCTCGGGCACCGTGCCGGGCCGCCCGAGGTGCTCCGGGAGCAGTTGGCGCAGCTGTGCGAGCTGGCCATGCTGCCCAACGTCACGCTGCACGTCCTGCCCCGGGACACGCCGATCGGGCAGTGGTACCTCCCACCGACCGCGTTCTCGGTCTATCGGTTCGCCGACCCACTCGATCCGGAGACGCTCGCCATCGAAGGTGGCTTCACCGACGTCATGTCGACCGACGTAATCGCCCTAAATCACTATAAAGTGGTGTTCGAGTGGCTACGTACGGCGGCACTTTCCGCAACGGATACCCACTCCTGGCTGGTCAAGTCGTCGGAACGGCTGACCAGTCCGGGAGCATCGTCCATTGTGGCCAATGGATCGGCAACGGCGCCGGCCCAGCGCCGTGGTTCCTCCGGGAGCCTGACGGAGCGGTGACCGAGAAGGGACCGCGCCCGACACGTGCGGCCCCGCTCGATCCATCGGCCCACGTCAGGAGCTCAACCATGAACGACATTCGCACCACGCCGTCCGTCCTCGCGCAGCTCGCGCACGCCCCCTGGCGTACCAGCACGCGCAGCCAGACCTCCAACTGCGTGGAGGTCGCACCGCTGGGCACCGGTCCCGCCGCGGTGGCGCTGCGCGACAGCAAGGACCAGGGTGGCCCGGTCCTGCTGTTCAACCGGGCCGGATGGCTGGGCTTCATCTCCGGCGCCAAGAACGGGCAGTTCGACCTGAACTAGCTCGGGTACGTCTCGCGGGGCCGTCGGCACACCACCGGCGGCCCCGTCGTCGTCCACACCGACCACCCCGGTGAGCAGGCATCGGATGATCGGACGGGGCTGAAATCAATCGCCGTGTTTCACTTGCTGAGATGCGGGCCGGGCGTACGATGGCCGAGTATTGACGTGGAACTTCCACGGTTCCACCCGTCGCGGCACATCGGAGACCCACATGCGGTTCCTGATCGTTCGCACCGACATCCGCGCCGTCGTCGACACCGACATCACGGCCGCCTGGGCCGGCGGTCACCGGCTGCGGGACGAGACCACCCGGCCCGAGCCGCGTCGCCAGGTCGTGCACGCCGAGGACCGTGACGCCGCACTGCACCTCGCCCGCGCCATCGCCACCGTCGGCGCTGTGCGCTGCGGTAAGCAGCGGGTCAAGGTGCTGCCGCTCGACGACCCGAAGCGCTGGCGGGCCCACCCGGGTCCACCCGACACCTGACCTCCCCACGTCCGTCGTGGTCGGCCGGCTCCCCCGCCGTGTTCCTCACCCAGCCGACCACGACGGCCCGTGTCCCCGGCCCGTGGCCGCCGCGGCAACGACGGCCACGGGTCGGGGCCGCACCTCCCGCACCCGCACCGGCACGCACACCCGCGCCGCACCCGCCGCCGTGCTCGGCGTGGGTGTAAGGAGGGGTCCCCTGCTATGCACCAGGCGTTAGCAGGGGACCCCTCCTTACAACCTCAGCAGTGCCCGTCGAACCAGCGGTGGATCAGGAACAGCGCGATCGACGACGGCGGGGGCAACAGCAGGCGGTCGCCTCCGGCGTCCACGTCCCGGCCGGCGAGCGCGGCACCGATCTCGTGCCGGGTGAACCAGCGGGCCTGCGCGATCTCGGCCGGATCGGGCCGGACCGGGTGCTCCGGGTCGGCGGTGGCCAGGAAGCCGAGCATCAGCGAGCCCGGGAACGGCCACGCCTGGCTGCCCGCGTACGTGATCTCACGGACCGGCACGCCGACCTCCTCGCGTACCTCCCGCAGCACGGTCGCCTCGGCCGACTCGCCCGGCTCGACGTACCCGGCCAGACAGGAGAACCGGCGCTGCCCCTTCGGGCTGGGCCAGGCCGCGTTGTTGCCCAGCAGGCAGCGCCCGTCGACGCCGTCGACACCGTCGTGCACCAGCACGATCATGGCCGGGTCGGTACGCGGCCACACCCGCTCACCGGAGCCGTCCACCCGGGACCAGCCCGCCTCGTCGGTGCGGGTCGGTGCGCCGGTGACCGGGTGATAGAGGTGCCGCAGATGCCAGTTGGTCAGCGCCAACGCCGTGGTGAACAGCCCGGCGTCCCGGTCACCGAGCAGGTGCCCGACGCCCCGCAGGTGAGCAGACCGGGTGTCCGGCAGCACCGTCAACGCGGTGTGCACGCAGAAGATCGGCACCCCGTCCGGTTCCACCCCGAGGAACACCGCGTCGGCGGCCAGAGTCGACGGCAGGTCGTCCGCCGCCACCAGGACCAGCTCCGGCACCGGGGTGTCGGTCCGCACCAGCGCCCGGCCGCCGGCCTCCACGTCGAGCACCAGCACCCGCGCGCCGGACCAGGCTCCCGCCAACCACTGCGGGTCGGTACGCCGATGCGCCGCCCGGTCCAGCGTGGAGCGGGCCAGCGGCGGGGCCGCCTCCCCGCGTACCCAGTCGATCGGCTGTCCCCAGCCGTCCGACGGCAGCGCCGTGCCGGTGGGCCCGCTCACGGTGTGGCCGGTGTGGTCTGGACCGGGGTCAGCGTGGACAGCGAGGGCTCGATCCGTGCGGCGTCCCCGAGCACGACGGTGACCGCGCGGGACGGGGCGAGGTAGCGGGCCGCCGCCTCGGTGACGTCGTCGACGGTCGCCTTCGCCAGCCGGGCCGCGTGCTCGGAGAGGAAGTCCAGTCGCAGCCCACTGCCGGCGTACGCGCTGACGAACGACGCCAGTCCCGCCTGGGTGGCGATGCCGAGCTGGAGCGTGCCGAGGGCGTACTGGCGGGCCTGGTCCAACTCCTCCTGACTGGGCGGCACCGTGGCCAGTCGACCCAGCTCGTACGTGGTCTCCAGCAGCGCCGGTGCCGTCACCTCGGTGGCCACCTCGGCGGCGGCCAGCAGCACCGAACCACCGACCGAGTGCTCGACCATCGAGTGCGGGCCGTACGTGTAGCCCTTGTCCTCGCGGATGTTCTCCACCCAGCGCGAGGAGAAGTAGCCGCCGAAGATCAGGTTGGCCAGTTGCAGCGCGGCGTGGTCCGGATGGGTACGCGGCACCGCCGGCAACGCCATCCGCATCGACGACTGCACCGAACCGGGCCGGTCGACCAGCAGCAGCGGGCCCGGTTCCAGCGGCGGGACCGGCGGCACCTCGGCCACGTGCTCGCCGCCCTGCCAACCGGCGAGCGCCTTCTCGGCGGCGTCCAGCGCCCGCTCCGGGCGTACGTCGCCGACCAGCACCAGCACCGCGCCGGCGGGTCGGACCCGCTGGGCGTGCAGCGTCCGCAGGGCGGCCGGACGGACCTCCCGGACCTGCTCGGGCTCCGGGGTCTGGACCGCGTACGGGTGCCGGCCGAAGATCCGCCGCAGCAGCGCGGTACGGGCCAGATGGGCGGGCTGGCTGCGGGCCACCCGAATCCCGTCGACCAGCCGGTCCCGCTCGACGCCGACCCACTCGGCCGGGTAGTTGGCACCGGTCACCACGTCGGCGAGGATCTCCAGCATCCGGTCCAGCCCGGTGGCCAGGGCGGTGCCGGAGAGCATCAGCCGGTCCGGGTCGAGCCCGGCGGAGAGCCCGCCGCCGATCCGCTGGAGTTCGGCGGCGATCTGCACGCTGCTCATCGTCTCGGTGCCGGAGAGCAGGGTCTGCGCCAGCAGGTGCCCCCGGGCCAGGTGGGCGCGGACGAACGGCATCCAGAGACGCAGTTCCACAAGCGGCACCGCCGGGCGGCGTACCACGATCACGGTGAGCCCGTTGGCGAGCGTGCGTTCGGCCTGCCGGGGCAGCTTGAGCCGACGGGTCGGGCCGAGCGGCGGCAGCGTTCGTGTGGGCGTACTCGTGCTCATGAGCGGCCACCTCCGGGGATCACCTCGACGGACGCGCGGCGCTCCGGCCGCAGGGTGGCCGCGGCGGCGCGGACCTGCTCGTCGGTGACCTCACCGACCAGCCGGGGCAGCTCGCCGAGCAGACCGGGCTCACCGCGCTGCTGTTCCAGCACCGCCATCCGCAGCGCGCGGGCCAGCACCGCGTCGGTGTCGCGCAGCAGGTGGGTGGCCATCCGGGCCTGGGTACGGGCCAGCTCACCCTCGGTGAGTCCGTCGGTGGCGACCCGGTCCAGTTCCTCGTCGACGGTCCGCAGCACCTTGTCGACGTCGCCGCCGGGCGGCAGGTGCGACTGGATCAGCAGGGCGGTCGGGTCGCGCACGTCGAAGGGGTCGCCCATGAAGCCCAGGTAGCCGCCGATGCTGGTGACCGTGCGGTCCCGGTGCACCAGCCGTTCGACCAGCCGGGAGGCGTCGCCGTCGGTGAGCACCTCGGCCAACACCACGAAGGGCAGGTAGTCGGCGAAGTTCCCGATCGGGTCGGGCACCCGCCAGCCGGAGGCCACCGCCGGCAGCGGGGCCAGCCTGTCGTCGTACGCGGTGCGCCGCTCGACGGTCGGCGCCGGCTCGGCGAAGTCCGGGCGGGCCGGCGCCGGACGGGCCGGCACGTCGCCGAAGTGTCGTTCGATCAGCTCGACGGCCTCGGCGGTGTCGATGTCGCCGCTGACCGCGAGCACGGCGTTGCCGCTGGCGTAGTAGCGCCGGAAGAAGTCGGCCGCGTCGGCGACGGTGGCGGACTCCAGGTCGTCGAAGGAGCCGTACCCGTCGTGCGCGTTCGGGAAGGTGTCGAACATGACCGGCGGCAGGGTCAACCAGGGGAACCCGCCGTACGGCCGGTTGAGCACGTTGACCCGGATCTCCTCCTTGACCACGTCCACCTGGTTGCGCAGGTTCTCCTCGGTCAGCCGAGGGCCGCGCATCCGGTCGGCCTCCAGGAACAGCGCCCGTTCCAGGGCGTTGCTCGGCAGGGTCTCGTAGTAGTCGGTGTAGTCCAGGTGGGTGGAGCCGTTGAAGGTGCCGCCGGCACCCTGGACGTGCCGGAAGTGGGCGAGCTTCTCCAGGTTCTCCGAACCCTGGAACATCAGGTGCTCGAAGAGGTGCGCGAAGCCGGTCCGTCCCTCGGGCTCGGACCGTATGCCCACGTCGTAGACCACCGCCACGCCGATCACCGGAGCACTGCGGTCGGGGGTCAGGACCACCCGCAGGCCGTTGTCGAGGGTGAACCGCTCGACGGGGTACTTCGCGGCTGGGATTCTCGCTCTGCGCGTCGGCACGGCTCCGACCCTAACGCCTCCGCCGAGCCGGGGAGGCGGGTAAGGGCGGCGGGTGTTAGCCGGGGACCCCTGCTATACCCGAGGCGTTAGGAAGGGGCCCTTCCTTTCATCCGGCGGTGCTGCCCGGCCGCGCGGTCGCGGGGGCAGGGCCGTGCAGGTCCACCAGGCCGGACGGCGCCGCCCCGCCCGGCGTGACGGGCCAGGGAGCGAACGCCACGGCCGTGGCCAGCAGCAGTCCGACGGCCGCCACCGCGACCACCAGGAGTAGTTCCCGCACCGCCGCCGAACCCACCATGGTCGTTCCTCCCCGAGCTGAGCCGATCCCCCCGGCTCATCCCCCGGCACCCAGCGTTCCCTGGCCGGGAGGTGGTGACAGTCGTCCACCCGACGATTGGACGGCTGATTACCGACTCAGGTTCCGCCGAACGGCGCCCGACATGCGGACGGCCGGGCCGCCTCCGATCCCAGTGGGTGACGGAGGCGGCCCGGCCGGCGCGGGTGAACCCGGCGATCAGAGCGGACGGATGTTCTCCGCCTGCGGGCCCTTCTGGCCCTGGACGACCTCGAACTCGACCCGCTGGTTCTCGTCCAGGCTGCGGTAGCCGGAGCTCTGGATGGCCGAGAAGTGAGCGAAGACGTCGGCGCCGCCGCCGTCCGGGGTGATGAAGCCGAAGCCCTTGTCAGCGTTGAACCACTTGACGGTGCCAATAGCCATGCTTGTTTCGTCTCCTTGACGGAACGTCGGACCCGCACCTGTTGCGGGGCCGAAAGAGTGAGAGCTCCGGGCGGTTCCCGGAACTTCTGTCGCTGCTGGTCGCCCCGCCCGGAGAGGTCCGGACATAACAAAGAGCGCCTGGGGCCACAATCCGCCAGGCGCAAACAGAGCTGGTAACCAAAACTGCAACGCGGGCACAGTACCACGGATTCGGGCCCGCGCTACCTGTCCAGCCCACATTCCGGCAACGACATGATCAGGGCGGAGAGTCCGTCGACGTCCAGCAGGTCCGCCGGACGGACGGTCGCCCCGTCCCGCACGTAGTGGAACGCCGCGCCGACCCGGTCGACCGGGATCCCGGCCAGCTCGGCCCAGGCCAGCCGGTAGACCGCCAACTGCACCGAGGCCACCTCGGCCGCCGGTCCCGAGGGCTGGGCACCGGTCTTCCAGTCGACCACGTCGAAGCGGTCGCCGGGCCGGCGGAACACGGCGTCCATCCGGCCGCGTACCACCACACCGCCGAGCACCGTCGCGAACGGCACCTCGACCTCGATCGGCGTACGGTCCGCCCACTCGCTGCTCAGGAACCGCCGTTGCAGCTCCGCCAGCACCTCGTCCGGGGCCGCGTCGGCGTCCGCCGCACCGGGCAACTCGTCGGTGTCGAGCAGCCGGTCCGCGCCGAAACGCTGCTCCAGCCAGGCGTGGAAGGCGGTGCCCCGGCGGGCGTACGGGTTCGGTGCGGACGGCAGCGGCCGACGCAGCGACCGGGCCAGCGCCGCCGGGTCCCGGCGCAACGCGACCAGTTGGGTGACCGACAGGTGCCCGGGCAGCGTCACCTCGACCGGACCGGAGAGCCGGCTCAACTCCGCCCGCTCGGCGAGCAGCAGATCGGTCTCCCGCCGCCACCGGTCCACCTCCGGATCCCGCGCCTCGTCGTCCGGGGTGTCCGGCACGTCGTCGGTCAGGTGACGCCGCACCAGCGCCGCCGCCTCGGTCAACGTCGGTCGGCGTACGCCCAGTGGGTCGGCCGGCCACTCGGCCCGGATCACCACCTCGGTCGTCGGGTTCACCGCGTCCGGCGACGGTTCGGGCGCCCACTCGTCGACCAGGTGACCGGCTCCGGCGTCCAGGCAGGCGTCGTGCACCTCGCGCAACAACCCGGACGGGCCGCGCGGGCGCTTGGTGCCCTCACCCCACCAGTGGCCGGAACAGAGCAGCAGGCGACGCGGACGGGTCACCGCAACGTACGCCAGCCGGCGCTCCTCCCGCTCGTCGTGGGCCCGCCAGGCGTCGGTGAAGTCCTCCACCGCCCGGGCCACGCCACGCTGGTCGTCCACGTCCGCCAGGGCCAGCTCGGGCAGACCGTCGGCGTCACCGCGCAACGGGAACGGCAGCACCCCCAGCCCGCCCAGCCAGTGGTCGGAGTTGCGGACCGGTCCCGGCCACACCCCCCGGCTCAGCCCGGCCACCGAGACGACGTCCCACTCCAGCCCCTTGGCGGCGTGCGCGGTCAGGATCTGCACCGCCCCCTCGACCACCTCCACCTCGCCCGGCGACAGACCGCGCTCCTCGTCCTCGGCGGCGGCCAGGTAGGCCAGGAAACCGGCGAGCGTGGCCCCCGGCGTCTCCCCGCTGAACCGCGCGGCCACGTCGCCCAACGCGTCCAGGTGACTGCGGGCCAGACCGGCGTCGCCGGCGCCCTCGCCGCCGGCGCGTACCGCCACCTCCACGTCCAGGCCGGTGGTCCGCTCCACGTCCGCGATCAGCTCCGGCAGCGACTGGTCCAGCCGGTACCGCAGCAGACCCAGTTCCCGGGCGTACGCGCGCAGCCGCAGGTAGCCCTCGGCCGAGTACGCCTGCGCGGGGCCGAGGTCGGCCAGTGCCTCGACCAGCGTCGCCTCGTCCAGCCGGTCCGGCGTGATCTCGGCCGTACCGTCGTCGGCGAGCTGGCGACGGGCCGCCGCGATGGCCTTGGCCCGACGGTGCAGCGCGACCAGGTCCCGTGGCCCGATCCGCCACCGGGCACCGGTCAGCAGGCGCAACAGCGCGGCACCGTCGGTCGGGTCGGCGAGCACCCGCAGCGTGCACACCACGTCGCGGATCTCCGGGGTGTCCAACAGCCCGCCCAGCCCCACCACCTCGACCGGCAGGCCACGTTCCCGCAGCGCCCCCGCGATCGCCGGAATCTGGCTGCGCAGCCGGACCAGCACCGCCGTGGTCGGGCGCAGGGTCACCGGGATCTGCTCGGGCAGCACACCCGGCATCCGCGCCACACCACGCCAGGCGGCCAGCACACTGTCGGCGATCCAGTCGGCCTCGTCGGCGTACGTCGTCAGCAGTGCGCAGTGCACGGTCCCGGCGGCGGCGCCACGCGCGCTGCGGTGCGGGATCGGATCGCGGACACTGAGCGCGGCGTGCAGCTCCGGCACCTGGGCGCCGGCCGCCCGCAACGGGGTGGAGAGCGCGTTCGCCACGGCGAGGATCTCCGGCCGGTTCCGCCAACTTGTGGTCAGTCCGAGCACCTGGGCGGGTTCCCCGTCGGTGCGGGCGAACTCCGTCGGGAAGCGGTCCAGGGTGCCGGCGCTGGCCCCCCGCCAGCCGTAGATGGACTGGCAGGGGTCACCGACGGCGGTCACCGGGTGACCGCCGCCGAACAACGCGCCGAGCAGCACCACCTGGGCGTGGCTGGTGTCCTGGTACTCGTCGAGCAGCACCACCCGGTAGCGCCCGCGCTCGATCTCGCCGACGCCCGGATGGTCCCGGGCCACCCGGGCGGCCCGGGCGAGCTGGTCGGCGAAGTCCATCGCCTCGAAGTCGTCCTTGCGCCGGGCGTACGCGCGCACCAGCGGCAGCAGCTTCAACCGGGTCTGCTGGAGCGCGAGGGCCTTGCGCACGTCGGCGTAGACCCGCCCGGGACGGGACTGCACGTCGGCGAAGAACCGGCCGGTCCACGCGGCCAGGGAGTCCGGGTCGATCAGGTGTTCGTCCAGTTCACCGGAGAGCGCCAGCACCGCGTCGGTGACCGTGCTGGGCATCCGGTCCACCTCCGACATGTCCCCGTCGTAGTTGCGCACGATCAGGTCCACGAGCTGCCAGCGGGACGCCTCGGTGAGCAGCCGGGTGGAGGGCTCGTAGCCGGCCCGCAGGCCGTGCTCGGTGACGATCCGTCCCGCGTACGAGTGGTAGGTGGCCACCGTCGGTTCGCCCGCGAACGGGTCGTCGAGCGGGTCCCGTCCGCGCCGCCCCAGCCGGCGCACCAACTGGTCGAGCCGGGTACGCACCCGGTGTGCCAGCTCACCGGCGGCCTTACGGGTGAAGGTGAGACCGAGCACCTGCTCGGGCCGGACGTACGAGTTGGCCACCAGCCAGACCACCCGGGCGGCCATCGTCTCGGTCTTACCCGAACCGGCTCCCGCGACCACCAGCAGCGGCTCCACCGGCGCGGCGATGATCGCCGCCTGCTCCCGGGTCGGCGCCGGCAACCTCAGCAGCTTGGCCAGCTCCACCGGCGTGTACCGGGGACCGACGGCGGCCGCCCGGGGCGCCGGTGCCGTGGGATTGAACAGGGCGGGCTGGGTCATGCTGCCTTCTTCGGAGCTGGCACGCTCACTCCTGGTGCTCCGGTCGCCGGACGGTCGGTGGCTCGACCACCTGCCGTCCCTGCCCGGAGACCGGGCAGCTGGTCCGCACCGGGCAGACCCGGCACTTCGAGTTGGCGACCGCGGCGAAGGTGGCGGCGGCCATCGTATCGGCGGTCCGCCGGACCAGCGCGGTCGCCCAGCCGGCCTCGGGTCCGTCGGTCGACGCGGCCTGCGCCTGCTCCCGGGCGTCCCGCGCGCCGGTGCCGAGCTGCACCAGCGTCGCCCCGCCGGGCTCGTCGCCGTACTCGGCGAACGCCCCCGCCTCCACCGCCGCCTGGTATGCGCCGAGCTGCGGGTGCTCGGCCAGGTCCCGCTCGGTCACGGCGGTGGACTTGCCGGTCTTGAGGTCCACCACCACCAGCCGGCCGTCCGCGTCGACCTCCAGCCGGTCCACCCGCCCGACCAGCTCGATCGGCCGGTGCGGATCGTCCAGGCGTACCGCGAACTCGTGCTCGATGGCGAGCAGCCGGCGCGGATTGGCGGCCAGCCAGCGCAGCAGCTTGTCCACCATCGCCTCGGCGCGGGTCCGCTCCGGCCCGACCATCCACCGCGCGGCCAGCTCGATCGCGTCGAACCGGGCAGCCACGTAGTCCAGCAGCGCGCCCCGGTCCGCGCTGGCGTCCTCGGCGAGCATCGCCGCCGCGTGCACCAGGTTGCCGACCCCCTGGGCGGCGCTGGCCGGTGGGCTCCCGCCGTGCCGTTCCAGCAGCCAGCGCAGGCTGCACCGCAGCGCGCTCTCCATCGCCGACGGCGTCACCCGGACCGGCTCCCCCTCGTCCACCAGCGGCCGGTCGTCGGAGAGCGGTCGCAGCCCCCACCAGTCGTCCGGGTGCGCGCCGGCGACCCCGGCGGCGGCGAGTCGGGCCAGCTCGGCCGCTGCCGCCCGCCGCCGGGCGGTCGACGCCGCCGGGTCGGCCACCGCGGTACGCAGCTCCGCCACCAGCGCGGGCAGGGTCAACGCCCGGGGCGGCCGACTCAACGGCAGCGTCCGTGGCCCGACCCCGTCGTCCCGGTCCGGAGCATCGTCCCGGTCCGGAGCGTCCTCCTGGTGCTGAGCGTCGTGCCTGTCGTCGACCTGCGGCGCTCCGCTGCCCGCTCCGGGCGTCGACGGCTCCGGAGAAGCGGGCGGCGGTGGCCCATCGGGGTTCGGGGTGGGTCCGTCGCCGGGTGGATCGGTCGGCCCGAGTTCGTAGAGGAAGCGGCTGGGCTGCTCCTCGTGGTCGTCGCCGCCGACGGCCGCCGACGCGACGGCGCTGACCAGCAGTCGCCGCCGGGCCCGGGTCACCGCGACGTGGAACAGCCGCCGTTCCTCGTCGAGCAACGCGGAGGTCTGTCCGACCAGGGTGGCGACCTCCCCGGCACCGTCCGCCCGGCCGGTCATCACGTCGACCAGCCGTTCCGAGCCGAGCAGGCTGCCGCGCAACCGCAGGTCCGGCCAGACGCCCTCCTGCACCCCGGCGACGGCGACCAGATCCCACTCCAGGCCCTTCGCGGCGTGCGCGGTGAGCAGGCGTACCGCGTCGCCCCGGTCGGCGGAGGAGGCGAGCGTGTCGGCGGGGAGTTCCTGGGCGAGCACATGGTCGAGGAAGACCTCGGTCCGCGCGCCCGGTAAACGGTCGGTGAACCGGGCGGCGGCGTCGAAGAGCACCAGCACCGCGTCCAGGTCCCGGTCGGCCGCCTCGGCCCGACGCCGCCGGGCCAGGTCGCCCTCACCGGCCACGGCCGGTCCCCGGGCCAGCGCGGCGGACCACAGCTCGGCCAGCCCGCTGGCCTGCCAGACCGCCCAGAGGACGTCCTCGACGGTGGCGCCCGGTCGACCGGCCGTCTCGCGGGCCACCGCCAGCAGCCCGGCCACCGTCTGCGCCGACTCGGCCCAGCGCCGCTCCACCCCGGCCAGCTCGGCCGGGTCCTGCAACGCCTCGACGATCAGCTCGCCGGAGGGCCGACGGTCGCCGCCGGCCAGGGCGAGCGCGCGTAGGCCCTGCCGCAGCCGGCGCTCCGCCAGCGGATCGGCACCGCCGAGCGGCGAGTGCAGCAACGCGACGGCGGCCTCCTCGTCCAGCCGCTCCGGCTCCAACGCGCAGCGCAACAGCAGCAGCAGCGGCGCGACCGCCGGTTGCAGGTGCAACGGCAGGTCCTCGCCGTGCACCACGGTCGGTACGCCGGCGGCGTGCAGCGCCCGCCGCAACCCGGGCAGTTGCCGCCCGGTGGAACGGACCAGCACCGCCATCCGGGCCCAGGGCACGCCGCCGAGCAGGTGCGCCTCGCGCAGCGCGTGTGCCAGCCAGGCCGCCTCGCTGGTGGCCGAACGGAAGGTCCGGACCTCGACGGTGCCCGGTGGCGTGTCGGGCAACGGGTGCAGCCGACGGTGTGCCGCCGGACCACGCAACCGTCGACCCAGCCGGGACGCGGCAGCGAGCAGCCGCTCCCCCGCGCGGTAACTGGTGGTGAGCAGCACCTGCGCGGCCGGCGCACCGGAGGCGGTGCGGAACCGGTGCGGGAACGTCGTCACACCGGCCGGATCGGTGCCCCGGAAGGCGTACGTGGAGGAGTCGGGATCGGCGAAGGCCACCAGCGGCGTGCCGCCCCCGGCGACCGTGTCCAACAGGTCGAGCTGCGCAGGGTCGGTGTCGGCCAGCTCGTCGACGTAGACGTACGCGAGACGACGCCGCTCGGACGCCAGCACCTCCGCGTCGTCGCGCAGCAGACCGGTCGCCGCCCGGACCAGCTCCGCCGGGTCGTACGCGACCGAGCCCCGGTTGGCGACGTCCCGCAGCGCCAGCACCGCGACGTACTCACGCAGGAAGCGGGCGGCGGCCGGCCAGTCGGCGCGGCCGAGCCGCTCGCCGAGCCGGGCCAGCTCGACCGGACCGACGCCCCGCTCCGCCGCCCGCATCAGCAGGTCGCGGAGCTGGGCGGCGAACGCCCGGGTACGCAGTGCCGGTCGCAACTCCTCCGGCCAGCCACCCGGTTCGTCGCCGGGCTCCTCCCCCACCACGTCCAGCAACTCACGGATGATCAGATCCTGCTCCGGACCGGTGAGCAGCCGTGGCGACGGCTCACCCCGCTCGGCGGCGGCCCGCCGCAACAACCCGAAGGCGTACGCCGGGAAGGTCCGCACCAGCGGCTCCCGCACCACCCGCCGCCCGTTCGCGGCGATCCGCGCCTCGATCCGGTGCCGCAGGTCGACCGCGCCCCGGCGACTGAAGGTGAGCACCAGGACCCGCTCCGGATCGACCCCCTCCTCGACCCGGGCGGCCACCGCCTCGACGAGCGTGTGGGTCTTCCCGGTGCCCGGTCCTCCGAGGACGAGCATCGGCCCGTCGGTGTGTGCCACGACCTCGGCCTGCCGAGGATCCGCCGACGTCTGCTCCCCGCCGGACGCGGGTGCGGGTGCGGGCGCGGACGCGGGTGCGGGTGCGGACGGCGGGCCGGCCAGGTCCGGAGAATGCCCGGTGGCCGGGTCGTTCTCCTGGGTCGGCCCGCCGGACCGACGCACCAACCGGTACGCCTGCATCCCGCCATCCCATCACGGCCCTGCGACACTGCCCGACGCGCCACACCCGCCGACGACCCGACGCCCACCCGTCCTCACCGGTCCCGTCCGCTGGTCCCGGTCGCCGCTCCCTCGCCGGCCCCGGCAGTGACGTGCGGTGGTTCGCGTGCCACCACCCCGACCGGTACCCCGCTGGTCGCCCTTTGCTCTGCTTCACCCCACGCAACGGTTCGGACGAACTTCTGTTGCGCGGGGTGAAGCAGAGCAAAGGCGGCGAGCAGGTATACCCCGGGAGTCGGCTCAACCCGAGACGGCGCGACCCGAGACGGCGCGAATCACCACACCGGCGTGCGGCACCGGGCCACCGCCCGGTGCCCCTCGGTGAGCGCGGCCGCGTGGGGCAGGCGGCAAGGGTCAGGCGCGGTGTGGGTGGCGCCGCCTAGGTGAGGGCTGCCTCGATGACGTCGAGGGCGGTGGGGACGGTGTCGGCGACCTGGACGAGATCGAAGCCGGCGGGCTTGAGGAAGCTCTGGTCGGTGACCGCGCGCAGCCAGTCCATCAACGGGGTGTAGAACCCGTCGGTGTCCACCATCACCATCGGTTTGCGGTGCAGGGCCAGGGTGGCGGTGGTCCAGACCTCGAAGAGTTCGTCGAGGGTGCCCAAGCCACCGGGCAGGGTGAGGAACGCGTCCGACTTCTCGACCATGAGGACCTTGCGGTTGGCCATCGAGTCGGTGATCAGCAGTTCGTCGGAGGCGACGTCGGCGACTTCCAGGTCGACCAGCACCTGCGGGATGATCCCGACGGTCCGGCCGCCGGCCGCGCGGGCCCCCTCGACCAGCGCGCCCATCATGCCGACGCGACCACCTCCGCTGACCAGCGTGTGCCCTCGTCGGGCGAGTTCCGCGCCGGTGGCCTCGGCGAGGTCGAGCCACCGTTGGTCGAGGGTACGGGAGGAGGCGCAGAACACGCAGATCGCCGCCACCTCAGCGCTCCGCCTGCTCGGCCCGCTCGGCCGACTCGGCTGCCGCCTGCTGGTCCGCCGCGGTACGGGCCACCGCGTCGGCGCGTACCGCCTCCTGCTCGGTGTTGAGCGCGGCCTCGGCCTCCACGATGTGCCGGACCGCCGCGGCGACGTCGTCGGTGACGCAGATCAACTCCAGGTCGACCGGTCCGATCTTGCCCTCGGCGGCCATCGTGTCGCGCAGCCAGTCGAGCAGCCCCTGCCAGTACTCGGCACCCATCAGCACCACCGGGAACCGGGTCACCTTGCCGGTCTGCACCAGGGTGAGCGCCTCGAACAGCTCGTCCATCGTGCCGAAGCCGCCGGGCAGCACGACGAACGCCTGGGCGTACTTGACGAACATGGTCTTGCGGGCGAAGAAGTAGCGGAAGTCGATGGCCAGGTCGACCCACTCGTTGATGCCCTGCTCGAAGGGGAGTTCGATGCCGAGACCGACGGAGTGCCCACCGGCCTCGCTCGCGCCCCGGTTGGCCGCCTCCATCACGCCGGGTCCACCCCCGGTGATCACCGCGTAGCCGGCACGGGCCAGGGCCGCGCCGAGCGCCTCGGCGAGCTGGCACTCCGGGCTGTCCGGCTTGCTCCGGGCGCTACCGAAGACGCTGACGGCGGGCGGCAGGTCGGCGAGGGTGTCGAAGCCTTCGACGAATTCGGAGAGTATCCGTAGCGCCCGCCAGGCGTCCTTGGTCTTCCAGTCCGCGCGGGTCCGCGAATCCAGTAGCCCTTGGTCCGCTGTGCTGGTGGTGATCGCCTGGCGGCGCAGTGTGACGGCGCCGCGGTGCCGCTCCCGTCCTGGTTCGCGGCGGTTGCTCTGAGTCATGGGAGCAACCGTAGTGGAGTTCCGCCGGGGCGCCCGGCAAACACTTCGTGATCTTGTGCAACCAATTCGCTTTCCCGTACGTCTTACTATTCACATACCGGGTATGCCCGGCGCGCAGGCTTCGGGGGAGGAGACAGCGTGATCAGTAGCAACGAACGGATCCGGATGAGGCGTCAGATGCAGCGACGCATCCGCGACGTGGTGGCCGAGCGCCGCCGTACCCGGCTGCTCGAAGACCCGCCCGAACCGCCCGCGGAGCCCGCTTCCGACACGGCGCTCACCCGCGTGTAGCGCGGGGCCTGGACACCCTGCGCCTGAGCCCCGCGCGCCGGTCACCCGGGCGGGCGCGGCGGCACCGCACCGCCGCCCGCACGACCGGACGCGCGAGTCCGCCGGGTCAGGCGGAGGCGAGCCAACGGTGCAGCGTGGCGGCACCGTCACGGATCTTGCCGATCTCGACGTGCTCGTCCGGGTGGTGGGCGAGATTGGGATCACCCGGACCGAAGTTGAGCGCCGGGATCCCCATCGCCGCGAAGCGGGCCACGTCGGTCCACCCCAGCTTGCCGATCGGGGCGGCACCCACCGCCGCCAGGAACTCCTGGGCGGGTGGGGCCTCCAGGCCGGGCAGCGCACCGGGCGCGCAGTCGGTCACCGTCACCTCGTACCCGGCGAGCACCTCGCGCAGGTGCGCCTCCGCCTCGGCCGGCGTACGGTCCGGCGCGAAACGGTAGTTGACCTCGATCTCGCACCGGTCCGGGACCACGTTGCCGGCCACCCCACCGTTGATCCGCACCGCGTTCATGCCCTCGCGGTAGTCGCACCCGTCGATGGTCACCCGCCGCGCCTGGTACTCCGACAGCCGCCGCAGGATCTCACCGGCACCGTGGATCGCGTTGACGCCGTGCCAGGCGCGCGCCGAGTGGGCCCGTACGCCGGTGGTGACCGCCCTCGCCCGCATGGTGCCCTGGCAGCCCGCCTCGACGATCCCGTGCGTCGGTTCGAGCAGCAGGGCGAAGTCGGCCGTCAACCACTCCGGGTACGCCTCGGCCACCAGCCGCAGGCCGTTGTACCGGGACTCGATCTCCTCGGCCTCGTAGAAGAAGTACGTCACGTCGTAGCGCGGGTCGGGCAGGGTGGCCGCGAGGTGCAGCGCGAAGGCCACCCCGGACTTCATGTCCGAGGTGCCGCAGCCGTACATCAGGTCGCCGCGCAGCGTGGACGGGAAGTTGTTGTTCAACGGCACGGTGTCCAGGTGACCGGCCAACACCACCCGGGACGCCCGCCCCAGGTCGGTACGCGCCATCACCGTGTTCCCGTGCCGGTAGGTGGCCAGGTGGGGCAGCTTCCGCAGCACCTCCTCGACGCAGTCGGCGATGGCCTTCTCGTTGAGCGAGACCGACTCGATGTCGACCAGGGCGCGGGTCAACGCCACCGGATCGGCGAGGACCTCGGGGGTAAGCGGGTTCTCCATGGTCCGCACGGTACCGTCACAACCGGCGACCGCGAGACGCGAGCCCGCGAGCCCTTCGACGACGCGCGAGGAGTGAGCTCGCGCACCCCGCAGTCGCGAGCAGCAGCCAGCGCAGCATGCGAGCGAGAGGTGAGTAAGTGACGTCCACAGAATCCGCGTGGGGCATCGGCCTGGCCACCGTGACCGCCGACGACCAGGTGCTCGACACCTGGTATCCGACCGGCAAGCTGGGCCTCGGCGAGCTGCCGTTGGTCCCCGGCGAGGACCAGGCAGACGTGCTGGACCTTCCGCCGGGTGCGATCGGCGACCGGGCCCTGCCGGGTCTGCGTACCGTCCAGGTGATCACCGTGATCGGCTCGCTGGACGACCCGATCAAGGACGCCAGTGACGCGTACCTGCGACTGCACCTGCTCTCCCACCGCTTGGTGCGGCCCAACGAACTCAACCTCGACGGCGTCTTCGGCAAGCTGGCCAACGTGGCCTGGACCTCCGCCGGGCCGTGCCCGCCGGAGCGGGTCGACGAGCTGCGCGTCATCGAGCGGGCCGCCGGCCGTCACCTGGCCGTGTACGGGGTGGACAAGTTCCCCCGGATGACCGACTACGTGGTGCCCTCGGGTGTCCGGATCGCCGACGCCGACCGGGTCCGCCTCGGCGCCCACCTCGCCTCCGGCACCACCGTGATGCACGAGGGCTTCGTCAACTTCAACGCCGGCACGCTCGGCACCTCCATGGTCGAGGGCCGGATCGTGCAGGGCGTGGTCGTCGGCGACGGTTCCGACATCGGCGGCGGCGCCTCCATCATGGGCACGCTCTCCGGCGGCGGCACCGACAGGGTACGCATCGGCGAGCGCAGCCTGATCGGGGCGAACGCGGGTGTCGGCATCTCGCTGGGCGACGACTGTGTGGTGGAGGCGGGGTGCTACATCACCGCCGCCTCGAAGCTCGCCCTGCCGGACGGCCGGGTGGTCAAGGCCCGCGAGCTGTCTGGAGTCGACGGGCTGCTGTTCTGGCGCAACTCGATCACGGGCGGGCTGGAGGCCCGGCCGCGTACCGGTCAGGGCATCACCCTGAACGCCGCCCTGCACGCGAACGACTGACGCCTCCGCGCGGACTCGTGCAAGGAAGGGTCCCCTGCTAACGCCTGGTGCATAGCAGGGGACCCCTCCTTACATCGGTGCCGACGGTGCCGGCACCACCGACGTGATCACTTCAGGCGGTACGCCTGGATGATCCGCTGGGTCACCGTGTTGCCGCCGCTGTCCCGGGCGGCGGCCCGCAGGGACACGTGGCCGGTGCCCTTCGGATGCTGCACGGTGGCCTTCCAGCCGCTGCCGGCCTTCTTCACCCGGGCCCGCTGCCAGGTCCGGCCACCGTCGTAGGAGACCTCGACGGTCACCGAGGTGGTCCGCGCCGACGGCGCACCGGGCTGCCGCTGCACCTGGACCGGGATCACGAAGGACCGGCCGGCCGGGGCGGTGTGCGCCCCGTCGAGCCGAGGCGTGAACCTGATCGCCGAGGCGGGCAACGCCACCGGATCGTCGCCCCGGACGTGCCGGGACCGGAAGGTCCAGGCGGCGGCGACCTCCGTGCTCAGGTCGGTGAAGCTGCGCTTCACTGAGGTCTCCATCCGGTACGTCGCCGTCCCGGCCGGCACCTCGAAGTCACCCCAGCCGTTGTCCGGGCTCTCGCCGACCAGCTTGCCGTTGCGGTAGAGCGCGGTACGCGAGGTGTCCGCCACCGAAGCCCCGTGGTGCCCCGCGGCGTCCCCGTGCAGCGGCACCGCCAGGCTGATCACGTCACCCCGCCGGGTGAGCCCCTCCCCCGGCCACTGCGGCACCGCGAACGACGGCCCGTAGGGAGCGCTGTTCCAGGTGTCCTGGTACTTCTTCCCCGCCCGGTAGGCCGTCGGGTCCGAGAAGAGGAAGGCCACCCCGACCGGCCACCCGTCGTCGGACGGTACGCCGAAGGTCAGGTCACCGTTCCAGCGGATGCCCTTGGTGTTGTAGTACTCGACCCGGCTGCCGGGGGCCTCGGTGGGCAGGATGATCGCCCAGCCGCCGACGTTCACCTCGTGGACCGGATAGACGGCCCGTTCGGCGACGGTGTCCGGGTACCCGCTGCGGAACTTCTGCGTGACGGTGGCCAGGTCACCCTTGCGGTAGTTCCGGATCAGCCCGGTCGGCATCCGACCCGGGACGCTCTCCGCCAGGGCATAGAGGTAGGAGCTGCTCTCCGCCTCCACGTCGGCCCACTGACTGCCCACCGTGCCGAGGAACCTCTTCGGCGAGACGGGGCGGCCGAGTTGCCCGGTGCTGATGCCGGTGAAGTCGAAGGCGAGCAGGCCGTAGCTGGCGCCGCCGTCGTCCAGGAGGAAGTTCGCGCTGATGTCCACCAGGGCCGGCGTCGCCGACCGTTGCGGCACGGTCATCCGCACCGGCTTCGCCCGGCGGGCGTCGACGGTGACCGTGGTGTCCCTCGTGACGGCCAGCTCCGGCCGGACGAGGAACGCGGACTCCTCGGTCTCCATGTCGAACAGGTAGCTGTTCAACCCGTACCGGCCCTTGGGCACGCGGACCTCGGCGGTGCCCGACGGGTCGTACGCGAAGTAGTCGACGAAGTCGTCCAGGCCCAGCAGTGAGGTGCTGTAGTCCTCCGTCGGCGTACCGTCGGACCCGAGGTGCCGCACCGTCACGGTGTAGCTCTCCACCTCCTTGTGGACCGCCAACGGGGTGAGGGCCACGGTGTCGCCGGCACGGGCCACGATCCGGCCGGTGTAGTGACCGTCCGGGCCGTCCACGCTGGTGTCGGTGGTGACGGTGGCGGACGCCGTGCCGCCTGCGGGCACCACGACGCTGCTCGTGCCCAGCGTGAACATGCCGGCCGGTGCGGGCGTCCCGTCCGGGCCGGTGACGTCGAGGACGAGGTCCAGGGTGAGCGCGGTGCTCCCGGTGTTGTGCCAGTTCACTTCGCGGGTGATCGGCTCGTCGTCGGCGTGCGGCCAGAGGGTGCGGCCGAACGAGACGCTCGCCGGCTCACTGGTCACCTGCTGGGTGATCGCCCTCGCCACGTCGACCCGTCCGGCGCCCTGCTGATAGGCGGTCAGCTCCGGATGCGGCGCGGCGGAGGACATCAGGGTGGCCTTGAGCTGGGCTGCCGTGGCGTCGCCGCGCTGCTGGGCGAGCAGTGCCGCCGCACCGGCGACGTGCGGCGCGGACATCGAGGTGCCGGAGAGCGACACGTACTGTTCGCCGACCGGATCGCCGAGCAGCGTGCCCTCGCCCCGGGCGGCGACGATGTCCACTCCCGGCGCGGTGATGTCCGGCTTCAGCGCGTCGTCGCCGACTCGCGGACCCTGGCTGGAGAAGAAGGCGAGGTCGTCGTCCCGGTCGACGGCCCCGACGGCGAGTGCGGAGTCCGCGCTGGCGGGTGAACCGACCGAACCGGCCCGGCCGCTGTTGCCGGCCGAGATCACGAAGAGCGCCCCGGTCTGCGCGGTCAGCGTGTCGACCGCCAGCTCCAACGGGTCGACCTGCGGGCTGTCCGTCCCGCCCAGGCTCAGGTTGATCACGTCGGCCTGCTGGTCGACGGCGGCCCACTGCATCCCGGCCAGGATGGCGGAGTCGGGGCAGCCGTACTCCTCGCAGACCTTGCCGTCGAGCAGCGTCGCGTCCGGGGCGACCCCTCGGTTCCGGCCGTCGGATGCGGCGCCACTGCCGGCGATGATCGACGCGACGTGGGTCCCGTGGCCGACGATGTCGCCGGGGTTCTCCTCCTCGGTGAAGTTCTCCGCCGCGCCGACCCGCCCGACCAGGTCGGGGTGCGCGGCGTCGACGCCGGTGTCCAGCACCGCCACCCGTACGCCCCGACCGGTGAAGCCGGCCTGGTGGGCGGCGGGCGCGCCGATCTGCGGCACGCTGTGCTCCAGAGTCAGGTGTCGCCTGCCGTCGAGCCAGAGCCGCTCGACACCCCCCGCCGCGTCGATCCGCGCACTGCCACCGGCCAGGGCGGCCCAGAGCCGATTCGACTCCTGCTTGTCCAGGGTGGCCGCGACGCCGCCGATGGCGGCCAGGTCACGGGTGACGGTTACCCCGTCGGGCACCCCGGTCCGCCGCGCGGCGCCCTCCGGGTACGTCATCAGCAGCGGCAGGTCGCTGCGGTGGCGGTCGTCGTAGCCGGCGGCGATCAACCCGGTCACGTCGAAGAGACGCCGGTCGACGCGGCCCGCCTGGATCAGTGGCAGGGCGTCCTGCGGCACCACCCAGAGGTGGTCCTGCCGGCGTTGGGTGAGGAAGCGGATTCCCGAGCGGCCCTCGGCCGGGCGCACGCTCGCCGCACCGGAGGGGCTCACCGTGACGCGGTCACCGGTGATCAGGGTGACGGTCGTGTTCCCGGCCGACGCCGCACGGGCGGCGGGCGACGGGGTGGACCCCGGTGCGGCGGTGGGGGACGGACCGGCGGTGGCCGTGCCCGGTGCGCCGAGCACGAGGCCCAGCACCAGCCCGATGGCGGTCAGTCTGCTTTTGCGAGGCAACCGAACCCTCCTTCTGGAGTGTCTTATCGATGTGAGTCACATCGACACCTGCCAGGATTGCATACCGAGTATGCACAAAGGAGTCAAGAATTCGACGAAGTCGATACCAGCGCGTCGCGGATGACGGCATGATCGTGCGGGTGGCATCCATGAAGGAACGCATGCTGGCCGGAGAGCCGTACCTCGCCGAGGGGCCGGAGATCCTCGCCGACCTCCAACGCGCCGCCCGACTGATGGAACGCGTCAACACCAGCCCCGCCGACAACCCCGACGCCCGGCTCGCCGCACTGCGGGAACTGCTCGGCGAACTCGGCGAGGACACCTGGATCCGCCCGCCGTTCTACTGCGACTACGGCTACCACATCCGGATCGGGCCACGCAGCTTCGTGAACTTCAATGCGGTCTTCCTCGACGTCGCACCGATCACGATCGGCGCGGACGTGCAGGTCGGCCCGAACGTACAACTGCTCACCCCGACCCACCCGGTGGACCCGGAGCAGCGCCGGGCGAAGTGGGAGGCGGCCAAGCCGATCACCATCGGCGACAACGTATGGCTGGGCGGCGGGGCGATCGTCCTGGCCGGTGTCACCGTCGGGGAGAACACGGTGGTCGGCGCGGGTGCCGTGGTGACCAAGGACCTGCCCGCCAACGTCGTCGCCGTCGGCAACCCGGCCCGCCCGGTCCGCCAACTGGACCAATAACCCCCGCACACTCGGTCACCGTCCGGACCGGACCAATCTCCGCGAAAAACGTTCCTACCTGCGAAAACATCCTCGCGGTGGATGGCACTCCCTCCACAGTTCAGGCACTCTGGGTTACAGAGTCGTCACCGGGAGGCGTGCCATGAGCGGTCGGATCCTCGAACTGCGCGTACACGGCGTGTCGAACACGCCGCCGGCCGAGACCCTGGGTGTGCCCACCGAACCGGGCACCGAGCCCGCTCCGCCGCGACTGGTCGCCGGAGGACCGGTCACCGGCTTCTACCGCTCCCCCGGCACCTCGACGGGCGACCCGATCGTGGTCGAGGCGTACAGCTGGGGGCAGTTGACCTCGGGCGCGCGGACCGCGCGCGACGTGGAGCGGGCCCTGTGGACGCTGCTGCTGCCCTTCACCCTGGCCAACGTGGCGCTGCACGCCCGGCCCGGCATCCCGGCCGACCCGACCAGCGAACGGTTCGCCAGCCGGTCCGGGATCACCGCCTGGCTGATCCGACTGTTCTGCCTGACGCTGACGGCCACACCCGTGCTGGCGCTCACCGGCGTCGGCGTCGACCTCATCGGCTGGCAGTGCGTCGACGACAGTTGCCTGGGCCGGATCCCGGGGCCCTGGCAGTTCCTCGCCGACCCCTGGTGGCAGCGGGGCAGCCGCGCGCTCGCGGTCGGACTGCTCGTGCCGCTCGCCCTGATCGTGGTGCTCGGCCTGGTCGCCTGGCGGACCTACCAGTACGAGGCGGTGATGCCCGCCGACCCGACCGATCCGCCGGTCCGCCAGCCACCCGGACCGGCCGACGCCGACCTGCCCGACGGCCAGCCGGAACAGGAGCCGCCGTCGCCGCCCGAGCCACCCCGGGGCCCGCTCGCCAACCCACTCGAAGATCCCACCTTCTGGTGGGGCGAGGGGCAGCTCCGCCGCGCCGCCGTCCTGCACCTCTGCACCGGTACGGTGGCCGCCGTCGCCGTCCCGCTCGGTACCACCCTCGCCCTGCACCCACCGCACGGAGCCCGGGCGGTCATCGCCTGGCCCACCGTGGCGTTGCTCGTCGCGGTCGTCGTGATCACGGTGGTGGCGATCGGCCGGCCGTTCCTGACCCGGCGCGACGGGGCGACGCCGCTCGGCCCGTGGAGCGTCACCGTCATCGTCCTCACCGGCCTCGGGCTGGTCGGCACCGTCCTGGTGCTGATGCTGCCGGACAGCGCGGGCGGTGCGGCACAGCTGGCCACCCTCCGCCCACCCGCCGGCTGCGGCGACGCGTCGTCACTGCCGGGCTGCCAGGAGGACCGGTCCCTGCCCGGCTTCGACCGGGTCCTCGCCTGGCTCGGCACCGGCCAACTGCTGCTACTCATCGCGATCGGCGCGACCGCCCGCTCCGGGCGGCGCGGCGGTGCCACACCGGCCGCCGCCACGGTGCTGATCACCGTCGGCGCCGCCTGGTGCCAGGGCTGGTTGCCGTTCCTGCCGCCGGCACCGCTCGCGGTGTGGCAGGTCGTCCCGGCACTGCTGCTCCTCGCCGCAACCGGCCTCCTGATGCCGCGTACCCGACCCAGCGACGTGACCCAGCCCCTCGGGCCCTACACGGACCTGGCCTGGCGTGGTCGCGGCCCGGCCGTCATCGCCGGATTCGGGTGGCTGCTCTGCCTCGCGTACAGCACCGGCCTGCTCTACTGGGTCAGCGACCTGCTCAACCGGGACGCCACCGACAGCGGACGTCCCCCGGTGGTGCCGCCGGTCCCGGTGACCTGGTCCGGTCTGGTCTTCGGCATGGCACTGCTGCTGCTCGCCCTGGTCGCGATCCGTGCCGTCGTGCTGTTCCGCCGACTGCGCCGGCAGGAGTACGCCGAGCTGCGGGCAGAAGGCGGTCTCTCCGCGCACGACCTGCGCCGCGCCCGGGACGTCAGCACCCACCAGGCCCTGCACCGCCTGGTCGGCGAACACGCACTGCGACTGATCGGCTGGTACGCGGGCACCGCGGGGACACTCGCCGCGCTCGGCTGCATGGTCGTGCTCTCCCCCGCCCGCCCGCACGATCTCACCTCGGGCACCACCGGCACCGTCATCGGGGTCGTCGCCGACGTCGGTGACCGGCTGCTCGGGTGGCTGCCTCTGGCGATCGCCGCGATCGGTCTGCTGGTCTACCGCAACGACACGGTCCGGCGGTCGGTCGGCGTGGTCTGGGACGTCGGCACGTTCTGGCCGCGCGCCGCGCACCCGCTCGCCCCACCGAGCTACGCCGAACGGGCCGTGCCGGAACTGCTCACCCGCACCGCCGGGCTGCTCGCGCTGACCGAACACGATCCCCGCCGGGTGGACGGCATCATCCTCTCCGGACACAGCCAGGGCACCGTCATCTGCACCGCCGTCATCCTCCAGATCCCGCAACGCTGGCGGCAACGGATCTGGTTCTTCTCCTACGGGTGCCAGCTCACCCGGCTCTACGGCCGGATCTTCCCGGCGTACTTCGGCCCGGACCGGCTGCCGGTGCTGACCCGGGCACTGACCCGCCCCTCGGCCGGGACCCGGTGGACGAACTTCTGGCGGGACACCGACCCGCTCGGGTGGCCGGTCACCGCCGGGGAACGCGACATCGCGGTCACCGACCCGGAGGCACTGCACCCGAGCGACGGCGAGGTGGCCGACCCGCCGATCCGCAGCCACAGCGGATACCCGGAGGCGGCCGAGTTCCAGCGGGAACGGTCCCGGGTGGCGTGGATGCTGCGTCGGGCCGTGCCGTCACCCCGGAGGGGGGTCGGCTAGCCGGACCACCAGGTCGGCCCGGACGGCGGTCTCGGCCACCAGCGCGGCGTTGACCTCGTCGCTGCCCAGCGCCCAGGCGCGCGCCTCCTCGGCCGACCGGCCGTACCCGACGTGCCGGGCCACGAGCCGACGCCGTCGCAGGTCGCCGTCGAGATCCAGGAACCACGCCTCGTGCAGCAACGCCCGCATCTCGTCCCACGGCCAGTCCGGCACGAGCAGGTAGTTGCCCTCGGTCACCACCAGCCGGACCTCCGGCGGCACCTCGATCGCGCCCGCGATCGGTTCCTCCAGCTCCCGGCGGAACTCCGGCGCCCAGACCGACGTCGGCTCCTTGCGCCGCAGGCGGCGCATCAGCGAGACGTACCCGTTGGCGTCGAAGGTGTCGATCGCCCCCTTGCGGGCGGCGCGGCCCAGCCGGTGCAACTCGGCCTGGGCCAGGTGGAATCCGTCCATCGGCACCAGCCGGGCGGACGCACCGATCGCCGCGACCACCTCGGCGGCCAGCGTGGACTTGCCCGCACCGGGTGCGCCGGTGATGCCGAGCAGTTGCCGGGGACCCGCGTCGGCCAGGGCGCGGGCCCGCCGCACCAACTCGTCGACGGGCAGCACCCGGGCCTCGGTCATCAGGACAGGACCGGCCGGGTGATCGCGAACCGGGCCCGCACCGCCGCGTGCACCGACTGTGGTTGCGGATCGAGCTCCAACTCCGGCACGGCGGTCGACTCGACCCCACCGGCGTCGAACGACATCCGGGCCATCATCGGCTGCCCGCCGCCCTCGTCGGCGAGCTCGATCAGGTCGGTCACCCGCGCGTCGAGCGCCTCGGCGTACTCGCGGGCGCGCAGCAGGGCATCGGCGATCGCGGCATGCCGGGCCTCCCGGTAGGCCGGGCTGTCCGGCCGCAGCGACCACCAGGGCCCGGCGACCGCCACCTGGTCCTGGTCGGCCAGCCGCAGCATCAGTTCGCCGAGCGCGGTGAAGTCGCTGACCGTCACCGTGGTCACCACCGAGCCGTGCCAGGCCACCACCCGCTCGCCGGACCGTCGTGTCTCGGGCCGCACCCGCAGGTCGCCGGTCTCGCGGCGGTCGATCGTCGGCCCGTACGAGTCGAGCAGCACCCGGATCGCGGCGGCCCGCTCGGCCAGCCGGGTCAGCGTGGGCTCGCGCTCCCGGTCGCGCGCGAGCGCGGTCACCGCGAACCGGGCCTCCTCCGGAGCGACTTCCCGGTACGCCTCACCGCGTACGGTCACCACCGGTCCGTCCACCATGCCCTCACCCTAGCGGCGGCTCACGTACCGCGCCCACCGATGCGTCCCGCCCGACGGATCAGCCGGCCTGCGGGAGCTGCGCAGTGTACGAGACCACCTCGTCGAGGACCCGGCACCCGCTGAGGTGACCGCCCGCCGCGCCCAGCCCGGTCAGCCAGGCGACCTCGGCGGTGGCCTCACCGTCGACCGGGAACGGGCGGACCGTCGGTTGGTACGGCCGTCCGGCGAGGGCGACCCGGGCGGCACCCGCCTCGGCGTACCGGGCGGTGAGCGCGTCACCGTCACCGGCTCGCAGCGCCTCGGTCAGCTCGTCGAGGTAGGCGGTGACCTCGGCCAGGGCGGCCAGCACCTGCTCACGGTTGCCGCGCAGCATGTTCGCGGTGCGCGGGGCCGGGGTGCCGGCGACCCGGGTGCCGTCGCGGAAGCTGCCGGCGGCCAGCGTCAGCACGGCGTCGCGCAGCGGCGAGCGCTGGGCGGCACCGGCCAGGGCACCGGCGAGCAGGTGCGGCACGTGCGAGGAGAGCGCGACCACGGCGTCGTGCCGGTCCGCCGCCATCGGCACCACCCGGGCCCCGATCACCTCGGTGACCAGGGCGGCCAGCCGGCGGAACGCGCCCAGCCCGTCCGGCGCGGGACAGAGCACCCAGGCGGCGCCCGCGAACAGCTCGGGCCGGGCCGCACCGAGACCGGCCCGGTCGGTGCCGGCCATCGGATGACCGGGCACGAAGCGGTGGGTCAGGCCCCGGGTCGCGGCGAATGCGGCCAGCTCGGCCTTGGTGCTGCCGACGTCGGTGAGCAGGCAGTCCGGCCCGGTCGCCGCGGCCACCTCGACCAGGGTCTCCGGCAGGGTCGGCAGCGGCCCGCCGAGGAACACCACGTCCCGGCCGGCCACCGCGTCGGTCAGCCGCTCGGAGGTGGGTACGCCGGCCAGCCGGGCCTGGCGGCGGGTCGCGTCGTCCGGGTCCCAGCCCGTCACGTCCAGCCCGGCGGCGTGCAGCCGGAGCAGCACCGACCCGCCGATCAGGCCGGTGCCGACCACCGCCGCGCGCATCAGGGGCCGGCGAGGCGGGCGGCGACGGCGGCGACCCGCTCGTCGGACTCGGTCAGCGCCACCCGGACGTACTGCCCGGCGGTGGGCCCGTAGAAGACACCGGCGGCGACCAGGATGCCGCGCCGGGCCAGCCAGTCGACCGTGTCCCAGCAGTCCTCGCCCCGGGTCAGCCAGAGGTAGAGCCCCGCCTCGGAGTGCGTGACGGTGAACCCGGCCCCGGTGAACGCGGCCCGCAGGACCTCCCGGCGTGCCCGGTAACGCTCCCGCTGCGCGGTGGCGTGCTCCTCGTCGTGCAGCGCGGCCACCATCGCCGCCTGCACCGGCTTGGGCACGATCATCCCCGCGTGCTTGCGGATCTTGAGTAGCTCGGCCACCAGAGCGGGGTCACCGGCCACGAACCCCGCCCGGTACCCGGCGAGGTTGGACCGCTTGGAGAGCGAGTGCACGGCCAGCACCGAGTCGTACGAGCCGCCGCAGACCTCCGGCGAGAGCACCGAGACCGGCTCGGCGTCCCAGCCCAGCGGCAGGTAACACTCGTCGCTGGCGACCACGGCGCCACGCTCCCGGGCCCAGTCCACCACCTTGCGCAGGTGGGCGGCGGGCAGCACCCGGCCGGTCGGGTTGCCCGGCGAGTTGACCCAGACCAGGCGTACCCGGGAGGTCGGACCGACCGCGGTCAGCGAGTCGGCGCGGACCGTGGTGGCCCCGGCCAGCCGGGCCCCGTCCTCGTAGGTGGGGTAGGCCACCGACGGCACCACCACGACGTCACCCGGCCCGAGCCCCAGCAGGGTCGGCAACCAGGCGACCAGCTCCTTCGACCCGATCGTCGGCAGCACCCCGAGCCCGTCGACGCCCGCCCCGCAGGACCGGGCCACCCAGGCCGTGATCGCCGCACGCAGGTCCGGGGTACCGGCGGTGAGCGGGTACCCCGGTGCGTCCGACGCCTCGGCCAGCGCACGCCGGATCACCTCGGGCACCGGATCGACCGGCGTGCCCATGGAGAGGTTGATCAGGCCGTCCGGATGCGCCGCGGCCAGGGTCGCCGCGGCGTCCAGCGTGTCCCAGGTGAACTCGGGCAGCCGCGACGAGACCGGCGCGGGGGCGTTCAGTGCCCCTCGCCGCGCGGCGGCTGCGCGGCGACGAAGGTGGCGTCCTTCTCCACCTTGCCGACCTTTGAGGCACCCCCGGGCGAGCCCAGGTCCTCGAAGAACTCGTAGTTTGCGCCGGTGTAGTCCTTCCACTGCTCGGGGACGTCGTCCTCGTAGAAGATCGCCTCGACCGGGCACACAGGCTCACAGGCACCACAGTCGACGCACTCGTCGGGGTGGATGTAGAGCATCCGGTTGCCCTCGTAAATGCAGTCGACCGGGCATTCCTCGATGCATGCCTTGTCGAGCACATCCACGCACGGCTCGGCGATGATGTAGGTCACCGGTCTTCTCCTCCGCAAGACTCGTCGCGATCACACGCGACGGTAAGAGCCTAGTATCTCGCCGGGGAGGAGGTCGATCGTGCTCCGAGAGCAGGATGTGGGACACCGGATCGTGGTCCGGCGGATCGTGGGCTCACGCGCCGGTCGGCCGGTGTTCACCGACGCCCTCGGCGAGCTGGTCGAGCTGACCGAGACCCACCTCACGATGACCACCCGGCAGGGTCGGCTGCGCGTACCGATCGCCGAGGTGCACCGCGCCAAACGGGTCCCGCCGACCCGCCGGCCCACCGCCGACGCCGTGGTCGCGCTGGAACTCGCCGCCGACGAGGCGTGGCCGGCGCCCGTCCGGGGTCGGCTCGGCGACTGGCTGCTGCGCTCCGCCGACGGCTGGACCGGCCGCGCCAACTCCGCGCTGCCGGTCGGCGACCCCGACCGGCCGCTGCCGGCCGCACTCGACGCGGTCGAGCGCTGGTACGCCGAACGGGGCCGGCCGGCGATCGTCAACACGCCGTTGCCGCTGGCCGCACCGGTCGGCGCCGAACTCGACCTGCGCGGCTGGGAGAGCCGCCCGCTGGTGCTGGTGCAGACCGTGCCGCTGGCCGCCCTGACCGCACCCGACGGCCGGGTTACCCGCGCGGCCACCGCCGCCGCACCCGCCGTCGAACTGGCCGCCGCGCCGACGGACGACTGGCTCACGGTGGCCGCCGGCCGCAAGGGCGGGCTGCCGGCCGCCGCCCGGCACGTGCTCACCGCCGTCGGACAGGTCCGCTTCGCGCACGCGTACGACGGGGACACGCTGGTCGGGGTCGGCCGGGGCACCGTCACCGGCGCGGGCCGCTGGCTCGGACTGTCCCTGATCGAGGTGCTGCCCGAGGCCCGCCGCCGAGGGGTGGCCGTGGCCGTCATCGGCGCGCTCGCCGAGTGGGCCGGCACGGCCGGCGCCACCGACGTGTTCCTCCAGGTCGAACAGCACAACGTGCCCGCCGTGACGCTCTACCGGACGCTGGGCTTCACCACCCACCACACCTACCGGAGCCGGATCGCCCCGAGCTGACGGCGCGACCCGTGCCGGGCGTACCCGGTCAGCGACGCACGCTGCGACGCGGCTTGCCCGAGCCGCTCTCCGCGTACTCCTGGAGGCTCTGCGACCGGTGGTCGCGGCCCAGCGTGGTGAGCAGCAGGTAACCCAGGATCGTGCCGACGGTGGTCGCGACGAGGTAGAGCACGACCTGCCAGAAGAAGGTGGCGCTGCCGTCGGCGAACGGGCTCCGGCCCACCAGCAGCGGCCCGACGAACATGGTCAGCGCGAGCGCGATGCCGATCGCGCCGGCCAGCTCGGGGCCCCACTGGGCCACCGGACGCGACTGGCCCCACGAGTAGGCCATCCCGGCCAGGATCAACCCGATCACCGCGAACATCCCGAGGGTCACCCGATCGGCGGCGGCCTCGTCACCGTCGAAGCCGAACCGGATCACCAGTCGGGCGACCACGTTGACCGCGAACAACGCGATCGCGAGCACTCCGATCGCGCGCCACCGCTGCCCCATCGCACGCCTCCCGCCGTACCGCCCGCCCCGGTGGCGGGCCTCCTGGCAGGAATGTCTATCACCCGGGACGGGGTGGCGTCAGTACCGCCTGGACGGCGGGTTCGGCGCGAGGATCGACCGGAACGCCATCACCGCGAAGGTCATCGACCCGGCCACCACCAACGTGAGCCCCACCCAGTTGCCGACCAGCAGCACGTCGCCCTCGGTGGTCCGGTCGGCCGCCGCCACCATGATCACGACCCACGGCAGCGCCGGCAGCACCACCGCCCACCGGGACCCCACCGTCTCCATGGCGAACCAGCTCAGCACGATGTTCGCGAGCACGGCCACCAGCACCGCCGCCCCGATCAGGTACCCACCGACCCGCAGCGGGGCGAGCAGCAACTCCAGCACCGCCGTCACCGCCCCGGCGACCAGGGCGACCACCCCGCCGAGCGCCCGCAGGCCGAGGTCCACGGGTCGCCGCCAGGCCCGCGCGGGCGGTGGCGGCTGGTGTCCGGGCGGGGCGACCGACATCGCGGTGGGCACGGTCACCGGAGACCGGCCGTACCGACCGGTGTGCGATCCGGGTCGTCGGCGGTCTCCAGCCCGGCGAACAGGTCCGACTCCCAGCCGTACGGGCCGCTGCCCGGTCCCTTCGCGCCCACCGCGAGGGTGAAGTACTCCACGCCCATGAACTCGGCGCCGAAGTTGCCGGCGATCGAGTAGAGCCAGGAGGTGGCCGGGATCTGGGTGGCGTGCGCCCGCATCGCCGCCTCCTTCGCGGCGTGCTGCTCGGTCGCGTCGATCCGCGCCGCGATGTCCTTGTCCGGCGTGCAGAAGGGCAGGTCGGTGGCGTTCTCGATGCCGGCGAAGGGGTTGTCCGAGGACTCCTCGAAGTGCGTCATCCCGGCCTCCAGGACGCTCTGCGGCATGGCCGTCCAGTAGACCTTCGCCGGGGCGATCCCCTCGGCGGCGGCCAGCTCGACGGCCCGCATCGCGACCCGGTGCGCCTGGATGTGGTCGGGGTGGCCGTAGAAGCCGTTCCCGTCGTAGGTGATCACCACCTGCGGGCGTACCTCCCGGATCACCTCCAGCAGCTGGCCGGCGGCCTCGTCCAGGTCGGCCTGCCAGAAGGCGCGCGGGTGGTCGTTGGTGGCCAGGCCCATCATCCCCGAGTCGCGGTAGCGTCCGGCGCCACCGAGGAAGCGGTGGTCGGTCACGCCGAGCTCGGCGCAGGCGGCGGCCAGCTCGGCGATCCGGAACCCCCCGAGCTGGTCGGCCTCGGCGGCGGCGAGCCCGACCAGCTCCGGCACGTGGATCTCGCCCTCCTCGCCGAGTGTGCAGGTGACCAGGGTGACGTGGGCCCCGGTGGCGGCGTAGTGCGCCATGGTCGAACCGGTGCCGATGGACTCGTCGTCGGGGTGCGCGTGGACCAGCAACAGGCGGCGGTCGGGCAGCGTCGTCACGAGGGTCACTCTAACCGGCGGTTCTCGCCGATCACCCCCGACGCGTCCGCTCGGGTCCGGCACATCGCGCTCGGCCGCCGCATACGATCTGGCCTGTGGACTTTCCCGAGCTGGCCGCCCGCACCCGCCGGTTCAGCCACGGGGCGCCGCGCGCCGTCTCCGTGGCCGACGACGGGGCCCGGGTGGTCTTCCTGCGTTCCGCGGGGCCGGAGGACCCGGCCGACGCGCTCTGGCAGCTGGACGTGGCGAGCGGCGAGGAACACCTGGTCGCCGACCCGGTCGCGCTGCTCGGCGAGGACGCCGACCCGGCCGCGCTCAGCCCCGGCGAACGGGCCCGACGGGAGCGGCTGCGGCTCTCCGCCGCCGGCATCGGCGCGTACGCCCTGGACGCCGCCGGCCGGGTGGCGGTGTTCGCACTGGCCGGTCGGCTGTTCCGGGCCGACCTGGTGCACGGCGACGTGATCGAGGTGCCGGCCGCCGGCCCGGTCCTCGATCCCCGGCCGGACCCGACCGGCCAACGGCTCGCGTACGTCACCGACGCCGCCGAGGGGGTACGCCGGGGCGAACTGCGGATCGTCGACGTCGACGGCACCGACACGATCCTGGCCGGCGAGGACTCCGGGGTGCTGTGGGGGCTGGCCGAGCACATCGCGGCGGAGGAGTTCGACCGGCACCGGGGCTACTGGTGGGCACCGGACGGCCGGTCGGTGCTGGCCGCCCGGGTCGACGAGTCCCGGCTGCCCCGCTGGCACCTGCACGACCCGGCGCAGCCGGCGAGCCCGCCGGTCAGCGTCGCGTACCCGGTGGCCGGTGGACCCAACGCGGAGGTCAGCCTGCACCTGTTGGACCTCGACGGCGGCTGGGTGGACGTGCACTGGGACCGGGAGACCTACCCGTACCTGACCGCGGTGCACTGGGCCGAGGGTGCTCCGCTGGTCACCGTGCTGCGCCGCGCGCAGCAGCACGGGCTGGTGCTCGCCGTCGACCCGCGCACCGGCGAGACCCAGGTGCACGCCGAACTGGCCGACCCGCGCTGGGTGGAGCCGATCGCCGGTACGCCCGCACACCTGCCGGACGGGCGGGTGCTGGTCGGCGGCGAACTCGCCCACGACGGGTACGACGCGCGGTGCCTCTTCGCCGACGGCACCCTGCTCACCCCGCCCTCGCTCTACGTCCGCCGGGTGGTGGGCCGGCTGGCCACCGGCACCGGGCCGGCGGACCTGCTGGTCGAGGCGAGCGACGGCGAACCGAGCGAGCAGCACCTGTTCCGGGTCCGCACCAGCATCGGCGGCGGCGTCGACGCCCGCCGCCTGACCAGCGACGCGGGATGGCACCACGGTGCGGTCGGCGGGGACGTGCTGGTCGTCGGCGTCGCCTCGCTCGACCACCCGGGTGTGCGGTGGACGGTCCGGCAGGGCGACCGCGAGGTGGCCGTGCTCCGGTCGCTGGCGGCCACGCCCCGCTACTCCCCGCTGCCGCTGCTGGAACGGGTCACCGACCGACGCCTGCCCTCGGCCGTGCTCTACCCGGACAACCACGTCACCGGCCGTCGGCTGCCGGTGCTGCTCGACGTGTACGGCGGGCCGGGGCACCAGGAGGTGGTCGCCGCCCGCGCGGCCTGGCTGGAACGGCAGTGGTGGGCCGACGCCGGCTTCGCGGTGGTGGTGGTCGACAACCGGGGTACGCCCGGCATCGCGCCGTCGTTCGAGAAGGCCATCCACCGGCGGCTCGCCGACGTGATCCTGCTCGACCAGGTGGAGGCGCTGACCGCGCTCGCCGACAAGCACCCGGACCTGGACCTGTCCCGGGTCGGGGTACGCGGCTGGTCGTTCGGCGGCTGGCTGGCCGGGCTCGCGGTGCTGCGCCACCCCGAGCTGTTCAAGTGCGGGATCGCCGGCGCGCCGGTGACCGACTGGGCCCTCTACGACACCGCGTACACCGAGCGGTATCTCGGCCTGCCCGACGACGGCCCGGACGTGTACGCCCATCACTCGCTGGTGGAGGCGGCCGCCGAGCCGCCCACCGACCCGGCGCAGGCCCGGCCGCTGCTGCTGGTGCACGGCATGGTGGACGACAACGTGGTGGCCGCGCACACGCTGCGGTTCTCGGCCGCGCTGCTGGCCGCCGGCCGACCGCACTCGGTGCTGCCGCTGACCGGTGCGACGCACATGGCCGCCGGTGGGCTCGCCGAGCGCCTCCTGCGCCTGGAACTCGACTTCCTCCGCACCCACCTGTCGGTGTAAGGAAGGGCACCTTACTAACGCCTCGTGCATAGCAGGGGACCCCTCCTTACATCTCAGGGCCCGGCACGGCACGAGCCGTCCGTCGCGCGTACGTCGGTCGGCTGGCCTAGGGTCGGCCCATGAGCGAGCACGACGGGGTGCGGGGATGACCGAGTTCGACGCGGCCGAGGTCGCCGTGCAGGCCGCGCTGGACGCCGGCGCCCGGTACGCGGACGTCCGCGTGATGCACCGGCGCTACGAGTCGATGACGGCCCGCAACGGCGAGGTGGAGGCACTGACCCAGGACGAGAGCATCGGGCTGGGCGTCCGCGCGCTGGTCGGGTCGAGCTGGGGCTTCCACGCCGTACCCGAGGTCTCCGACGCGACCGCCCGTGACGCCGGCCGGCGGGCGGCACGGATCGCCGCCGCGAGCGCGCGGGTGCCCGGCCCCCCGGTGGACCTGGTGCCGTCGACGCCGACCACGGCGAGCTGGGCCTCGCCGTGCGAGGTGGATCCGCTCGGCGTCTCGCTGGCCGCCAAGGGTGACCTGCTGGTGGCGGCGACCCGCACGATGGCCGAGCACGGCGCCGACCTGACCGAGGGCCTCTACCAGGTCTGGGACACCTCGAAGTGGTTCGTCTCCAGCGAGGGCCACCGCATCGACCAGCACATCCGCGAGTGCGGTGCGGGCATCTCGGCCACCTCGGTCGGCGACGGCGAGACGCAGCGCCGGTCCTGGCCGAGCTATCGCGGGCAGTACGGCACCACCGGCTGGGAACTGGTCGACTCACTGGACCTGACCGCGCACGCGGCCCGCATCGCGGAGGAGTCCCGGGCGCTGCTGACCGCGCCGCTCTGCCCGGCCGGCGAGACCGACCTGATCCTCGGCGGCGAGCAGTTGGCGCTCCAGATCCACGAGTCGGTCGGGCACGCCATCGAACTCGACCGCATCCTCGGGTGGGAGGCGGCCTTCGCCGGCACGTCCTGGCTGGACCTCGACCGGCTCGGCTCGCTGCGGTACGGCTCCGACCTGATGAACATCACCATCGACCCGACCATCCCCGGCGCGCTGGGCAGCTTCGGCTACGACGACGAGGGCTCACCGGCGGTCCGGCGTGACGCGGTCCGGGACGGGCGGTGGGTGGGCGTGCTGGCCGGCCGGGACTCGGCCGCCGTCGCGGGCCTGGACTACGGCGGCAGCGTACGCGCCGACGGCTGGGCCCGGCTGCCGATGGTGCGGATGACCAACGTGGGCCTGGAACCCGGCCCGCACACCCTGGAGGAGATCGTCGCCGCCACCGACGAGGGGGTGCTGATGGACGTCAACCGGTCCTGGTCGATCGACGACAAGCGGCTCAACTTCCAGTTCGGCTGCGAGATCGGCTGGGAGATCCGCAACGGCCGGCGCGGGCGGATGGTCCGCAATCCCACGTACACCGGCATCGGGCCGCAGTTCTGGCGCTCGATGGACATGCTCTCCTCCGAGATCGTCCCCTGGGGCACCCCGAACTGCGGCAAGGGCCAGCCGGGCCAGACCGGCCACACCGGCCATCCGGCGGCACCGGCCCGCTTCCGCGGCGTCCGGGTAGGAGTGCGCGCATGAGCGAGCGAATCATCAAGCTCAGCCAAAATGACGACACGCAGCGAAGCGGAGTGGCGTCATGAACGAGCGCAGCGAGCGAATCATCAAGCTCAGCCAAAATGACGGCACGCAGCGAAGCGGAGTGGCGTCATGAACGAGCTGGAGCTGGCCGGGCGGGTGGTGGAGTTGGTCGCCCGGCTGGGCGGGACGGACGCCCAGGCCGAGGTGACGGTGTCCCGGGGCGAGTTGGCGTTGACCCGGTTCGCGAACTCGGCGATCCACCAGAACGTCGCCGAGTCCGCCGTGGAGGTCCGGCTGCGGCTGCACCTGGCGGGGCGTACCGCCACCGGGGTGGGCAGCGCGGTCAGCACCGACGGGTTGCGCGCGCTGGTGGAGCGGGTGGTGGCGGCGACCCGTTTCACGCCGCCGGACCGGGGCTGGCCCGGCCTGACCCCGCCGACGACGATGCCGGCACCGGCGCTCTGGGACGCCGCCACCGCCGACGCCGGTCCGGACGAGCGGGCCGATCTGGTGCGGGCCTTCGTCGACGCGGCCGACGGGTTGGAGACGGCCGGCTACTGCCGCACCGCGCACCGGTCGGTGGCGTTCGCCAACTCGGCCGGACACTCGGCGCAGGGTCGCACGGCGGAGGCCGCGATGGACGGGATCGCCCGGGCCGGTGGCGCGGACGGGATGGCCCGGCACTGCGTCGACCGGCTGGCCGACCTCGACGGCGCCGCTCTCGGGCGACGGGCCGCCGCGAAGGCGCGGGCGGCCCTGGACCCGATCGAGTTGGCGCCGGGGCGGTACCCGGTGGTGCTGGAGCCGGCCGCGGTGGCGGACCTGTTGCAGAACCTCGCCTGGTACGGCTTCAACGGCAAGCGGTACGCCGAGCGGCAGTCGTTCGCCGAGCCCGGAACGGCGCAGCTCGACCCGGCGGTGACACTCGTCGACGATCCGCTCGGCGCCAGCGGGTTGCCGTTCGACCTGGAGGGCACGCCGACCGGCACGGTGACCCTGGTGGACGCGGGCACCACCACGGCGGTGGCACATGACCGGCGCAGCGCCGCCGAGTCGGGCACCACCTCGACCGGTCACGCCGCGCCCGGCAGCGCCACGTTCGGTCCGATGCCGCGCAACCTGCGGCTGGTCCCGTCCGGTCGGGCCGAGGCGGTGGAGACGGTCGGGGCGACGGTGCCGCCGAGCGGGGCGACGGTGGACGCCGACACCGCGGCCCTGGTCTCCCGGATGGGGCGTGGCCTGCTGGTCAGCGACCTCTGGTACACCCGGGTGCTCGATCCGAAGAGTCTCGTGGTGACCGGGCTGACCCGTAACGGGGTCTGGCTGGTCGAGGAGGGTCGGGTCACCCACGCGGTCCGGGACCTGCGCTTCACCGAGTCGTACCCCCGGGCGCTGGCGCCGGGCGGGGTGCTGGAGGTGGGTCGCCGGGCGGTACGCCAGCCGGACCGCTTCGACGGTGTCTGGCGGGAGGCGCCGTCGCTGCGGTTGGCCGCGTGGAACTTCACCGGCGGGGCGTCCGGCTGACCAGCTCATCGGCCGTTTGTCGATCTTTTTCGGACGCTCACATATTGATCATGGCGAGAGACTTTCCAAAGTTCGGGACACACGGGACACTGCCTTGCGCGGACGGCCCGCCTAGATCGGCGTAACGTGTGTCACTTAGCTGCGCCGACAAACCCGGTGCGGTCGTTGGTGTGCGCATGACGTGGCACGTGGGCGCGGGATGACCGGTCCGCCTGCCGACCGGAAGTGTTCCGCCGCCCGTGACAGGGCCCCGTCAGGGAGACGACGCGAATGACATCATCGGCAACGAAACCGAAACCGCGGGGGGCGCGGGCACGTGCCGCCATCGCGGCGAAGACGTTGCGTACGGACCGTTGGTGGCTCGCGCCACTGATCACCGTCATCGGGCTCGGCGCATGGATCACGTACGCGACGGTCCGGGTCTTCATGCACCGGTGGTACTGGGTCGAGGAGTACCACTACCTGACCCCGTTCTACTCCCCCTGCGTGACCGACCGGTGCATTCCGGAGGCGTCGCACTTCGGGCAGTACCTGCCGGGCTGGTGGATCATCCCGGACGCCGCGTTCACCCTGCCGTTCCTGCTGCTGTTCCGGCTCACCTGCTACTACTACCGCAAGGCGTACTACCGGTCGTTCTGGCTCTCGCCGCCGGCCTGCGCGGTGCCCGACGGTCACGCCAGCTACGGCGGCGAGACCCGGTTCCCGCTGATCGTGCAGAACTCGCACCGGTACTTCTTCTACTTCGCCGCGATCATCTCGTTGATCAATACCTGGGACGCGATCGCCGCCTTCCGCAGTCCCGAGGGCTTCGGCTTCGGCCTGGGCAACCTGATCCTGGTCGGCAACGTGGTGATGCTCTGGGCGTACACCATCTCCTGCCACTCCTGCCGGCACATCATCGGCGGACGGCTCAAGAACTTCTCCAAGCATCCGGTCCGCTACCGGGCCTGGGGCTTCGTCTCCTGGCTGAACGTCCGGCACATGCAGCTCGCCTGGATCACCCTCGGCACGTTGGCGCTGACCGACTTCTACGTCATGTCGATCGCCGCCGGGTGGATCTCCGACCTGCGGTTCATCAACTAAGGGCCCCCGACATGACCAATCCTCAGCACGGACCGAGCACCACCACCCGCATCGAGCGACACCACTACGACGTCGTCGTGATCGGGGCCGGCGGCGCCGGCCTGCGCGCGGCGATCGAGGCGCGGCTGGCCGGCAAGAAGACCGCCATCATCTCCAAGTCGCTGTTCGGCAAGGCGCACACGGTGATGGCCGAGGGCGGCGCCGCGGCGGCCATGGGGAACGTGAACAGCCGGGACAACTGGCAGGTGCACTTCCGGGACACCATGCGCGGCGGCAAGTTCCTGAACAACTTCCGGATGGCGGAGCTGCACGCGAAGGAGTCGCCGCAGCGGATCTGGGAGCTGGAGACGTACGGGGCGTTGTTCGACCGTACGAAGGACGGCAAGATCTCGCAGCGCAACTTCGGCGGCCACGAGTACCCCCGGTTGGCGCACGTCGGCGACCGGACCGGCCTGGAGCTGATCCGCACCCTCCAGCAGAAGATCGTCTCCCTGCAGCAGGAGGACAAGCGCGACCACGGCTCGTACGACGCCCGGATCAAGGTCTTCGCCGAGACCACCATCACCGAACTGCTGCTCGACGGTGACCGGGTCGCCGGCGCGTTCGGCTACTACCGGGAGTCCGGGGAGTTCGTCCTCTTCGAGGCGCCCGCCGTGGTGCTCGCCACCGGCGGCGTCGGTCGCTCCTACAAGGTCACCTCGAACTCGTGGGAGTACACCGGGGACGGCCACGCGCTGGCGCTGCGTGCCGGGGCGACCCTGATCAACATGGAGTTCCTCCAGTTCCACCCCACCGGCATGGTCTGGCCGGTCTCGGTCAAGGGCATCCTGGTCACCGAGTCGGTACGCGGTGACGGCGGCGTGCTCAAGAACTCCGAGGGCAAGCGGTTCATGTTCGACTACGTCCCCGACGTCTTCCGCAAGCAGTACGCGGAGACCGAGGAGGAGGCGGACCGCTGGTACACCGACCCGGACAACAACCGGCGTCCGCCGGAGCTGCTGCCCCGCGACGAGGTGGCCCGGGCGATCAACACCGAGGTCAAGGAGGGGCGGGGCACCCCGGCCGGCGGCGTCTACCTGGACATCGCCTCCCGACTGCCGGCCGAGGAGATCCGTCGCCGCCTGCCGTCGATGCACCACCAGTTCAAGGGCCTGGCCGACGTCGACATCACCAAGGAACCGATGGAGGTCGGCCCGACCTGCCACTACGTGATGGGCGGCATCGAGGTCGACCCGGACAGCGGTGCCGCGCACGGATCGGTGCGGGGCCTGTTCGCCGCCGGTGAGGTCTCCGGCGGGATGCACGGCTCGAACCGGCTGGGCGGCAACTCCCTCTCCGACCTGCTGGTCTTCGGCAAGCGCGCGGGTGGCCACGCGGCCACCTACCTCGACCAGCTCGGCGGGCGCCCCCGGGTGGCCGTGGAGGCGGTGGAGCACGCGGTGGAGACCGCGCTGGCCCCGCTGCACCGGGACACCGGCGAGAACCCGTACACCCTCCAGCAGGACCTCCAGGCGGTGATGGGCGACCTGGTCGGCATCATCCGGCGGGAGGCCGAACTGGAGGACGCGCTGGTCCGGCTGGCCGAGCTGCGCGAGCGGGTGGCGAAGGTCAGCGCCTCCGGCGGCCGGCGTTACAACCCCGGCTGGCACCTCGCGCTGGACCTGCGCAACATGCTGGTCGTGTCGGAGTGCACCGCCAAGGCGGCGTTGGAACGCCGCGAGTCGCGCGGCGGCCACACCCGCGAGGACCACCCGACGATGGATCCGCAGTGGCGCCGGGTCAACCTGGTCTGCTCGCTGGAGGGCGACACCGTCCAGCTGGAGCGCAAGCCGCTGCCGAAGATGCGGACCGAACTGATCGGCCTCTTCGACCGCGCGGAGCTGGCCAAGTACCTGACCGACGAGGAACTGGCCGAGTTCGACGCCGTCGCCGCCGCTGACGCTGCCGGGAAGGAGAGCTGAGGAATGGGTACGAAGCGCAACTTCCGGATCTGGCGGGGTGACGCCGACGGGGGTGACCTGCAGGACTACGCCATCGAGGTGAACGAGGGCGAGGTGGTCCTCGACGTGCTCCACCGCCTGCAGGCGACCGACGCGCCCGACCTGGCGTGCCGGTGGAACTGCAAGGCGGGCAAGTGCGGCTCCTGTTCGATGGAGATCAACGGGATGCCGAAGCTCAGCTGCATGGCCCGGATGTCGACGTTCGAGGAGAACGAGACGGTCACGGTGACGCCGCTGCGCACCTTCCCGGTGATCCGGGACCTGGTCACCGACGTGTCGTTCAACTACGAGAAGGCGCGCGAGACCCCGGCCTTCGCACCCCCGGCCGACCTGGCCCCCGGCGACTACCGGATGCAGCAGGTCGACGTGGAGCGCTCGCAGGAGTTCCGCAAGTGCATCGAGTGCTTCCTGTGCCAGAACGTCTGCCACGTGATCCGTGACCACGACGAGAACAAGCCGGCGTTCTCCGGGCCGAGGTACTTCATCCGGGCCGCCGAGCTGGACATGCACCCGCTGGACACCAGGACCGACCGCAAGGAGTACGCGCAGACGGAACAGGGTCTCGGCTTCTGCAACATCACCAAGTGCTGCACCGAGGTCTGCCCCGAGCACATCAAGATCACCGACAACGGGATCATCCCCATGAAGGAACGGGTCGTCGATCGCAGGTATGATCCACTCGTATGGCTCGGTAGCAAGATCTTCCGGAGGGGTCAGGTGCCTCAGACCAGCGTGACCAGCGAACACACCCCGGGCGCCGTGCGCTCCAGCGCCAGCGGCCACGGCGTGCACTCGCACGCGGGCGGCTCCCACGACACCGACGCCGAGGTGCAGGCCCAGCAGGGCGTCAACTGGCACCGCGAGGTGCCCCGGCCGACCGCCCCGGCGGTCGACGCGAGCGGCAAGCTGCCGCTGACGGAGCTCACCTTCGACCGGGCGGCGGCACCCTCGCCCTTCGGCGACGACGTGACCTTCCCGCTGCCCCCGGAGCACCTCAACTTCGCGCATCCGGAGCAGGACGACAAGAAGCACTGACACCCGTTTCGACCGGGGGGCCGTGGCATCCGCCACGGCCCCCCGCTTCGTTCCCGCGCCATGGCCATGCGATCTCCACGTCGACGGCCGTGGTCGCCGTCGGCTCAGATCGCGTGTTCGGCACCGACCTCGGCCGGCACCCGCTTCGCTATCCGCAGGTTCAGCTTCCACGCGGCCCGCTGGGCAAGACCGACCGCCTCCTCGGCGCTGGCGGCGCTGGCCCGCACCTGCGCGACCCGGGAACCCGAGTCGGAGAGCAGCTCCACCGGGGCACCGACCTGGACCAGTGCGGTGACCTCGACCGACGGACCCAGGGCCTGGGCGTCCTCGACACCGTCCAACCCGGCGAAGATCCCCGCCTCCGGCGCGGTCACGAACCAGATCGCCTCGCTGGTGCCGCTCGGCTCGGCGTTGCGCAGCCGCTCCTGCACCGGCTCGCCGAGCACCAGGTCGATCGAGGCCGCCGACATGTCCACCCCGCTGACGATCGACGCCATCCGCCCGATGTCGTCACCACCGAGACGGGCGTTGACCTCCACGATCCGGGGTCCGTCCGAGGTCAGGACGACCTCGGTGTGGGCGGGACCGTCGGTGAACCCGAGGGCGTCGAGCATCCTGACGACGTACGCGCGCACCACCTCGGCCTCCGCGTCGGGGATCTGCGCCGGCACCACGTGCCCGAGTTCGACGAACGTCTCCGGGTGGGAGAACTTCTGGGTGATCGCGAGCACCGAGGTGACTCCGTGCTGACTGATCGACTCGACGCTGAACTGCGGCCCGGACAGGAAGGGCTCGACGATCACGCGGCGGTTGGCGCGGTCGGGATCGATCGGTGACTCCTGGTCGGACGCCCGTCGTAGCGCTGCGGCCAGGTCACTGCCCCGGGTCACCTTCGACACGCCCAGGCTTCCGCAACCGGCGGCCGGCTTCACGATCCAGGCGGCCTCCGGGTGCCCCGCGCCGACGATCGCGGTCAACTCGGCGAGGCTCTCGACGGTGCGGGCCCGGACGTTCTCGACGCCGGCCTCGGCCAGGTGGGTCCGCATCGACTCCTTGTCCACGATGCGCCGGACCACCGAGAGCGGCGGCACGCCGGGCAGGTCGAGTGCCGTGGCGATGCGCGCCGCCAGCACGGTGAGCGGCTCACCCAGGCAGGCGACGGCGTCGAACGGGTCGACCGCGTGGATGGACCGGACCATCTCGACGACCAGGTCGTCGGGCTCGTCACCCTGGATCGCGAGGACGCGCGCGTGGTGTCCGAGACTGCCGAACCAGGTCAGGAGTTCGCGGGAGGTGACGAAGGTGGTGCGGGTCTGCGGGCGGTGCGCCAGGAACGCGCCGTTGCCGCCACCCACCAGGAGGACATGAGAGGGCCGTCCGCTCATCAATGCTCCGTATGCTCTCGGCTACCGGGAGTCACAGTCTCCGTACTGGCACCGTTCGGCACCATCGTCTGACCATCGGTAACACCTGACGCGTACGGCGGGTTACCTCTCGGATGCCGGCCCGTCGGGCGGGGCGTCGGCGGATCCGAGCAGCGGACGGAGGGCGGCGACGATGGGGGCGTCGGCGGGCAGCCAGGTGACGGTGTCCAGCTCGGCGGCGGAGAGCCAGCGCATCCCCGAGTGCTCCAACGCCTGCGGTCGGTCACCGTGCAGCAGGCGGGCCGCGTACACCTTGAGCACCGAGCGGCCGTGTGCCATCCGGACGCTGCGGCCGACCCGGTCGCCGACCTCGACGCGTACGCCGAGTTCCTCGGCGCACTCCCGGGCCAACGCCGCCGTCTCGCTCTCCCCCGGCTCCACCTTCCCGCCAGGGAATTCCCACATGCCGGCGACCTCGGGTGGGGCCGATCGGGCACAGGCCAGCACTCGCCCGTCCTCGATGATGGCCGCCCCGACGATCACCTTCGGGTCCCTGCGGGCAACCTGCCCGCCACCATTAGCCCGTTCGGTCCGCACGGGCGTCCAGCGTGCCAGATCAATCGGCGGTTTGGGTAGCCTGGTCGACCGTCAGGGCAGGAATCCCAAGAAGTGTGGGCGTGGACACACCATCCGAGTGACGTAAGACTAGAGGCACCGACAAGACACGGGGCGGCGACGATTTGGCCACAAGCCGGCAACGAAGCCTGGGAGGTGCGGTGATGCGTGCGCTGTTCGGCGGTCGAGCAAAGCACGACTACCTGAGCGACGCCCTCACCCTACTCAACGGGTGGACGCGCGAGGGCGACCAGATTCGGCGCACTCTGGTCATAGACGACACGCAGCACGCGGCCCTGACCGAACGGGTCAAGGTGGTCGCTGACGCGCTGCACCTGCGACCGGAGATCAGCCGGCGGGCCGACCACACCCAGATCCGGGTCGGGCACCACGACGAGCCCCTCACCGAGGGTGAGGTCCTGCTGGCCGCCCGGATCGAGGACGCCTACCGCGCGGTGGCGGAGCCGGGCGAGGACCGCCTGAGCTGACGCCGCGTCCGGGACGGTCCGACGGACTGACCTGGCGGATCTTGGTTGGCGTCGGCCACCTACCGTGGAGTACATGACGAACGCGACGTACGACCGCAAGGAGCAGTTCCAGCAGATCCAGAGTGGCCTGCTCGACGGGGAACAGATCATCGCCGTCTACGACGCCGTCGGCACCGGCACCGGGTTCATCGGGCTGACCGACCGGCGCGTGATCATCCAGGACCGTTCGTTCGTCGGCAAGAAGTACGCGATCACCAGCATCCCGTACTCGAAGATCACCAGCGTGAGCGTGGTCAGCAACAAGTCCTGGGGCGGCTCGTTCTTCTCCACCGGCGCCATCGCCATCCACGTCGGCACGCACACCTACGAGGTGGAGTTCCGGGGCGACCAGAAGAGCCACCACGTGCACAACGTGATCCTGCACTACATCAGCTGACGACGGCCGACGCGGCACCCACGCGCCGGAAAACGGGTTGCCCGCCGCCATCGAGCCCGCTTGGCTGGTCCTCAGCCGATCGAAGGGAGCGACCGACATGAGGTACGCCACGACGCACGTCCAGCGACCCACAGTCACCGACTCCGTCGAAACGAGGCTTCGTGAGTACGTGGTTTCCCACGATCGAGGCGCCGCACGGCGCCGCTAGCAGCACCGGAGGCCGCTGATGTCGGTCTTCGACGACCCGGGGCACTTCGGCCGGTTCTGGGCCGACACCTACGACCTGCCCGGTGGACTGCCCGACCCGATGCCGGCTGCGGCGTTCCTCGCCGACCTGGCCGGTGACGGTCGGGCGCTGGAACTCGCCATCGGCACCGGCCGGGTGGCCCTCCCGCTCGCCGCGCACGGCTGCGCCGTCGAGGGGGTGGAGGGGTCACCCGAGATGGTCGCGAAACTGCGCGACAAGCCGGGCGGCGCCGACATCCCGGTCGCCATCGGCGACATGGCGGACGTACCCGGGGTCACCGGGCCGTACCGACTGGTGTTCCTGGTCTTCAACACGTTGTTCAACCTGACCCGCGAGGAACGGCAGGCGGACTGCTTCCGCAACGTCGCGCGGGTGCTGGAACCGGGCGGGACGTTCGTCATCGAGACGTACGTGCCCGACCCGGCGGACATCGACCGGGACGAGCAGGTCCGGCCCTGGGAGGTGACCGAGGACTCGGTCGCCATCCGAGTACACCGGTACGACCGTGCGGCGCAGACGTTCCTCCGGCAGACCGTCACCTTCGACGGCACCGGAGTACACCTGCACCCGTTCGCCATGCGGTACATGTGGCCGGAGCAGATCGACGAGATGGCGGCCCAGGCCGGCTTCCACCTCGCCGAACGGTACGCCGACTGGGACCGCTCGGCGTTCGGGGCGGACAGCACCTCGCACGTCTCCGTCTACCGGCTCGGCTGACGACCGGTGCGGGCACGGGACGGCCGTCGTGCCGCTTCGTGCCCGCACCACCCACCAGTCCGGACGGGTACGTCGGGCCCGGAAGCTCGCCCCCTGCGGCCCCTGTCGAGCTGAACCGTTCAGCGCATCACCCAGGCCGGCGGCTCGCACCGAGTGGGCCGATCGATGATCCGTTCGCGCCATCAGCTCGACAGCGTCCATATCCCTATACCGACGCCACCCTCTGCACCAGCCATCCACGTGCCGGCGCGGGGAGTGGCCTCGCCACGGGCTGGGATAATCGATCACATGCCGATCCGTACCGCCGTGTCAGCCGGACTGCGCCGGGTCAGGGAGAACGGCCGGGGCCGCTGGCTGCGCCGGGCGGTGCTCGCCGGCACGGCCGGCGTGGTGCTGGTCACGACCGGAGCCTGGGCCAGCATCGGTTGGATCCGTTCCGGCGCCGACGGGCACACGTACACCGCCGAGGCGGTGCCCGAGGCCCCCGTCGCCCTGGTGCTGGGCACCCGGGTCCAGCCGGACGGCACCCCGTCGCCGTTCCTCAGCGCCCGCCTGGAGATCGCCCGCGAGTTGTACGCCACCGGCAAGGTGCGGGCGATCCTCGTCTCCGGCGACAACATGCGCCACGACTACAACGAACCCGAGGCGATGCAACGTTGGCTGGTCGACCGGGGCGTACCCGCTGACAAGGTGGTGCTCGACTACGCCGGATTCGACACGTACGACTCCTGCGCCCGCGCCAAGCGGGTCTTCGGCGTGGAGCGCGCGACCGTGGTCACCCAGTCGTTCCACCTGGACCGGGCCGTCACGGTCTGCCGTCACCTCGGCGTCGACGCCAACGGTGTGGGCGACGAGACGATGCGGGAGCTGAACAACCGGACCTGGCGGATCAGCTCGACCCGCGAGTACGGCGCGGGTCTGAAGGCGGCGGTGGACGTCCTCTCCGGCCGTGACCCGGTGCACCTGGGCGAGCGCGAGACCGCCCTCGACGACGCGCTGCGCGCCGGCTGACACGCCGCCGCACCGGTGCCTCAGGAGAAGTTCGTCGGATAGACGCGCCGCTTGGCGCCGGTCTGCTGAGCGGCGGTCGCCTGCCGCTGCGCCACCGGGATCTGGGCGACCATCGGCGGCGGCGCGACCTTCGTCAACGGTCCGGGTACGGCCAGTTCCTCGACCACCTGGATCTGGCCCGGCGGGATCACCTCCAGGGTCTGAAAGTTGTTGCTGTCACCGCTCTTGTCCTGGCGCCACCGGTCGTTACCGGTGATGCTCGCCTCCGGCACGTCGAAGCTGAGGACGAGGCCGCCGCACTCCGCCACGTCCCGGAGGGCGGGCTCGTGTTCTTTCATTCCCATGGCCCACTCGGTGTGCTGCCGCGCGTAGGAGAGCGCCACCTCGAAGCTGAGCGTGACGGTGTGCCAGCCCTGGTCCTTGTACTCCGCAGCGACGATGTGTTTCTCCCACCGCTTGCAGCCGATACCGCCACCGGCCTTGCCCGGGTCGAGTCCCACAGCCGAGATGCTGCCGGGCCCGGAATAGAAGTTCTCCCGGTTGGTGCCCTGGTAGAAGCGGCAGATCCCCGGAGGTGCGGGAGCCGGTGCCGGATTCGCCAACCGCCACAGGTGCCCCTGTCGCGTGTTGAACGCCTGGAGCGCGACCGGGTCGCCCACATCCACGGCGAGCTCGTGCAGGCGGGCGGCCAGCCGGTAGAGGATCAGCTTGTCGGCGATGGCGCCGAGCGCCGGACCGGCGTACGTGACGGAGAGAACGATCATGTTGGCAACCGGGAGGTAGTCGCTGCCGACCGGGGTGTCGAGAAGCCCGACACTCAGCGGCGCGGGCTGACCGGCATCGAGTGACGCCACGGCGTCGGCGACCAGCTGGTCCGTCCCGGCCAACTGGTGGAGTCGCGCGGTCAGTCCCGGGTGCGCGGGTGGGGGTGCCGGAAGGGCGCCTGGGGTGGGTTGCATACTCGCGACCCTAGGCCGAACAATCACCCTCTGTCACAACTCGATCGCGAAGCAGACTGACAGATCGCCACGTTGGAAGATCGTGGCAGTGTGGCTGTTCGACACGCCGGGTCCAGAGCAGCTGCACTGCCACGACCCGGGCCGAACTCAGGCAATCACGTGGAAGTCCATCGGGCTACGTGACCGGGCACCGTCAGGCGGCGCGGCCGGTCAGCGACGCCGCATCCAGCTCGGAACTGGCGGCACCGAGACTCGCAACGGCCCGCGTCGGTCGCGGATGTACGTCGCGTAGTCCGAGAAATGGCGGCGGCGACCCAGGTAGTGCGGGTAGTGGTCGAAATGCCACCGGCAGTCCTCAAGGAAATCGGTGTGGTCATCCAGCCCGAGGCGGGCACATGTCCGAGCGAAATCGTCCAAGCCGATCATCATCTCGGCGCACTGGGCGGGCGTCGCGCCATCGGCACCCCACAGCACCCCGGCCGGGAGTTCGTGAACCACGTAGTCAAGCCATTCGCGGTCATGGCGGTAGCGGGCCTGGTCGTCGTCGGCCAAGGCGATCACCAGGCTCTGCTCGCCCTCGGTGGTCTCGATCCCGTCCGGCAGCATCACGACCATCTCGCCGCCGTCGACACTCCCCGCCCCAGCCTCGATCCAGAACTCGATCGGGAAACGCGATCGCGCCGTCACGGTGAGCGTCGTGAGGACGGGCACCTCCGCGACGATGCGATGGTGACGCCCTCGGGCGTCGCGAACGGACGCCTCGACCCAGCCGGGAAAGTCGTCCGAGTGCCAACGCACAGCCACCGCCCTCAGCTTCACCATGGAGCGAAGCCTAGGTGGCAGACGTTGGACCAGGATCAGACGTTGAAGCGGAACTCCACCACGTCGCCGTCCTGCATCACGTACTCCTTGCCCTCGATGCGGACCTTGCCCGCCGACTTCGCCGCCGCCATCGAACCGGCCGCGACCAGATCGGTGTAGGAGACCACCTCGGCCTTGATGAAGCCGCGCTGGAAGTCGGAGTGGATCACCCCGGCGGCCTCCGGCGCGGTCGCGCCGACCGCGACCGTCCAGGCCCGTGCCTCCTTGGGGCCGGCGGTGAGGTACGTCTGGAGGCCGAGCGTGCGGAAACCGACGCGGACCAGCTGGTCCAGCCCCGGCTCCGACTGGCCGATCGACTCCAGCAGCTCGCGGGCCTCCTCCTCGGGCAGGTCCACCAGCTCCGACTCGATCTTGGCGTCCATGAAGACCGCCTCGGCCGGGGCGACCAGCGCCCGCAACTCGTCGAGGAACTCGGCGTTGTTGAGCTCGGCCTCGTCGACGTTGAAGACGTAGAGGAACGGCTTGGTGGTGAGCAGGTGCAGCTCCCGCAGGTGCTCCAGCTCGATCTTGGCTGCCGCCGCGCCCGCGTACAGGGTGGTGCCGCCGTCCAGGACCTCGACGGCCTGCTTGGCGGCGGTCACCGCGGCGGCCCGGTCCTTGCGGAGCTTGGCCTCCTTCTCCAACCGGGGCAGCGCCTTCTCCAGGGTCTGCAGGTCGGCGAGGATCAGCTCGGTGTTGATCGTCTCGATGTCGTCGGCCGGGGAGACCTTGCCGTCGACGTGCACCACGTTCGGGTCGGAGAAGGCCCGCACCACCTGGCAGATCGCCGAGGCGTCGCGGATGTTGGCGAGGAAGGCGTTGCCCCGCCCCTGTCCCTTGGAGGCGCCCCGGACCAGGCCGGCGATGTCGACGAACGACACCGGCGCGGGAAGCACCTTCTGCGAGTCGAAGATCTCGGCGAGCTTGACCAGCCGCTCGTCCGGCAGCCCGACCACGCCGACGTTTGGCTCGATCGTCGCGAACGGGTAGTTCGCGGCGAGCACGTCGTTCTTGGTCAGCGCGTTGAACAGGGTGCTCTTGCCGACGTTGGGCAGGCCGACGATGCCGATGGTGAGACTCACGACGAGCCAGCTTACGCCGTTACCCGCCGACCACGGTCAGCGGTGGGTCAGCTTCGCCGGCTCGGGCCCGCCTGCCGGGGCACCAGCGTGTCGACCCGCAGCGAACCCGGGGCCAGCTCGGCCGCAGCGGCCAGCGGCAGCGTGAACCGGGCGTCCGCGGTCGGGTCGGCACCGTGCGACTCGCCGAGCATCCAGTGCACCTCGTCGGCCGTCCAGCCCAACGTCGACCGGGTGGCGATCTCCCGGAGCAGTCGCAGTGCGGCGCGGGTGTCGTCGTCGTAGAAGCGCATGCACCAGTGGTGCACCCACATGCCCAGGGCCCGTACGCCGTCGTGGTCCAGCGACCGCAGCAGGCGCCCGCAGGCGGTGTCGCCGAAGGCGCGCCCCGGGTCGTCGGCACGGTCCCGCTCGATGGCGCCGACCGCCGCCGGGGCGACGACGCGCATCCGCTCGTAGAAGCGTTGGACGACAGCCTCGTCCAGCGGGGGGTGTCCCTGCCTCGACGCCGATGCCCGACCCGCCACGCTCGCCATCACCGCGCCCCTTCTTGAGTTGGTGGCCGCACGCTACCGACCACAACCGACACTTTCCCCGCGCCCACGTCGCACCCGTGCCCACCATCCCGCCACTCGCCGCAGCTCGCAGCGGGTATGGATGTAAGGAAGGGACCCTTCCTATACACGAGGCGTTAGTAGGGGACCCCTCCTTGCACCGGGTCCGAATTCCGCCAGCCGGAGGTCGGCGGGAGGCGCATCATCGGTGACGTGGATCTGGACTTCGAGCGGTGCTACCGGGCTGTCGACAGCCGCGACCAGCGGTTCGACGGCTGGTTCTACACCGGCGTGACCTCGACCGGGATCTACTGCCGGCCGTCCTGTCCGGCGGTGACCCCGAAGCGGCGCAACGTCCGGTTCTTCCCGTCCTCGGCGGCGGCCCAGCGGGCCGGACTGCGTGCCTGCCGACGGTGCCGGCCGGACGCCTCCCCCGGCTCGCCCGAGTGGGACGTCCGTGCCGACGTGGTGGGCCGGGCGATGCGGTTGATCGCCGACGGCGTGGTGGACCGCGACGGCGTGCCGGGGCTGGCGTCCCGGCTCGGGTACACCGAACGGCACCTGCACCGGATGCTCCGGGCGGAACTCGGCGCGGGGCCGCTGGCGCTGGCCCGGGCGCAACGGGCCCAGACCGCCCGAACGCTGATCGAGACCACCGGACTGGGCCTGGCCGAGATCGCCTTCGCCGCCGGTTTCGGCAGCGTCCGGCAGTTCAACGACACCGTCCGCGAGGTCTTCGGCGTACCCCCGTCCCAGTTGCGCAGTGTCCGCAGGTCCGACGCGGGCGGTGCGGGGACGGTCACCGTGCGGTTGGCGTACCGTCCGCCGCTGCACGCCGCCGCACTGCTCGACTTCCTGGCCCAACGGACGCTGCCCGGGGTGGACGAGGTGCGCGACGGGGCGTACCGCCGGGGGTTGCGGCTGCCCCACGGCCCCGGCGAGGCCGTGTTGACCCCTGCGGACGGGTACGTCGTGGCCACGCTGCGACTGACCGATCTGCGGGATCTCGCCCCGGCGGTGGCCCGGTGCCGGCACCTGTTCGACCTCGACGCCGACCCGGTCGCGGTCGACCAGACCCTGGGTGCCGATCCGGCGCTGGCCGGCGCGGTGGCTACCGAGCCCGGCATCCGTGTCCCGCACGCGGTGGACGGCTTCGAGACGGTCGTCCGGGCGATCGCCACCCAGCAGGTCTCGCTCGCCTCGGCCCGCACCACGCTCACCCGGCTGCTCGCCGCGATCTCCGACGCCCCGCCCGACACGGGCACCCTCAGCACAGGCACGCCCGGCACGCGGACGCGCGGCGTGGGCGGCCGACCCGAGCCAGGCACCAGAGCCCAAGCCGGCACCAAGGCCGAGGCAGACAGGATCGAAGCAGGCGACGGGCCGGGGGCAGGTGACAGTGGTTACGACGACGACCGCCTGCGGGAGCGGCAGGGCTGGCTGCGCGGGTTCCCGACGGCGGAGGAGATCCTGCGGGTGCCCGACGCGGGTTTCCGGATGCCGGTGGGCCGGCGCGAGACGATCCGGCGGGTGGCCCGGGCGGTCGTCGACGGCGGACTCGACCTGGCACCCGGCGGCGACCGGCAGGAGACCGCACGGCGGTTGACCGCGACGTCGGGCATCGGCCCGTGGACGGCGGGCTACCTGGCGATGCGCGCGCTCGGCGACCCGGACGCGTTCCTTCCCACCGACCTGGCGGTCCGCCGGGGAGCTGCCGCCCTCGGCCTGCCCGACGACCCGACGGCCCTCGACGCGTACGCCACCGCATGGCGCCCCTGGCGCTCGTACGCGGTGATCCGACTCTGGAGAGCAGCATGAACCCGACCTTGGAGAAGAGTGTGAACCCCACCTCGCAGAGCCCGGCCGACCCGACCGTCGACTACGCCACCGTGAACACTCCGGCCGGTCCGCTCACCATCCTCACCGGTCCGGACGGCGCGGTACGGTCCGCCGGTTTCACCGCCGACCCGGCACTCCTGCTGCCGCTGATCCATCCGCGCCTGCGGGGCACCCTTCGGCAGCATCGGGACCTCGGCCCGGTCACCGACGCCGTCACCCGGTACCTCGACGGTGACCTGACCGCGATCGACGCGGTGCCGGTCGAGCAGTACACCGACGGGGTGTTCCTGGCCCACGCCTGGCAGGTGCTGCGGGAGGTGAAGCCGGGTGAGCCGGTCACCTACACCGCGTACGCGGGACTGGCCGGACGCCCCGCCGCGATCCGCGCCGCCGCAGCGGCCTGTGCCCGTAATGCCGCTGCCCTCTTCGTCCCGTGTCACCGGGTGCTGCGCACCGACGGGACGCTGGGCGGATACCGCTGGGGACTGCCGGTGAAGGAGTGGCTGCTCGCGCACGAGGGAGGCCGTTGAGGCGCGGGGCCCGACCCGCTTCGCCGCGAGCCGCGCCAGTGCTGACGGCCGGCTGGCGGAAGGGGGCCCGGGCGGCGGAACTGCAGGCGGTAGTTCTCGATGACCGCGATCGCCCCATCCGGACAGCCGGAGTGGCTGCCCGCAGCCCCGGACGCTCCCCTGTGGACAACCGTCCGACAGGGCAACATAGCTGACAACAAACCGACACCGGTGACCCGGCGTTTGCCGCTACCGTCGGGTAGTGGCTGCGGGGAGCGACGGCGGCCCGACCGACCGGGGCGAGGTCGGACGACATCCGCTGCGGAACCTGTGGCGGCTGCGCCGCTACCTGCGCCCACACGCCACCGAGTTCGCCTGGCTGATGCTGGCCGGGCTCGCCGCCACCGGCGCGGGCATCGCCGTGCCACTGGTGGCGCAACGGGTGGTCGACGGTCCGGTGGCCGCGCAGGATCTGCCAGGGCTGCTCAGGCTCGGCGCGCTCGCGCTGGCGCTCGGGCTGGCCGAAGCCGTGCTGATCTTCATTCGACGGTGGGTGCAGTCGTCGTCCTCGGTGGCGATGGAGGCGACCATCCGCGCCGACGTCTACGCCCATCTGCAACGACTACCGGCCAGCTTCCACGACCGGTGGCCGTCCGGTCAGCTGCTGTCCCGGATCACCAGCGACCTGTCCGTGCTGCGCCGGTTCCTCTCCTTCGGGCTGTTCTTCCTCATCCTCAACCTGGTCACCTACCTGGTCGTCGTGGTGCTGCTGATCCGGCTGCACCCGGTCCTGGGGTTGCTGGTGGCGGCCAGCGCGGTGCCGCTGTTCCTGATCGCCCGCCGCTTCGGCCGGCACTACCACACCGCGTCCCGACGGATGCAGGACCAGCAGGGCGACGTCGCCACGCTGGTCGAGGAGACCGCGCAGGGGCTGCGGACCATGAAGGCGTACGGGCGGGGACCGCAGTTGACGGCCCGGTTCGCGGGTGGCACCCGGGCGTTGCACGACACCGGGGTGGGCAAGGGGCGGCTGCTCGCCCGTACCTCCGCCCTGCTCGACCTGGTGCCCAACCTGACGCTCGGCGTGGTGCTGGTGGCGGGCGCGGCGGCCGTCGCCACCGGCCGGCTCACCATCGGTCAGCTCGTCGCGTTCGTCAGCCTCCAGCTCATGCTGATCTGGCCGGTGCAGTCGCTGGGTTGGATCATCGCCAACGGGCAGGAGGCGGCCACCGCCGCCGACCGCATCCAGGAGGTGTTGGACACCGCACCGGGCATCGTCGACGCGCCGGGTGCGGTGGCTCTCTCCGGTCCGGCGGTACGCGGGCGGCTGCGCTTCGAGGCAGTGACGTTCCGCTACCCGGGCAGCACCACCGCCGTGCTGCGCGGCATCGACCTGACCGTGGAGCCGGGCGAGACGCTCGCCGTGGTCGGTGCCACCGGCAGCGGCAAGAGCACACTGCTGTCGCTGGTGCCCCGACTGCACGACGCGACGGGCGGCCGGATCACGCTGGACGGGCACGACCTGCGGGACCTGGGGCTGGCCTCGCTGCGTGGGCTGGTCGGGATGGCCTTCGAGGAGCCGACGCTCTTCTCCATGTCGGTCTGGGAGAACCTCACCCTGGGTCGGCCCGACGCCGGGGAGGACGAGGTCCGGGCGGCACTCACACTGGCCCAGGCCGAGTTCGCGTACGACCTGCCGTGGGGTCTGCGGACCCGGCTCGGTGAGCAGGGGCTCTCCCTCTCCGGCGGCCAGCGGCAGCGGTTGGCGCTGGCCCGGGCGGTGCTCGTCCGGCCCGCCGTGCTCGTCCTCGACGATCCGCTCTCCGCGCTCGACGTGCACACAGAGGCGCTTGTCGAGTCGGCGCTGAAGCGGGTGCTGCGCGACACCACCGCGCTCCTGGTGGTGCACCGGCCGTCCACGATCGCCCTCGCCGACCGGGTCGCGTTGCTGGAGCAGGGCCGGATCACCGCGATCGGTCCGCACGCCGAACTGCTGGCCACGGTGCCGGCGTACCGGGCGGTGCTCTCGGCCGAACCGACCGAACGGGTCGGCCCCGAACGGGTCGCTCCGGCTGGACCGGCTGCTCCGGTCTCCCCGGCCGGGCCGGACGAACCGGTCGCACCGCCGCCCCGGGCGTCCGCCGACCCGGCACCCGACGGCTCACCGCTGGTGCGCTCATGACCGGCGCCGCCGGACCCGAACCGGCCGCCCCCGCACCGACGGCCGCCGATCCCGCGCTGTCCGGCCCGACGATCGCCGCACCGACGACCTCCCGCCCGACGGTCGCCGACCCGACGCACTGGCGCGGCATCGCCCCCGACCCGCACGCCGACCGCAGCCTCGCCGAGGACACCAGCCCGGAGGCGGTGGCCCGGTTGCGCGCCCGCAGCCGGGCGCTGCTGGCCGACGTGCTGCGCCCGCACCGCGCCCGGCTGGGCGCCGCGGTGGCGCTGCTGCTGACCCAGAACGCCGCCGCCATGTCCGGGCCGTACCTGGTGATGCTCGGCATCGACCGGGCCATCGACCCGTTGCGCGAGGGCCGGCCCGGTCCGCTGGTCGCGGTCGCGGTGGCCTTCGCCGCCGCGGCCGGCATCGAGTACGCGGCCCGGCGCGCCTTCCTCGCCCTCTCCGCCCGGATCGGCCAGGCCGTCCTGCTCGACCTGCGCCAGCGGGTGTACGCGCACTTCCTGCGCCTGCCGGTGGCCTTCCACGAGCGGTACACCTCGGGCCGGATGATCTCGCGCCTGACCAGCGACATCGACTCGATCGCCGAGTTGGTCGACGGAGGCGTGGAGAGCCTGGTGATGGCGGCTCTGACGATCGTGTCGGTGGCCGGTATCCTGCTCTGGCTGGACCTGCCGCTGGCGGCGGTGACCCTGCTCGCCTTCCCGCTGCTGTTCTGGTTGTCCCGCTGGTTCGCCCGCGCCTCGGCCGCTGCGTACCGCCGGACCCGAGAGGCGATGGCGCTGGTCATCGTGCACTTCGTGGAGTCGATGCGCGGCATCCGGGCGGTGCAGGCGTACCGCCGGCAGGAGCGCAACCAGCAGATCTTCGCCTCGGTCAACGACGACTACCGGCACAGCAGCCGGCACGCCTTCCGCCTGATCGCGACGTACTCCCCGGGGATCAAGCTGATCGGCAACGTCACCGTGGCGGTGGTGCTCTGCTACGGCGGCGCGCGGGTGCTGGGTGGCGAGACCGGCGTGGGCGTGCTCGCCGCCTTCCTGCTCTACCTGCGCCGGTTCTTCGAGCCGATGCAGGAGCTGAGCCAGTTCTACAACTCGCTCCAGTCGGCCACGGCCGCGTTGGAGAAGCTCGCCGGGGTGCTCGACGAGCGTCCGGAGGTCGCCGAGCCCGCGCAGCCGGTGCCGCTGCCGCGCGGGCCGACCCGGGGCGCGGTGGAGTTCCGGGACGTGTCGTTCGGCTACCACACCGGGCGGGCGATCCTGACCGGCCTGGACCTCGACATTCCCGCCGGGCAGACGGTGGCGCTGATCGGGCCGACCGGCGCCGGCAAGTCCACCGTCGCCAAGCTGCTGGCCCGGTTCCACGATCCGACCGGCGGCACGGTCAGCCTCGACGGCGTGGACCTGCGCCAGGTGGCCGACACCGAGTTGCGCCGGACGATGGTGCTGGTCACCCAGGAGACCCACCTGTTCGGTGGCACGGTCGCGGAGAACATCCGGTTCGGTCGGCCGGACGCCGACGACGCCGCCGTCGAGGCCGCCGCGCGGGCGATCGGCGCGCACGACTTCATCGCCGCGCTGCCCGGCGGGTACGCCACCGAGGTGCACCGGCGCGGCGGCCGGCTCTCCGCCGGGCAGCGGCAGTTGGTCGCGTTCGCGCGGGCCTTCCTGGCCGATCCGGCGGTGCTGATCCTGGACGAGGCCACCTCGTCGCTGGACGTCCCGACCGAACGTCTGGTGCAGCACGCGCTCGGCACCATCCTGCGGGACCGGACCGCAGTGGTGATCGCGCACCGGCTCTCCACGGTGGAGACCGCCGACCGGGTGCTGGTCCTCGACGGCGGCCGGATCGTCGAGGACGGCCCCCCGGCCCGACTGGTCACCGAGGGAGGCCGGTACGCCGCGCTGCACCGCCAGTGGCGCGACTCGCTGCTGTAGAAATTCCGGTGACCGCCCCCCTGGTCCCCCGCCTACGATCGACGGATGACTGATACGGCGAGGACGGCCCGCACCGGCGTCCCCGAGCGTCCGACCCTGGACGGACTCGAGGAGACCTGGTCGCGCCGCTGGCAGGAGGAGGGCACGTACACGTTCGACCGCACGAAGGAGCGGTCGGACGTGTACGCGATCGACACCCCGCCGCCGACCGTATCCGGCGAACTGCACATGGGGCACGTCTTCTCGTACACCCACACCGACCTGGTCGCCCGCTTCCAGCGGATGCGGGGGCGGACGGTCTTCTACCCGATCGGATGGGACGACAACGGACTGCCCACCGAGCGACGGGTGCAGAACGTCCACGGCGTGCGCTGCGACCCGAGCCTGCCGTACGACCCGGAGTGGCAGGCACCGCAGGCGCCGGTGGACGACGCCGCCCGCAAGGACCCGACCCCGATCTCCCGGCGCAACTTCATCGAGTTGTGCGAGCGGCTGACCGTCTCCGACGAGCAGGTGTTCGAGGCGTTGTGGCGGCGGCTGGGGCTCTCGGTGGACTGGTCGCTGATGTACACCACGATCGGTCCGGCGGCCCGGGCCACCTCGCAGCGGGCCTTCCTGCGCAACCTGGCCCGGGGCGAGGCGTACCAGGCGGAGGCGCCGACGCTGTGGGACGTCGGTTTCGCCACCGCCGTGGCCCAGGCCGAACTGGAGGACCGGGAGCGCCCCGGCGCGTACCACCGGCTGCGGTTCCACGGGCCGGACGGGCGCGAGGTGCTGATCGACACCACCCGCCCGGAGCTGCTGCCGGCCTGCGTCGCGCTGGTCTGCCACCCCGACGACGAGCGGTACGCCGACCTGGTCGGCACGGTGGTGCGCACCCCCGTCTTCGGGGTGGAGGTGCCGGTGCGCGCGCACACGCTGGCGGACCCGGCCAAGGGCACCGGCGTCGCGATGGTCTGCACGTTCGGTGACCTGACCGACGTGACCTGGTGGCGGGAACTGGACCTGGAGACCCGGGTGGTGATCGGCCGCGACGGACGGCTGCTGCCGGAGCCACCGTCCGGGGTGCCCGGCGGCCCGTACGCGGAGCTGGCCGGGCAGACCGTGAACGGGGCCCGGCGTCGTCTGGTGGAGTTGCTCGTCGACGCGGGTGACCTGGTCGGCGACGTGCGACCGATCACGCATCCGGTGAAGTTCTACGAGCGGGGCGACCGGCCGCTGGAGATCGTCTCGACCCGGCAGTGGTATCTGCACAACGGTGGCCGCGACGCCGACCTGCGCGAGGCGCTGCTGGCCCGGGGGCGGGAGATGCGCTGGGTGCCGGAGCACATGCGGCACCGCTACGAACACTGGGTGAGCGGCCTGACCGGCGACTGGCTGGTCAGCCGACAGCGATTCTTCGGCGTGCCGGTGCCGGTGTGGTACCGGCTCGACGACGTTGGCGAGCCGGACTGGTCCCACCCTCTCACGCCGGAGGACTCCGCGCTGCCGATCGACCCGTCCGAGGACGCCCCGCCGGGTTACGACGAGTCGCAGCGCGGCGTGCCGGGCGGATTCGTCGGCGATCCGGACGTGCTGGACACCTGGGCCACCTCGTCGCTGACCCCGCAGCTCGCCGGCGGCTGGGAACGTGACCCGGAACTGTTCCGGAAGATCTTCCCGATGGACCTGCGCCCGCAGGGCCAGGAGATCATCCGGACCTGGCTCTTCGCCACCGTGGTCCGGGCCCACCTGGAGCACGGCACGCTGCCCTGGCACACCGCCGAGTTGTCCGGCTGGATCCTCGACCCGGACCGCAAGAAGATGTCCAAGTCCAAGGGGAACGTGGTGACCCCGATGGCGTTGCTGGAGCAGCACGGCTCCGACGCGGTGCGCTACTGGTCGGCCAACGGCCGGCCCGGCACCGACCTGGCGTTCGACCCGGCACAGATCAAGGTCGGTCGGCGGCTCGCCACCAAGCTGCTCAACGCGTCGCGGTTCGCGCTCGGGCTCGGTGCCGCCGACGCCCTGCGCGCCCCGGCGACCACCCCGCTGGACCGGGCGGTGCTGGCCGAACTGGCGTCAGTGGTGGCGGCGTCGACCACCGCGTTCGAGGCGTACGACCACACGGCCGCGTTGCAGGCCGCCGAGTCGTTCTTCTGGCGGTTCTGCGACGACTACATCGAGTTGGTGAAGGAACGCGCCTACGGCACCGGTGCCGGGGCGGACTCGGCCCGGGCAACGCTGGCCACCGCGCTTTCCGTGCAGCTCCGGCTCTTCGCGCCGGTGCTGCCGTACGCGACGGAGGAGGTGTGGTCCTGGTGGCGCTACGGGTCGGTGCACCGGTCGCCGTGGCCCACCACGTACGAGGTGAACCGGGCCGTCCAGGGCGAGGGTGATCCCGCGCTGCTGCGGTTGGCCTCCGACGCGTTGGGGCAGGTCCGGCGGGCCAAGTCGGAGCGGAAGCTGTCGATGAGGGCGGAGGTGCCGCTGGCCGAGGCGCTCGGTCCGGCGGCCCTGCTCGACCAGCTCACCGAGGTCGCCGACGACCTGCGGGCGGCGGGCCGGATCGGCAAACTCGACCTGCTGCCGGACCGCACCACCGAACTCGTCATCGCCTGCGCCTTCTAGCGCTTGGGTGAAAGGAAGGGCACCTTGTTAACGCCTGGTGCATAGGAAGGGCCCCCTGCTAACAACCGGCCGGCACGAGCCCGTCGGAACCGTTAACAGGGGGCCCTTCCTATACCGGAGGCGTTAACAAGGTGCCCTTCCTTGCATCCCTCAGCTGGTTTCGCCGGCCACCGAGAAGGACCGTAGGCGGTCGATGGCGAGCAGTGTGAAGCCGACGCTGACCAGTACCATCATCACCGCCGCCACCGGCACGGAGACCGTCGTGTTGAGCAGCTCGGTCGGGGCCAGCCTGTCGGCGACGGCGATCACGTAGTGCTGGATGGACAGCACCCGGGTACCGGTCACCACGTTGCTGAGCAGCCCTTCCCAGATCAGCACGTAGACCAGGCCGAGCAGCACCGGCCGCCGGGTGAGCAGGCTGCTCGCCACGAACAGGGCCGAGTAGGCCAGCGCACCGGCCGTCGCGGCGACGGCGAGCGCCAGACCGAGGCGGACCGAGTCGGCCAGCAGACCGGCGACGAAGAGCGGCACCGCCACGGTGACGGCGGTGGCACCGGCCGCCACCGCCAGCTTGGGCAGGACGATCTGCCAGCGCGGCAGTGGCGTGGTGAGCACGTGCACCACCGTGCCGTCGTCGATCTCGGCACCGAGCACGCCGGTGCCGACGATGAGCGCGATCACCGGCAGCACCACGGCCAGGCCGAGGCCGACCAGGACCGGCGGTCCCCAGTCGGTGGGCTTCACCCCCAGACCACGGGAGAGTACGGCCAGCACCACCAGCAGGATGGGCAACGGCAGCAGCAACAGGAACCGGCGGCGACCGAACAGCCCGCGCGCGGTGATCCAGGAGACAGTGGACATCAGGCCTCCACCAGGTAGGAGAAGACGCTCTCCAGGGATTCGTCCTCGGGCACGAGCTGGCTGACGCGTACGCCCCGGGCCAGCGCCACCTTCGGCAGCGCCCGGGTGAACGAGCCGTAGTCGCCGGCCCGTACGGTCAGCCCGTTGCGGCCCAGCTCGACGCCGCTGACCGAGGGTTCGGCCATCAGCGCGACGGCCAGCGCCCGGTCGTCGGTGGAGCGGATCGCGAAGACGTGCGGCCGGTTGGTCATCAGTCGGCGGATGGTGCGGAAGTCACCGGAGGCGGCGAGCCGGCCGGCGACCATCACCTGCACGGTGCCGGAGACCTGCTCGACCTCCTCCAGAATGTGCGAGCTGAACAGGATGGTGCGACCCGCGTCGCCGAGCGAGTGCAGCAGCTCCATCATGTGCAGCCGCTGGCGCGGGTCCATGCCGTTGAACGGCTCGTCGAGCAGCAGCACCTGCGGTTCGTGCACCAGCGCCGCCGCCACCCGGGCCCGCTGCCGCATGCCCTTGGAGTACGTGCCGATCCGGCGGTCCTGCGCGCTCTCCAACTCGACGAGGGCGATCGCCCGGCGGGCTGCCTCCTTCGGGTCGGGCAGCTTGTGCATCCTGGCGGTGGCGAGCACGAACTCGTACGCGGTGAGGAACGAGTGCACCGCCTCCCGCTCGCTGACCAGCCCGAGCCGGCGGTACACCTCGGGGTTGCGCCAGGTGGGCCGCCCGTCGAGGGTGACCGCGCCCCGCGACGGGGCGAGGAATCCGGCCATCATGTGCAGCAGCGTGGTCTTGCCGGCCCCGTTCGGTCCGAGCAGACCGGTCACCCCGGGGCCGAGGGACATGCTGACGTCGTTGACCGCGACCACGTTGCCGTACCAGCGGGAGACCCCGGCCAGGTCGAGGCTGCTGGTGGTGGTGGCCGTCGGCGCGGCGGCGGAGGAGGTCGTGGTCATCGTGCGGCCACCTTCCGGTAGCGGGCCAGCAGCAGGGCGACGCAGCCGGCCACGAGCGCGACGGCGGCCACGGCGTACAGCGGGCCGAACGGGCCGAGGTCGGGCACGAAGGCGTCCTGGTCGGTGATCAGCAGGTCGCGCAGTGTCCAGACGCCGACGCCCTGCACCAGGGTGGACGGCGAGGCGAGACCGGAGAGCTGGTTGGCCGCCTGTGAGGGCAGGATCGACATGGTGCCGACGATCGGCGTGGTCATCAGGAAGACCGCGACGATGCCACCGGCGGCGAAGGCCCGCTTGCCGGTCAGCGAGGCGACCAGCAGGCCGATCGAGGCGAAGACCGCCGCCCAGAGCCCGGCGTAGAGCAGCCCGCCGGTCAGGTCCACGAACTCGTCCCAGACCGCTCCGGGACCGTCCAGCGTGAACGCGCCGCCGAGGAACATGAACAGCTGCGGCGCACCGAGCAGCAGCCAGAGCGAGGTGACCAGGGCGAGCAGCTTGGCCAGCGGGTAGTCGGCGCGGGGCAGCGGCCGGGAGAAGTACAGCGGCAGCACACCGCTGCGCAGGTCCCGCGAGACCAGCTCGGGCGCGGCCACCGCGACGAAGAACAGGACCAGCCAGCTCATGTTGTCGGCGAACTGCGCGTACGTCATCACGACCTCGCCGAACTGGGCGCGGATCGCGGTGGCGGCGACGGCCACCATGAGCACGATGCCGACCACCAGCCAGGGGAAGATCTTCGCCTTGGCGCTGCGCCCCAGACCGAAGGCGGTGCGTACGCCGTGCAGGTAGAGCGATCCGAAGACGTACCGGCGGCCGAGCCGGGGACCGGTGTACCGCTGGTAGCCGATGTCGTGGATGACGCCGGTCGGCTCAGGCATGGGTGCTCTCCCTCCGGGAGAAGAGTTCGGAGACCCGGTGTCGGCGCTGGTCCAACCGGTGCAGCGGCAGGTCCAGCTCGGCCACCGCACCGAGGATCAGGTCGTAGGTGCCGTCGTCGGCGAGCGGGACCAGGAGCAGTTGCCCCTCCCGGTTCACCGGCAGGTCGAGCGCGGTCAGCCGGGCCGCCAGTTCGTCGGTGCCCTCGCTGACCTCGACGGCGAGCACGTCGAGGGCCGTGGTCATCGCGGCGATGTGGTCGGCGCGCAGCAGCCGCCCGCCGTCGATCGCGACCAGCGTGTCGCAGATCCGCTCGACCTCGCCGAGCAGGTGGGAGCAGACCAGCACGGAGATGCCGAACTCGGTGCCGATCCGGTGCACCAGGGCCAGCATCGCGTCCCGGCCGGCCGGGTCGAGACCGTTGGTGGGCTCGTCGAGAAGCAGCAGGTCGGGGTCGTGCACCAGCGCCTGGGCCAGCTTGACCCGCTGCTTCATGCCGGTGGAGTAGCCGCCGACCGGGCGGTGTCGCTCCTCGTGCAGCCCGACGTGGCGCAGCGCCTCGGAGGCACGTTCCCGCGCGACCGTCTTCGGCAGGCCGCTGATCCGCCCGAGGTGGGTGACCAGTTCGGCGCCGGACAGGTCGGGTGGCAGGCAGTCGTGCTCCGGCATGTAGCCGACCCGGGCGCGTACCGCCGTGGGATCGGTGGTGGGGTCGAGGCCGAGTACGCGTACCTGGCCACTGGTCGGGGCGAGCAGGCCGAGCAGGAGCTTGATCAGCGTCGACTTGCCGGCGCCGTTGGCGCCGACCAGCCCGACTATTCCTGGCTCCACCGCTACCGTCAGCTCGGACAGTGCGGTGACCCCGCCGCCGTAGACCTTCGTCAACGACTCGGTTGCGATCAGTGTCACGTCGACAGCCTAGAGAGGGTCGGCAATGTTCCGGACCCCGGTGAGGGCCCCTGTTTCCCCTGATCCTCCCCGGGTGGCCGCCCCCTAGGGTGAGGCGTCCCGGACCTGGGCCGGCATCCCCGCCACCACCGGCACGCCGGAGTCGGTTGCGTACGCCGGGCCGGAAGAGGAGGATTCGACCCCGCACACTCAGTGATCGCGGCATTTGGTACACCATGGAGCATGCGACACGACAACCGGCGGAAGTGGCGGGCAGGAGGACGATGACGGCTGGCGGGCCCAAGGTGAGTGTGGTGGTGCCGGCGTACAACGCGGCCGGGACCATCCAGACGCTCGTCGACTCCCTGCTGCGGCAGTCCATGCCGGCGGCGGAGTTCGAGGTGATCTTCATCGACGACGGTTCGACCGACGACACCGGGGCCCTGCTGGACAAGCTGGCCGCCGCGCACCCGCACATCCAGGTGCTGCACACCGAGAACGCCGGTTGGCCGTCGCGTCCGCGCAACCTCGGTATCGCCCGGGCCCGCGGGGAGTACGTCCAGTTCGTCGACGACGACGACTGGCTCGCCGACGAGGCCCTGGAGCGGCTCCACGCGTACGCGGTGCGGCACGACGCGGACATCGCGATCGGCAGGATGGTCGGTCACGGTCGGACCGTGCCCCGGGAGCTGTTCCGCGTCGACCGCCCCGACGCCACGCTCCACGACGCCCCGCTCATCGACAGCATGACCTGCCACAAGATGTTCCGGCGGGCCTTCCTGCTGGAGCACGACCTGCGGTTCCCGGAGGACCGGAGACGTCTGGAGGACCACCATCTGGTGACCCGGGCGTACCTGCTCGCCCGCCGCGTCAGCGTGCTCTCCGGCTACACCTGCTACCACCACGCCAAACGGACCGACGGCGGCAACCTGACCGCCAGCCGACTCGATCCGGCCGAGTACTTCGACAGTCTGCGCGCCGTGCTGGACATCGTCGACGCGCACGTGCCGCCGGGTCCGCAGCGCGACCGACTGCACCGGCGGTGGCTACGCAACGAGATGCTCGCCCGGCTGCGCGGCAAGCGGCTGCGGGACGCGCCACGGGACTGGGCCGACCAGGTCGTCGACGAGGTCGGCAGGACGATCCGGGAACGGTTCGCGCCGGGGGTCGCCGCCGCGCTGCCAGCGCTGCAACGGACCGTCACCGCGCTCGCCGCCGAGGGCCGCGTCGAGGACCTGCACCGCCTGGCCGAGTGGGAGGCGGGCGTCCGCGCCGTCGTCCGCCTGACCGGGTACGAACTGACCGGCTCGACGCTCGTCGTCACCCTGACCGGTCAGCTACGGACCGGCGACGGGCCGATCACGTTCACCCACGTCGACGGGCGGGACCTGCTCGTCGTACCGGTCGAGGAGATCCCCACCGACCTGCGCGACTGCACCGAGGAGCTGCGGCACGGCCGGCTGGACGTCCTCGCCCGGAGCGCCCGGGACGGCACGGAGTCCTTCCTGCCGGTGAGCTTCGAGGTGAAGCGCGTCACCGTTCCCGCAGGTGGCCTGCGCGTGGTCTACCGGGGCACGGCGACGGTCGACGTCGACACGCTCGACGGCGGTCCGGACCCGGGTGACTGGGCACTGAAGGCCCGGGTGTCCAGCTTCGGCTGGACCAAGGACGCGAAGGTGCCGCTGGCGTTGTCGGTCGGGGCCGACGGCCCGGTGGTGGTGGACAAGCGCCCGAGCACGACTCCCCCGCCACCGCCGGAGAAGGTCGGCCTGTGGCGACGGGTGCAGCGGACGTTCGGCCGCCGTCCCGGCGCGACCGGGCCCGGCGCGGTCGGCGCCACCTGACCCTCGGACGGCCGCCGGGGCCGGTGGGGCCGTGGGAGGAGTGGCGCTCTCGACCGATCGGCGACCGGCTGCGAAACTGTGTGCCGGTCGCCGGAGTTGGGGGTCTGATGAGCAACGGGTGGGTGCTGCCCGACGAGGTGCTGCGGGACGCGCCGACGTACACGCCGCGTCCCGGCGAGCTCGCGGATCTGGAGTTGTTGCTCACTGGTGCGTACGCGCCGCTGACCGGCTTCATGACCCGGGCCGACCTGGTCTCCGTCAGCCGCCGTGGTCGGCTCGTCGACGGCGCACCGTGGCCGGTCGCGGTGACCCTCCAGGTGCCCACGACGCTGGTCCAGGGGCTCGACCTGCACGATCCGGAGCGCCGCACGCTGGTGCTCGCCGACGGTGAGGGAGCGCCGGTGGCGGCGCTGGAGGTGGCCGACGCCTGGCAGGTCCGTGACGGCGTGGCCGGCGTCGGCGGCACGGTCCGCCGGCTCGGCGACGGCGGGCAGGGCCCGTTCCAGCGGCTGCGCCGCCCGCCCGAGGAGATCCGGGCCATGCTGCCGCCCGGCCGGGTGCTCGGTGTGGTCGCCGACCGGCCGCTGCACCGCCCGCAACTGGCCCAGATCGCGCACGCCGTCCGGACACTCAGCGCCCACCTGTTGATCATGATTCCGGTGGGCGAGGAGGGCACCGGGGGCATGCCGCCGGAGGCTCTGGTGCGCGGCGTCTTCGCCGCCCGCGACCGGATGCCGCCGGCCACCCTGGTCGCGGTGCCGTTCTCCCGGCGGCGGGACGAGATCAGCGACGCCCTGCTGCGGGCCCGGGTGTCCGCCGCGTACGGCGTCACCCACCTGCTCTCCACCGGTGAGATGCTCTCCGGTGCCGGGCTGCGGGTGCTGGTGCCCCGGGAGCTCGCGTACGACAACCGCGACGGCCAGTGGCGCTGGCGCGAGGACATCCCGCCGCGCAACCGCCGGTTGGCGCTGACCCAGTCCGAGGTCGACGATCTGCTGGACCGGGGTTTCCCGTTGCCCGAGTGGCACACCCCGCCCGCGGTGGCGAAGGAGTTGACGCGGGCCCGGCCACCCCGGCGGCACCGTGGGCTGGTGGTCTTCCTCACCGGGCTCTCCGGTTCGGGCAAGTCGACGGTCGCCCGGGGGCTCGCCGACACGCTGCGCGAGCAGGGCGAGCGTACGGTGACGCTGCTCGACGGCGACGTGGTGCGCCGCGAGCTGACCGCCGGGCTGGGCTTCAGCAGGGCCGACCGGGACACCAACGTGCGCCGGATCGGCTGGGTGGCCGCCGAGATCGCCCGGCACCGGGGCATCGCCATCTGCTGCCCGATCGCCCCGTACGCCCAGGCCCGGGCGACCGCCCGGGAGATGGCCACGGCGGCGGGCGCCGGTTTCGTCCTGGTGCACGTGGCCACGCCGTTGGAGGTGTGCGAGCAGCGCGACCGCAAGGGCCTGTACGCGCGGGCGCGGGCAGGTCTGCTCACCGGCATGACCGGCATCGACGACCCGTACGAGGAACCGACCGACGCCGATCTGGTGCTCGACACCACGGATCTCGCGGTGGAGAACGCCGTGCACGCGGTCCTGCACCAGCTCACCGAGACTGGCTGGGTCGAGCCGCCGCGTCCCGCGCTCTGACCCGGGGATCGTCCCTTCCGGGAGGTTGCCGACCCGCGCTATGTTTGCCCATGTTCGAAGATGTTCGTTGACGTGGGGCGCGGAGGGTGCCGATGCTCGCCCAACAACGCCAGGCGGCGATCCTGGACCGGGTCCGGGCGACCGGCGGGGTACGCGTCGGTGAGCTGGCCGTCGAGTTCGGTGTCTCCGACATGACCATCCGGCGCGACCTGGACCTGCTGCACGAGCGCGGCCTGCTGGCCAAGGTACACGGCGGGGCCACCGTCGCCGGCTCCACCGACGAGCCCGGCTTCCAGGCCAAGTCGGTGCGCCAACAGGTCGAGAAGGCCGCCATCGCGGCCCGCGCGGCACGACTCGTGCACCCCGGCGCGGCGATCGCGCTCTCCGCCGGCACCACCACCGCCGAGTTGGCCCGACGACTGGTCGACGTGCCGTCCTTGACCGTGGTGACCAACTCGCTGCCGGTCGCCGACATCCTGCACGACCAGGGCCGGGACGACCAGACGGTGGTGCTCACCGGCGGCGTGCGGACGCCGTCGGACGCGCTGGTCGGACCGCTGGCCGTGGCGGCCGTCCGGTCCCTGCACCTGGACCTGCTCTTCCTCGGCGTCCACGGGGTCACCGACCGGGCCGGTTTCACCACGCCGAACCTGATGGAGGCGGAGACCAACCGCGCCCTGGTGGCCGCCGCCGATCGGCTCGTGGTGCTCGCCGACCACACCAAGTGGGGCACGGTCGGCCTCTCCGCCATCGCCCCGTTGTCGGACGCGCACGTGCTGGTCACCGACGACCGGCTGGCTCCGGAGGCCCGCCGGCTGCTCGCCGACCGGGTCGGTGAGCTGCTCGTGGTGCCGGCGACCGGACCAGGAGGGCCGCGATGAGGCGTACCGCGATCAAGCTGGCCGACGGCCGAGAACTGATCTACTTCGACGAACGGGACGACGGCGTCCGGGACCATCCGGACCGGCGCGACCTGCCCCCTCCCCCACCCGCCTCCCAGCTCCGCTACGACCCGCTCACCGACGAGTGGGTGGCGCTGGCGGTGCACCGGCAGACGCGCATCTTCCTGCCGTCGGCCGACCAGTGCCCGCTCTGTCCCTCGACCGACGAGTGGTCCAGCGAGATCCCGGCGCCCGACTACGACGTGGCGGTCTTCGAGAACCGCTTCCCGGCCCTGAGCGGCAACGTGGTCGACGAGCCCACCGAGATGACGCCGTTCACGGCGGTCCGGCCCGGGCAGGGGCGCTGCGAGGTGGTCTGTTTCACCGACGACCACCATGGCTCCTTCGCCGGCCTACCGCCGCGCCGGGTCCGTACCGTGCTCGACGCGCTGGCCGACCGGACCGCCGCGCTGGGCGAGTTGCCCGGAGTGGAGCAGGTGTTCTGCTTCGAGAACCGGGGGGTGGAGATCGGCGTGACCCTGCACCACCCGCACGGGCAGATCTACGCGTTCCCGTTCGTCACGCCGCGTACCCGGTCGCTGTTGGGCGCGGCCCGCCGGCACGCGGAGCGCACCGGAGGCCGGAACCTCTACGCCGACGTGCTCGCCGCCGAACGTGCGGCCGGCGAGCGGGTGGTCGCCGCCAACGACCACTGGACGGCGTACGTCCCGGCCGCTGCCCGCTGGCCGTTCGAGGTGCACCTCGCCCCGCACCGGCCGGTGCCCGACATCCCGGCGTTGGATGAGGCCGAGCGGGACGCCTTCGGCCCGCTCTACCTGGACCTGCTGCGCCGCTTCGACGGCCTGTTCGACGCGCCGATGCCGTACATCGCCGCCTGGCACCAGGCGCCGGTACGCGTGGACCGCGAGCTGGGTCACCTGCATCTGCAACTGTTCAGCGTGAAGCGGGCCGCGGACAAGTTGAAGTACCTGGCCGGTACGGAGTCCGCGATGGGCGTGTTCAGCAACGACATCGCCCCCGAGCAGGCCGCCGCCCGGCTCCGCGCCGTCTGAGTCGACCGCGACGTGCGCGGGACCTGCTGCGGTGACGCGTCGGGGCGGAGAGCAGGGCGCGGGGGGCCCGGGACAGGGCCCCCCGCGGGGAAGGGACGGCTGGCTGTCGGTGACAGCCGAGGAAGGCTGGCTGCTGGGCACGCGTGCCGCGCGGCGGCGACGGTCAACCTTCCAGGACGGGACTGGCATCTCGTCCACCCTGGTCAACGAGGCGCGCCGGAGCGGGTGACGCCGCACGGCGTGTCCGCCCGCGCCGCGCCGCCGGAGCCCGCTAGCCCGCCACCGGCGACCGTCGGCGAGCCCGCCGCAGAGAGCCGCGAGCCCACCGGCGGTCGGCCGGCGGGCTCGCGGATACGGACGGAACTCAGGCGGCCAGGCGGCGGGCCAGGTTCTCGTCGAGCGTGTTCATGAACTCGTCGGTGGTCTGCCACGGGGCGTCCCGCGAGATGAGCAGCGCGAGGTCCTTGGTCATCTGCCCGCTCTCGACCGTGGAGACGATGACCTCCTCCAGGGTGTTGGCGAACTCGGTGACCGCCGGGGTGCCGTCCAGCTTGCCCCGGTGGGCCAGGCCCCGGGTCCAGGCGTAGATCGAGGCGATCGGGTTGGTGGAGGTCTTCTCGCCCTTCTGCCACTGCCGGTAGTGCCGGGTGACGGTGCCGTGCGCGGCCTCGGCCTCGACGGTGCGGCCGTCGGGCGAGAGCAGCACGGAGGTCATCAGACCGAGCGAGCCGAAGCCCTGCGCGACGGTGTCCGACTGCACGTCACCGTCGTAGTTCTTGCACGCCCAGACGTAGCCGCCCTCCCACTTGAGCGCGGCGGCGACCATGTCGTCGATGAGCCGGTGCTCGTAGGTGAGGCCGGCGGCGTCGAACTCCGCCTTGAACTCGTTCTCGAACACCTCGGCGAAGATGTCCTTGAACCGGCCGTCGTACGCCTTGAGGATCGTGTTCTTGGTGGACATGTAGACCGGGTAGCCGCGGTCCAGGCCGTAGCGGAACGAGGCCCGCGCGAAGTCCCGGATCGAGTCGTCGTAGTTGTACATGCCCATGGCGATACCGCCGCCCGGGAAGTTGGCGATCTCCATCTCGACCGGGTCCGACCCGTCGGCCGGGGTGTAGGTGATGGTGACCGTACCCGGGCCGGGGACCACGAAGTCGGTGGCGCGGTACTGGTCGCCGTGGGCGTGCCGGCCGATGATGATCGGCTTGGTCCAGCCCGGGACGAGCCGCGGCACGTTGGACATGATGATCGGCTCGCGGAAGACGACGCCGCCGAGGATGTTGCGGATGGTGCCGTTCGGCGACCGCCACATCTTCTTCAGCCCGAACTCCTCCACCCGGGCCTCGTCCGGGGTGATCGTGGCGCACTTGACGCCGACGCCGTGCTCCTTGATGGCGTTCGCGGCGTCGACGGTCACCTGGTCGTCGGTGGCGTCACGGTGCTGGATCGACAGGTCGTAGTAGTGCAGGTCGACGTCGAGGTAGGGCAGGATCAGCTGTTCGCGGATCTGCTTCCAGATGATCCGGGTCATCTCGTCGCCGTCGAGCTCCACGACCGGGTTGTTTACCTTGATCTTCGCCATCGGCCGGCGCTCCTCTCAGGGGACACATGCTCAAGCAGTACGAGCGTACTGGATCCGCCCCGAGCGGAAACATCGCGGCCACCCGTTCGCCGGCGGGCAGGTGCCGGACGCGGCCTCCGGGCCCGACGGGAGTTACCCCGCCAGACCCGGCGCATGCGCAGTGGATCAGTCGGCCTGCTCGGTGCCGTGCAGCCACTGGACCACCTGCAGGATCACCCCGTTGGGGTCGGTGACCTGGAAGAACCGCTCCCCCCAGGGCTCGGTCTGCAACTCGGTGACGATCGGCACACCGGCGGCCTGGAGGCGGGCGTACTCGGTGTCGATGTCGTCCACCACGAAGACGACGAGCAGGCCCTCGGCCCGCTGATCCTTCAGGCTCGGGGGCTGGAGGCTGGCCAGGCCCGTACGCAGGAAGATCAGGTTGAAGCCGACCCCGTCCCGGGCCAGCGAGACGAACCCGTCGGCCGACATCTCCTCCCGGAACCCGAAGTGCTGCTTGACGAACTCGGCCGACGTCGTCACGTCCTCGACGTTGAGCGAGATGGCCGAACCGGTGATCTGCATGCGCTCTCCCACCTTGCGGAAACTTACTCCGTACATTGTACATCGTACTGCGTACAGAGATTTGGCCTGCAAAGATCGGAGAGTGCCCGACCATCACACCGGAGGCGGCGATCCCGCCCACACGCTGCGCCTGCTCTGGCGGCAGCCCGACGCCGACCCCCCGCGCCGCGGCCCCCGCCAGGGCCGCTCGTTGGACGAGATCGTGATGGCCGCCATCGCGCTGGCCGACGCCGAGGGGCTGGACGCGGTGACCATGCGAGCGCTCGCCCAGGCCGTCGGCGTGGCACCGATGACCCTCTACACGTACGTGCCGGGCAAGGCCGAGCTGCTCGACCTGATGTTGGACGCGATCTATGCGGACATGCCCCGGCCGGACCTCTCCGACCAGCCGTGGCGGGTGCGGGTGGCGGCGCTCGCGCAGGACAACCGGGAGCTCTTCACCGCCCACCCCTGGGCCGCCGAGGTCGCCACCGGTCGCCCGCCGCTGGGGCCGGGCCTGATGGCCAAGTACGAGCACGAGCTGCGCGCCTTCGACGACACCGGCCTGGACGACGTCACCCGGGACGCCGCGTTGACCTTCGTCCTCGACTTCGTCCGGGCCGCGGCCCGCTCGGCGGCCGAGGCGCGCTCCGCTCGACAGCAGAGCGCCTGGACCGACGAGCAGTGGTGGACAGCGAACGCCCCCCTCCTGGCCCAGGTCCTCGACGAACAGCAATACCCCACCGCCGTACGCGTCGGCGCCGCCGCCGGCACCGCCCAGAACGCCGCCTACCACCCCGACCACGCCTACACGTTCGGCCTGACCCGCATCCTGGACGCCCTGACCACCCTCATCGACCAGTCGAGTTGATCAAGAAGTTTGCATTGCCGAAGAGCGATTCGGAGACGCAAACTTCTTGATCAACCCGGGGGTGGAGACAGCGCAGCGCCCCACGACCGGGAGAGGGCGTGGGGCGCTGGGTGGAAGGTCGGGGTTACATGTTGACGACGTCGGCCTGCTTGGCGCGGACGGCCTCGGCGGCCTCCTTGAGGCTGGCCAGCTCGTCGGCGTCCAGGTCGGTCTCGACCACCCGCTTGACGCCCTCGGCGCCGATCGCCGCCTCCACGCCCAGGTAGACACCGGAGATGCCGTACTCGCCGTCGACCCAGGCGCAGACCGGCATGACCTCGCCGGAGTCCTCGGCGACGGCCTTGGCCATCCGCGCCGCGGCGGCCGACGGGGCGTAGTACGCCGAACCGGTCTTGAGCAGGGCGACCACCTCGGCCCCACCGTTACGGGTGCGGACGACCAGGTCCTCGATCTGCTCGGCCGGCATCACCTCACGCAGCGGCTTGCCGTTCACGCTGCTCTGCGACGGCACCGGGACCATGGTGTCGCCGTGCGACCCCAGGGTCAGCGTCTTCACCGACTTCACCGGTACCTCCAGCGCCTCGGCGACGAAGTTGGAGAACCGGGCGGTGTCGAGCATGCCGGCCTGGCCGAGCACCCGGTTACGCGGGAACTGGGTGGCGATCTGGGCCAGCGCGGTCATCTCGTCCAGCGGGTTGGAGACCACGATGACGACGGCGTTCGGGGCGTACTTGGCGACGTTCTCGGCGACCTGGCGCACGATCTTCGCGTTGGTCTCCAGCAGGTCCATCCGGCTCATGCCCGGCTTGCGCGGCAGGCCGGCGGTGATGACGACGACGTCGGAGCCCTCGATGCCCTCGTAACCCTCGCCGGTCGGGCTGGTGGTGACGCCGACGACCTTGGTCTCGAAACCCTCGACCGCACGGGACTGGTTGAGGTCGAGGGCGATGCCCGCGGGCTTGCCCTCGATGATGTCGGTGATCACGACGGTGTCGAAGACGTCGTACTCGGCCAGGCGCTGCGCGGTGGTGGAGCCGTAGAATCCGGCGCCGACGACAGTGACCTTCTTACCCATGGTCGTCCCACTCCCTGCTACCAGTCGGTTTTCCGGACGGTATCAGCCATCCTGGCACCGGGCAGGGCAGGGGCGGACGGTTATGGGCCTTCCGTCACCTCAGCCGCGTTCGGCCCGCTCGACCACGTTGGTCAGCAGCATGGCGCGGGTCATCGGACCGACCCCGCCGGGCATCGGCACCACCTTGCCTGCCACCTCGAAGACCTCCGGGTCCACGTCGCCGGTGTAGCGACCCTTGCCGTCGGAGCCGATCACCCGGGTGATGCCCACGTCGACCACGACCGCGCCCGGGGTGACCATCTCGGCGGTGAGCAGGCCGGGTACGCCGGCCGCGACGATGACGATGTCGGCGGCACGGGTGTGTGCGGCGAGGTCGAGGGTGCCGGTGTGGCAGAGCGTCACGGTGGCGTTCTCGCTGCGCCGGGTCAGCAGCAGCCCGAGCGGACGCCCGACGGTGTTGCCCCGGCCCACCACCGCGACGTTGGCGCCGCGCAGCGGCACCTCGTGCCGACGGAGCAGTTCCACGATGCCGCGCGGGGTGCACGGCAGCGGCGCGTCGTAGCCGAGCACCAGCCGACCCAGGTTGACCGGGTGCAGGCCGTCGGCGTCCTTGTCCGGGTCGATCAGTTCGAGCACCCGCTGGGTGTCCAGGTGTGCCGGCAGCGGCAGCTGGACGATGTAGCCGTGGCATGCCGGGTCGGCGTTGAGCTCCGCCACGGCCTGGTCGACCTGCTCCTGGGTCGCGTCGGCCGGCAGCTCCCGCCGCAGCGAGGCGATGCCCACCTCGGCGCAGTCGCGGTGCTTGCCGTTGACGTACGCCTGGGAACCGGGGTCGCTGCCGACCAGGACCGTGCCCAGCCCCGGCACGGTCCCCCGTTCCGCCAGGGCCTTGACCCGCGTCCGCAGCTCGTCCTTGATCTCCGCCGCAGTCGCCTTGCCGTCCAGAAGCGTCGCCGTCACGACCTGATCGTCTCACGCCCACCACCGTCGCCTCCCCCGACCTGGCGGGCCGACGACGCGGACCACGAAACTACTTTCCGTAAGGTGTCGTTCCTCACTCGGAGTGACGGCTTGTGCCGCCGGCCACGACGGCTCCGGACAACGGGCGCACGAACACCCGCAACCCGACGATCGATTCGTCCGGCCCCGAGAAGGCGTCGACCACTGCGTCACGCCCCTCAACCGTCGCAAGCATCCGCGCGCCGCCGACGCTTTGGGCGGTTCGGCTTAGCACGCCGACAAGCCCTCGCCAACCTGCACGCCCTCGTTCTGTTACCCCTTCGAGACCGGCACGTTGCCGAGTCCCGGTGCACGACCTACCGTTGCCCAGCGTTGCGCAGAGTCACCTCAATGTCGGGCTCAATAGCGCAGCGTAATGAGATGAGGAGGCTCAATGCGCGTTCGTAGGCTCGCCGCCTGGACCGCCCTCCCGCTCGCGGTGACCTTGGGCCTGGTGGCCTGCGGCTCGGGCGGCAGCGGTTCCGGTGAGAGCGACCCCAACGCGGCCGTGCGGATCGAGATCGCCGAGCCGCAGCACCTGGTGCCGACCAACACCAACGAGACGAGCGGTTCCCAGGTGCTCGCCGCCCTGTTCAGCCCGCTCGTCGACTACGACGAGGCCCACAAGCCGTACGAGGTGGCGGCCGAGTCGATCACGTCCGAGGACAACACCACCTGGACGATCACGCTGAAGGACGGCTACACGTTCCACAACGGCGAGGACGTAACCGCCGACAACTACATCGACGCCTGGAACTACGGCGCGTACGCCCCGAACGGGCAGAACTCCAGCTACTTCTTCGAGAAGATCGCCGGGTACGACGACCTCCAGGGCGAGGACCCGAAGGCCACCACGCTCAGCGGGCTGAAGAAGGTCGACGACGACACCTTCACCGTCACGCTGTCCCAGCCGTACAGCGAGTTCACCGCGATGCTCGGGTACACCGCCTTCTACCCGCTGCCGGAGGCCGCGTTCTCCGCTCCCGGCGAGCTGGCCGAGGGGTACGAGCAGGCGCCGATCGGTCAGGGTCCGTTCAAGATGAAGGGCACCTGGCAGCACGACGCCAAGGTCGAGGTCGAGCGCTACGACGCCTTCCCCGGCGAGCAGCCGAAGGTGGCCGGCGTCGAGTTCCGGATCTACCAGCAGCTCACCGCCGCGTACGCGGACGTGCTGTCGGACAACCTCGACGTGATCAAGACCATCCCGACCGAGAACCTCTCCACCGCCGCCACCGACCTGGGTGACCGGTTCCAGCAGAGTCCCGCGTCGTCGCTGCACTTCCTGGCCTTCCCCACCTTTCAGGAGGAGTACAGCAACCCGGACGTCCGCAAGGCCATCTCGATGGCGATCGACCGTGAGGAGATCACCCGGTCGATCTTCAAGGACTCGCAGCAGCCGGCCCGCTCGTTCGTCTCCCCGGTGGTCGCCGGCTACCGGGAGAACACGGTCGGCGCACCGGGCGAGTTCGACCCGACCAAGGCCAGGGCGCTGTACGAGGCCGCAGGCGGGCCGTCGCAGATCACCCTGTCGTACAACGGAGACGGTGGGCACAAGGACTGGATCGACGCCACCTGCAACCAGCTCAAGGCCAACCTGGGTGTGGACTGCGTCGGCAACGCCGAGCCGAAGTTCGCCGACCTGCTCACCAAGGTCAAGGCCAAGCAGCCGGTCGGCCTGTTCCGGATGGGCTGGATCATGGACTACCCGTCCATGGAGAACTACCTGGGCCCGCTCTACAGCTCGAACGGTTCGTCGAACTACTACGGCTACCGCAACCCGGAGTTCGACAAGCTGCTCGCCGAGGGCGCCAGCGCCCCCAGCGAGGACGAGGCGATCGAGAAGTACCAGGCGGCCGAGGACCTGCTGGCCGAGGAGATGCCGGTGGTGCCGCTGCGCTTCGGGCAGAACAACTTCGGTCACTCGACCAAGGTGAAGAACGTGGAGATGGACCTCTTCGACCGGATCGACCTGATCCAGATCGAGGCCGTCTCGTAACGACCACGGGCGCGGGTCGGGTCGAGGTGACCCGACCCGCCACGTGGTTCGCCCTTTTTGGGGAGACTGCCTAGTATGTTCCGCTTCATCGTGCGGCGCCTGCTTCAGATGGTCCTGGCCTTCTTCGGCACCACGCTGATCGTCTACGCGCTGATGTTCGCCGGCCAGGGCGACCCGATCCAGGCGCTCGCCGGTGAACGTCCGGTGACCGAGGCCCAGCGGGCCTACCTCACCGAGAAGTACCACCTCGACGCTACCGGGGTCGGCGGCTTCTTCTACCGCTACGTCGACTACCTCTCCAACCTGCTCCGTGGCGACCTCGGCGAATCGCTCACCGGCCGGTCGATCGGCGACATCCTCGCCACCGCCTGGCCGGTCACCATCAAACTGGCGCTGATCGCTCTCGCGGTCGCCGTGATCTTCGGAGTCACCGCGGGCGTCCTCGCCGGCATCCGACGGGCCAGCATCTTCGACAACGCCACGCTGCTGCTGACGCTGCTGGTGCTCGGCATCCCGACCATCGTGCTCGCGCCGCTCGCGCAGTACTTCCTCGGCGTCCGGTGGCAGGTCTTCCCACCCACCGCCGGTGCCGACCCCGACTTCCGCTCCCTGCTGCTGCCCGGGATCGTGCTCGGCTCGCTCTCGCTGGCCACCGCGCTGCGGCTGACCCGTACCTCGGTGGCCGAGAACCTGCGCGCCGACTACGTACGTACCGCCCGCTCCAAGGGCCTGCCGAACCGGCGGGTGGTCAGCGTGCACGTGCTGCGCAACTCGCTCATCCCGGTGATCACCTTCCTCGGCGTCGAAGTGGGCAACCTGATGAGCGGCGCGATCATCACCGAGGGCGTGTTCAACATCCCCGGCGTCGGCTTCAACCTGTTCCGTGGCATCCGCACCGAGGACGGCCCGCTGGTGGTGGGCATCGTCAGCGTGCTCGTCGTGGTCTACCTGGTCTCCAACCTGGTGGTGGACATCCTGTACGCCGTCCTGGACCCGAGGATCCGCTATGAGTGAGCGCAGCGAGGGGTCGGCATGAGTGAGCGCCAGCGAACGAATCATCAACGCAGCCCAAATGCCTGCACCGAGCGCAGCGAAGGGCCGGCATGAGTGAGCGCCAGCGAACGAATCATCAGCTCAGTGGAAATGCCGGAACCGAGCGCAGCGAGGGGACGGCATGAGTGACTTCGAGACCGTCGCGGCGACGGAGAACCAGGCCGCGCGACGGGGGCCGTCGGGTGAGCCGGGCGCGCCGGACCAGGTCGGCCGACCTCGCAAGCCGCGCAGCCTGGCCGGGGACGCCTGGCGCGACCTGCGCCGCAAGCCGATCTTCTGGATCAGCTTGTTCCTGGTGCTGCTGGTGGCCGCGATGGCCGCCGTGCCCGGGCTCTTCACCGGCAACGATCCGGGCGACTGCGTGTTGTCCCGGCAGCACGCCGCCCCGTCCGGCGGGGCGATCTTCGGGTACGACTTCCAGGGCTGCGACACGTACGCCCGCGCGGTCTACGGCGCCCGCGCGTCCCTGCTGGTCGGCGCCCTCTCGGCGCTGCTCACCGGGGTGATCGCGTTGGTCGTCGGGATGCTCGCCGGCTACTTCGGCGGCTGGGTCGACGCGGTGCTCTCCCGGGTGATCGACATCGTGCTCGGCATCCCCCTGCTGCTGGCCGCGATCGTGCTGCTCAAGCGGGTCGCCAGCGACAGCGCCACGGTACGCGTCGGTGCCGTCATCTTCGTGCTCGCGGTGCTCGGCTGGACCACCGCCGCCCGGGTGGTCCGCTCGTCGGTGATCACCGCTCGGGAGCAGGACTACGTGTCCGCCGCCCGGATGCTGGGCGCCGGCAACGGCCGGATCATGTGGCGGCACATCCTGCCGAACGCGCTCGCCCCGGCGATCGTGGTGCTGACCATCGCGCTCGGTTCGTTCATCGCCGCCGAGGCGACACTCTCGTTCCTCGGCATCGGCCTGCGGGAGCCCACCATCTCCTGGGGTATCGACATCAACAACGGTCGGGTGCACATGCGGGAGTCGGCGACACCGCTGGTCGTCCCGTCGACGTTCCTGGCCCTGACCGTACTGGCGTTCATCATGCTGGGCGACGCCATCCGCGACGCGTTCGACCCGAAGCTGCGGTGACCGACATGACCACGACGCCACCGACCCCGGCCACCCCCACCCCGCCCGGCGGCCACCTGCTCCAGGTACGGGACCTGCACATCGAGTTCCGCACCGGCGAGGGGGTGGCCAAGGTGATCAACGGGGTCAGCTACCACCTGGATCCGGGCGAGACCCTGGCGGTGCTGGGCGAGTCGGGCTCCGGGAAGTCCGTCACCGCGCAGGCGGTGATGGGCATCCTGGACAGCCCACCGGCGCACGTCAGCTCCGGACAGATCCTCTATCAGGGGCGCGACCTGCTCACCCTGCCCGAGGAGCAACGCCGGCAGGTGCGGGGCAAGGAGATCGCGATGATCTTCCAGGACGCCCTCTCCGCGTTGAACCCGGTCTTCCCGGTCGGTTGGCAGATCGGTGAGACGCTGCGCCAGCGGCTCGGCATGTCCCGGGCCGACGCCCGTCGCCGCGCGGTGGAGTTGATGGACCTGGTGCAGATCCCGGCCGCCGGCGCACGTCTGGGCGACTATCCGCACCAGTTCTCCGGCGGTATGCGCCAGCGCGTGATGATCGCGATGGCGCTGGCCATGGAACCGAAGGTGCTCATCGCCGACGAACCGACCACCGCGCTCGACGTCACCGTGCAGGCGCAGATCATGGACCTCCTCGCCGACCTGCGGCGGGACCTGGACATGGCGATGATCCTGATCACCCACGACCTGGGCGTGGTCGCCGACGTGGCCGACCGGATCGCCGTCATGTACGCGGGCCGCATCGTCGAGCACGCCGACGTGCGGTCGCTGTACCGGGCGCCTGCCCACCCGTACACCAAGGGGCTGCTGGCGTCGATCCCGCGCCTGGACCAGCGCGGCGGGCGGCTCTCCACCATCCGGGGCCTGCCGCCGAACCTGATGCGCATCCCCAGCGGCTGTCCCTTCCATCCCCGATGCCCGTTCGCGCAGCAGGTCTGTGTGGACGAGGTACCGCACGACCTGGTCCTCGGCGACGGGCGGACCAGTGCGTGCCACTTCGCGCAGGAGGTACGTGATGACCGCGCCGACTGAGCCCACCACCGTGCGCGGCGAGACGCTCCTCGACGTCGACGACGTGGTCAAGCACTTCCCGATCACGCAGGGGGTGCTGTTCCAGAAGAAGGTCGGCGCGGTGAAGGCCGTCGACGGGGTGAGCTTCCAGCTCCGCCGGGGCGAGACGCTGGGCATCGTCGGCGAGTCCGGCTGCGGCAAGTCCACCCTGGCCCGGCTGCTGATGCGGCTGGAACGCCCGACCGCCGGGCGGGCCACCCTGGCCGGGCAGGACCTCTTCGCCGCCTCCGGCGCCCGGCTGCGCCGGATCCGCCGGAACATGCAGATGGTCATGCAGGACCCGTACACCTCGCTGAACCCGAGGATGACCGTCGGCGACATCATCGGCGAGCCGTTCGAGATCCACCCCGAGGCGGCCCCGAAGGGCAGTCGCGACCGGCGGGTGCAGGAGCTGCTCGACGTGGTCGGGCTGAACCCGGAACACGTCAACCGCTACCCGCACCAGTTCTCCGGCGGTCAGCGGCAGCGCATCGGCATCGCCCGGGCACTCGCGCTGCGGCCCGAGGTGATCGTCTGCGACGAGCCGGTCTCCGCACTGGACGTCTCCATCCAGGCCCAGGTGATCAACCTGTTGGAGCAGCTCCAGGACGAGTTGGGGCTGTCGTACATCTTCATCGCGCACGACCTGTCCGTGGTGCGGCACATCTCGGACCGGATCGCGGTGATGTACCTGGGCCGCATCGTGGAGATCGGCACCGAGGACGAGATCTACCAGCGCGCCACCCACCCGTACACACAGGCACTGCTCTCGGCCGCGCCGGTGCCGGACCCGGACGCCCGGGAGCATCGGACGGTGATCCGGTTGCACGGTGACGTGCCGAGCCCGGCCGACCCGCCGAGCGGCTGCCACTTCCGGACCCGCTGCTGGAAGGCCCAGGAGATCTGCGCCGTCGAGGATCCGCAGGCGGTGCCACGGGCCGCCGACCCGCACCCGTCCGCCTGTCATTTCGCCGAGCTGCGATCGGTGTAAGGAAGGGTCCCCTGCTAACGCCTGGTGTATAGCAGGGGACCCTTCCTAACATCACAGCCGCAAGCGCACACGGCGCCGCCGGTCGCGCGGCGGCGGGTCAGTGGAAGAAGTGCCGGGTGCCGGTGAGGTACATGGTGACGCCGGCCTGCTTGCAGGCGGCGATCACCTCCTCGTCCCGGATCGAGCCGCCCGGCTGCACGATGGCCCGGATGCCGGCGTCGATGAGGATCTGCGGGCCGTCGGCGAACGGGAAGAACGCGTCCGAGGCCGCCACCGCGCCCCGCGCCCGGTCGGCACCGGCCCGGCTGACCGCCAGTCGCGCCGAGTCCACCCGGTTGACCTGCCCCATCCCGACACCGACCGTGGCGCCGTCCTGCGCCAGCAGGATCGCGTTGCTCTTCACCGCGCGCACCGCCCGCCAGGCGAAGGCCAGGTCGGCCAGGGTCGCCTCGTCGGCCGCGTCACCGGTGGCCAGCCGCCAGGTCGCCGGGTCGTCGCCCTCGGCGTCGACCGCGTCGCGTTCCTGCACCAGCACGCCGCCGGTGATCTGCCGCCACTCCGTGGACGGCGGACGGAACTCCGGTGCCCGCAGCAGCCGGATGTTCTTCTTGGCCTGGAGCACCTCGGCGGCCCCCGGCTCGTAGCCGGGCGCCACCACGACCTCGGTGAAGATCTCGGCGATCTGCCCGGCCAGCTCGACCGAGACCGGACGGTTCACCGCGATGACGCCGCCGAAGGCGGAGACCGGGTCGCAGGCGTGTGCCTTGCGGTGCGCCTCGGCCACGTCCGCGCCGACCGCGATCCCGCACGGGTTGGCGTGCTTGATGACGGCCACCGCCGGCTGGTCGGCGAAGTCGTTCGCGGCCCGCCAGGCGGCGTCGGCGTCGACGTAGTTGTTGTAGGACATCTCCTTGCCGTGCAACTGCTCGGCCTGGGCCAGGCCGGGCGGGCTCGCCGGGTCCGCATAGACCGCCGCGCCCTGGTGCGGGTTCTCGCCGTACCGCAGCACCGCCTGCCGCCGCAGCGCCAGCCCGGCGAACTCCGGCCCGCCGTCGGCGGCCGGGGCCAGGGACGTGGCGAACCAGTCGGCGACCGCCACGTCGTACTCGGCGATGTCGGCGAAGGCGCGGGCGGCCAGCGCCCGCCGCTGCGCCAGGGTGAAGCCACCGCCGTCGAGCGCGGCCACCAGCAGCGGGTACGCGGCCGGGTCGGTCACCACGGCCACCGAGGCGTGGTTCTTGGCGGCGGCACGCACCATCGCCGGACCGCCGATGTCGATCTGCTCGACGCACTCGTCCTGGCTGGCGCCGGAGGCGACGGTCTGCTGGAACGGGTAGAGGTTGGAGACCAGCAGGTCGACCCCGGCGATGCCGTGCTCGTCGAGCTGGGCGACGTGGGTGTCCTTGCGCAGGTCGGCGAGGAGTCCACCGTGGATCTTCGGGTGCAGGGTCTTCACCCGGCCGTCGAGGATCTCCGGGAAACCGGTCACCTGCTCCACGGCGGTCACCGGTACGCCCGCACCGGCGATCGTCGACGCGGTGCTGCCGGTCGAGACGATCTCCACCCCGGCGGCGTGCAGGGCCTTGGCCAGGTCGACCAGACCGCTCTTGTCGTAGACGCTGACCAGTGCCCGCCGGATCGGGCGGCGCCCGTCCTCGATGGAACTCACGGAACTGTGACCTTTCTCCCGGTGATCGTCCAGCCGTCGCGGACCAGCCGGCCCACCTGCTCGACGAGTTGCTGCCGCTCGGCTTCCTTGATGCGCTCGGTGAGCGTGTCCACGTCGTCGTCGTCGTGCACCGGCACCGCCACCTGCGCCACGATCGGGCCGGTGTCCATTCCGGCGTCGACGAAGAAGAGCGTCGCCCCGGTGACCTTCACGCCATAGGCGAGCGCGTCCCGCGGGCCGTGGATGCCGGGGAAAGCCGGCAGCAGGGTGTTGTGCGTGTTCAGGTAGCGGTCGCCGAAGGCGGCGAGGAACCGGGAACCGACAAGCTTCAGGAACCCGGCGGAGACGACCAGGTCGGGCCGGTGCGCGGCGACCTGCTCGGTGAGCGTCGCGTCCCACTCCTCGCGGGACGGGTGGTCCTTGACCTTCGCCACGAAGGTCGGCACCCCGGCGGCGGCGGCCCGGTCCAGCCCGGCGATGCCGTCGCGGTCCGCGCCCACCGCGACCACCCGGGCCCCGTACGCCGGGTCGGCGGTCGCGTCCAGCAGCGCCTGCAGGTTGCTGCCGGAGCCGGAGACGAGGACGACGATGCGGGCGGGCTCGGTCACCGGCACACCCTATCCGGCGGCGGATCAGCGCTGGTCCGGTGCCCACCCGATGGGCCGCCGACCCTTCGCCGACCACCGAAGTCGCACAGACCGGGTACGCTGCCGGTCGCTTGGGACCGGCGCATGTCCGGCCCGCACCCGTCAGCGACACGTACGTGAGGAGCTCGTCACCATGCAGCCCGGATACCCGTCCCAGCCGCCCCAGCAGGTCGACAACAACATGACGATGTCGATCGTCGCCATCTTCCTGTTCTGGCCGCTGGCGATCCCCGCCATCATCAACGCCTCGAAGGTCAACCAGCTGCTTCAGCAGGGTGACTACGCCGGTGCCCAGGCCGCGTCCGCCGAGTCGAAGAAGTGGTCCAAGTGGGCCATCATCGTCGGTGTCGCGTGGCTCGTGATCGTGCTGCTCTGCTGCCTGGGCGGTGGCGTCCTCGGTTCGCTCAGCGGCTCGAACGCCTGAGTAACGGAACCACATGCAACCCGGTAACCCCGGTCAGGACCCGTACGGCCAGCAACAGCCGTACGGGGATCCGACAGCTCCACCTCCGCACAACCCGTACGCGCCACCGGCGGCCAATCCCTACGCACCTCCGCCGGCCAACCCGTACGCCACACCGGAGCCGCACACGCCCGCGGTCGACCCGTACCAGCAGGCAGACCCGTACCAGCAGGTCGATCCGTACCAGCAGGTCGACCCGTACGGCCAGCAGCCGCCCACCTCGGGGCAGCCCTACGATCCGTACTCTGCACCGCCCGCCGGACAGCCGGCGTACGGTCAGCCCCCGGCCTACGGGCAGCCGCCGACGTCGGGGCACCCCTACGGCCAGCCCTACCAGGACCCGTACGCCCCGCAGCCGTACGGCGGCGCGCCGATGTACCCGCACGCGGGTTTCGTCGGCCACGGCGGCCAGCAGAACACCCTCGCGCTGGTGGCGATGATCCTGGGCATCGCGTCGATCCCGCTGAACTGCTGCTACCTCGGTATTCCGCTGGGTCTGGCCGCGGTCATCACCGGCTGGCTCGGCAAGCAGAAGGTCGACCAGGGCCTGGCCGGCAACCCGGGGCAGGCACTCACCGGCCTGATCTGCGGCGGCATCGGCCTGCTGCTGGGCCTGCTCTATGTCGTGCTGATCGCGGTGAACTACGCCGTGCCGCGACTTTGAACCAGCAGTACGCGAGGGGCGCTCCGGACGACCGGGGCGCCCCTCGTCGTGAGCAGGCCCGCTGTCGAGGTCTGGCCGCCCTGCGGCAGGTCTAGACGGCGCGTCGGGTGAGCCAGCGGACCGCCCCCGCACCGAGCACCGCCCCACCGCCCGTGATCAGCGTCGCGGCCAGCGCCACCTGCCACCCGACCGGGCCGACCTCGGCCAGCCGACCGGCACCGAGCGGTCCGCCGGAGACCTCCGCGAGCACCCCCAGCAGCACCCCGGCCACCGGACCGACGAGTACGGCCGGCACCAGCAGACGCCGCCAGCGCAGCGGAGCGCGGTCCGCCCCGGCCGACCGGATCAACCGGCGGGCCAGCAGCCCACCGGCGGCCATACCCACCAGGACCGGCATCGCGAGAACCATGATCGAGGCGAGCCCGTCGACCGGCCCGCTCGGCAGCCCGGCGAACAACGGCAGCGCCGGTAGCGCGCCGACGGAGACCTCGCTGGTGCGGACGGCCGTGTCGGTGCCCACGGCGAAACCGGGCCCGAGCAGGTAGCTGGTGGACCAGACGGTGGCGTTGGGCGCGTACGCCAGGCTGACCAGCGTGATGCCAGCCTGCCCGGCCACACCGGTGCGGTAGGCGCCGATCAGGTCGGCCGCGTCGCCCCCGCCGGTCGCCACGGCCAGTCCCGCCCCGGCGGCTCCCGCGCCGAGCAGCACCAACGCGGCCACCAGACCGGCACGGACCCCTTCGCGTACCGGCCCCGGCAGCTGCCCTGCGAGCACCTCGGCCAGCCCGGTGGTCCGGGCCGCGCCGAGACCCGCGGCGAGCGTGCCGAGCACCGCGAGCGTCACGCCGGCCCGTGGCCATGACACACCGGTGCCACCGGAATCGACGAGCAGCGCGGCGAGCAGGCCGATCAGGGCGTACCCGACGCCGACCGCCGCCGCGACGGCGACCGTGCGGCCCGGGGACCGGTCGCCGCGTGCGCCGACCGCACGGCTGGCGTGCACGCCGGCCCGGGTGAGCCGCCAGATCGCCAGCACGGTCACCGCGAGCGGGGCCAGGCCCAGGGGGCCGGCGGCGGTCTCCAGCGGTACGCCGTGCCCGAGCAGCCAACCGGCCGCGCCCGCGCGGATCGCGCCCAGCGGGGTGGCGGCGCCTTCGCTGAGCTGGAACAACCAGAGCACGAGCACCACCGGCAACCAGGAGGTGAGCGCGGCCCCACCGGCCGCCACCAGCGCGGCGACCGCGAGGGGCGGGTGACGGCGGCCGCCGGGTGTGCCCCGTTGCACCGGTACCCGACGGGGCGGGCCGGCACGACCGGGTGGCCGGGCGCCGACCCCACGGGCGTCGGTGGCCCGGCGGGGCTGGTCAGGGGTGACGGAGGACATCGTCTCTACTCTGGCATGTCGGGGCCGCCTCGGCTGTCCGACACCACCCCGTCCGGAGGTGAGTTCGCCTGATCCGCCGTGCCGGCAAGGGGCTCCGGTCTAGCCTCGGCTCAGAGCCGTGGCCGACGTCGCGGCAGTTAGTGTCCGGAGGGAAGCCGTGAACGCTCCGTATCCACCGCCCCCGCCGCCACCGGCGGGCCGGGACCGCACCACCCTGTGGGGCGTGCTGGGCATCGTGACCGGGGTGCTCTGTTGCGGCATCCTCGGCATCGTCTTCGGTTGGCTGTCGATCCGCGACGCGCGCCGCTACCGGCAGTCCCCGGTGCTGGGCTACGTCTCGATCGGTCTGGGTGTGGTCAACATCGTGGTCAGCCTGATCCTGTCCGCCACGGGCAACTACCCGTACTGGAACCGCTGAGGGGCCGACCTTCCGGTCGGCCCCTCGAAGACTGTCGTACCGGCTCAGCCGGCGGACATGATCTCGCGCATCAGCTTGGCGGTCTCGGTCGGGGTCTTGCCGACCTTGACACCCACCGCCTCCAGCGCCGCCTTCTTCGCGTCGGCGGTGCCCGCCGAACCGGAGATGATCGCACCGGCGTGCCCCATGGTCTTGCCGGGCGGGGCGGTGAAGCCGGCGATGTAGCCGACCACCGGCTTGGTGACGTTGGCCTTGATGTACTCGGCCGCCCGCTCCTCGGCGTCGCCGCCGATCTCACCGATCATCACGATGGCGTCGGTGTCCGGGTCTGCCTCGAACGCGGCCAGCGCGTCGATGTGCGTGGTACCGATGATCGGGTCGCCACCGATGCCGACGCAGGTCGAGAAGCCGATGTCCCGAAGCTCGTACATCATCTGGTAGGTCAGCGTGCCGCTCTTGCTGACCAGGCCGATCCGGCCGCTGCCGGTGATGTCGGCCGGGATGATGCCGGCGTTGGAGGCACCCGGCGAGGCGATGCCGGGGCAGTTCGGCCCGACGATCCGGGTCCGCTCGCCCTTGCCCGTGTTGTACGCCCAGAAGGCGGCGGTGTCGTGCACCGGCACGCCCTCGGTGATCACCACGGCCAGCGGGATCTCGGCGTCGATCGCCTCGATGACCGCGCCCTTGGTGAACTGCGGGGGCACGAAGATGACGGTGACGTCGGCACCGGTGTCCTTCATCGCGTCCGCGACGCTGGCGAAGACCGGCAGCTCGGTGCCGTCGAAGTCGACGGTGGTGCCCGCCTTGCGCGGGTTCACGCCGCCGACGACGTTGGTGCCGGCCGCGAGCATCCGCCGGGTGTGCTTGGAACCCTCGGAACCGGTCATCCCCTGGACGATGACCTTCGAGTCCTTGGTCAGCCAGATAGCCATTGTCAGACCCCCGCAGCCGCCAGCTCGGCGGCCCGCTCGGCCGCGCCGTCCATGGTGTCGACCCGCTGCACGAGCGGGTTGTTCGCGCTGTCGAGGATCGCCCGACCAGCTTCGGCGTTGTTGCCGTCGAGCCGCACGACGAGCGGCTTGGTGACCTGCTCCCCGCGCTGCTCCAGCAGGGCCAGCGCCTGGATGATGCCGTTGGCGACCTCGTCGCAGGCGGTGATGCCGCCGAAGACGTTGACGAAGACGCTGCGGACCGACGGGTCGGAGAGCACGATCTCCAGGCCGTTGGCCATCACCGCGGCGCTCGCGCCGCCGCCGATGTCGAGGAAGTTGGCCGGCTTGACGTTGCCGTGCCGCTCACCGGCGTACGCGACCACGTCGAGCGTGGACATGACCAGGCCCGCGCCGTTGCCGATGATGCCGACCTCGCCGTCGAGCTTGACGTAGTTGAGGTCCTTCTCCTTGGCCGCCTGCTCCAGCGGGTCCACGGTCGCCTGGTCGACCAGGGCCTCGTGGTCCGGGTGCCGGAAGCCGGCGTTCTCGTCCAGCGAGATCTTGGCGTCCAGCAGCAGCAGCGTGCCGTCACCGGTCTTGGCCAACGGGTTGACCTCGACCAGGGTGGCGTCCTCGGCGACGAACGCCTTCCAGAGCCCCACCGCGACGTCGACGAGCTGGTCGGCGAGATCGGCCGGGAAGCCGGCTGCGGTGACGATCTCCCGGGCCTTGGCCTCGTCGACACCCTTGACGGCGTCGATCGGGGCCTTGACCACCTTGTCCGGGGTCTCCGCGGCGACCTGCTCGATGTCCATGCCGCCGGCCACGCTGGCGATGCAGAGGAAGGTGCGGTTCGCCCGGTCCAGCAGGTACGAGAAGTAGTACTCGTCGGCCACGTCCGCGGTCACCGTGATCATGACCTTGTGGACCGTGTGGCCCTTGATGTCCATGCCGAGGATGTCGGTGGCGCGGGCCACCGTCTCCTCCGCGCCCTCGGCGAGCTTGACGCCGCCGGCCTTGCCTCGCCCGCCGACCTTCACCTGCGCCTTGACGACCACTCGGCCGCCGAGGCGATCGGCGATCGCGCGGGCCTCCTCCGGGGTGGTGGCAACGCCGCCGGCGAGCACGGGAAGACCGTGCCGCTCGAACAGGTCCCGCCCCTGGTATTCGTACAGGTCCACGATTGCGCGTCCCGTCCCGTCTCCGCGGCGCACCGTCGCGCCGCCACCAGCGTATGGAAAGTAAACAGTGCGGTGCCTGACATCAGTCGAAGTTGACGCAGACCGCTGAACCTCGCACGGCCCGAACCGCACGGCGCTCGCGCACCGCACCCGCCCGGTGGATCCGTCGGACCGTGGGCGGAGGTGGTGCGAGGTCCATTGGGCGCAGCCTAACGATGTCGGCACGGGCGGCAACCGAGCGGGTGCGGGGTGTGCGGTAATCCACAGCCACCACCGACGCTGTGTCACCGGTGTGCGCCACGCCGCAGCGGCCGCCCCGATGTCACCCGTTCGAGCGATCTCGGCGGGCCTGGCAGGGAACCGGACGTCGGCGCGTAACCCGGTTGGCAGGGCCTCGTTGAGTCAGGTGTCGGAGCGCTGAACGGCGCGAGGACGCAAGCGGCCGATGCCCTGTCGGTCGAGGGGTGGCGGCGGGGCATCGTGCATAGAGGGGCCGGACGTGTGAGGGGTGCGTCCGGCCCCTCCCCTTGCCCGCATTCGCCCCACGTCCCCGTACCCGACTCTCGCGTCGGCCCCCGGGTCCGCTCGTCCGGGTCAGCTCACCGGCTGGGCGACGTTGCTACGGACCCACTCCACGATGGACTGGGTGGTCGCGCCCGGCGTGAAGATCTTGGCTACGCCGATCTGCTCCAGCTCCGGGATGTCCGCGTCCGGGATGATGCCCCCGCCGAAGACCACGATGTCCCGGGCGTCGCGCTCGCCCAGCAGTTCGAGCACCCGGCGGAACAGCGTCATGTGCGCGCCGGAGAGCACCGAGAGACCGACCGCGTCGGCGTCCTCCTGGATGGCGGTCTCCACGATCTGCTCCGGGGTCTGGTGCAGGCCGGTGTAGATGACCTCCATGCCGGCGTCGCGGAGAGCGCGGGCCACCACCTTGGCCCCACGGTCGTGGCCGTCCAGGCCCGGCTTGGCGACGACGACCCGAACACGAGAGCTCATCAGCGCATCCCTTTCACCGGCTCCGGGGCTTTCACCTGAACGAACGGTAACCCGCGCCACGGATTCCGGGGAACCGGGGCCGGGACCCGAGGACGGACCCGCCGCCACGACGACCTCACACACAGGCACGACCGACGCGGCTCGGGTCAAGGAGGACGACTCCGCCGATCGGTCACGGTCTGCGACGAACGGACGATAACGAGGGCAGCCCACTAGTGCCGCGAGCCATGACATTAATGGACGGAAAGGGACAGAAAGGTGCAACGAGTTCGGCGCTCCGGCTTGTGGGGCGACTGACGGTTGGCTACCGTGTCCACGGTTGTCATCAGGTTTGCGGACGGGTGACGACGCGACCAGCCGACGGACGGATCACTGATCCGGACGGCGGCCGAACGCTTCGGAACCCCGACAACGGAGGGTGTGCGTGCGCCAGCGCCTGTCGTCTGAGCCCGATCGATATCGCGGTCGCCGCCGCGTACCCACCCCCCCACGTAGCCGTTACGCCGCAGTCGTCACCACCGCCTTCGTCGGTGCCGGCGTGGTGGCACTGGGCGCCGGCGCACTGCCGGACGCCAAGAGCGTCGAACAGTCGGTGCTCGACGAGCTGAAGCAGGCCGCCGTCAGCAGCCAGGGAGCTGCCGAGCGCGCCGACGCCGCCGAGCGGCCCTCCCGGGACGGCCGCAGCGCCCCGGAGAGCGTCGAGGACTCCGGCGTCTGGCTGCTGCCGCTGCAGGGCTACGACTTCAACTCCCCCTACGGCATGCGCTGGGGCAAGCTGCACACCGGCATCGACCTGGTCGCACCGGAGGGCACCCCGTACGTCTCGATCCACGAGGGCACCGTCACCAAGGCCGGCTGGTTCGGCGGGTACGGCAACGCCGTGATCGTCCAGCACCCGGACGGCAGCGAGGCGATCTACGGCCACTCCTCGGCGTTGAGCGTCCGGGAAGGCCAGCAGGTCAAGGCCGGCGACCAGCTCGGCCTGGTGGGCAACACCGGCCACTCCTACGGGGTCCACCTGCACCTGGAGATCCATGTCAAGGGCAAGCCGCTCGACCCGGTGCCCTGGCTCCAGGAGCGCGGAGTGGACATCAAGCTGCAAGTCGAGGCAATCTACAGCGAGGTAACGGAGTCCTGACACCCCGTTGCACCCGTTGACCGCCCGGATCGATCGATCCGGGCGGTTTTGCGTGCGCGGCCCGAACGCAAAGTGTCCCAGGCCACAGGCTGCTTTGTGGCGGAGCGCACACCACAGCCGACGCACCGACCCGGTCATCCGGTGGCAACCGGGGACAGAACCGGGCGGCCGTCCCGCCGCCACCATCCACCCGCCGAACCCCGGTACCCGACACGCACCCGACCGACACCAGGATTTCCAGGTCACGTACCCCTCGATCCAGTGAGGTCCGCTCCGTGCAGGACGACAGCTCCACCCCGAACCGCACGCTCTCCCACGCTCCCGCCCGGCACCGCCGCCGGATCGGCCGGCGCGGCCGTCGGCTGGCCGTCGGCGCGGTCGCCGTGCTGGGACTCGGACTCGGTGGTGTCGTCGTGACCAATCTCGACGACAGCCCCACCCCGAGCCCCGTCTCACTCGACGCGCAGGCCCGCGCCGAAGCCGCCGCCCGCGCGGAGGCCGCCGACCGCGCCGACCGCTCGGCCCGCGAGTCGGTCGCCCCGGCCACGCCGGAGAGCCCGACACCGACCCCGACGGCGAGCCCGACCAGGACACCCAGCGCGAGCCCGACCGCGAAACCCCGCCCGACGGCGACCAGGGCCAGCAAGGCCGCTCCGAAGACCACCACGAGCACCGCGTCGAAGCCCGACTGGGTCATCCCGATGGCCGGCGCCGCCGTCACCTCGTGCTACGGCCCCCGGTGGGGCACACTGCACGCCGGCATCGACTTCGCACTGCCCGCCGGCACACCGGTGCGGGCCGCCTCCAAGGGCACCGTCACGAAGGCCGGCGACGTCGGTGACGGGTACGGCATCTCGGTCGTCATCGACCACGGCAACGGCTACCTCACCCACTACGCCCACCTGAGCACCACCCGGGTGAACGTGGGTGCGAAGGTCAGCACCGGCCAGACCATCGGACTGGAGGGCTCCACCGGCGACTCCACCGGGCCGCACCTGCACTTCGAGGTGCACCAGGGTCAGATGTGGAACCAGATCGACCCGGCGCCGTTCCTGCGCGCCCGCGGCATCGACGTGGCGTGCTGACCTGATCGCCCGGTGCACCGGTCCCACCCGGGCCGGTGCACCGGTCCGTCAGATCTTCTCGATCGGGGCGTGCCGCAGCACCAGCCACAACGTCTGGTCGCCAAAGTCGATCTGCGCGCGGGCACCCGGACCATGGCCCTCCACGGTCACCACCCGGCCGAGTCCGTACCGCTGGTGGTTGACCCGGTCCCCGGCGGAGACCTTGGGGCCCTGGGGCAGCTCGCTCGCGGTGGCCAGCCGGCTGCCGTCCACGCCGAGCTTGCGGGCCAGCTGGACCGCGCGGGGCGTACCCCCGGTGAAGCCGCCGCCCACCCGGTCCGCGCGACCACCCACGCCGCCGCCACCGCCACCGCCACCCCAGGAGGTGTACGACCCCTCCGTGCGTTCCCAACGGACCAACTCGGTCGGCAACTCCTCCAGGAACCGCGACGGCGGGTTGTACGCCGGCTGCCCCCACGCCGACCGGGTCACCGCCCGGGACAGGAAGAGGCGCTGCCGGGCGCGGGTGATGCCCACGTACGCCAGCCGCCGCTCCTCCTCCAGCTCACGGGTGTCGCCCAGCGACCGCAGGTGCGGGAAGACACCGTCCTCCAGGCCGGTCAGGAAGACCACCGGGAACTCCAGCCCCTTGGCGGTGTGCAGGGTCATCAGCGTGACCACGCCCTGGTGCTCGGGATCGTCCGAAGGGATCTGGTCGGCGTCGGCCACCAGGGCCACCTGCTCCAGGAAGCCGGCCAGCGTGGCCCGCTCCCCCTCCGCGCCGGTCGCCTCGATCCGTTCGGTGTACTCCCGGGCGACGCTGACGAGCTCCTGGAGGTTGTCCACCCGGCCCGCGTCCTGCGGGTCCAGGCTCTCCTCCAGCTCGCTCAGGTAGCCCGAGCGGGTCAGCACCGCCTCCAGAACCTCCTCCGGGGTGCCGTCGACGGCCACCTCCCGGGCGGAGTCGAGCAGTGCCACGAAGTCGGCGATGCCGTTGGCGGCGCGGGTGGAGATGCCCGGCGCGTCCTTGGCCCGACGCAGCGCCGCACCGAACGAGATGCGGTCCCGGCTGGACAGTGCCTCCACGCACGCCTCGGCCCGGTCACCGATGCCCCGCCGGGGCGTGTTCAGGATCCGGCGCAGACTCACCGTGTCGTCGTCGTTGACCACCGCGCGCAGGTAGGCGAGCGCGTCGCGGACCTCCTTGCGCTCGTAGAAGCGCACCCCGCCGACGACCTTGTACGGCAGGCCGACCCGGATGAACACCTCCTCGAAGACGCGGGACTGCGCGTTGGTGCGGTAGAAGACCGCCACGTCGCCCGGCCTGGCCTCGTCGGCGTCGACCAGCCGGTCGATCTCCCGACCCACCCAGTCCGCCTCGGCGTGCTCGGTGTCGGCGACGTACCCGACGATCTGCTCGCCCGCCCCGGCATCGCTCCACAGCCGCTTCGGCTTGCGGGAGGTGTTGCGGTCGATCACCGCGTTGGCCGCGTTCAGGATGGTCTGGGTGGAGCGGTAGTTCTGCTCCAGCAGGATGGTGCGGGCGTCACCGAAGTCGCGTTCGAACTCCAGGATGTTGCGGATCGTCGCGCCCCGGAAGGCGTAGATCGACTGGTCCGCGTCACCGACCACGCACAGCTCCGCCGGAGCCAGCCCCTCGGTGCCGGCGACCAGTTCCTTGATCAGCACGTACTGCGCGTGGTTGGTGTCCTGGTACTCGTCGACCAGCACGTGGCGGAACCGACGGCGGTAGGTCTCGGCGACGTGCGGGTGCGACTGGAGCAGGTGCACCGTGGTCATGATCAGGTCGTCGAAGTCGAGCGCGTGCGCCTCGCGCAGCCGTCGCTGGTACAGCGTGTACGCCTCGGCCAGCGCCCGTTCGTTCGGCCCCGACGCCCGGCCCGCGAAGGTCTCCGGGTCGACCAGCTCGTTCTTGAGGTTGGAGACCTGGGCCGCCAGACCCCGCGCCGGATAGCGCTTCGGGTCCAGGTCGAGCTCGCGGGTGACCATCTGCATCAACCGGCGGGAGTCGTCGGCGTCGTAGATCGAGAAGGTGGACTTGAGCCCGGCGTGCTCGTGCTCGGCACGCAGGATCCGGACGCAGGCGGAGTGGAACGTGGACACCCACATCATCCGGGCGCGCGGACCGACCAGGGCGGTCACCCGCTCCTTCATCTCACCGGCGGCCTTGTTGGTGAAGGTGATCGCAATGATCTCTCCGGGATGCACGTCCCGCGCGGCGAGCAGGTATGCGATCCGGTGGGTCAGAACCCGGGTCTTGCCGGAACCGGCACCGGCGACGATCAACAGCGGTGAACCGGCGTGGGTGACCGCGTCCCGCTGGGGGCCGTTGAGGCCCTCCACCAGATCGGCGGGGTCGAGGCGGCCGGGAGCCGGCCGACGCGGCGGCAACGCCCGGTCGGGCTCGGGCGCGGACGGGGACGCGGGGATGTCGAAGAGAGGATGCATCGCAGGGCGAGTCTATGCCGCCGCCCCGACATCCCCGCCCCGCGCCGCCCCCGGTGTAAGGAAGGGCCCCCTACTAACGCCTCGTGTATAGGAAGGGTCCCTTCCTTACCGGTTTCCTTGCGCGGCGGCGGCTGCGGCGGCATACTCAACGGCGTGTTCGACCAGCGCTTCTACTTTTACTACGGCCCCGGGAGTCCGGCAGCCGTAGGTCGCGCCTGATCGACAAGACCTACGAAAAGCCCCGGGCTCTCGGAGTCCGGGGCTTTTGTCGTCCCGGGATCCGGGCACCGGGCACCACACCGTGAGAGGTACCCGAAGATGACAGACGTGATGGAGCAGAACGGCGTCCCAGGCGAGTCCGGCACGACCCCGAACGGCACCGGCGCGGAGGGCGACACCAGCCCCGGCCTGGACACCCCGAAGACCGGGACCGCGGAACCGGGCGCCGCCGCCCGCATCGCCGAGATCCGGGTACGGATCGACGAGATCGACCGCACGATCGTCGAGCTGTGGCAGGAACGGGCCGCCCTGTCCCGCGAGGTCGGCGCGACCCGGATGGCCTCCGGCGGCACCCGGCTGGTGCTCTCCCGCGAGCAGGAGATCCTGGAGCGCTTCCGGGTCGCTCTCGGTGCCGACGGCACCCAGTTGGCGCTGCTGCTGCTGCGGGCCGGTCGCGGCCCACTGTGACCCGAGCGGGTCGGTCGGCGAGGCGCGTCAGGGATCGACCGTCCCCATGAGCAGGCGCCGGGCCGACCGTGGCGGCCCGGACACGCAGTCCGGGCACGGCGGTCCGAACGCGGACCGGGGCGCCGGCCGCTGGTGACGGCCGACGCCCCGAATCACTGAGGAGGCACTACCTTCACCGCCGCTCCCGGTTTGGATGACCGGCCACGACGGCGTCTGTGTGGCTACTCCGTCGCGTGCACCACGTCGCGTACCTCGGCGAAGTGGCAGGCGCTCGGGTGGCCGGACTTGTCCCTGACCTGCAGCAGCGGCTCCTCTTCCGCACAGACGTCCTGCGCCTTCCAGCAGCGGGTACGGAACCTGCAGCCGGACGGCGGGTTGGCCGGCGACGGCACGTCGCCGGTCAGGACGATCTGGTCACGGTGCCCACGCAACGTCGGGTCCGGCACCGGCACCGCCGACAGCAGCGCCTGGGTGTACGGATGCGTGGGCGACTCGTAGATCTCGTCCTCGGTGCCGATCTCGACGATCTTGCCGAGGTACATCACCGCGACCCTGTCGGCGATGTGCCGCACCACGGACAGGTCGTGCGCGATGAAGATGTACGACAGACCCAGCTCGTTCTGGAGCTTCTCCAGCAGGTTGATCACCTGAGCCTGGATGGAGACGTCCAGCGCCGAGACCGGCTCGTCGCAGAGGATGATCTCCGGGTTGAGCGCCAGCGCACGGGCGATCCCGATGCGCTGCCGCTGGCCGCCGGAGAACTGGTGCGGGTAGCGGTTGATGTGGTCGGGGTTCAGGCCGACCAGCTCCAGCAGCTCCTGCACCTTGGGCCGACGCTGGCCCTTCGGCACCACGTCCGGGTGCACCTCGAACGGCTCGCCGATGATGTCGCCGACGGTCATTCGCGGGTTCAGCGAGGTGTACGGGTCCTGCATCACCAGCTGGATGTTCCGCCGACCCCGACGCCGTTCCTCGGAGCCGACCTTGGCCATGTTCTTGCCCTGCACGAACAGGTCACCGGAGGTCGGCGTCTCCAGACCCACGAGCAGCCGGGCCAACGTCGACTTGCCGCAACCGGACTCGCCCACGATGCCGAGGGTCTCGCCGCGCCGCAGTTCCAGGTTGATCCCGTCGACCGCGCGGACCGCCCCGACCTGCTTCTTGAAGACGATGCCCCGGGTCAGCGGGAAGTGCTTGACCAGGTCACGGGTCTCCAACACCACGTCACTCATCGCCCTTGACCTCCTTCCAGAAGTGGCAGGCAGCCGTCCGGCTCGGCGACACCTGGTACAGCGGCGGCGCCGGGTCCTGCTTGCAGACGTCCTGGGTGTACCGACACCGGGGGTTGAAGGCGCATCCGCGAGGGATGTTGGTCAGCGCCGGGGGCAGGCCCTTGATGGCGCTGAGCTCCTGGCCCTTGAGGTCCAGCCGCGGGATCGACTCCAGCAGACCCTTCGTGTACGGGTGGGCGGGGGTGGCGTAGATGTCGTTCACGCCGGCTTCCTCGATGACCCGACCGGCGTACATGACGGAGATCCGATCCGCCACGTCGGCCACCACACCCATGTCGTGGGTGATCAGCACCAACGCCATGTTCCGTTCCCGCTGGAGCTCGGCGAGCAGGGCCATGATCTGGGCCTGCACGGTCACGTCCAGGGCGGTGGTCGGCTCGTCCGCGATCAGCACCTCGGGGTCGAGTGCCAGCGCCATGGCGATCATGACGCGCTGGCGCATACCGCCGGAGAACTGGTGCGGGTAGTCGTTCACCCGCTGCTGCGCCGCCGGGATCTTGACCAGGTCGAGCAGTTCGACGGCTCGGGCCTTGGCGTCCTTGCGGGACATGCCCCGGTGCTTGCGGAACAGCTCGCCGAGCTGGAACCCGACCGTGAAGACCGGGTTCAGCGCGGAGAGCGCGTCCTGGAAGATCATCGCGATCCGGTTCGCGCGCACCTTGCGGCGCTCGGACTCCGGCAGCTTGAGCAGGTCGACACCCCGGTAGAGGATCTCCCCACCGGTGATGAACCCGGGCGGGCTGTCCAGGATGCCCATGATCGCCTGGGCGGTCACGCTCTTGCCGCAGCCCGACTCCCCGAGGATCGCCCGGGTCTCGCCGGCCCGCACGTCGAAGCTCACTCCGTTGACCGCGCGAGCCACGCCGTTACGGGTACGGAACTCCACCTGCAGGTTCTTGACCTGAAGTGGCAACGCGTTCGGGTCGAGGCCCGGCAGCGCGTCCAACTTGACGTTCACATCACTGCTCATGCCGACACTCCGCTTCGCTCCGCGCCGGCCTGAGACACCAACGCGCCGAGCCTGATGATTCGCTCGCTCCGCTCCCTCATGCCGACACTCCGCTTCGCTCCGCGCCGGCCTGAGACACCAACGCGCCGAGCCGATTGATTCGCTCACTCATTCGGATCACCGGAACTTCGGGTCGAGGGCGTCACGCAGTGCGTCACCCATCAGGATGAAGGACAGCACCGTGCCAACCAGCAGACCACAGGGGAAGAGCAGCAGCCACGGGTCCTCCAGGAAGTAGACCTGGTGAACCGAGATCATGATGCCCCACGACTGCGCCGGCGGCTGGAGCCCGACGCCGAGGAAGGTCAGCGTGGCCTCCGCGGCGACGAACGAACCGAGCACGATGGTGGCGTACACCAGCATCGGGGCGATCGCGTTCGGCAGGATGTGCCGGAACATCAGCCGCGAGTTGCGGGCACCGACCGCCTTGGCGGCGTGTACGTAGTCCAGATCCTTCGAGGAGATGACGCTACCTCGGGTGATCCGGGCGATGGTCGGCCAGGCGAGCAGGAACAGCACCAGGGTCAGCGTCCAGATGTTCTGCCGCTTGATGACCGTGAGGAACACGATCGCGCCGAGCAGGAACGGCAGTGACAGGACGATGTCCATCACCCGGGAGATGATCGTGTCGACCCAGCCGCCGTAGTAGCCGGCGAGCAGGCCGAGCGTGCCACCGACCAGCACGATGCCACCGGTCGCCATGACCGCGATGACCATCGACGGCCGCGCGCCGTAGATCGCGTGCGAGTAGTAGTCGCAGCCCAGGATGTCGTACCCGAACGGGTGTTCCCAACTGGGCGAGATCCGGGACCGGTCGGTGTTGCAGGCACGCGGGTCCTGGCTGGTCCAGAGCTTCGGGAAGGCTGCCATCGAGCCCACCACGAGGATGTACAGGGAAGCGATCATGAAGACCGGGTCGCGCAGCAACTGCCGCCGGGCGTCCGCCCAGAGACTGGCGCTGCGCTCCTTGCCGCCGACCGGCGCATCGGTCGTGGGACCGTCGCCGCCCACCGGTGCCCCGCCGACGGCGGTGCCCGCACTGTTCAGGTCACTCATGCCGACGCTCCGCTTCGCTCCGCGCCGCCATGAGGCACCAACACACTGAGCCTGATGATTCGCTCGCTACGCTCACTCATGTCCACACCTCGTTTCGCTCCACCGGCACCCGGGAGCGGTCGGAAGAACCCTGCGTCGGCATCGTCACCACGGTCCGGTCACTCATAACGGATCCTCGGGTCGAGCACGGCGTACAGGAGGTCGACGAGCAGGTTGGCGATCAGGACCACCAGCACCAGCATGGTCACCACGCCGATCACCACCGAGGATTCCCCGGTACGCGCCGACATCGTCACCAGCCGGCCGATGCCCGGCACGTTGAAGATGGTCTCGGTGACCACCGCGCCGGCCATCGCGGCGCCGATGTCGACGCCGAGGAAGGTGATCACGGGGATCAGCGAGTTGCGCAGCGTGTGCACACCGATGACGCGCTTGGTGGTCAGGCCCTTGGCCTTCGCCGTCCGGACGTAGTCGGCCCGGATGTTCTCCATGATGCTGGTCCGGGTGAGCCGGGCGGTGACCGCCAACGACGTCGCACCGAGCACCATGCCCGGGATGATCAGACTCGCCCAGGGGTAGTCGGGCTTGAATCCCGGGCTGAACATGCCGGTGGAGATCACGTCGGGAATCCAGCTCTGGCCGCGCAGGACGTTGCCGAACTTGACGCCGACGAACTCCCGCACGATCAGGCCGAGCACGAAGATCGGCACCGAGATGACGAAGACCGTGCTGATCTTCACCGTGTAGTCGGCGAAGCTGCCGCCCCGCAGACCGGCGAGCACACCGGCGGCGATACCCACGACGGCCTCGAAGACGATGGCGATGAGCAGCAGCTTGAGCGTGAACGGAATGGCGTCCGCCACCAGGTCGGTGACCTCACGCTGGCGCAGGTTGATGCCGAAGTCGAAGTTCAGGAAGATGCCCTGCAGCCGGTCCAGGAACATCCCGAAGCAGGGGTTGCCCTTCTGGTCGAGGCAGGGGTCACCGTAGCCGAGTCGCTCGGTGATCGCCTCCAGCAGCGCGGGCGGCGGCGTCCGGTCCCCGAACAGCGCGCGGACCGGGTTCCCGCTGAACTGGATCGCCAGTGAAGTCAGGTAGTGGAGCAGGAACATGGTGCCCAGCACGGTGGGGATGAACTGGAGCAACCGTCGAATGACGTAGCGCCCCATGTCGGGGTCTCCTCTCGGCGCTGACGTGGCGGCAACGATCACCCTGGTGGGGAGACCGTTGCCGCCACGTCGTGTTACGGCAGGATCAGGCGGTTGAAGCTCAGTTCTGCTTCAGCGAAATCGCTGCGTAGTCGGCGTCCGAGACGGAGTTCCAGACGAACTGGTCGACGTTCTCGCTGTAAAGGGCACCAACCTTGTTGAACCACATCGGGATGACCGGCAGGTCCTCACCGACCAGGTCCTCCGCCTTCTGGTAGGACGGGATCGCGGCCTGGATCGAGTCGGCCGAGTCACCCTCCTTCATGGCGGCGTCGAACTCGGGGTTGCTGTAGGTCGAGTTGTTGCTGCCCGAGCCCGTGGCGTACAGCGGGTAGAGGAAGGTCTCCATGAACGGGTAGTCCGGACCCCAGCCGAGGCGGAACCCACCGGTGAACTTCTTCTGGTCGGCGGTCTCCAGGTACTCGGCGAACTGCAGGTTCACCCGCAGCTCGTAGTCGATACCCAGGGCCTCCTTGATCTGGTCACCGACCGCCTGCAGCCACTGGTCGTGGCCGGCACCGGCGTTGGCCCACAGGATCAGCTTCTCACCGGCCGGCCAGCCGCCGGCCTCGGCGAGCAGCTGCTTGGCCTTCTCGACGTCCTTCTTGGCGTACGGGGTGACGTTCTCCCGAGCACCCTCGAAGGTCGGGGCGACGAAGCCGGTGGCCGGGGTGAACCGGCCGTCGAAGACGGCGTCGATGATCGACTGGCGGTCGATCGACAGCGAGAGCGCCTGCCGGACCCGCTTGTCCTTGAAGTTGTCCTGGTACAGCGGCATACCGACGTAGGTGAAGCTGTCACCCGGCTGCTCGTACATCCGGTCGGCGTAGGTGGCCTTGGCCTCCTTGTACCGGGCCGGCGGCACGGTGTAGAGCACGTCCAGCTCGCCGGCCTGGAAGGCGGCGTAGCCGGCGTCGATGTCGGCGAAGATCCGGTACTCGATGCGGTCCGGCTTGCCGGGGTCGCCCTTCCAGCTGTCGCTGCGGACGACGTTGATCGCGACGTTGTGCTGCCAGCTGCCGTCGATCTTGTACGGGCCGTTGCCGATCGGCTTCTCGTTGCAGGCCGCGATGTCGGCGATGCAGGCCTCGGCCATCGGGAAGAAGCCCGGGTAGCCGATCGTGGTCGGGAAGCCCGAGAACGGGGCCTCCAGCTCGACGGTGAAGGTCAGGTCGTCGACCTTCTTGAGGCCGGACAGCTCCTTCGCCTTCGGCTCCGGGGCCTTCTGCGGGCCGTCGCCGTCCGGGTCCTCGGACTGGACGTCCTTGATACCGGCGATCCGCTTCATGAAGTAACCGTTGTTCTGGGCGTTCGGGCTGTAGGCCGCGAAGTTCCAGGAACGGATGAAGGCGTCGGCGTTGACCGGCTCACCGTTGTCGAAGGTGTAGCCGTCCTTGATCTTGATCGTCCAGAGCTTCTGGTCGTCCGAGTCGACCGACTCGGCCAGGTCCATCTCGACCGCGGCGCTCTCGGCGTTGTACTTGACGAGACCACGGAAGAGCGAACGGATCACGTACAGCGACGGCTCGTCGTCACCGCCGGAGGGCGTCAGGAACGCCGGCTCCGCGTTGTAGACGCGCAACGTACCGCCGGCCTGGCCGCTCGATTCGTTGTCGTTGTCGCTACCACCGCCGCAGGCGGTGGCCAACATGGCGGTGGCGGTCGCCGCGACCGCCACCTTCAGGAATTTCCCGCGCATGGGAGTGCCTCCTCAGGGCGCTCGGCTCACGAGGGGGTTGTGAGGTGCCTGCCACTGTGACACCCGATGCGCCCAAGCCGAAAGGCGTGTTATCAACCCGATACCCGCCCGGGACGGCCTCGACATCGACCTGGAGCCCCGTCCGCGCCGCTCGACAGGCATGCTATGAGCTGCCCGTCAACGGCTTTTTCGGGCCCGATTGGCCGATTGCCGGCGCGGCCGGAACACCCCGGAGCATCGACCAGGAAACCTGAGGTGAATCCCGCCACGTCGCCCCGAATACTAACCGAAAAGACGATGTCAATTCCAGACGGGAGACCGAACCCGTTACTCGGGTGATCGTCCGCCGGAGAGCCCGTACGAGCCCCGTCCGCTCACACCAACCGGCGGTCCGCGGCCCAGCGGGACAACTCGTAGCGGTTGGACATCTGGAGCTTGCGCAACACGTTGGAGACGTGCGTCTCGACCGTCTTGATCGAGATGTACAGCTCCCGGGCGATCTCCTTGTACGCGTACCCCCGGGCCAGCAGCCGCAGCACCTCGCGCTCGCGGTTGGTGAGCTGGTCCAGCTCGGGATCGGCGACCGGGGCGTCGGGGCGGGACGCGAAGGCGTCCAGCACGAACCCGGCCAGCCGGGGGCTGAACACGGCGTCCCCGTCGGCCACCCGCCGGATCGCCGCAGCCAGTTCGTCCGGTGAGATGGTCTTGGTGACGTAGCCCCGGGCACCGGCCCGGATCAGCCCGATCACGTCCTCGGCGGCGTCGGAGACGCTGAGCGCCAGGAACCGCACCTGCGGGTGGCTGCGCCGCATCGCCTCCAGCACCGCGCGACCGCCCCCGTCGGGCATGTGTACGTCGAGCAGCACCACGTCCGGTCCGGTGGCCGCGATCCTGCTGACCGCCTCGGCCACCGTGCTCGCCTCACCCACCACCTCGACGTGCGCGCCCAGTTCGGCGCGTACCCCGGCGCGGAACATGGCGTGGTCGTCGACCAGGAACACGCGCAGCCGCTCGGGTCCGGCTCCCGTCGGCTCGGCCGGTGGCGTCGACTGCTCGGTCATGATCTGTCCCTTTCCGCCGTGGCCGAGTCCCGACTGATCGGCAGGATCAGTCGGACCTCGGTCCCCTCCCCCGGTCCGGAGCGGATCTCCGCCCGGCCGCCGTGTCGCTTCATCCGCCCGATGATCGAGCCCCGTACACCGTGCCGGTGATCCTCCACGGTATCCGGATCGAAGCCCGCCCCCCGGTCCCGTACGAAGACACTGACCTGGTCGGGTTCCACCTCCGCGTAGAGCGAGACGGTCTGCACCCCGGCATGCCGGGCGGCGTTCACCAGTGCCTCCCGGGCCGCGGCCACGATCGCGCCGACCCGTTCGTCGGTGTCCCGGTCACCGACCACCACCGCCTCCACGGTGATCGCGAAGGTGTCCTCGACCTCGGCCGCGGCCTGTTCCAACGCGGCGGCGAACCGTTCGGTCGGCGACGCGGTCGGCTTGTAGAGCCAGTTCCGAAGCGAACGCTCCTGGCCCCGGGCCAGCCGCTGGACGGCCTTCACGTCGCTGGCGTTGCGCTGGATCAACGCGAGGGTGTGCAGCACCTGGTCGTGCACCATGGCCGCCAGTTCGGCCCGTTCCTGTTCCCGGATGCGACCCTCACGCTCCGAGCGGAGCTGGTTCCAGGTCCGCCAGAGCACCGGCGCCGTCACCACCCCGACACCGGCCAGGCCGACCAGCGCGAAGATCACGCCGTTGATTACCGCGTCCAGGTTCTGCGCCGGGGAGTAGACGGCGGCGACACCGATGATGCCGACGGCGACCAACACCCCACCGCCGACGAACCGGAGCACGAAGGCCCGCCGGTCGCTCTCCTCCACCACCGCGCCGAGCCACGGCACCGGCAGCGACTCGCCCCACTGCCGCCGCCGCTCGGGGGTGGACTGGTGCCAGATCACGCCGGCACCCACCGCGATGATCGCGACCAGCCAGCCGGCGGTGCCCGCCGCACCCACCGAGTCGAAGAGCATCATCTGGACCAGCAGTACGCCGAGCCCGATCGCCACGAAGGGCAGCAGCTGCCCGAACTCCCGCCGGGGCGGTACGGCGGTGTCTCCCGGACGCAGCGGCACGACGGCCCAGAAGGCCGCATAGAGCAGCAGGCCGAGCCCGCTCAGCCCGAGCAGCACCATGAAGGCGACCCGGACCCGGCGTACCGGAACGTCGAGGTGCTCGGCGATGCCGGCAGCCACCCCGGCGGCCATCCGGTGCTCCGGGGCGCGATAGAGGCGCGGTGGCTGGCTGACGGTACTGATCACGTACTCCCTGGTCAGGACGGCTCGTGCCGGTGAAGGAGGAATGCGGCGGCGTTGGTCCGATCGTCACACGCGCGGTGGTCGGCCGACCACGGGGACGCCCCGGACATTGGCGGCCCACCGATCTCAGGGTGGGGTCAGGGTCGTCTCCGGAGGCCGCTCGGGTCCGTGGCGCAGCAGTATCGAGACATGACCGACGACGCTGCTCAGCCGCACCGGCCGGGGCCCACGGAGAAGACACCGGGGCACGACGCCCCGGCACCGGACGCGCCCGACACACCGGGCGCCGTTCAGGACGGTCCCGACACACCGGCCGCTGCTCCGGACGGTCCCGACCCGTCGGCCGCACCGCCACCGGCGGGATCGACGGCGTGGGACGCGACGCCCCCGCCGGTCGGCACGCCACCACCCGCCGGGCCGGGGGGGCCGGGCGGGTCGGCGTACACCGAGGGTCCGTCGGCCGCCCCGCCGCCCGGCGGGAGCGGCGCACCACCACCCGGGGGGACCGGCGCACCACCGCCGTCGGAGGGTCCCTGGCCGCACTTCGGCGGCGCGGGATTCACCTCGCGGTACGGGCTGGTCCGCCCCCGCGACGGCCGTTACCTGGCCGGGGTGTGCGCCGCCGTCGGTCGCGCCACCAACACCGACCCGGTGCTCTGGCGGGTGCTGCTCGCCGTGCTCGGCTTCTTCGGCGGCATCGGCATCCTGCTCTACGTCACCGCCTGGTTGATCATCCCGGGCGAGGGCGACACCGCCTCACCTGTCGAGTCCATGCTCGGGCGGGGTCGGTCCAGCATGTCCCCGGTGACCGTGATCGTGCTCAGCATCCTGGTCGCGATCAGCTTCGGCTTCATCGTCACCGACGCCTTCCGGGCGGTGCTGCTTGGCGCGGCGATCCTGGTCGGCGGCGCACTGCTGCTCAACCGCCACCAGCAACGCGGCCCGCATCCTGCGGGCGGTCCGGTCGGCGCACCGGCGCCACCCGCCGGACCTCCGGGTCCGGTGCCGCCGGTGAGCTATCCCGGCCCCACCGGATATCCGCCGCCGCCCGGCGGGTTCGGCCGCACCGTCCCGGCGTTCACCGCGCCGGCCGCCTTCCACGCGCCCGCCCCGGTCCCCGGATCGGCACCCGCTCCGGCCGGGCGCGCCGAGGACCCGACCCGGTTCCTGCCGCCGACCCCCCCGTGGTCCCCGGTGGGCTCCCCCACGCCGCTGGTGGTGCCACCGACCGTGCCGCCGCACTCGTCGACCTACCGTGCCCCGTTCGCCCCGCACGGCCCGTACGCCGGGCAGACCCCGGTGGCACCGCCGCCCAGGCCGCCGAAGCCGCCGAAGAAGCCCCGGGAACGTTCCGCACTCGGTGCGGTGACCTTCTCGCTGATCTTCGTCGCGCTGGGCGCGGTGGGCATCCTCGATCTGCTCGACGTCTTCCGGATCGGCGCGTCGGCGTACTTCGCGGCGGTTCTCGCCGTGATCGCCCTGGGCCTGCTCGTGGGCACCTGGTTCGGCCGGGCCCGCTGGCTCATCGCGCTCGGTCTGGTGGCCTCCGCCGCTCTGGGGGTGGCCACGGTCGCCGAGTCGTACGACCGGGTCCGTGGTGTGGACGGCACCGTGACCTGGGCGCCCACCGACCACCGCGACCTCGCGGTGCGGTACGAGCAGAGCTTCTCCGACGCGGTGCTCGACCTGCGCGCGGTCGACTTCGACCAGAAGGACACCGAGATCACCGTGGTCATCAACTTCGGCGAGGCCACGGTGGTCGTTCCGCCGAACGTGGACGTGACGGCCAACGCACATGTCACCGCCGGTGACGCCAACGTCTTCGGTCAACGCACCGGTGGGCTGGACAACCGACTCACGGAGATCGTCGACCTCGGCGCGGACGGTGTCGGTGGCGGCAAGCTCCGCCTCAACCTGCAGATCAACGCCGGACACATGGAGGTGACCCGGTGAGGGTGCATCGCACGGACCTGGTGTCGTTCGCCTTCGGGCTGCTCTTCCTGTCGCTCGCCGCCTGGTGGCTACTGGCCCAGGTACTCGGCCTGGTGCTGCCGCCGGTGGGTTGGTTCCTGGCCGGTGGGTTGATCCTGATCGGCGTGTTCGGCCTGGTCGGTGCGCTGCGGTCCAGCCGACACAGCCGGACGTCGGCGGACGAGGCCGTCCCGACCGAGCCGGCCGCTCCCCCGGCCGCCGGCCTGGGCTCGCCGACCGCCTTCGAGCCGTCGGACCTGGACTCGCCGACCGCCTTCGGGCCGACCGGCCCCGACTCGCCAACCGTCTCCGGGCCCACCGACCCGGACCCACCGACCGTGTTCCGGCCGACCGACCCGGACTCACCGGCGGGCACCTGGCCCGACCTGGCCGGCGACCCGGCCACCGGGACGGCGCCGGGCCGGGCGGAGACGGACGACCGGACCCTCGGTCTCCCCTACGGGGACGACACGTCGCCGACGCCGCCACGGGGGCCTGCCGCCTGACCATGCGGCGCCTGTCCGCAGCCGCCTATGCTGGCCGGTGTGCTCCCGCCTCCGTCGGCCGGCCACGCCGCAGGGCCTCCTGCGCTGGCCGCCGGCTCGCGCGGGCCGTCCGTGGCAGGCCCGGCCCGCCACTGGCGGTGATCTCGCGACAGTCGCCTCTACCCCGTCAGGAGCCTGTTCGACATGACCCAGTCCCCCGCCGTGCGTGTCCCCGGACGGTCCGGTCCGGTCCGCCTCGGCGAGCGTGCCGCCCGTACTCTCGTCGCCGAGCTCGCTCGGATCAACGACCCGAAGGCCGCCCTGCTGGTGGGCGCTGCCCCGGAGTCCGCTGTGCTGGCCGCAGCGATCGACGCGCTGCTGCCCGGCGACACCCTCACCCTGGTGCCCACCGAGCGCGTCAGCGCGACGGCGCTGCGGGAACACGTCACCGCCCAGGGGCGCTGGGTCGCCGACCGGGTCCGTGTGGTGGACAGCCTCACCGAGGCCGAGCCCGCCACCGTGGTGGTCGCCGGTGAGCCGTTCGTCGGCACCGCGGACGAGACCCGGAGCACCGTCGAGGAGCTGACCAAGTACCTGGCCGACGGCGGGGTACTCACCGTGTCCACGGCGGTCGCCCGGACCGCCGGCGCCGCCGCCGAGCTGGAGCGGCAGGGCGCGCTGCACGGCGTCGGGGCCGACCTGGTGCTGCGCAACTCACCGCCGGTACGCGTGTACCGGCTCCGCTTCACGCCGGCCGACGCCGCGTCGGCGGAGCGTCTCGCCCCCGCCTACCGGCCGTCGAGCGTGCCGCTGACCCGCGACATGCACATCGACTCCAACGGGGTGGCCGCCGCCGGCATCGCCCTCGGTCTGGCCGCGCTGACCCGCCTGGCCCGGCCGAAGTCGAAGCTCTGGTTGCTGCCCGCGCTGGCCGCCGCGCCCGTGGCCGCCTTCTTCCGCGACCCGGAGCGGGACGTGCCGGAGGACCCGTCGGCCGTGGTGGCCGCCGCCGACGGCGAGGTGCTGTCCGTGCAGCGCCTGCACGACGAGCGCTTCGGCGACGGCGAGTTCCTGCGGGTCGCCGTCTTCCTCTCGGTGCTCGACGTGCACGTCAACCGCTCGCCGGTGGCGGGCAAGGTGGTGGACTACTTCGTCGCCGACGGCGGGTTCGTCAACGCGATGAAGCCGGACGCGGAGCACAACGTGGCCGCGTACACGGTGCTGGACACCGCCCACGGCACCGTCGTGGTGGCCCAGCGGACCGGCCTGATCGCGCGGCGGATCGTGCAGCGGGCCCCGATCGGCGCACTGCTGGCCCGGGGCGAGCGGTTCGGCCTGATCCGGTTCGGTTCGCGGACCGACGTCTACCTGCCGGCCGAGGCCGCCGAGCCGCTGGTCGGGCCGGGCGACAAGGTCGTCGGTGGGTCGAGCGTCATCGCCCGCTGGCGCTGAGCGGTACGAAGAAGGGGCGTCCCGGCCGGGACGCCCCTTCTTCGTGCCATGTCGATCAGGTCAGATGAGGGTGCGGCGCTGGCGGAGCCAGAGCACCGGACCGCTGACCAGGTAACCCACCACGATCAGACCGAACGTGACCCGGATGTCGATCAGCGCACCGAGCACCGGGACCACCCAGACCCACGGCGGAAGCTTGACCAGCCGCGCGAGCTTCGCGTACGGGAAGCTGCTGACCATGGTGAAGGCGAGCAGCGCCACCCCGGCGACCTGCACCAGACCCGGCACCGGCAGGCCGATCACGACCATCAGGGCGAGCACGGCCGCCGCCATGGTGGTCGGCACGCCGCAGAAGAAGCGGCCGTCCTGGGGTGAGACGTTGAAGCGGGCCAACCGGATCGCGGCGCACGCGGCGACCAGTGCGGCGGCCACCCCGGCGGCGGCCATCGGCACCTCACCGGCGAGCGAGGCGTAGACCACCACCGGTGCGGCGAGACCGAACGAGCACATGTCGGCGAGCGAGTCCATCTGCGCGCCGAAGGGGCTGGAGACCCCGAGCTTGCGGGCCAGCGCGCCGTCGAGGCCGTCGAAGGCGACGCAGGCGATGAGCAGCAGGGCCGCCAGTTGTACGTCGCCACGCATGGCGACGAAGATCGCGTTGATGCCCAGCACCAGGCTGGCCAGTGTGCAGGCGTTGACCAGGGCGAACTTCATCCGCCGGGCCATCGTCCGCTCACCGGGGAGCAGCGGGATCGGTGTCTGGGCGCTCTCCTCCACCGGAGCCGGCACGACGGCGGGGCTGACCGGGGCGATTGTCTCGATCCGTGTGCGGTGGAACCGCTGCAGGCCGTACCGGCGACGCGGACGGTCCTGGTACCTCGGCTCGGGCAGCACGTCAGCCGTGCCGCCCCCCTCCACACCTCGACGACCGACGCGGACCAACAGGACCTGGCGGGCGAGACTGCCGCTGCGGCGCAGCGGGCCCGTCCAGTTGCGTCCGGCGGGACGCGGGCTGTCAGTGGTACGACGCCGGCGCCATGGGGCTCTCGGCACGCTTCCTCCATCACCGGATCGTTGGCCGCCACCTGGGGCCGGCGTCCGGCTCTCTCGTGCCGGGTCTCTTCGACCCGGCAGCCGTTTTGCGGAGTACACCATTGCATAGGGGGACGGGGATTGGCGATAGCTACCGGCGCTACTTATATCTGCCTCAACCGTGCAAACCGCCGTCTTATTCCCATCCCGGGACATTCTTGCCCGTATTCAGTGTCAGCGCTGCCTCGACTGTACCGGAGCCGGTCATCCCCGGCCCGGTGAGCAGGAGCCCGGAGGGTGCCGCGACCAACGTCACACGAGCGTGTCGAGCGCCCGCGAGGCGATCTCCGTCATCGGCAGTTCTCGCAGCTCAGGAATGGTGAACCAGGCGGCTTGGGCGGTGGAGCCGCCGGCCAGTTCGGTCACCGCCGGAACGGTCGGAACATCGACCAGCACCCGATAGACGACCCGGATCCCGTGCCAGTCGATCGGATACCCTTCCGGACCTAGCGCGACCGGATTGTGCAGATTGTCCACTTCGATCAACTCGGTCACCCGACCCAGTTGTCCGGACTCCTCGACCAGTTCCCGTAGCAGCGCGGTGACCGGCTGTTCGCCATGATCAGTACCGCCGCCGGGCAGGTGCCAGCGGCCGGCACCCGGATAGCCGTCCGCGATCAACGACAGCAGCACCCGGCCCGCCGGGTCGGTGACCACGCCGTACGCCCCGAAACGCTGCCGTCGGCGCGGCTCGGGAGGCGGGAAGGGTGCCGTCCGGCGCAGCGCCGCCGACGGCAACGGGACCACCGGCAGACCGAGCGCCTCGGCCGTGAACGGCAGCAGCGGCAGCACGGACGCCTCGGCCGGGCTGCACCAGCGGGCGAGATCGGTGCTGCCGATCGCCTCGGCCCGCAGCCGCCCGCCCAGCGGGTTGACGTCGAACAGCACCCGGTCGGTGTGCAGGGCCACCCCGAGGTCCGGATAGGGCGTCACGTCGGCGACCACCGCCCGCAGCCCGGTCACCTCGACGACCAGGCCGGTCTCCTCGGCGCACTCGCGGACCACCGCGTCGGCGGGATGCTCGGCGTGCTCCAGGCCACCGCCGGGCAGCGACCAGACCGCGGGGAAGTCCGCCTCCGCCGAGCCCCGCACCAGAAGCATGCGCCGCTCGGCGTCCCGCAGCACCCCGTACGCACCGACCCGCCGCAGCTGTTCCACGTCCCGACCCTAGTCCGGCGTCCGGAGCGGTCACCGGACCGGTCTAGATCGATCATGAAGTTGACGGGTGCTCGCCGCCAACCCCACGATCGTCGGACGGGTGACGTCAGGTCAGTCGAGCCGCCTGCACGGCCTCCGCCGTGACCTCGGTGAGGCGGTCGGTGGGCAGGGCGCCCAACTCCTCCCGCGCGAACCAGCGGGCCTCACAGGTGGAACCACCGACGTCGGCGACGGTGGGCGGGGCGGGCTTGTCGACCACGACCCGGTAGAAGGCACGGACGCCGTGCCAGTCGATCGGGTAGCCCTCCGGGCCGAGCGAGGCGGCGTCCCGGTGGCTGGCGACCCCGAGCAGCTCGACCAGCCGCCCGTCCTGCCCGGTCTCCTCGACCAGTTCCCGGATCAGCGCGGCACCCGGCTGCTCGCCGTAGTCGGTGCCGCCACCGGGCAGGTGCCAGCACCCCGCACCCGGGTAGCCGTCGGAGACCCGGGTCAACAGCACCCGCCCGTCCGGGTCGGTGACGACGGCGTACGCGGCGAAGCGCTGCGCCCGGTGCAGCCCGTCCGGGCCGGGCACCGCATAGAAGGAGGGAAACTCCGGCGCCTCGTCGGGGACGATGTCCGCCGAGGAGGCGGGCAGCCCCAGTGCACGGGCGGTGAAGGAGCGCAGCGGCAGGCGCTGCGCCTCCTCCCGGGTGACCCAGCGGACCAGGTCGGTCGGCCGGTCGACCCGGTCGGTCAGCGAGCCGCCCCGGACCGAGACCCGGTAGAGCAGCCGGTCGGTGTGGATGGTGATGCCCCGCTCGGGCAGGGCACGCATGTCGGCAAGGACGTCCTGGAGGCCGGCCACGGCCACCGACAGCCCGGTCTCGGCGGCGGTCTCGCGGACGACGGTGTGGTGCGGGTCCTCGCCGTGGTCGACAGCCCCACCGGGCAGGGACCACGTGCCGGGTGTGCCGGAGCGCTCCGATGCGCGGACCAGCAACACTCGGTCAACCGAATCAGCACAGACTGCATATGCCGCGATCCTGCGCAGCGGCTCCAGCATGGTGGTCACGGAGCCAAATTCTCCCCGTGTCCGGTTACCGCAGCGGAAAAGAGTCGGATTCCTGACTGATCACTCGCCCCTGAGGGGCAGGTCAGGGTAAGACTCCGGGCCATCACCGAGGTCGATGAGCGTCGCGACGCGGACCGTGGAGTCATGACTTCCACATCGCAGGCCCCGTACAAGCAGTTGCGCCGCCCGACCACCGACCGGATGATCGCCGGTGTGGCCAGCGGCCTCGGCCGGTACTTCGCCGTCGACCCCACCCTGGTCCGCGTCGCCTTCGCCGTCGGCACGTTGCTGACCGGCGGGATCGCCGCGCTCGCGTACCCGGTCATGTGGTTCCTGATGCCCGAGGAGCCGGCCGGTGCGCCGGCCTGGCCGCACCCGGCGGACGCGACGCCCCACGCCGCGCCGCCGCCCGGACCGGCCGGTGGCCCGTCGCACCCCGCCTGGCCCTTCCCGGCCCCGGGAGCGGCCCCCACCGGCCCGGTGACCACCCCGCACGCACCCCCGCAGGCGCCGGTCGTCGGGCCGGAGCCGATCGTCGAATCGGGGCCGGAGGCCGGGCCACAGCCGACCCCCGGAACGTCACCTCAGCCGCCGGACCGACCGGCCGTCTGAGGCGTCACTCCCACTCGATGGTGCCCGGTGGCTTGCTGGTGACGTCCAGGACCACCCGGTTCACCTCGGCGACCTCGTTGGTGATCCGGGTGGAGATCCGGGCGATCACGTCGTAGGGCAGGCGGGACCAGTCGGCGGTCATCGCGTCCTCGCTGGAGACCGGGCGCAGCACCACGGGATGACCGTAGCTGCGCCCGTCGCCCTGCACACCGACGCTGCGCACGTCGGCCAGCAGCACCACCGGGAACTGCCAGACGTCGCGGTCCAGCCCGGCGGCGGTGAGCTCCTGGCGGGCGATGAAGTCGGCCCGGCGCAGCAGGTCCAGTCGCTCCCGGTCGACCGCACCGATGATCCGGATGGCCAGGCCCGGGCCGGGGAACGGGTGCCGCCAGACCATCGCCTCGGGCAGTCCGAGCTGGAGACCGAGCGTACGGACCTCGTCCTTGAACAGCGTGCGCAGCGGCTCGACCAGGGCGAACTTGAGATCGTCGGGGAGCCCGCCGACGTTGTGGTGGCTCTTGATGTTGGCGGTGCCGGTGCCGCCCCCGGACTCGACCACGTCCGGATAGAGCGTGCCCTGCACCAGGAACTCGACGTCACCGTGGGCGGCGACCTCACGGGCGGCGGCCTCGAAGACCCGGATGAACTCCCGGCCGATGATCTTGCGCTTCTGCTCCGGGTCGATCACCCCGGCCAGCGCGCCGAGGAACCGGTCGGCGGCGTCCACCACCTTGAGCTTGATGCCGGTGGCGGCGACGTAGTCCTTCTCCACCTGCTCGGCCTCGCCCGCGCGCAGCAGGCCGTGGTCGACGAAGACGCAGGTGAGCTGGTCACCGACGGCCCTGTGCACCAGCGCGGCCGCCACCGCGGAGTCGACCCCGCCGCTCAGCCCGCAGATGACCTCCTTGTCACCCACCTGCTCGCGGATCCGGGCCACCTGCTCGTCGATGATGTTCTCGGCGGTCCAGGTCGGCTCGATCTCGGCGATGTCGTACAGGAAGCGGGTCAGCATCTCCTGCCCGTGCGCGGTGTGCCCCACCTCGGGGTGGAACTGCACCCCGGCCCGCCGACCGGCCAGGTCCTCGAAGGCGGCGACCGGCGCACCGGCCGACTCGGCGGTCACCGTGAAGCCCTCGGGCGCCTCGGTGACGCAGTCGCCGTGACTCATCCAGACCGGCAGGTCGGCTGGCAGGTCGCGGAGCAGCACACCCGGGTCGAGCAGGCGGGGCCGCAGCGGGGTGCCGCCGTACTCGCGGTTGCCGGTGCGGGCCACCGTGCCGCCGAGCGAGCGGGCCATCGCCTGGAACCCGTAGCAGATGCCGAAGACCGGCACGCCGGTGTGGAACAGCCCGTCGTCCACCTGCGGCGCGCCCGGCTCGTAGACGCTGGAGGGGCCACCGGAGAGGATGATCGCGGCCGGGTTCCGGGCCAGCATCTCGGCCACGGGCATGGTGTGCGGGACGATCTCGGAGTAGACCCGCGCCTCGCGTACCCGGCGGGCGATCAGCTGGGCGTACTGGGCACCGAAGTCGACCACGAGGACAGGACGCGGCAGGCTCATGTGCACGAAGCCTACCGACAGTCACCGGTCGCCCCGGTCGCGCCCTGCGCGGTCCCGTCACCCGTCCCGTGGCCGGCCTCGGCGGGTCACGAGCCGCCCTGGTCAGCCAGCGCTCCGGGTGCGCCCGGCGGCACGGCCGGACGGTGCGGGCGGACCGCGGTGAGCCGCCGGTACGGCGCGCCGAGCGGCGGACGCGGGTCGACCTCACCCCGGTTCGGCCAGAGCGACGTGGCGCGCTCGGCCTGGGCGGTGATGGTCAGCGACGGATTCACCCCGAGGTTGGCCGAGACGGCGGCACCGTCCAGCACGTGCAGCCCCGGGTGGCCGTGGACCCGGTGGTACGGGTCGACCACCCCGTCGGCGGGGGACACGCCGATCACCGCGCCGCCCAGGATGTGCGCGGTCATCGGGATGTCGAACGGCTCGGTCAGCGCGCCGCCCGGCGTACCGTCGATCTCCTCCGCCAGCAGTCGCGCGGCCCGGTGGCCGGCCGGGATCCAGGTCGGGTTCGGGACGCCGTGGCCGGGGCCGGAGACCAGCCGGCCGCCGAACGGCCCGCGCCGCCAGCGGGTGGTGAGCGAGTTGTCCACCGACTGCATGACCAGGGCGATCACGGTGCGTTGCGACCAGCCACGGACGGAGAGCATCCGGACGGCCCGGCCGGGATGCCGGACCAGTTGCCCCAGCCAGCGGCGGACCCGGTGCGGCCCGCCCTCGACCAGCAGCGTCTGGAGCAGTCCCATCGCGTTCGCGCCCCGCCCGTACCGGACCGGCTCGACGTGGGTCTGCGGGTCGGGGTGGAACGAACTGGTGATCGCCACCCCCTCGGTGAGGTCGACACCGCGTGCCCGCGCCTGCCGGCGGGACATCGAGGCACCGAGGATCGCCTCCGAGTTGGTGCGGGTCAGCTCACCGAGGCGGGGCGAGAGACCGGGCAGCGCGCCGACGGCCCGCATCTCGTGCAGCAGCCGCTGGGTGCCCAGCGCACCGGCGGCGAAGACCACCTGGTCGGCCTCGATCACCTGCCGACGCCGCCGCAGCCAGGACCCGGTGCGTTCGGTGTGCACCCGGTACCCGCCCCCGACCGGCCGGACCTCGGTCACCGTGGTCAGCGGACGCACCTCGGCACCGAGCCGCTCGGCCAACCAGAGGTAGTTCTTGACCAGCGTGTTCTTCGCGCCGTGGCGGCAGCCGGTCATGCAGGCGCCGCAGTGCGTGCAGCCGGTGCGCGCGGGACCGGCACCCCCGAAGTACGGGTCGGCGACCGACTCGCCGGGCCGCCCGATGTGCACGCCGACCGGGGTCGCGTGCACGGTGTGCCCCACCCCCATCCGCTCGGCCACCCGCCGCATCACCCGGTCCGCCGGGGTGAGCAGCGGGTACGCGGTGACCCCGAGCATCCGTTTGGCCTGGTCGTAGTGCGGGGCGAGTTCGGCACGCCAGTCCGTGACGTCCCGCCACTGGGGGTCGTCGTAGAACGCGTCCAGCGGCTCGTAGAGCGTGTTGGCGTAGACCAGCGACCCACCGCCGACACCGGCTCCGGACAGCACCAGCACCCCGCCGCCACGTCGCCGGTCGGCGGCCCGCAGCAGGGTGAGGCGTTGCAGGCCGAAGCAGCCCAGCCGGGGCGCCCAGAGGAACCGGCGCAGCCGCCACGAGGTCCGGGGGAACTCGTCGTCGGCGAACCGCCGGCCGGCCTCCAGCACGCCGACCGTGTAGCCCTTCTCGGCCAGCCGCAGCGCGGCGACACTCCCGCCGAAGCCGGACCCGATCACGACCACGTCGTACCGCATGCACGCATCATTACTCGTGAGTAGATCTCGCGCCAGGCGCGGTTTTCGCGCCATCATGCAGCGCACCCGACCGCCGTGGGCCCGACGCGTGCCACGACGCCGTCCCGGACGCCCGCGGACCGGTCCGTGGCAACCCGGCCCGCCGTGCGGCGGCGGCCCGGCATCGCAGGAGGAGGCGGGGGATGACGTTCGGAGGAAACCGTAGACGGCTGACACTGGCGGTGGCCGGCCTGGTCACGGTGGCGGTGGTGGCCGTCGGCGCGGTGGCGGTGGCCCGGACGGCCGGCGACGACCGCACGCCGACCGCCGCGCCCACCGACGTCGCCACCTCGCCGAGTGCGTCGCCCAGCCCCGTCCCGAGTACGCCCCCACCCGGCGCCGACATCACCGGCCCGCTCAACCTGCTGCTGGTCGGCATCGACACCCGGGTCAGCGTGCCCGGCTGGCAGCCGAACGCCGACGCCGTCCTGGTGCTGCACGTGCCGGCCGGACTGTCCCGGGGGTACCTCTTCTCGCTCCCCCGCGACCTGCTGGTGGACATCCCGGCGTTCCCGGACGCCGACTACCGGGGCGGGCGGACCAAGCTCACCCACGCGATGAGTAACGGCAGCCGGGTCCCGGGCCGACCGAACGAACCGGACCCGGCCCAGGGGTACGAGTTGCTGCGCCGCACCGTCAGCGAGTACACCGGGCTGCGCATCGACGCGGGCGCGGTGCTCACCTTCGGCGGCTTCGACAAGCTGGTGGACAGCCTCGGCGGCGTGGACATCCGGGTCGACCAGCGCGTCGTCTCCCGGCACCGCCAGCCGGACGGCAAGCACCGCCAGCCCGGCCCGGGTGTCGGGGGTTACGTCGGGCCGAGGATGGTCTACGAGCCGGGCGACCGGCACCTCAACGGCTGGCAGGCCCTCGACTACGCGCGCCAGCGCTACCTGCCCGGTGGCGACTACACCCGGCAGCGCCACCAGCAGCAACTCATCCGTGCGCTGATCGGCAGGATCCTCGCCGACGACCTGGGCCGGCAACCGCAGCGCGTCGAGCAGGTGGCCGCCGCGCTCGGCGACGCCATGATCTATGTCGGCGGGCGGCGGATCGTGGAGTTCGCGTACGCCCTCAGCACGCTGTCACCGGACACGCTCACGCTGGTCGGCCTGCCCGGGGCGTCGGTCGGCCGGGGCGGCGCGTACCGGGGCGAGGAACTGACCACCGTCGGTCGCCGGTTCCTGGCCGCCCTGCGCGCCGGACGGGTGGACGCGTACCTCGCCGACCACCCGAAGCTCACCGTGCCGGACTGAGCGGCGCACGGCGGCCTGCCGTCTGTCGCCCTGCCCTCCGCCGTCTGGCAGACAGGCGGTCGGGGCGGGTTGGGTGGTCAGGGTAGGCCGGGCGGGGTGGAGCCGGTGAGCCAGGTGTCGAAGAAGGTGCCCAGCGACCGGCCGGAGACCCGCTCGGCCAGGGCGACGAAGTCGCTGGTGGTGGCGGTGCCGTCCCGGCGTTCGGTGGTCCAGGAGCGCAGGATCTCGAAGAAGGCGTCGTCGCCCACCGTACGGCGCAACGCGTGCACCACCAGCGCCCCGCGTTTGTAGACGGCGGTGCTGAACATCTGGCCCGGACCGGGGTCGAGGGTGGGCCGCGACCAGTCGGTGTCGGCGTACTGGAGTTCGAAACTGCGCTGGGCGGTACGCCCACCGTCGTGCTCCGCCCAGAGCCACTCGGCGTAGCTGGCGAAGCCCTCGTTGAGCCAGATGTCGCCCCAGCGGGCCAACGCCACACTGTTGCCGAACCACTGGTGCGCCAACTCGTGCGCGACCACCGCATCGTTCGGTTCGCCGTCACGGAAGAAACCCGGGCCGTAGACCGGCCGCGACTGCGTCTCCAACGCGTACCCGATGCGGCTGTCGTCGACCACCACCCCGCCGTACGCCTCGAACGGGTACGGCCCGAAGCGACCGGCCAGGAAGTCGGCGATCTCGCCGGTGCGGGCCAGTGACCGTGCCTGCGGACCGGTGGCCGGCATCCCGGTCGGTACGGCGGTGACCAGCGGCTTGCCACCGTGGGTGCCGGTCTCGACCCGGTAGTCACCGATCACCAGCGTGGTCAGGTAGCTCGCCATCGGCGACCGCTCGGCCCACCGCCAGGTGGTCCAGCCGTCGGTGCTGGTCCGCTCCCCCGGCACCCCGTTGCTCAACGCGGCGAGACCGTCCGGGACGGTCACCTCGATGTCGTACGTGGCCTTGTCGGAGGGGTGGTCGTTGACCGGGAACCAGGTCGACGCCGAGCGCGGCTGGCCGAGCGCGATCGCGCCGTCGTCGGTGTGCTGGAAGCCGCCGCTGCCCAACACGTTGTCGGCGATCGGCTGCGGCACACCGGCGTACGTCACGTCGACCGTGAACCGGCTGCCCTCGGGAAGTCCCCGGCGCGGGGTGACGGTCAGTTCACCGTCGGCGTGCCGGTGCTCGGCCGGTGCGCCGTCCACGGTGACCGTGTCGACCGCCAGCCCGGTCAGGTCCAGGTTGAAGCGGGACAGTCCGTGGGTCGCGGTCGCCCTGACCTCGGCCCGGCCGGCGAGCCGGTCGTCGGCCGGGTCGTAGCGCACCACCAACCGGTAGTGGTCCACGTCGTACCCGCCGTTGCCGCTGCCCGGCACGTACGGGTCGGCCAGGTCGACGCTGCCCGCCCGGAACCCGTCGCGGTCCGCGGGCTCGCGGTCACCCGTGCAGCTCACCAGCCCCACGGCGGCCACCACGGCCACCACGCCAGCCCGCCACCGCCGCCCCGCACCCCTGCTCATCCGCCAGAGCCTACCGCCGCCCACGTCATCGATCATGGAGTTGTGGCGGCGGCGAACCGGGCAAACCAATACAGGTCGCCTGCCACAACTCCATGATCGACGGAGCGACGGGTGAGGGCGGGGTGACGGGTGGGGTCAGCGGTCGAGGACCAGGCCGACGCGCTGGAACTCCTTGAGGTCGCGGTAGCCGCACTTGGCCATGGCCCGGCGCAGGCCACCGAAGAGGTTCAGCTGGCCGTCGGGCTCGTCGGCGGGGCCGAACAGCAGGCGCTCCATCGAGCCCAGCGGCTCACCGGCGACCTCGAACGCGCCCCGGGGCAGCGACGGGTGGCTGGCCGCCGAGTGCCACCAGGCCCCACCGGCCGGCGCCTCGGCGCAGAGCGACAGCGGCTCGCCGAGCATCACCGCGTCCGCCCCGCACCCGAGCGCCTTGGCGATGTCGCCGGAGGTACGGATGTCGCCGTCGGCGATCAGGTGCACGTACCGGCCACCGGTCTCGTCCAGGTAGTCCCGGCGGGCCGCGGCGGCGTCGGCGATCGCGGTGGCCATCGGCACCCGGATGCCGAGCACCGATTCGGTGGTGGACCACTCGTCCCCGCCGATGCCGACGATCACGCCCGCCGCACCGGTCCGCATCAGGTGCAGCGCGGTCTTGTAGTCGGTGCAACCGCCGACGATGACCGGCAGGTCGAGGTCGGCGATGAACTCCTTGAGGTTGAGCGGTTCGTCGGTGGTCGAGACGTGCTCGGCCGAGACGATCGTGCCCTGGATGACCAGGAGGTCGACGCCCGCGTCGAGGATGACCGGAGCCAACGCCAGGGTGTGCTGCGGGGACACCCGGACGGCCACCGTGCTGCCGCCCTCCCGCAGCTCGCGGACCCGCTCGGTGATCAGGTCGGGGCGGATCGGCTCGGCGTACACCTCCTGGAGACGCTTGGTGGCGCGGGCGTCCTCGCCCAGGTCGGACAGCTCCTCCAGCACCTTGGCCGGGTTCTCGTACCGCGTCCACAGCCCCTCGACGTTGAGCACGCCGAGACCGCCCAGTTCGCCGAGCCGGACCGCCGAGGCCGGGCTCATCGTCGCGTCCGAGGGGTGCCCGACACAGGGGATGCCGAACTGGTACGCGTCGAGCTGCCAGCCGGTGGAGACGTCGTCGACGTCCCGGGTGCGGCGGCTCGGCACGATCGCGATGTCGTCCAGGTGGTAGCCGCGCTGCGCGGTCTTGCCCAGCCCGATCTCGACCACGTCACGCATGGGGACTCCAGATGTCTTCGGGGGTGGAGGGGGTGATCAGCGGGTGTGGTAGTTGGGCGCCTCGACGGTCATCTGGATGTCGTGCGGGTGGCTCTCCTTGAGCCCGGCCGCCGTGATCCGGATGAGCTGACCGCGCTCGTGCAGCTCGGAGATGCTCTCCGCGCCCGCGTACCCCATCGCCAGCCGCAGGCCGCCGACGAGCTGGTGGGCCACCCGGGCGAGCGGTCCACGGTAGGGAACCTGGCCCTCGACGCCCTCCGGCACCAACTTCTCGTCGCTGGTCACGTCCTGCTGGAAGTAGCGGTCCTTGGAGTACGACTTGGCCTGGCCCCGGGACTGCATGGCACCGAGCGAGCCCATGCCGCGGTACGCCTTGAACTGCTTGCCGTTGACGAAGATCAGCTCACCCGGGCTCTCCTCGCAGCCGGCCAGCAGGCTGCCGAGCATCACCGTGTCGGCGCCGGAGACCAGCGCCTTGGCGATGTCGCCGGAGTACTGAATGCCGCCGTCACCGATCACCGGCACACCGGCCGGACGGGCGGCCCGGGCGGCCTCCATGATCGCCGTGATCTGCGGCACGCCGACGCCGGCCACGATCCGGGTGGTGCAGATGGCACCGGGGCCGACACCCACCTTGACGCCGTCGGCACCGGCGTCGACCAGGGCCTTCGCCCCGGCGTAGGTCGCCACGTTGCCGCCGACGATGTCGATCGCCACGTCCTTCTTGAGCCGGCTGACCATCTCCAGCACGGCCCGCTGGTGCCCGTGCGCGGTGTCCACGATGATCACGTCGACCCCGGCGTCGACGAGCGCGCGGGCCCGCTTGTACGAGTCCTCGCCCACGCCGATCGCGGCGGCCACCCGCAGCCGGCCCGCGTCGTCCTTGGTGGCGCTCGGGTACTGCTCGCTCTTGGTGAAGTCCTTGACGGTGATCAGCCCGCGCAGCTTGCCGGAGCCGTCGACGATCGGCAGCTTCTCCACCTTGTGCTGGCGCAGCAGGTCGAGCGCGTCCTCCTTGCTCACCCCGACCGGCGCGGTGACCAGCGGCGCGCGGGTCATGATGTCGCGCACCGGGGTGGCCGGGTCGGAGACGAAGCGCATGTCGCGGTTGGTGACGATGCCCACGAGCTGGCCCTGCCCGTCCACCACCGGCACACCGGAGATGCGGTAGCGCCCGCAGAGCTGGTCCACCTCGCGCAGCGTGTCGTCCGGGCTGGCGGTCACCGGGTTGGTGATCATGCCGGACTCGGAGCGCTTGACCAGGTCGACCTGGAGCGCCTGGTCCTCGACCGAGAGGTTGCGGTGCAGCACGCCGATGCCGCCCTGACGGGCCATGGCGATCGCCATCCGCGCCTCGGTGACGGTGTCCATCGCGCTGGAGAGCAGCGGGATGGAGAGCGTCACGTTGCGGGTCAGTCGAGTGACGGTGTTCACCCGACTGGGCACCACGTCCGACTCGCCGGGTTGGAGCAACACGTCGTCGAAGGTCAGCCCCAGCGGCACCACCCGGGCGGAGCCGGCCGGCAGCTCGGGCAGATGGCCGCTCAGCTCGCCACCCTCGGCGCCGGCGAAAAGGTCGGAACGGGGCGAATTCTCCACGATTGCTCTCCTGAGCTGGTCGAACGGGGCTTCAGCGAGGTGGCACGGGTGGGCACCGGCGAGCGCCGGGCGAGGGTGCGTCAGGGCCATCGTACCCAGTGGCCGGGGTGGTGCCCGCGTCCGGCGGCCCGCGCGGCGAGGTGGCGACGCCCCCACCGGGGTACGTCGGCTTGCGCGAAGGGGGACAGGCGTCCGACGTGCCTTGGGTCTACGGTGAGGGGGTGCACGACGAGCCCATCGACCCGTTCACCGGCGATCCGACCGATCCGTCGGCCGATCTGGAGGGTCCCGGTCGCGACGCCCCGCTGGATCCGCTGACCGACGTCGAACGCCAGGACGTGCTGGAAGACCTCGCCGACCTGGAGATCTACCAGGCGTTGCTGGCGCCGATCGGCGTACGCGGGCTCGTCATCGAGTGTGAGGACTGCCGGGAACCGCACTACTTCGACTGGGACCTGCTCCGGGGCAACCTGCGTCACCTGCTCAGCTCGGGCCGTCCCCGGGTGCACGAGCCGGCCTACGACCCGGACCCGGACCACTACGTCACCTGGGACTACGCCCGGGGGTACGCCGACGGCGTGCACGACACCCTCAGCGAGGGCACGGAGGACGACTCCACCGGCCGGGACTGAGCCCCGCCCGCCGCCTGCCGCCGGGCCGTAGCCGCCGTCCGATGGCCGGTAAGGAGGGGGCCCTTCCTATACACCAGGCGTTAGCAGGGGGCCCCTGCTAACCAGTCGGTGTCAGGCGACCAGGCCAGCCCGGAAACCGGCGGCCACCGCGTGCGCCCGGTCCCGGGCGCCCAGCTTGCGGAACAGCCGCCGGGCGTGGGTCTTCACGGTGTCCTCGGAGACGAACAGCTCGCGGCCGATCTCGGCGTTGCTCTTGCCCTCGGCCATGCCGAGCAGCACCTGGAGTTCCCGTTCGGTGAGGCCCACGGTGGACCGGTCGGCCCGCGCCGGAACGGCCTTGCCGGACTCGGGAGCGGCGTCCGGCTCGGCCGGGTCGTCACCGCGCTGCACCGGCACCATCGCCGGGCCGCCGGCCGCGTCACCGCCCGGCCAGGCCGACGCGGCCTCGCCGGTGGTGGGCCGGGCACCGGGGGCCGGGCGGCCGGAGCCACCGACGGCGGCGGTGTCCCGTGCCGGGTCGGCGATCCGGGGCCGGTTGGCCCGGCCGGAGGCGGCCAGCAGCAGCAGCGCCTTGGCGACCGCGCTGGTGAGATCGTGGTCCACGCCCTGGATCAGGCCGCGCGCACCGGCGCTGATGGTCGCCGCCGCCGCCTCGGACTCCTCCGCGCCGAGCAGCAACACGCTGGCCTGCGGCGCGCGGGCCAGGACCCGCCGGACGAAACCGGCACTGTCGGGCCGGGTGATGGCGGTGTCGGCGAGCACCACGTCGGCGGGGCGCTCGGCGAGCCGGAGCATCACCTCCGGATCGGAGACCGCCGTCCGGACCGCACCCGACAGCCCCAGCCGCGCTGCCGCTGAGGTCAGGTGCTGCGCCGCGAGCGGCGTCCGAACGCACACGAGAACCGTACGCACTGTGATCTCCTCTCCGCACACGAGCAGACCATGACGGGGTGGGGTCGGGAGGAGGTTCCCGGCAACTCTTCCAACTTTTCCGACAGATAGGGCATATGCCCCAATTCGGCAAACGTTTTCGATCACACACGTGTGAGCCGAGAAGGGGCTGGGTACCGAGGGGCTCAGGCCGGGAACGGTGCGCCTGCGCGGCCCGCCGCCCGGACAGCCGGCCACGAAGTATCTCGCGGTGCCGCGCGAGAGGAGGGGTGCAGATGTCGAACGTACGTAGACTGCCCGGACCGATCATCGACCTGTGGGACTGGCAGCGCCTCGGCTCCTGTCGTGGCCGCGACAGCGCACAGTTCTTCCACCCCGACGGCGAGCGCGGATCCTCCCGGCTCCGGCGGGAGTCCTCCGCCAAGAACGTCTGCCGCGCCTGCCCGGTACGCGCCGAGTGCGCCGCGCACGCGTTGGCGGTGCGGGAGCCGTACGGCGTGTGGGGTGGATTCAGCGAGTCGGAGCGCCTGCGCCTGCTCGCGGTCGGCTGGGAGGACCTCGCCGACCGTCGGCAGACCCGGGTCGACGTCAACCGGTTGGAAGCCCGTCTGGGCAGCTCCCACCGGGCGGCCCTCCCGCCCCAACGCAACGTCGCCTGACCGAACGCCCCCGACGCCGCGCTCCCGCCCCCCGGAAGCGCGGCGTCGGTCTGTGCGTCACTCGACCGTCAGGGTGACCGAGTGCCAACCCGTCGCGCCGTCCGGCGCCACGTCCTGCCGCTGCCCGGTCTGCGTCTCGCCGGTGCTGTCCGTCGCCCGCACCTGGAGCGTGTGCTCGCCGGGCGTCGCCTCCCACCGCCAGGACCACTGCACCCAGGTGTCCACCGAGGCCGTCGGCGCCAGCTCCGCCTCCTGCCAGGGTCCGCCGTCGACGCGGACCTCGACCCGGCGTACGCCCCGGTGCTGCGCCCACGCGACCCCGGCCACGGTGACCGGGCCGGCGGCGGGACGGTTACGCGGGCGGGGCGTGTCGATCCGCGACTGCGTCTTCACCGGCCCCTCGGCCGACCAGCCCCGGGGCACCCAGTACGCGTCGAAGTCGGCGAAGCTGGTCAGCTCCAGCTCGGTGATCCACTTGCACGCCGACACGTACCCGTAGAGGCCGGGCACCACCATCCGGGCCGGGAATCCGTGCGCCACCGGCAACGGCTCGCCGTTCATACCGACGGCGAGCAACGCGTCCCGCCCGTCCCGCAGCACCGACGTCGGGGTGCCGCAGGTCCAGCCGTCCACCGAGCGCCCGACCACCTGGTCCGCGCCGTCGAGCGGCTGCACCTCGTCGAGCAGCTCCCGGATCGGTACGCCGAGCCACCGCGCGTTGCCGATCAGATCGCCGCCGACCTCGTTGGAGACGCAGGCCAGCGTGACGTACCGCTCCACCATCGGCCGGGCCAACAGGTCCGCGAAGCTCAGCGTCACCGGATTGCGCACCCGGCCGTGGATGCGCAGCCGCCACGTCTCCGGATCCACCTGCGGCACCACGAGCGCGGTGTCGATGCGATAGAAGCGCCGGTTCTCGGTGACGTACCGCGCCAGGCCCGGCACCTCCAGGTCGACACCGGCGGGCAGCGGCGGCGCGGCGGAGACCGGGGCGGGCAGGCTGATCGCCGCCCGCGCGTCGGAGACACCCCGTTGACCGGCCCACCACCGTCCGGCCGCCCCGCCGACGACGGCCACCCCGAGCACCCCGCCGACACCGGTGAGGAAGCGCCGCCGCGACTCCGGATCGGTCCGCCGCTGCGGACCCGTCCCGTCCGGCTCGGGTGGGTGCTGCGGCCCTGCCCCGTCCGGCGCGGGCGCGCGCTCGCCCGTCGGCGGGGACCAGGGCCACGGATCGAGTTCCAGCGGACCGGCGACGAACGCCCAGAGCGTCACGCCGCCGACCAGCGCGCCGACCAGCGACGGCACCGCGTCCAGGCCGTCCGCGCCGGCCCGGGTCAGCGCCGCCCCGGCACCGAGAGCGGCGAACGCCGCGATGCCGGCCAGGCCGACCACCAGGCGGCGTACGGCCAGCACGCCCAGCAGGGCGGCGAAACCGGCCAGCAGCACCGCCGTCCCGACCAGCAGGGCGATCTTGTCGTACGTGCCGAAGACCGCGATGCCGAACCGCTTCACCGGCTCGGGGGCGGCGTCCACGACCAGCCCACCGACCGCCACCAGCGGGGCGGAACGGGGGCCGGTCAGCACCGCCACGACCTCGGCGGCACCGATGGCCGCCGTTGCGGCGGCGATACCGGCGAGGGCGGCGTACCGGGGTGTCGTACTGCTCACCGGTCCAGTGTTTCCGACCGTACGCCCGACCGGTAGTCACCTCGACCCGGTGTGACCGGGCCGGAACACACGTGGGGCGCACCGTCGTCGACGGTGCGCCCCACGTCCACGTACTCCTCGGGTCAGAAACCCGGGCCGTGCTGGTGGCCGTGCCCGTGCCCGTGGCCGTGGCCACCGGCGGCGGCGGGCTCCGCCTCCTTCGGCTTGTCCACCACGAGGCTCTCGGTGGTGAGCAGCAGACCGGCGATCGACGCGGCGTTGGTGACCGCGTTACGGGTCACCTTGACCGGGTCGATGATGCCCGCCTTGGCCAGGTCGACGTACTCGCCGACGGCCGCGTCGAGACCGGTGCCCCACTCGGCGGCGATGACCTTCTGCACCACCACGTAACCGTCGTGGCCGGCGTTCTGGGCGATCCAGCGCAGCGGCTCGACCAGCGCCTTGCGCACGATCGAGACGCCGACCTTCTCGTCACCGGTGAAGCCCAGGTCGTCGTCGAGCACCGGCAGGATCTGGGCCAGGGCGGCACCGCCGCCGGGGACCGTACCCTCCTCGACCGCAGCCTTGGTCGCGGCGATGGCGTCCTCGATGCGGTGCTTGCGCTCCTTCATCTCGACCTCGGTGGCCGCGCCGACCTTGACCACCGCGATGCCGCCGGAGAGCTTGGCCAGCCGCTCGGCGAGCTTCTCCCGGTCCCACTCGGAGTCCGACGCCTCGATCTCCTTGCGGATCTGGGCGACCCGGTCGGTGACCTCGGTGCCCTGACCGCCACCGTCGACGATCGTGGTGTTCTCCTTGTCGACCACGATGCGCCGGGCGGTGCCCAGCACCTCCAGGCCGACCTGGTCGAGCTTGTAGCCCAGCTCGGGCGCGACCAGCTCGGCGCCGGTCAGGATCGCCATGTCCTGGAGCATCGCCTTGCGGCGGTCACCGAAGCCGGGGGCCTTGACCGCGCAGACCTTGAGGGTCTTGCGGATCGCGTTCACCACCAGGGTGGACAGGGCCTGGCCCTCGACGTCCTCGGCGACGATCAGCAGCGGCTTATTGTTCTGGAGGACCTTCTCCAGCAGCGGCAGCAGCTCCTCGATCGCCGAGATCTTCTGCGTGGTGATCAGGATGTACGCGTCCTCCAGGACGGACTCCTGCGACTCCGCGTCGGTGACGAAGTTCGGCGAGATGAAGCCCTTGTCGAACTGGAGACCCTCGGTCACGTCCAGCTCGGTGTGCAGGGCGGAGCCCTCCTCGACGGTGATCACACCGTCGCGGCCGACCCGCTCCATCGCCTCGGCGATCAGCTCACCGATGGTGGCGTCCTGCGCGGAGACCGTCGCGACGTGCGCCACGGCCTTCTTGTCGGCGACCTCGACGGCCTTGCCGAGCAGCGCCTCGGAGACCTTCGCGGCGGCCGCGTCGACGCCCCGCTTGAGGCCGGCCGGGTTGGCGCCCGCGGTGACATTGCGCAGACCTTCGCGGACCATGGCCTGGGCCAGCACGGTCGCGGTGGTGGTCCCGTCGCCGGCGACGTCGTTGGTCTTGGTCGCCACCTCCTTGACCAACTGCGCGCCGAGGTTCTCGTACGGGTTGGTGAGCTCGATCTCCTTGGCGATGGTCACACCATCGTTGGTGATCGTCGGCGCACCGAATTTCTTGTCCAGGACGACGTTGCGCCCGCGCGGCCCGAGGGTGACCTTGACCGCGTCCGCGAGCGCGTTGACACCGTGCTCCAGCAGGTGCCGGGCGTCGTCCGAGAAGCTCAGGATCTTCGCCATGAATGTCCCTTCGACGCGAGGTTGCCCCGGCCCGGCGAACCGGACCGGGGCAACGTCACTGATCGGTTGGTTACTTCTCGATGACCGCGAGGACGTCGCGGGCGGAGAGCACCAGGTACTCCTCGCCGGCGTACTTGACCTCGGTGCCGCCGTACTTCGAGTAGAGGACGGTGTCGCCGACGGAGACGTCGATCGGCACGCGGTTGCCCTTGTCGTCGATCCGGCCCGGGCCGACAGCGAGGACGGTGCCCTCCTGCGGCTTCTCCTTGGCGGTGTCGGGGATCACGATGCCCGAGGCGGTGGTGGTCTCGGCCTCGTTCGCCTGGACCACGATGCGGTCCTCGAGCGGCTTGATCGCAACCTTGGTCGCGGTAGTCACGGGCATACCCTCCTGGGGTACTTGGTTTCGTTACCGATCGGCATGCCGACCGGCGTCAATTGCCACATGCCACCGGGCGGGGCCGTCGTCGCGGGTGCCGGTCCGCCTGGCGTTCAACCCCCGGGCACCAGGGCCCGGACGTTGGCACCCTCAGGGTGAGAGTGCTAATCGCAGGTTATTCCTCGGCTAGCACTCCGTCAAGGAGAGTGCCAACTCCCCACCTCGTGTCGCCACTCTTCCCCCACTCTTGCCCCCATACTCGCGCCGCCGTTAACCACAGACGACCGCCACCCGAGGCCCGCCACCCGGTCACCTGCCTCCGCCAGGAAGCCATCGACCGCCCGCAGCCGCTCGATCCAGGATCGAGTGGTATCCAGGCGACCGCGAGACCACTCGATCCTGGATCGAGCACGATCATGAACAGGACAGCGGCGGGCAGGACAGCGGCGGGCGGGGGCGGGGGCGGCCGGGGCGGGGACGAGTGGCGGCCCGGACAATGGGCGGGTGGATCTGGAGCAGTTCGCCGCGTTGCGTACCGACGAGGGGTCGGCGGCGCTCGACGCGGCGGGGCGGGTGGCCGGCGGCGACCCGCTGCACGCGGCGGCCACGCTCCGCGCGGCAGGGGTGCCGGCCGGACTGGCGGCGGCGGCACTGACCCAGGCGGAGTTGCGCCGCCGCGCCACCGGCAAGTTCGGGTCGGAGGCCGGCGCCATGTTCTTCACCCGGCCCGGTCTGGAGCAGGCCACCCGGCGGATCGTGGCGGACCGTCGGGCCCGACGACTGCGGGCCGCCGGGGTGGGCACCCTGGCGGACCTGGGCTGCGGGTTGGGCGCCGACGCGCTGGCCGCCGCTCGCGCCGGCATCCGGGTGTACGCGGTGGAGGCCGACCCGCTCACCGCCGCGCTCGCCGAGGCGAACGCTCTCGCTGCCGGGTTGGCCGACCTCGTCACCGTCGAGTGTGGCGACGCGACCGCGTTCGACGTGACCCGGGTCGACGCGGTCTTCTGCGATCCGGCCCGCCGCCGGGCCGGTACCGGTCGCCGGGTCTTCGACCCGAACGCGTACTCGCCGCCGTGGGACTTCGTCACCGGCCTCGCCGAACGGGTGCCGCGCATGGTGGTGAAGGTGGCGCCGGGTCTCGATCACGCCCTGATCCCGGCCGGCGCCGAGGCGGAGTGGGTCGGCGTCGACGGCGACCTGGTGGAGGCGGCCCTCTGGTGCGGCCCGCTCGCCGCACACCCCCGCCGCGCGACCATCTGCAAGGAAGGGCCCCCTACTAACGCCTCGTGTATAGCAGGGGTCCCCTCCTTACATGAAGGCGATGGGGTGCGCGTGCATCAGCTCACCGGGCGGGGGACGGCGGAGGCGCCGGTCGGGCCGGTACGCAGGTTCGTCTACGACCCGGATTCGGCGGTGGTACGGGCACACCTGGTCGCCGAGCTCGCCGCCGACCTGGACGCCACGCTGGCCGACCCGAGCATCGCCTACCTCTATGCCGACCGGGCCACCCCCACCCCGTACGCCCGCTGCCTGGAGGTGACCGACGTGCTGGCGTTCTCGCTCAAGCGGCTGCGGGCGCTGCTGCGGGAGCGCCGGGTCGGCCGGGTGGAGATCCTCAAGCGGGGCTCCGCGCTGGAACCGGAGCGGCTCCGGCGGGACCTGCGGTTGGCCGGTGACCAGCCGGCCAGCCTGGTGCTGACCCGGGTCGCCGGAGCGCCGACGGTGCTGGTCTGCCAGCCGGCGACCTGACCCGCCGGGCGCAGGACTAGGTTGGCGGGCATGGCGGGACGGGGTACGCCGGCGATCGCGCTGCTGGCGAAGCAGAGGATCACGCACCGCACCCACCCGTACGACGTCCCGGCGGACGCCGCCAACTACGGCGCGGTGGTCGCCGCCGCGCTCGCGGTCGCGCCGGAACGGGTCTTCAAGACCCTGGTCACCGAGGTCGACGGCGCGCTGACCGTGGCGGTGGTGCCGGTCACCGGCGAGTTGGACCTCAAGGCCCTCGCCGCCGCCGTGGGCGGCAAGCGGGCGGCGCTGGCCGACCGCGCGGCGGCCGAGCGGACCACCGGGTACGTGCGGGGCGGCATCAGTCCGCTCGGCCAACGCAAGCGGCTGCCCACCGTGATCGACGAGTCCGCCCTGGCGCATCCCACCGTGTACGTGTCGGCCGGTCGCCGGGGTCTCCAGGTGGAATTGGCGCCCACGGATCTCGTGGCGCTCACCGAGGCCAGCACCGCCGCGCTGACCACCGGCTGACCGCACCCGACCTGCCCACTTATCCGTCGTCGCCCGGCCGCGTACCGGGCGGGTGTCGTCGGCGTTGCTGAATTGTTACCGCCGACAACAAACTCATCGCGATCGCACTCTTGTGCTGGCGTGTGGGGCGCAATACGTTGCCGGACACAACAAAACAAACACCGACACCCTTCCCCCACCCTCGAAAGGACCCTGCAGATGCGCAAGGGCTTCCTCGCCGTCGGCGCCGTGGGTCTCCTGACCCTCGGCTCCCTGACGGCCTGCGGCGACGACTCCGGCGGCAACCAGGCCGGTTCCGACAAGACCCCGAAGATCGGGGTGATCCTGCCGGACAGCAAGTCCTCCGTCCGCTGGGAGAGCGCGGACCGCAAGTTCCTGGAGGAGGCGTTCAAGGCCGCCGGCGTCCAGTACGACATCCAGAACGCCCAGGGTGACAAGAACGCGTTCCAGACCATCGCCGACCAGATGATCACCAGCGGCGTCACCGCGCTGATGATCGTCAACCTGGACTCCGGCACCGGCAAGGCCGTGCTCGACAAGGCCAAGTCGCAGGGCGTCGCCACCATCGACTACGACCGCCTCACCCTCGGCGGCTCGGCGGAGTACTACGTCAGCTTCGACAACGAGGCCGTCGGCAAGCTCCAGGGCGAGGGCCTCGTCAAGTGCCTCACCGACGCCAAGGTGGAGAAGCCGGCGATCGCGTACCTGAACGGCTCGCCGACCGACAACAACGCGACCCTGTTCAAGAACGGGTACGACTCGGTCCTCAAGCCGAAGTTCGACTCGGGCGAGTACACCAAGGCCGCCGACGACTCGGTGCCGGACTGGGACAACGCGCAGGCCGCCACCATCTTCGAGCAGCAGCTCACCAAGGCCAGCGGCAAGATCGACGGCGTGCTGAGCGCGAACGACGGCCTGGGCAACGCCGCCATCTCGGTGCTCAAGAAGAACAACCTCAACGGCAAGGTCCCGGTGACCGGCCAGGACGCCGACCCGCAGGGTCTGCAGAACATCCTCGCCGGTGACCAGTGCATGACCGTCTACAAGGCCGTCAAGCAGGAGGCGGACGCCGCTTCCGAGCTGGCCATCGCGCTGGCCAAGGGCGAGCGCAAGGAGACCGGCCAGACGGTCAAGGACCCGGAGAGCGGTCGGGACGTGGCCAGCGTCCTGCTCACTCCGAAGGCGATCTACAAGGAGAACGTCAAGGACGTCATCGCCGACGGCTACGTGACCAAGGAAGAGGTCTGCACCCCCGACTTCGCCAAGCTCTGCACCGAAGCGGGCATCAGCTGACCCACCCGCCTAGGCGGCGCCGCCCGGCACGGCAACCCCGTGCCGGGCGGCGCGACGCCGCTGGACGGGTCCCGATCTCCCTCCGTGTCTAAGGAGAACCCCGTGTCCGCGACCCCACTGCTGGAGCTACGCGGGATCGACAAGAGCTTCGGTCCCGTCCAGGTCCTGCGCGACGTCGCCTTCGCTGCCTACCCGGGCGAGGTGACCGCGCTCGTCGGCGACAACGGCGCCGGCAAGTCGACCCTGGTCAAGTGCATCAGCGGCATCTACCCCACCGACTCCGGGGAGTTCGTCTTCGACGGCCGCCCGGTGCACATCAACAGCCCCCGCGACGCCGCCTCGCTCGGCATCGAGGTCGTCTACCAGGACCTCGCGCTCTGCGACAACCTCGACATCGTGCAGAACATGTTCCTCGGGCGGGAGAAGCGCAGCGGCATCGTCCTGGACGAGCCGACGATGGAGCAGATGGCCGCGGAGACCCTCGCCGGGCTCTCCGTACGCACCGTCAAGTCGCTGCGCCAGCACGTCTCCAGCCTCTCCGGCGGCCAGCGCCAGACCGTGGCGATCGCCAAGGCGGTGCTCTGGAACAGCAAGCTGGTGATCCTGGACGAGCCGACCGCCGCGCTCGGCGTCGCACAGACCGCCCAGGTGCTCGAACTGGTCCGCCGGCTGGCCGACAACGGCCTGGCCGTGGTGCTCATCTCGCACAACATGAACGACGTCTTCGCCGTCTCCGACCGGATCGCCGCGCTCTATCTCGGCCAGATGGTCGCCCAGGTGAGGACCACCGACATCACGCACTCGCAGATCGTCGAACTGATCACCGCAGGCCGTTCCGGCGGGCTCGGGCTCGCCACCGAACCGGCCACCAACGGCAACGGTGGAGCACCCGCCAGCAGCAACACAGGAGGGCTGGCATGAGCGAGCCGCAGCGAGCGAATCATCAACTCCGGGCCGAGGCCGGCCCGCAGCGCAGCGGAGGGTCGGCATGAGTTCCACCGCCGTCAAGCAGGACGGGCCGGCCGCCGTGGCACCGGCACCCTCCGTCGCCAGTCACGTACGCGGCTACTGGCGTCGGGTACGCGGCGGCGACATCGGCGCGCTGCCCGCCGTCGCCGGCCTGCTCGTCCTCTGCACGATCTTCTCGATCATGCGTCCGAGCTTCCTCACCGCGGGCAACTTCGCCAACCTGTTCACCCAGGGCGCGGCGGTCACGTTGATCGCCATGGGGCTGGTCTTCGTCCTGCTGCTGGGCGAGATCGACCTGTCCGCCGGTTTCGCCAGCGGCGTCTGCGCGGCGGTGCTGGCCAACGTGGTGACCGTCCTCGGGTACCCGTGGTACGTGGCGGTGCTCGCGGCCGTGCTCACCGGCCTGGTCATCGGCACCACGCTGGGCTTCCTGGTCGCCAAGGTCGGCATCCCGTCGTTCGTGGTCACCCTCGCCGGCTTCCTCGCCTTCCAGGGCGTGGTGCTGCTGCTGATGGAGGAGGGCCGGAACATCTCGGTCCGCGACCCGGTCCTGGTCGCGATCGCCAACCGCAACCTGCCGCCGGCCCTCGGCTGGGCCCTGACCGCGCTCGCGGTCGCCGGCTTCGCCGCGGTGCAGTTGCTGCGGTACCGCAAGCGTGCCGCACGCGGCCTGATCAACGACCCGCTGGCCATGGTGCTGGGCCGGATCGGCATCCTGGCCGTGGTCCTCGGCGTCGCCGTCTACGTGCTCAACCTGGAGCGCAGCCGCAACGTGCTGATCAGCTCGCTCAAGGGTGTACCGATCGTGGTGCCGATCATCGCCGTCCTGCTCGTGGCCTGGACGTTCGTGCTCCAGCGCACCAGCTACGGCCGGCACATCTACGCGGTCGGCGGCAACAAGGAGGCCGCGCGCCGGGCCGGCATCAACGTGGACCGGATCCGCATCTCGGTCTTCGTGATCTGCTCCACGATGGCGGCGATCGGCGGCATCGTGGCGGCGAGCCGGGCCAACTCGGTCGACCCGAACACCGGTGGCAGCAACGTGCTGCTGTACGCCGTCGGGGCGGCGGTGATCGGTGGTACCAGCCTCTTCGGTGGCAAGGGACGCGTCCTGGACGCGGTCCTCGGTGGCGCCGTGGTGGCGGTGATCGACAATGGCATGGGGCTGATGGGCTACAGCTCGGGCGTGAAGTTCGTGGTCACCGGCGTGGTGCTGCTGCTCGCGGCGAGTGTCGACGCGTTGTCGCGACGACGAGCCTCGGCCACCGGCAACCGCTGATCCGCTGTACCGAAAGTAGTCAAGCCTCGATGCGCGTAGGACCCAGCCAGGACGAGATCCGTCGGCAGAATCTCGGTGCCCTGCTGCGTTACGTGCACCTGCACGGCGCCACCACGCGCGCCGAGCTGACGAACACGCTGGGCTTGAACCGGAGCACCATCGGCGCGCTCACCGCCGACCTCGCCGCCGCCGGACTGGTGAGCGAGGGGGCGCCGAAGGAGACCGGCCGGGCCGGACGACCGTCGCTGGTCGTCCGGCCCGAGTCGGACCGGGTCTTCGCGTACGCGTACAGCATCGAGGTGGACCGGCTGCGGGCCGCGCGGGTCGGTCTGGGCGGTGCGGTGCTCGACCGTTGGGAACTGGACCGCCCGCGCGGGTTGACCGCGACGGAGGCCGCCCCGCTGCTGGCCGGAGCGGTGAAGGAGATGCGGCACGGGCTGCCGCAGGACGCGGTCTGCGTCGGGGCCGGGGTGGCGGTCTGCGGCATGGTGCGCCGCGACGACGGTCTGGTCCGCCTCGGCCCGACCACCGGATGGGTGGACGAGCCGATCGGCACCACCCTCGGCAGCGAACTCGGCGTCGACGTCCCGGTCACCGTGGGGAACGTCGCCGACGTGGCGGCCTTCGCCGAACACGCCCGGGGCGCGGCGGCCGGCTGCGACAACGTCATCTACCTCTACGGCGACGTCGGCGTGGGCGCCGGGATCATCGCCGGTGGCCGCCGCCTCACCGGGCACGGCGGCTACAGCGGCGAGGTCGGGCACATGGTGGTCAGCCGCGACGGGGTGCGCTGCGAGTGCGGCAACCGGGGCTGCTGGGAGACCGAGATCGGCGAGCACGGGCTGCTGCGGGCCGCCGAGCGCTCCGACGCCCGGGGCCGGGAGGCGATGCTCGCGGTCTTCGACGCCGCCGACCGTGGCGACGCCCGGGCCCAGACGGCGGTACGCCAGGCCGGCGACTGGCTGGGTTTCGGTGTCGCCAACCTGGTCAACATCTTCAACCCCGAGATGGTCATCTTCGGCGGCACCATGCGCGACCTCTATCTGGCCGCCGCCGCCCAGGTACGCAGCCGGCTCAACTCCAACGGCCTGCCCGCCTGCCTGGAGCACGTACGCCTGCGGACGCCGAAACTCGGCGAGGACGCCCCGCTTGTCGGCGCCGCCGAACTCGCCTTCGAACGGCTGCTGGCCGACCCGCTCGACGTCGGCTGACCCGACCGGACAAGACCGTGAACCGGTTTCGGAACCGGTGAACTGATCGGCCACTCATTCCGTACCACTGTGCGGACGAGCGGCCGGCGTGTCACGGCCGCCGTCACGTAGTCGACCGGTTCTCGTCCGAGGAGGCGCCGCAGACATGGCACCGCTGGATTCCGCTCGTCGCCGGCAGGGCACCCGGTCCCGTCGCCTGGCGGTGCTGCTCACCACGATCGCCGCCGCTCTCGTCTGGCATCCCGGTGCCGCCGTGGCCGCGCCCGCCGGCCAGCAACTCGCCGCCGCCGACCAGGCCCTGCTCGACGGGGTACGCCTGGCCGGGCTCTGGGAGATGCCGGCCGGACAGATGGCCGCCGAGAAGGGCCAGTCGGCGGTGGTCCGCGAGGTCGGTGCGGAGATCGCCCGGCAGCACGAGGAACTGGACCGACTCACCGTGGAGGCCGCCAACAAGCTCGGCGCGACCATCCCGACCGTGCCGTCCGCACAGCAGCAGCAGTGGCTGACGGAGATGAAGGACGCCACCGGCGCCCGGTTCGACCAGATCTTCGTCACCCGGCTCCGGGTCGCCCACGGCTCGATCCTCCCGGTCGTCACCGCGGTCCGCGGCAGCACCCGCAACGACGTCATCCGCGACCTGGCCAACGCCACCAACAAGTACGTCAGCGACCACATGCTGATGCTGGAGAGCACCGGCCTGGTGCGGTACGCCGAACTGCCGCCCGCCGTGCTGCCCGCGCCCGGCGAGGACGGACTGATCGCCGCCGCGTCGGCCAACACCGCACCGGCGGTGGGCATCAGCAACACCCTGATCTGGGCCATCTTCTTCGTTGCCATCGGCACCGGCGGCTTCCTCAGCTATCGGCTGTTGCGCCGCAGGTAACCAGCCGACCCGCACCGATGGCTCCCCGCACCCGGGCCCTCGCCCTCCTCGGGCTGGTCCTGGCCACCCTGTGCGCCGCCCTGGGTCCCGCCGGCCCAGCGGCGGCGCACGCCGTCGTGGTGGACACCACCCCGCAGCGCGACGAGGTGCTCCCGTACGCGCCACGCGAGGTCCTGGTCACCTTCAGCGAGTCGGTCGCGCCGGTGTCCGGCCGGGTGCAGGTGCTCGCGCCGGACGGTAAGCGGATCAACATCGGTGACCCGGAGGTCCGCGACCGGACCCTGCGGATCATGCTGCGCGCCTCCGACCGGCCGCTCGGCACGTACCTGGTCAGTTACCGCGTCATCTCGGCGGACAGTCATCCGGTCGCCGGCAGCTTCACCTTCGCCGCCGGGGCACCGTCGGTGGCCCCACCCCTGCCGGCCGTGGCGGAGTCGGAGTCACCGGCCGGGGTCCTGGTGCCCGCCGCCAAGTTCCTCGGCTACCTCGGTCTGCTGCTGGCGGTCGGTCCGCCGCTGCTCGCTCCGGCGTTCTGGCCACCCCGGCGGTCCCGGCGGGGTGCGACGGTGACGGCGCTGGTCGGGCTCGGCCTGGTCGCCGTGGCCACCGTCGGCACCTGGGTCGGGCAGGCCGCCCAGGTGGTCGGCGCGCCGGTCGGGCAACTCTCCCCCGCCGACCTGCGCGCCGTCGCCGACACCGACATCGGCCTGGTGCTGGCGGCACGCCTGGCCCTGGTCGGCGTCGCCGCGGCGCTGCTGCCGACGGTCACCCGGGGACGCGCCGGGCGGGTCCGGACGGGGGCGCTGGCCGTGGTGGGGGTGGCCGGGGCGGTCACCTGGCCGCTCGCCGGGCATCCGGTCGCCGCACCGGTGCCGCCGGTGAGCATCGTGCTGACCACCGTGCACGTCGTCGGGGTGGCGGTCTGGCTGGGCGGGCTGCTCGCCCTCACCGTGTTCCTGCTCCGGGGCACCCACGAGCGGGTTCTCGCCCGCATCCTGCCGGCCTGGTCGAAGTGGGCCACGCTGGCGGTGGCCTGGCTGGTCACCGCCGGGGTGCTCCAGGCCGCGATCGAACTCGGTCGGCCGTCGGCGGTGCTCGGCACCACGTACGGTCGGCTGCTCTGCGCCAAGGCCGCACTGCTCGCAGCCGTGCTGGCGATCGCGGCCTGGCAGCGGCGCCTGATCCGGCGGCGGGTCGCCGCCGGGCGGCCCCGCTGGGTCGCCCGCGCGGCCGGTGTCGAACTCGCGGTGACCGCGATGGTCCTGGTGCTGACCGCCGTGCTGGTGCAGACGCCGCCGGGGCGGACGGACGGCGCGACCGCCGACGGGGTCACCCGGGACGGTGTCGCCCAGTCGTTGACCACAAGCATCTTCGTGGTGCAGTTCGACATCTACCCGGCGGCCCCGAACACCGCGAACAGCCTGCACGCGTACGTCTACACACCGGCGGGCAAGGAGCTGCCGGTGGCGGAGTGGAGCGTCACCGCCGCCCTGCCGGAGGCGGGTATCGAGCCGATCGCGATCGACGTACTCAGCCTGGAACCGCACCACGGCAGCGCCGAGATCCAGTTCCCCCTGGCCGGCGAGTGGACGCTGCGGATCAGCGCCCGGACCAGCGACATCGACCGGGCCACCGCGACCACCACGGTGACCATCCGCTGACCGTGGTGGCCCGGTTCAGCGGTCGACCTGGGTGAAGTCCCAGGAGTGCGGCGGCCGGGCGAGCAGCATCACCGGCGGCTCGGGCAGCGGCCGGGGACTGCTGCGCCACTTCGAGATCACCACCACCCGGTGGTCGGTGGAGGAGAACACCTCGCTGGACAGGTGCAGCGGGTCGTGCTCGAACTCGGGCAGGGCGCTGTCGCAGACCCAGGTGATCAACTCGGCGAGCGCGTACGGCTCCGCCCGCGCCTCCCACATCCGTACGATCACGTCGCCGTCCTCCCTCAGACGCTGATCGTGGTCAGCGGCATCGCCGAATCCGCGGGCAGGTCGAGCCGGCTCGGCGCGACCCCCGAGGCGACCAGGTGCGAGCCGAGGGCCGCCACCATCGCGCCGTTGTCGGTGCACAGTCCCGGCCGGGGTACGCGTACCCGGATGCCGTGCCGCGCGGCCCGCTGCTCGGCCAACGCCCGCAGCCGCGAGTTGGCCGCCACTCCCCCGCCGATCACCAGGGTCTCCACGCCACTGCTGCGGCAGGCGTCCAGCGCCTTGGTGACCAGCACGTCGCAGACCGCCTCCTGGAAGGACGCCGCCACGTCGGCCACCGGCACCGGTTCACCGGCCCGCTGTCGTGCCTCCACCCACCGGGCCACCGCGGTCTTCAACCCGGAGAAGGAGAAGTCGTACCGGTGCGCGGCCAGGTCCTTGGCGGCGGTCAGGCCACGCGGGAACGCGATCGACGCCGGATCGCCGGCCCGCGCCTCCCGGTCGATGTAGGGGCCGCCGGGAAACGGCAGGCCGAGCAGCCGGGCCACCTTGTCGAAGGCTTCCCCGGCCGCGTCGTCGATGGTGGCGCCCAGCGGGGTGACGCCGTGCGCCAGGTCGTCGACGAGCAGCAACGACGAGTGCCCCCCGGAGACCAGGAGGGCGATCGCCGGCTCGGGCAGCGGCCCGTGTTCCAGCGTGTCCACCGCCACGTGCGCGGCCAGGTGGTTGACCCCGTAGACGGGCTTCTCGGCGGCGACCGCGTACCCCTTGGCCGCGGCCACCCCGACCAGCAGCGCACCGGCCAGCCCCGGGCCGGCGGTCACCGCGATCGCGTCGATGTCGGCGATCGTCACCCCGGCCTCGGTCAGCGCCCGCCGCATGGTCGGCACGATCGCCTCCAGGTGCGCCCGGCTGGCCACCTCCGGCACCACCCCGCCGAACCGGGCGTGCTGGTCCACGCTGGACGCGAGCGCGTCGGCGAGCAGGGTGTGCCCGCGCACGATGCCGACACCGGTCTCGTCGCACGAGGTCTCGATGCCGAGGATCAGGGGTTCGTCAGCCATGGGTGCTCAGTCCTGGTGGCGCTGCATCACCAGCGCGTCGGTGTTGCTCGGTTGGTAGTAGCCGCGCCGCACGCCGATCGGCTCGAAGTCGTACGACGCGTAGAGGCGCTGGGCCGGCGCGTTGTCCGCCGCGACCTCCAGCAGCACGCTGCGTACGCGCCGCCGGGCGGCCTCGGCGAGCAGGGCCTCCAGCAGTACCCGCCCCACGCCCCGGCGGTGCGCGTCCCGGCGTACCGCGATGTTCTGCACCCACGCCTCGTCGGGCGGCGCGACCGCCAGCCCGGCGTAGCCGAGCACCGCGCCGCCGTCGTCGGTCGCGACCAGATAGAAGTGCCCGTGCGACAGTTCGTTCCAGAACATCGCCGCGGACCACTGCTCGGCGCCGAAGAGGTCCGCCTCGATCGGCAGCACCTCGTCGATGTGCCACCACCGGAACCGGCCGAGCCGCACCAGGTCACGCTGCTTCGAGTCACACTGTGCGAGTTCACGCCGCACCGGATCGGTGCGTTGCCGCTCGCTCACGGCAGGACCGTCTTGCGGGCGGTGGCCGCCACCGCGTCCGGCCGCCGCAGATAGAGCGGGGTCAGCGTCTCGCCGGGCGCGCCGGCCCGGATGCGTTCGGCGGCCAGTGCGGCCAGTGCGGACGCGTCCGGGTAGCGCGGCTCCGGCCGCAGCGGCAGCCCGAGCGTCTCCGCGTACCGGTGCGCGCCGTCACCGACCGCCGCCGTGACGCCCAGTTCCCGGGCCCGCTCGGCGGCGACCGCCGGGGCACCGACCTCCGGCCCGACGAGCCGCTGCCCGGCGCCGTCGAAGACGGCCCAGTAGATCTCCCGGCGTCGCGCGTCACCGGCGGCCAGCACCGGCTCGCCGCTCGCCGCCGGGTATCCGATGGCGTCCAGGGAGCAGACACCGTACGTCGGTATGTCGAGCACCTGACCCATCGTGGCGGCGGTGACCAGCCCGACCCGCAGCCCGGTGAACGGCCCCGGGCCGAGCCCGGCGACGATCGCGTCGAGGTCGGCCGGGCGGACGCCGACGTCGGTCAGCACCGCGTCGACCTGAGGCGCGAGCAGCTCGCCGTGGGCGCGGGCGTCGACGGTGCACCGGTGCGCACGGGTCGTCACCGCCGTCGCGGTGACCTCGACCAGGGCCGCCGTCACCGCCGGCGTCGAGCTGTCCACCACGAGTACGAGCACAATGAGCCAGCCTAGCCGCACCGCCGACCGCCTCGTGGCGCCCCGCCCGCCCCCGATCGAAGCACCCGCACCGGCAGCCACCGCCGCCACCGACAGTGATCGGGCAAGTACTTCCGTTCGCCGAGCAACTTCTGCTCCCGCCACCACCGTCCCACCTCCGGACAGAGGAGGAATGTCGATTTGAAGGCCGCAGACGAGCAAGCGTTCCGGGAGTTCGTGACGTCCGAGATGGCGTCACTGCGCAAGCTGGCCTATGTGACCTGCGGGGACTGGCACGCGGCGGATGACGCGGTGGCCAACACACTGATCAAGCTGTACCCGCGCTGGCGCAAGGTGGAGCGCCCGGACCTGTACGCCAAGACCATGGTCTACCGGGCCGCCGTCGACGAGACGCGCAGGCCCTGGCGTCAGGGGCGGGAGCGGTCGGCCGGCTACGGCATTCCGGACGTTGCGGTGGACGACCCGAACGGCGCAACCGACGAGCGGCTACGGCTGCGCACGGCGCTGAACGCCGTACCCACCGGCCAACGGGCCGCCGTGGTGCTGCGTCACTACCTCGGACTCAGCCTGGAGGAGACGGCCCAGGTCCTGGGTTGCACCGTCGGCACGGCGAAGAGCCAGACGTCGCGCGGTCTCGCCAAGCTCCGCGAACTACTCGGAGCCGACCGGCTCAACAACATCGAGGACAAGGAATGGCATGTCGCAATTGCATGAGATCGTGGCGGCGGTGACCGTGGACGAGCCGCCCATGTCGCGTTCCGTCGACCAGATCGTCACGGCCGGCCGCAAGGCCGAACGTCGCCGTCGGGCGGGATTCGCCTCCGCAGGTGCCGCCGGCCTGGTCGCGGCCGTGGTCGCCGGCACGTTCGCGCTGACGCCGGGTGCGCCGGAGCAGCCGACCACGATCGTCGCCGGGGCCGCCCCGGGCGCGGAGGCCACCTGGTCGGACGCGCCGCCGTTCAGCTTCACGTTCCGCGCGTTCGACGCCGGTCCGCTGCGCGTGCAGGACCCCGTGGTGGTCTCCCCCGCCTATCAGATCGCCTCGGTCTACATGGACGGCAGAGTCACCCACGACCGGCCGGTCGAGGATTCCGAGACGCCCGTCCGTCGGAATGGGAAGCGCCCCCCGGCTGCCGGCACCGACGCGACCCAGCGACCGCTGTACGCCTACCTGACGCTCTACCGGCCGGGCGCGTTCGACCCGGCGGGGATCGTCGGCGGCACCTCGTCGACGATCGCCGGCCGCCAGGCCGTCGAGTCGACCGTCGAGCCGGCCGGCCGGCAGTTGGCCTGGGAGTACGCCGACGACGCGTGGGCCGTGGTGACCGCCTACACCAGCACCCCCGACCCCTCCATCGCGGACCTGTCGGCGCTGGTCACCGCCCTGAAGCCGAGCCCGGCGGTGCCCGCCACGCTGCCGTTCCGGGTCGGCTACCTGCCCGCCGGCCACACTGCGGTGGAGGCCGGCTCGCACGCCCTGCCCGGCCTGGTCGGCATCGCGCAGGCCCGCGCGGGCAACTACGGTGGCGTGACCTACGCCGACCCGGCCCCGGCGACCACCGGCCTGACCGCGCCGTACGGTGACAACGAGAGCGCCACCATCCCGGGCAGTGTCAGCATCTACGTCATGCCCGCCTCCTCGTCCAACCAGCGGGCGAAGGCCGGCAAGACGAAGTGCTACCAGGCGTCGGGGGACGCGTTCTGCAACCGCTGGACCACGGACGGCGCGGTGCAGGTGCAGGTGCTCGGCACCGGCGGGCTCTCCGTCGCGGAACTGACCAGGATCGCGGAGTCGGTCGAGGTGGCCGACGTGAACGACGAACTCACCTGGACCCCGGTGCCCCAGGCGCGGTAGCCCCTGGCCGACACCGACGATCCCGCTCGTCCGGCGCCGTGTCCCCGCCCCCGGGGGCACGGCGCCGTCGCCTGCCACCGTCCCTCATTTGTCCACAATGGAGGAACACGAGTCCATGCGCCCCAGAAGATTCCTACCGGCCGCCGTGGCCCTGCTGCTCGCGGCCGGTCTCGTTCCGGCGTCCCCGGCAGCGGCCGACGCGGCCGGGGCGGCTGCGCCCTCCGGCGGCGGTCGGACCGCGACGCTGATCACCGGTGACCGGGTCACCGTGACCACCGACGGCGGCGTCAGCGTCGTCCCGGGCCCGGGACGGTCGGAGATTCCGATGCTGACCAGCACGATCGCCGGCCGGGTACGGGTGGTGCCGGCCGACGCGCTGCCGCTGTTGCGGGCGGACCGACTCGACCCACGGCTGTTCGACGTGACCGGGCTGCTCGCCGACGGGTACGACGACGACCGACGTGCCGACCTGCCGATCATCGCCTCCACCGACAGTGGCGTCGACGGCACGATCGTGCACCGGATGACCAGCTTCCCGGCCACCGCGATGCACACCCGCAAGCAGGGCCTCGACCGGCTCTGGTCGGGGCTGACCCGCAAGGGCGCGAAGGGCAAGGTCTGGCTGGACGCCGTCGGGCGTTTCAGCGGCGCCGAGGGTATCCAGCAGATCGGCGCCCCGAGCGCCTGGCAGGCCGGCCTGACCGGCCGGGGTGTCACCGTCGCGGTGATCGACAGCGGGATCGACGCCACCCACCCCGACCTGGTCGGCCGGGTAGCCGCCCAGGTCGACTTCTCGCCGGTCTCCGAGGGCGGCGTACCCACCAGCGACGACGTCCGCGACCTGATGGGACACGGCACGGCCGTCGCCGCCGTCGCCGCCGGCAGTGGGGCCGCCTCGGCCGGCCGGTACCGGGGCGTCGCCCCCGAGGCGACGATCATCGACGCCAAGACCGGTGACTGGGACTCGACCGAGTCGGCGGTGATCGCCGCGATGGAGTGGGCGGCCGGCCCGAAGCGCGCCGCAGTCGTCAACATGAGTCTCGGCTTCCCGGACACCCCCGGCGACGACCCCCTGGAGATCGCCCTGCGCCGCCTGAGCGAGCAGCACGGCACGCTCTTCGTGGTCGCGTCCGGCAACAGCGGCGACAACGGCAACAACCCGAACGCCGCCCAGGACTACGACGTCGGGTCACCGGCAACCGCCGATGCCGCGCTGGCCGTCGGCGCGGTCGACCACGACGACCGGCTGGCGTCCTTTTCCAACCGGGGCCCACGTCTCGGCGACGACGCCGTCAAGCCCGACCTCACCGCGCCCGGCGTCGACGTCACCGCTGCCCGCAGCACCGACGCGTACGGCACCGGCCCCTACACCGACGGCCTGTGGGGCACCTCCTTCGCGGCGCCGCACGCGGCCGGCAGTGCCGTCCTGCTCAAGCAGAAGCACCCGGACTGGACCGGAGACATGATCAAAGCCGCGCTGATGGGTACGGCCCGACCGGCGTCGGGCGTCAGCGTGTTCGCTCAGGGCGCCGGGCGCGTCGACGTGGCCGGCGCGCTCGCCGGTACGGTCCTCGCCGACCCGCCCAGCCTGAGCCTCGGCACCCACACGTTCCCGCACACCGGCGCCGCGCCGACCAGCGGGACGGTCACCTACCGCAACACCGGCACCACGCCGCAGACCCTACGACTGAGCCTGACCGTGGACGGGCCGCAGACGGCGCCCACCTCCGGGATGTTCCGGGTGAACCCGTCGACGCTGACCGTGCCGCCCGGCGGCAGTGCCCAGGCCACCGTCACGGCCACCGCCTCGACGACGGCACCGGCCGGGCCGTACTCCGGGCGGCTGACCGCCGGCACCGGCGACGGCAAGCGGCTGACCACGCCGGTCGGGTTGGTCCGGGAGGCCGCCACCCACTCCCTGACGCTGCGGCATCTCGGCGCGGACGGTCAGGAGACCCGGGACTTCTACACCACCGTCGTGGGCCTGGACATCCCGTACACGTACGACTCGCTCCACCACTACGACGACGAGCAGGGCAGTGAGATCACCATCCGGGTGCCCGAGGGGCGCTACGCGGTCGTGTCGCAGATGTTCTCCCACCTGCCGGAGCTGACCTATCTGGCGCACACGAACCTGGCCGTGCGGGCCGACACCGACCTCACGCTCGACGAACGGGTCGGGCGTCCGGTCCAGGTCAGCGTGCCGGCAGCCGACGCGGTCCGCTCCGACAGCACCGTCCAGGTGGGCGTCCGCTCCGGCAACTCCTGGGTGACCGTCGGCGGCAGCAGCAACGCGTCGACCCGGATGCGGACGGCCCAGATCGGCGGGACCGGCAGCCGGGACGAGTTCGTCTCGGTGATCGGCACGGCGTTCGCCGACGGATCGGACCCCAGCCGGTACGCGTACCAGCTCGCCTGGCACCGGCCCGGCGCGCTGCCCACCGGCTTCACCAGGTCCGTCACGGCCGGAGAACTCGCCGTGGACCGGACCTCCGCCCGCGCCCAGGCCCCGGAGGGCCCGGCCGCGATGCAGTCGGCGCCGATCGTGCCGGGCTATCCGCTGACCCCGGCGTACGCCTCCACGCCGCTGGCGCAGACCCGCCACTTCAACACCGACGGCGGCATCAGGTGGGCCTCGCGGGTGTTCCAGTACTCGGACGAGGCCGTCGACTACTACACCGTCACCACGGCCGGACCGGCGATCGCCTACCGGCCCGGGCGGACCTACACCTCCACCTGGAACGCCCCGATCGTCGCGCCCTGCCCGACCGCCGGTGGCGGGTGGTCCGGCGACCAACTGGTCGTGCGGGTCGCCCCCTACTGCGACAGCGCCGGCCACCCCGGCCACGTCGAGCAGGAAACCCTCTCCGGTACGACCACCCTCTACCGCAACGGCACCGAGGTGGCCACCTCGGACCTGCCCGGTCACGCCCGATTCACCGTGCCGCCCGTACCGGGCAGTTACCGGCTCCACGTCGAGTCCACCCGGGCGGCCTCGTTCGGCCTGTCCACCCGGGTCACCGCCGACTGGACGTTCACCCGGCCGGTGACCGCGTCGCGCCTCATGGCGGTCCGCATGGCGCCGACCCTGGACGCCACCGGCACGGCACCCGCCGGCCGGTCCTTCACCATCCCGATCAGCAGCGCCGACGCCACGTCGGTCGGCCTGCGGGTCTCCTACGACGACGGCGCCACCTGGAAGTCGACCCCGGTCACCCGCACCGGCGCCGGCACCTTCCTCGGTACGGTCCGCCACCCGGCCGCCCCCGGGTACGTGTCCGTGCAGGTCACGGCCAGAGGTAGCGCCACCAGCCTGACCGAGACGGTGGTTCGCGCGTACCGGATCGGCTGATCCGAGGTGCCCCTTCACGTCGCCGCACGGGGATGTGAAGGGGCACCTCAGCGCACCAACGGCTCAACCGGCGGTGCGCTCCCAGTCGACGGTGGGCAGGCCGGCGTCGGCGAGGGCCTTGTTGGCCGCGCTGAACGGCCGGCTGCCGAGGAAGCCACGCGGGTTCATCGGGCTGGGGTGGCCCGCCTCCAGCACCACGTGCTGCGGATTGGTGACCAGCGCCGCCTTCTTGCGCGCGTAGCCACCCCAGAGCAGGAACACCACGCGCGACTCCTGGGCGTCCAGCGCCCGGATGGTGGCGTCGGTGAACTCCTCCCACCCCCGGTTGGCGTGCGAGCCGGGAGTGCCCTGCCGCACCGTCAACACCGAGTTGAGCAGCAGCACCCCCTGTGCCGCCCAGCCGTCCAGGTTGCCGCTGCGCGGCTTGGGCACGCCCAGGTCCTCGCCCAACTCCTTGAAGACGTTGCGCAACGACGGCGGCACCGAGACCTCCTCGCGCACGCTGAAACTCAACCCGTGCGCCTGGCCGACCCGGTGATAGGGGTCCTGCCCGAGGATCAGCACCCGGCAGGCCGACGGCGCGCAGAGTCGGTAGGCGGAGAAGAGGTCCTCGACCGGCGGGAAGACCGTCTGGGTCGCGTACTCCCCGGCGACGAAGTCGGCCAACGCGGCCGTGCGGGCCGGGTCGAGGTGCGGGGCGAGCACCTCGCGCCACGCCTCGGGAAGCAGGGCCGGCAGGTCGAGGGCGGGGGTGTCGTCGGGCATCGGCGGCCTTTCACCGGTCGGAACGTTTCCGGGCACTGTAGGCAGTGGGTACGACAGCGTTCGGCGCAGGGCCGTCAGCGCGGGACGGTCAACTCGGCCAGCCGGGCCGCCCAGTCGCCACCGACCGGCTCCAGCCCGACGACCCGGGTGTCGTCGTCACGCCGGTCGATCTGGATCCGCAGGTGTGCGTCGACCAGCTGCTCGACCAGCCCCTCGCCCCACTCGACCACGGTGACCGAGTCCTCCACCGAGGCGTCCAGGTCCAGGTCGTCGATCTCGGCCCGGGGGTCGCTCGCGGCTCCCAGGCGGTAGGCGTCGGCGTGCACCAACGCCACCCCGCGTCCGGTCGCCGGGTCCGGCCGGTGCACCCGGGCGATCACGAAGGTCGGCGAGGTGATGTCGCCGAGCACGCCCAGCCCGGCACCGATCCCCTGGGTCAACGCGGTCTTGCCGGCACCTAGCGGCCCGGTCAGGAGCACCAGGTCACCGGCGCGCAGCAGCCGCGCGAGGCGCCGCCCGAAGGCGTGCGTGTCCGCGACGGTCGGCAGCTCGAAACGGGTCACGGGCGGTCCCGCTCGCACGAGTCGAGGAAGCGGCTGACCGCGATGTTGACCTCGTCGGCGTGCTCCAGCATCACCACGTGCCCACTGTCGTGGATCTTGACGAACTCGGCGTGCGGCAGCCGCCGGACGATCTCCTCGGAATGCGTCACCGGCGTGATCATGTCCTTGTCTCCGACGATCACCAACACCGGCGTGTCCTCCAACGCGGCCAGCGCCGGGAACCGCGAGTGCGTCGCCAGCGTACGCAGATAGCGGGTCACCGTGTCGGCCGAGGTACGCGAGTTCATCTCCTCCACGTACGACACCAGCGACGGGCTCGGCTTACCGGTGCCGAAGCCGTACCTGCGGGTGAGCAGCCAGGCCACGTTGCTGGTGGACTTGCGGGCCCGGTCGATCACCGTTCCGCCGTAGCGGGTGACGTAGCCGGCCGTGTAGAGCACCGGCGCGCCGACGCGCCCGAGCAGAGCGGGCGCGACCAGCTTCGTCTCCGCCAGCAGACCGCCGGAGGTGGCCATCAGCACCGTGCCCACCACCCGGTCGTCGAACATCTCCGGGTACAGCTCGGCCAGCGACATGATGGTCATGCCGCCCATCGAGTGCCCGATCAGGACCAGCGGCCCGTCCGGTGCCACCTCGTCGATCACCCGGCGCAGCGTGTGGCCGAGCGCGACGAGGTCGTACTCGCCGCCCTCCAACCGCCCCGAACGGCCGTGACCGGGCTGGTCGTACGCCACGATCCGGTGCTCGCCCCGCCCGGCCAGCATCTTGCGCTGGAAGTGGAAGGTGCCCATGTCCAGGCAGAAACCGTGCACCAGCACGACCGTCGGGTTGCCCGCGACCGGACGGATCGGCTCGACCACCTCGACGTGCACGTCGGTGCCGTCGGGCAGCTCCAACCGGTGCGCCGCGTCGTAGTGCTGCTCGCCGAAGACCTCGTCGACGTACGGATCGGCCGGGTCGGCCTTGAGCCGGCGGACCAGGGCCCGTTCCGTGGCGACACCGGCGGCGAGCCCGGCGGCGGCCACGCCGAGTGCCGCACCGACCAGCCCGGCGGCCCGGCCGGCGGCGGTACGCGGTCGGGGGACCCTCACGCCGACCCGCCGTCGTAGACACGGGGCACCCGGGTGCTGCCGAAGCGGGTGACGATCTCGTAGTTGATGGTGCCGACCGCCTCGGCCCAGTCGTCGGCGGTGGGCGCACCGTCCGCGCCGTCGCCGAAGAGGGTGACCACGTCACCGGCGTCCACCGGATCGTCGCCGCAGTCCAGCACGAACTGGTCCATGCAGACCCGACCGGCGACGGTCCGCCGCCGGCCGCCGAGTTGCACCGGGCCGGTGCCGGAGGCCTGCCGGGGCACCCCGTCGGCGTAGCCCAGCGGCACCACGGCCAGCGTCGCGTCGCGCTCGGTGAGGTAGGTGTGCCCGTAGGAGACACCGGCGCCGGCCGGTACCCGTTTGGTCAGCATCACCCGGGCCCGCGCGGTCATCGCCGGCCGCAGCCCGTACGTCTGTCCGGCCACCGGCGAGAGGCCGTACACGGCCAGCCCGGGGCGGACCAGGTCGAAGTGGGTGTCGGGTCGGGTCAGCGTGGCCGCCGAGTTGGCCAGGTGCCGGTAGCGCGGGCGCAGTCCGGCCCGCTCGACCATGGCCAGCCCCTCGTGGAAGACCGCCAACTGCCGGTCCGTGGTGGGGTGTCCGGGCAGGTCCGCGTAGACGAAGTGGCTCCACACCCCGACCACCTCGACCAGCCCGTCGGCCTGGGCCTTGGCGGCGGCGTCGAGCAGCGCCGGCCAGTCGGCGACGGTCGCGCCGCCCCGGGCCAACCCAGTGTCGATCTTGAGGTGCAGCCGGGCCGGACGTTCCGCGCGTCGGCTCGCCCCGACCATCTCGTCGAGCTGCGGAAGGCTCGCCACCCCCAGGTCGACGCCGGCCGCGACGCCGGTGTGCAGCGGCAGCCCGGGCGCCAGCAGCCAGGCCAGCACCGGGGCGTCGATGCCCGCCGCCCGCAGGGCCAACGCCTCGTCCAGGGTGCAGACCCCGAGCCAGTCCGCGCCCGCCTCCAACGCGGCGCGGGCGGCCGGGACCATGCCGTGGCCGTAGCCGTCACCCTTCACCACCGCCATCAACTCGGCGCCGGTGCCGGTGCGCAACCGGTCCACGTTCTCCCGGATCGCGTCGAGGTCGACGCGTACCTCGGCCTGCCACATGCCCCCCACCCTACTTCCGCGCTGATCACCCGGGGTCGCCCCCGGCCGAGCACGGGGTGTCGGGCGAGTCCCCGACGACGGGTCAGGTGATCCGGGCCAGCACCGGCCGCAGCGCGTCGGCCACGTCGGCGGCGGCCACCGGACCGCCCCGCGCCGCCTCCCGACCGGCCAACCCGTGCAGGTACGCCGCCGCCGCGGCGGCCCGCTCCGCCGGCAGGCCGGACGCGAGCAGCGCACCGAGCAGCCCGGCCAGGACGTCCCCGGTGCCGCCGGTGGCCAGGGCCGGGGTGCCGGTCGGATTGACGTACGCCCGGCCGTCCGGCGTGCCGATCACCGTGCGGTTCCCCTTGAGCAGCACCACGGCGTTCGTCCAGGCGGCCAGCCGCAGCGTCGCGGCGACCCGGTCCGCGCCGGGCTCCTCGCCGCAGAGCCGGGTGAACTCCCGGTCGTGCGGAGTGATCACGATGGGCGCGTCGCGCTGCCGGAGCCGGTCGGCGAGCCGACCGTCGACCAGCAGCGTCAGCGCGTCGGCGTCCAGCACCACCGGCACCGGCGCGGCGAGCACCGTCCGCAGCTCGGCGGCGGCCCGGTCGTCCGTGCCCAGGCCCGATCCGCACACCCACGCCTGCACCCGACCCGCGTCGACCACCCGATCGGTGGCGATCACCGACGGGTAGCGGCGCACCACCTCCTCGCGGGCACCCCCCGCGTAGCGGACCAGGCCGGTCGGCCCGGCGAGCGCGCCGCCGACCGAGAGCACCCCCGCACCCGGATACGTCGCCGACCCGGTGGCCACCCCGACCACGCCCCGGGTGTACTTCTCCGAGGCCGCGCCGAGCCGGGGCCACCAGTCGACCACGTCGGGCTCCTCCACGACGTGCAGCGCCGGGCTACCCCGCAGCCACGGCCCCAGCCCGATGTCGACCAGCTCCACCTGCCCGGCGAGCGCGGCGGCGGGGCCGACCGCCAGAGCCGGCTTCCAGGCGCCGAAGGTCACCGTCACGTCGGCCCGCACCGCCTCGGGGCGACCGGACGAGGTCAACGGCACCGCCCCGGTGTCCACCTCGACGCCGCTGGGCACGTCCACCGCCACCACAGTCGCGCGACCACCGTCGCGCCCGTGCTGCCGCGACAGGCTCGCCGCCAACTGCTCGGCGGTCTCCCGCAGCCCGCCGCGCCCGCCGATGCCCACGATCCCGTCGAGCACCAGGTCGACCGTTGCCGGCGGGCGCGCCACGACCCGACCACCGGCGGCCCGCAACGCCGCCAGCCCCGCCGCGTGCACCCGGTCCGGCGCGAGCAGCAGCGCCGACACGGCCGCACCCCGCCGGGCCAGCCGGGCGCCCGCGTACAGGGCGTCGCCGCCGTTGTCGCCGGAGCCGACGAGCAGCAGCACCGGTGCCGCGTACACCCCGCCCCGGTCGGCGAGCAGCAACGCGCAGCGGCGGGCCAGCCCGGCGGCGGCGCGCTGCATCAGCGTGCCGGGAGGCAGCGCGGCCATCAGTGCGCTCTCGGCCGCCCGGACCTCCGCCACCCGCCAGACCGGCCGCATGTCACACCCCGTCTCCCGCGTCCCGCACGCGATCGGTGCCGACGATCACGCGGCCACCCTACCGGCGGGCGGGCCGCAGGATAGCCCTTGTCCACATACCCGACGGCCCCTGTGGACGACGGCGGCGGGCGTACCCGGCCGTCGTCCACAGGGGCCGCCTCCGGCGCCCGGCCCCGCCTAGCGTCTGCGCCGGGCGGGAGTCGAGGACGGGAGGGGCCGATGGCGCAGGAGGAGTTGACCGTGCGGCCGGAGACGCTGCACCGGGTGGGGCGGACGCTGGGCGACACCGCCTACCGGTTGGCCCACGGGCCGGCGGGCGTACCGGGGTTGGCGGCACCGGACCGCCAGTGGTCGGCGGCGGGAGCGCTGGCCGCACTGGAGACGTCGGTACGCACCTGGTGCGGGCGGCTCGGCGCGGAGGTGGCGGAGACCGGGGACGCGGTCCGCGCCGCCGCCGGGGCGTACGAGTCGGTGGACGGTCGGGCCGCCACCCGTTTCTCCGCGGTGACCCGGTGACCGGCGCGACGCCGACCCGGCCGACCGCCGTCGGGTACGTCCAGCTCTCCACGGCCGACCCGGCCGGCTGGCGGAGCACCGGCACCGCGTGGGCCGGCCTGGCCGGGCTCGCCGGGCGGCGGGCCGACGAACTCGCCGACGGTGCGGCGGCACTGCGCACCGGCTGGTCCGGGCGGGCCGCCGGATCGGCCGGGGCCCGCCTGACCGGGCTGCGGACCGAGCTGACCGCGCTCGTCCCGGCCGCCGTCGAGGTCGACCAGGTGCTCGCCGGGTTCTCCGCCCGCCTCGCGGCGGCCCGCGCCCGGCTCTCCTCGGCCGTGGCGCTGGCCGCCGCCACCGGTGTGCTGATCGACCGGTCGGGGCGGGTGCGCCCCGACCCGGCGCGGGTGCCGCCGGAGCGGGCCGCCGCCACGGTGACCCCGGTGGCCACCGGCCTGCGGGACGCACTCGACCTGGCCGGGGCGGCCGACCGAGAGGCCGCCGGACGCCTCGGGCAGTTGTCGCGGGACGCCGCCGCCGGTTGGGTGGTCCCGCCTCCGCCGGGCCGACCCGCCCCGCACACCGACCCCGCCCGGGTACGCCAGTGGTGGACCGGGCTCAGCACGGCACAGCGTCGCTGGTTGGTGCTGCACGAGCCGGAGCTGGTCGGTCGCCTCGACGGGGTGCCGGCCGCCGACCGGGACCAGGCCAACCGCTCGCTGCTGGGCATCCGGCGGGAGGAACTCCGGGCGCGGTGGGAACGGCTGCTGGCCCGGGTGCCGCGCGGTCCGGCGGAGGTGGCCGGGCTGCGCGCGGTGGACGCCGCACTGACCGGGCTGGACGCGCTCGCCACCCGGCTCGACGCGACGGGGTCACCCCGGGCGTACCTGCTCGGGTTGGACGTGGGCGGCGAAGGACGCACGGTGGTGGCGCTGGGCGACCCGGACCGCGCCACCGGCGTGGTGACGTACGTGCCGGGGATGACCGCCGGGCTGGACGACGCCACCGGCGAGCTGGGCCGGGCGGCCCGGGTGCTGTCCCGCTGCGCCGACCTGGCACCGGGCCAGGAGACCTCGGCGGTGCTCTGGCTGGACTACGACGCCCCGGACTTCCTGCACGAGGCGGCCCGGGACGGGCAGGCCCGGGACGCGGGCGAGGCGCTGCACCGGTTCCAGGAGGGACTGCGGGCCACCCACGACGGACCACCGGCCCGGCAGACGGTGCTCGGGCACAGCTACGGGTCGCTGGTGGTCGGGACCGCCGCCCGGGACCATGGGCTCGCCGCGGACGCGCTGGTCTTCGTCGGCTCGCCCGGCGTCGGTGTGGGACACGCCTCCGAGCTGGGCGTCCCGCCCGAGCAGGTGTGGGCCAGCACCGCTCCGGACGACGTGATCCGGCTGACCCGCCCACCGGACGAGCTGGCCCGGCAGGCGGTGCTCGGCGCCTCGCCGGTCGGCACGGTCCTGGACTGGCTGGCCGGGTCGGACGACGAACGCTGGTTCGGGCGCGACCCGGCCGAGCCGGGTTTCGGAGGTCGGACGTTCCCCAGTGGCCGGTACGGTCACACCGGCTACTGGGATCCGGCCAACCCCGCGTTGGACGGCATGGCGCGAGTGGTGCTCGGCCGGTGAGCGCCCCGTGCTACTCCACGGTGACCGACTTGGCCAGGTTGCGCGGCTGGTCGACGTCGTGCCCCCGGGCGGCGGCGATCTCGGCCGCGAGCACCTGCAACGGCACGGTGGTCACCAGCGGGGCGAGCAGCGTCGGGGTACGCGGCACGTAGATCAGATGGTCGGCGTAGCGGACGACCGCCTCGTCGCCCTCCTCGGCGATCACGATGGTGCGGGCGCCCCGGGCGCGTACCTCCTGGATGTTGGAGACGATCTTGTCGTGCAGCAGGCCGCGACCGACCGGGGACGGCACCACGCAGATCACCGGGGTGCCCTGGTCGATCAGCGCGATCGGGCCGTGCTTGAGTTCACCCGCCGCGAAGCCCTCGGCGTGCATGTACGCCAGCTCCTTGAGCTTGAGCGCACCCTCCAGCGCCACCGGGTAGCCGACGTGCCGGCCGATGAACAGCACCGTCGGCGCGGACTTCAGCTCCCGGGCCAGCTCCCGGACCGGCTCGATCCGACCGAGCAGTTCCCGCAGCTTGTCCGGCACCTGGTGGAGCTGATCGACCACGGCCGCCACCTCGTCGGCGAACTTGATCCCCCGCACCTGGGCCAGGTGCAGCCCGATCAGATAACAGGCGACCAACTGGGTGAGGAACGCCTTGGTCGAGGCGACGGCGATCTCCGGACCGCCGTGGGTGTAGAGCACCGCGTCGGACTCCCGCGGGATGGTGGAACCGTTGGTGTTGCAGATGGCCAGCACCCGGGCCTTCTGCTCCTTGGCGTGCCGCAGCGCCATCAGGGTGTCCATGGTCTCGCCGGACTGCGAGATCACCACGATCAGGGTGGAGCGGTCCAGCACCGGGTCGCGGTACCGGAACTCGCTGGCCAGTTCCACCTCGCAGGGGATCCGGGTCCAGTGCTCGATGGCGTACTTGGCGACCATGCCGGAGTGGTACGCGGTGCCGCAGGCGACGATGAAGATCTTGTCGACGTCGCGCAGGTCCTGGTCGCTGAGGCGGACCTCGTCGAGCATGATCTCGCCGCTCTCGGTCAGCCGGCCCAGCAGCGTGTCGGCGACGGCCTGGGGCTGCTCCTCGATCTCCTTGAGCATGAACCAGTCGTAGCCGCCCTTCTCGGCGGCCGAGGAGTCCCAGTCGATGTGGAAGTCCTTGCCGCTGGCGGGCTGACCGGCGAAGTCGGTGATCTCGATGGTGTCGGCGGTGATCAGGACGATCTGGTCCTGGCCCAGCTCGACCGCCTCGCGGGTGTACTCGATGAACGCGGCGACGTCGCTGGCGAGGTAGTTCTCCCCGTTGCCGCGCCCCACCACCAGGGGCGAGTTGCGACGCGCGCCGACGACGGCTCCGGGCACCCCGGCGTCCACCGCGAGCAGCGTGAAGGCACCCTCCAGCCGCTGGCAGACCACCCGCATGGCGGCGGCGAGCAACTGCGGCCCGTCCGGGTGGCCGGCGGCCCGCAGCTCGGCCAGGGCCTTGGCGAGCAGGTGCGCGGCGCACTCGGTGTCGGTGTCACTGACGAACTGGACGCCGTCGTCCTCCAGCTCGGTGCGGAGCTTGGCGAAGTTCTCGATGATGCCGTTGTGGATCACCGCGACCCCGCCGTCGGGTGACAGGTGCGGGTGCGCGTTGCGGTCCGTGGGGCCGCCGTGGGTGGCCCACCGGGTGTGCCCGATGCCGGTGGTGCCGTCGCCGATGCCGATCGGGCTGGCTCCGCAGCCGGCCGGGTCCTCGGCGGCACGCTCGGAGAGCACCTTCTCCAGGTTGGCCAGCTTGCCGGCCTTCTTCTCGGTCAGCAGCTGCCCGTCGCAGACCACGGCGACACCCGCCGAGTCGTAGCCGCGGTACTCCAGCCGCCGCAGGCCGTCGAGCACGATACCGAGCGCCGGCCGACTGCCGGCGTACCCCACGATTCCACACATGGGAGGCAGCCTAACCAGATCCGCTCACGATGTCTGCGCGAAAGCCGGGTAAACAATCACTGAATTTGAGCGATTAGCGCTACACGGTGATCGGTGTCACCTCGCACGCAAGCGGGGGCGGGCAGGACGACCGGGCCCAGCCGTACCCTGACCGTGTGACGAGCACCGATGTCGACCCCCTGGTGAGCCGGATGCGCCCGTTCGGGACGACGGTTTTCGCCGAGATGTCCGCTCTGGCCGTGCGTACCGGCGCGGTCAACCTCGGACAGGGTTTCCCGGACACCGACGGCCCGCCCGAGATGCTCGCCGCCGCCGCCGAGGCGCTGCGGGCCGGCCGCAACCAGTACCCACCCGGCCCCGGCGTACCGGAGCTGCGCGCCGCCGTGGCGGCACACCAGCGCCGGTTCTGGGGCCTGGAGTACGACCCGGACGGCGAGATCGTGATCACGGCGGGCGCCACCGAGGCGATCGCCGCCGCGATCCTCGGTCTCTGCGAGCCGGGCGACGAGGTGGTCTGCTTCGAGCCCTACTACGACTCGTACGCCGCCTCGGTCACGCTGGCCGGAGCCGTCCGGCGACCGGTCACGCTGCGGCCCGGCGACGACGGGCGGTACGCCTTCGACCCGGCGGACCTGCGGGCCGCGTTCGGGCCGCGGACCCGACTGGTGCTGCTGAACTCCCCGCACAACCCGACCGGCAAGGTCTTCACCCCGGCCGAGTTGTCGCTGATCGCCGAGCTGTGCCAGGAGCACGGCGCGTACGCGGTCACCGACGAGGTGTACGAGCACCTGGTCTTCACCGACGCGTCGACCGGGCACGTCCCACTGGCCACGCTGCCCGGCATGCGCGAGCGCACGCTCCGCGTCTCGTCGGCCGGCAAGACGTTCTCCTGCACCGGCTGGAAGGTGGGCTGGGTCAGCGGTCCGGCGGCACTCGTCTCGGCGGTGCTGCGGGTCAAGCAGTTCCTCACCTTCGTCAACGCGGCGCCACTGCAACCGGCGGTCGCGGTGGCCCTCGCCCTGCCCGACGCCTACTTCACCGACCTCCGGGACGGCATGCAGGCCCGCCGCGACCAGTTGATCAGCGGGCTCGGCGACGCCGGCTTCGACGTGCTCACGCCGGAGGGGACGTACTTCGTCACCGCCGACATCACCGCCCTCGGCGGCACCGACGGCGTCGACTTCTGCCGGACGCTGCCGGAGCGCTGCGGCGTGGTGGCCGTACCCACCCAGGTCTTCTACGACGACCCGGAGGCCGGCCGGCGGCTGGTGCGGTTCGCGTTCTGCAAACGCCCGGAGGTGCTGACCGAGGCGGTGGCCCGGCTACGCCGGGCAGGCGCGCACGCCTGACCCGGCGGTCACCGCGTCCGGGCCCGACGGCGCGCCGCCGACCAGGTGAGCAGGGGGCACCACGGCCGCCCTGCCGTGTGTACCGGCCGTCGCGTCGGTCAGGCCGGGCTGGCCGTGCGGACCTGTTCGGCGATCCGCTCGGCGACCTTCCGTGCGGTCGCCTCGGTGGCCGCCTCGACCATCACCCGCACCAGCGGCTCGGTGCCCGAGGGGCGCAGCAGCACCCGTCCCGTCTCGCCCAGCTCGGCCTCGGCGCGTTCCACCTCGGCGCGGACGGCGGGCGCGGCGGCACCGACGGTGCGGTCACCCACCGGCACGTTGATCAGCACCTGCGGCAGCTTGGTCACCACCGCCGCGAGGTCCGCCAGGGTCCGGCCGGTGGCGGCCATCCGGGCCATCAGGTGCAGCCCGGTCAGCACCCCGTCGCCGGTGGTGGCGTACGCGGGCATGACGATGTGTCCACTCTGCTCACCGCCGAGCGCCAGCCCGGAGGCGCGCAGTTCCTCCAGCACGTACCGGTCGCCCACCTTGGTCTCGATCAGCCGGATGCCCTCGGCGGACATGGCCAGGCGCAGGCCGAGGTTGCTCATCACGGTGGCGACCAGGGTGTCCCCGGTCAGCGTGCCGGCCTCCCGCATGGCCAGCGCCAGGATCGCCATCACCTGGTCGCCGTCGACCTCGTCGCCGTCGGCGGTGACCGCCACGCAGCGGTCGGCGTCGCCGTCGTGCGCGATACCGAGGTGTGCGCCGTGCTCGACCACGGCCTGTTGCAGGGCGGCGATGTGGTTCGAGCCGCACCCGTCGTTGATGTTGAGCCCGTCCGGCTCGGCGTAGATCGCGACGACCTCTGCGCCCGCCTCGCGGTACACGGCCGGGGCGACCTCGGCGGCGGCGCCGTTGGCGCAGTCCACCACGACCTTGATCCCGTCGAGCCGGTGCGGCACGGTGCCCGCCAGGTGCTGCACGTAGTGGTCGGCGCCGTCGAGCAGGTCGTGTACGCGGCCCACGCCCGCACCGACCGGCCGCGTCCAGGCGGTGGTGGCGTTGGCCTCGATGGCCGCCTCGATCCGCATCTCGATCTCGTCGGGCAGCTTGTGCCCACCAGCCGCGAAGAGCTTGATCCCGTTGTCCGGCATCGGGTTGTGCGAGGCGGAGAGCATCACCCCGAGATCCGCCTTGGCCTCGGCGGTGAGGAACGCCACCGCCGGGGTGGGCAGCACGCCGACCCGGACCACGGTCGCTCCGGCGCTGGTCAGTCCGGCCACCACGGCCGCCTCCAGCATCTCGCCGCTGGCGCGGGTGTCCCGGCCGACCACGGCGATCGGAGCGTGACTGCGATCCGACTCGGCGAGGGTGTGGGCGGCCGCGACGGCCACCGAGAGCGCCAACTCCGGGGTGAGGTCGACGTTCGCCCGCCCGCGTACGCCGTCCGTGCCGAACAACCGGCCCATACCCACCAACCTCCGATGAAACTGCCGTTACAGGTGAAAAGCGGACGGCCGGTCCACCTCCCCGGGTCGAGGGGAGGCGGACCGGCCGTCCGTCAGAAGTACAAGGTGCGGCTGGAGATCAGCGCTTCGAGTACTGGGGAGCCTTACGGGCCTTCTTGAGGCCGTACTTCTTGCTCTCCTTGACCCGCGCGTCACGGGTCAGGAAGCCGGCCTTCTTGAGGGCCGGGCGGTCGTCGGGCTCGTTGACGATCAGCGCCCGCGCGATGGCCAGCCGCAGCGCGCCGGCCTGGCCGGTGGTGCCGCCGCCCCGCAGGTTGGCGATCACGTCGAAGGCCTCGGGCTTCTCGGCGGTGACCAGCGGGTCCTTGATCAGCTGCTGGTGCACCTTGCTCGGGAAGTAGGCTTCCAGGTCGCGTCCGTTGCACGTGATCTTGCCGGTGCCCGGCACGATCCGGACTCGGACGATGGCCTCCTTGCGCCGACCCACGGTCTGGATCGGGCGGTCACCACGAGGCGCGCGGGCGACGGGCGCCGGCGCCTCGGTGGCCTCGGGGGCGACCTCGGTGGCGGTGATGTCGGTCATGCTGCTTCCTTCGCCCGCGCTCACTGCGCGATCTGCTTGATCTCGAACGGCGCCGGCTGCTGCGCGCCGTGCGGGTGCTCGGCACCGGCGTAGACCTTCAGCTTCTTGATCAGCTGACGGCCCAGCTTGTTGTGCGGGAGCATCCCCTTGACAGCCAGCTCGATGGCCCGGTCGGGGCGCTTGGCGAGCAGCTCCTCGTAACCGACCTGCTTCAGGCCGCCCGGGTAGCCGGAGTGGCGGTAGGCGATCTTCTGCTGCCGCTTGTTGCCGGTCAGCGCGACCTTGCCCGCGTTCACGATGACGACGAAGTCGCCCGTGTCGACGTGCGGCGCGAAAGTCGGCTTGTGCTTGCCCCGCAGCAGCGTGGCGGCGTGGGTGGCCAAGCGGCCCAGCACGACATCAGAGGCGTCGATGACGTGCCACTGACGCTCGATCTCACCCGGCTTCGGGCTGTACGTACGCACAGGTCTACCTTGTCTCGTCGTCGGTCTGGGGTAGCGCGCCGAGGTGACCAGGGCTTCCCGGTCGGACCAGCGCGCACGAACGACCAAGCGTACCTCAGGCGGCACGCCCACAGATGTCGTACAACAGCAGGCAACGATACCCGTAGCCCCGTCGGCCGGTCAAAACGGGGGTCCGGCGGGCGCGCCGGATGGAGGGACAATACCCCCTCAGACCCGTGCCCGCGCCATCCGGGACCCCGGCCGGAGGTACGCCACCCAGGTGACCGCCAGCAACACCAGGAAGAAACCGACATAGAAGCGCAGGGCCGGCTGGATCCCGCCGTAGGTCGACCGGGCCCAGGCGTAACAGATCGGCACCAGGAAACCGCCGAAGGCGCCGACCGCGGAGATGATGCCCAGCGCACCGGCGGCCTGCCGACGCATCGCCAGCATCACCTCCGGCGTACCGCCCAGGTCCTCGCCCTTGACCCGGAAGATCTTGCTGATCATCCGGTAGGTCGAGCCGTTGCCCACCCCGGTGGCGACGAAGAGCAGCAGGAAGGCCGCGAAGAAGACACCCATGCTGCGCCGCTCCACCGACCAGAGGGCGGCCAGCGCACCGGCGGCCATCAGCACGAAGCTGACCACCGTGACCCGGGCACCGCCGACGACGTCGGCCAGGCGACCGCCGAAGGGCCGGCAGAACGAGCCGACCGCAGCGCCGAGGAACGCCCAGGCCAACGCGGTGTCCGGCCGGCCGAACACCGAGGTGAGCAGCGTCGGGAAGGCCGCCGAGTAGCCGATGAACGAGCCGAAGGTGCCGATGTAGAGCAGGGACATGATCCAGGTGTCCCGGTGCCGCAGCGACGACCAGACCGGCCCCACGTCGGCCTTGGCCTCGACCAGGTTGTCCATGAAGAGATACGCGCAGACGGCGGCGATCACCGCGAGCGGGACGTACATCAGTCCGGCGCGGGCCAGCACGAGCCCGCCGCCGAGCACGATCACCTGCGGCACGACGAACTGCACCACCGCGACCCCGATGTTGCCGCCGGCCGCGTTGAGGCCCAGCGCCCAGCCCTTCTCCCGTTCGGGGTAGAAGAAGGAGATGTTCGCCATGCTGGAGGCGAAGTTGCCGCCGCCGAGACCGGCGCTCGCGGCGATCAGCAGCAACGGCAGGAACCCGATCTCCGGATGCTCGACCGCCCAGGCCAGGCCGGCGCAGGGCACGATCAGCAGCAGCGCGGAGACGACCGTCCAGTTCCGTCCGCCGAAGACCGGCACGGCGAAGGTGTACGGCAACCGCAGCAGCGCCCCCACCCCGCTCGGTACGGCGGTCAGCCAGAGCGCCTGGCTGGTGGTCAACTGCCACCCGGCGTCGCCGAGCCGGACGACGACGATGCTCCACAGCAGCCACACCGAGAAACCGATGTGTTCCGCGAAGATCGACCAGATGAGGTTGCGTCGGGCGATCCGACTGCCGGTGGTACGCCAGAATCCCGGATCCTCCGGCGTCCAGTGCCCGATCCAGCGACCGGGCCTGCGGTCCAGGTCCTGCGGGTCCTCGATAACCTCGGGGCGCGTGCTCGTGGTGGTCATGGCGCCGAAGCTAGGAATCGAGCGTTACCGTGGCGTTCGCCCTCGGGGTCGACGGCGCAACGGGGAGCGCACCGGCGCCGCGCGCCGGTGGTGAGGAACGGTCAGAGCTGCTGGAGGATGCGCAGCGCCCGGTCGATCCGGCGCATGGTCTCGATGTCGGCGACGTCCACGCACTCGGCGAACCACTTCTTCATCGGAGACGAGATCCGGTCCGGCATGACCACCCAGCCGCCCATCGGCACCGCCAGGGGCGAGTCGCGCAGCAGCGCCGCCTCGACCACCTCGGCGACGATCACGATGGGCACCGCGGTGGAGTTGTAGACATCCGAGCTGATCACGAGCCCGAGCCGCTCGCGAGCCCCGGCGATCCGCCAGACCTCGCCCCTACGCAGCACGCGGGCGACCGCCGAAGAGCAGGTCGTCGACCATGCCCACCTCCTGCGCGTCGGCCAGCGAGGCCGACTCCAGGTCCAGTCCGGCCCGCCCGACCGCGGCGGCGTGCGCCGCGAAGACCTCACGCAGGGCCTTCTCCCGGGCAGCCTGATCCATCCAGGCCGACAGGGAGAGCCCTTCGCGCTTGGCGAACCGCCTGGCCTCCGCGATCGTCTCGTCGGAGAACGACAGAGTCACCTTGGCTGTCATGCCGGTCAGACTACCCGTTGGTATGACCATCAGTCATCCGTCGAGTACCGCGAGCTGTCGCCGGACGGGCCGTTGGCACCCGGGGCACGGCCGCCGAAGACCGCGAACCGCCACGCCTTGAAGAAGCAGTCCACGTCGGTCAGCCCCGCGTCGGACAGCCAACGACACTGCTCCCCCACGGACGCCGGCCGGTCGTACGCCATCCGCTGCGCGGCGGCGGCGATCTCGTCGGCGTCGGAGCCGCGCGCGGTGATCTGGGCCAGCCAGACCTCGTGGTAACGCCGGTCCAGCTCGGCGGTGGGGCCGGCGACCTGTTCGGCGTTGACGAAGACGCCTCCGGGCACCAGCGCCTCGGCGGCCCGCCGGTAGAGGTCCCGCTTTCCGGCGTCGTCGAGGTGGTGGACGGCGAGCGCGCTGACCACCGCGTCGTAGCGCCCGTCGGGCAGCGGGTCGGTCAGGTCGGCCACCACCACCCGGTGCGGCACGCCACGGCTGGTGAGCTGGTCGGCGGCGACGGCCAGCATCTTCGGCGCGGCGTCGACGAGGGTCAGCCGGACTCCGGGCACGGCGGCGGCGACCAGGGACGACAGCAGACCGGTGCCGGCGCCCAGATCCAACACCTCGGGGGTGCGCCCGGCGGCGCGGGCGGCACGCAACGCCGGCTCGACGACCTCGACGGCCGTGCCGTAGAACCCGTCGAAACAGGGCACCAGTCGCCGCCGCGCGGCGTCGTAGCTGCCGGCCACCGCGTCGAACGCCTGGGCCACATCCATGTCGATCCCCCCGATCCGTCGCCGTCGCGCACACTTCCCACATGACAGGATTTTCGTTCCATATTGTAGACCTCTCGACCCCGCGCGCAGCCGACGTGCGGTGTGAGGTGCTCTTGACAGGGCCGAAACAAACGGGACGCCGACCGGAAACCGCCCAACGGCACGCTTTGCCGACATGACAGACGGTGCACGGTCGGCGACTCGATCGGGGGAAACACCCCGGGAGGTGGCGACGCACTGCCCGTACTGCGCCCTCCAGTGCGGGATGACCCTGCGCCAGGACGAGGACCGGATCTCCGTACACCCCCGGGACTTCCCGACCAACCGGGGCGGCCTCTGCCAGAAGGGCTGGACCTCCGCCGAGCTGCTCGACCACCCCGACCGGCTGACCACCCCGCTGCTGCGCGACCCGGCCACCGGCCGACTCGTACCGGCGAGCTGGGAGGCGGCGCTGGACCGCATCGTCACCGGGCTGGGCGAGGTACAGCAGCGGCACGGCCGCGACGCCGTCGCCGTCTTCGGCGGCGGCGGGCTCACCAACGAGAAGGCGTACGCACTGGGCAAGTTCGCCCGCGTGGCGCTGCGTACCCGACACATCGACTACAACGGACGGTTCTGCATGTCCTCGGCCGCCGCAGCCGGGATGCGGGCCTTCGGCGTCGACCGGGGACTGCCGTTCCCGCTCGCCGACCTGGGCCGGGCGGACACCCTGCTGCTGGTCGGCGCGAACCCGGCCGAGACGATGCCACCGCTGGTGCGCTGGCTCACCGAACAGCGGGAACGCGGCGGCACGCTGATCGTGATCGACCCGCGCGCCACCGCCACCGCCCGGCAGGCCGACCTGCACCTGCAACCCCTGCCCGGCACCGACCTGGCGGTGGCCAACGCCCTGCTGCACACCGTGCTGACCGAGGGCTACGTCGACGGGTCGTACGTCGCCACCCGCACCAACGGTTTCACCGACGTACGCCGTGCCGTGGCGGGCTGGTGGCCGGCTCGGGCCGAGGCGCTATCCGGCGTACCCGTGGCCGACCTGGAGGCGACCGCCCGCGCCCTCGGCACCGCCGAACGGGCGATCATCCTCACCGCCCGGGGCGCCGAACAGCACGCCAAGGGCGTCGACACGGTCACCGCCTTCGTCAACCTGGCGCTCGCCCTCGGCCTGCCCGGCCGGCCCGGCTCCGGGTACGGCTGCCTGACCGGGCAGGGCAACGGCCAGGGCGGCCGGGAGCACGGGCAGAAGGCCGACCAGCTACCCGGGTACCGCAGGATCGACGATCCGGCGGCCCGGGCACACGTCGCGGAGGTCTGGGGCGTACCCGCGGACGAGCTGCCCGGTCCGGGCGTGCCGGCGTACCGGTTGCTGGACTCACTGGGCACCGCGGACGGACCCCGGGCGTTGCTGGTCTTCGGCTCCAACCCGGTGGTCTCCGCACCGCGCGCGGCCCGGATCGAGAGCCGGCTGCGCGACCTGGACCTGCTCGTCGTCGCCGACTTCCTGCTCTCCGAGACCGCCGCGCTGGCCGACGTGGTGCTGCCCACGGCGCAGTGGGCCGAGGAGGACGGCACCATGACCAACCTGGAGGGACGGGTGCTGCGCCGACGCGCGCTCCGCCCCCCGCCGACCGGTGTCCGCACCGACCTCGCCATCCTCGCCGCCATCGAGGACCTTCTGAAAGGAAGGGCCCCTTCCTATCGCCTCGTGCATAGCAAGGGTCCCCTCCTAACACCCGGCGCGGACGCGAGCGACGACGCGGGAGCGGGTGTGCCGGAGGCCGATCCGCAGGCGGTGTTCGAGGAACTGCGGCGGGCCTCGGCGGGCGGGCTCGCCGACTACGCCGGCATCAGTTGGGACCGCATCGACGAGGCGGACGGGGTGTTCTGGCCCTGCCCACGCAGCGACGGGCCGGACTCGCCCCGACTCTTCGCGGACCGCTTCGCCACCCCGGACGGGCTGGCCCGGTTCCACCCGGTGGAGCACCGGCCGGCGGCCGAGGAGGTCTGTCCGGAGTACCCGCTGCACTTCACCACCGGCCGGGTACTCGCCCAATACCAGTCCGGCACACAGACCCGGCGGGTGGCGGCGCTGCGCCGGGCCGCCCCCGACGCGTTCGTGGAGCTGCACCCGGATCTGGCCGATCGGCTCGGGGTGGCCGACGGCGAACCGATCCGGGTGGTCTCCCGGCGAGGCGAGTTCCGGGCGCCTGCCCGGCTGAGTCCGGCGATCCGGCCGGACACCGTCTTCGCGCCGTTCCACTGGGCCGGCGCGGCACGGGCCAACTCCGTCACCAACGACGCGGTCGACCCGATCTCCGGCATGCCCGAGTTCAAGATCTGCGCCGTCCGCCTGGAGAAGGTCGCACCAGGCGACGCGGAGCGCAGCGGAGTGACGGCATGAGCGAGCACCAGCGAGCGAATCAGCAGCACAGTGCGGACAAGCCTCATGGCGACGCGGAGCGCAGCGGAGTGTTGCCATGAGCGGCGATCGGGTGGTCGTGGTCGGCAACGGGATGGCCGGTGCCCGGTTGGCGAGCGAGCTGCGCGGGCGGGGCGGGGACCTCAAGGTCACCGTGCTCGGCGCGGAGCCGCATCGGGCGTACAACCGGATCATGTTGTCCACGCTGCTCACCGGCAAGATCAGCGAGCTGGACGTGGAGTTGGCGGAGGCGGCCGGGCGGGGGGTCGACGTCCGCACCGGGGTCACCGTCCGGGCCGTCGACCGGGCCGCCCGGGAGGTACGCACCGACGACGGCGACCGGATCCGTTACGACCATCTGGTGCTCGCCACGGGTGCGCGGGCGGTCGTGCCGCCGTTGCCCGGTCTCGATGCGGCCCACCTGCCGGACCGGGTGGTCGCGTTCCGCACGCTGGACGACTGCCGGCGCATCATCGCGACGGCCCGGGGTGCCCGGCGGGCGCTGGTGCTCGGGGGCGGGCTGCTCGGCCTGGAGGCGGCCCGGGGGCTCGCCGCCCGGGGGCTCGGCGTCGCGGTGGTGCACCGGGTGCCGTACCTGATGGAGCGGCAGCTCGACGCCGTGGCCGCCACGATGCTGGCCGGTACGCTCGCCGACCTGGGGGTGACCACCCACCTGGCCGTCACGCCGACGGCGCTCGCGGCCGACGCCTCCGGGGTACGCCTGGAGCTGTCCGACGGCCGGTGCCTCGACGCCGACCTGCTGGTGCTCGCCTGCGGGGTACGCCCGGAGACCGCCCTGGCCGAGGCGGCCGGACTGGCGGTGGACCGGGGTGTGCGGGTCGACGACCGACTGCGGACCGGCGATCCACGGGTCTCGGCGATCGGCGACTGCGCGCAGCACGGCTCCGCGCCGACGGGGCTGGTGGCACCGGCCTGGGCGCAGGCCCGGGTGGTCGCACACCTGCTGACCGGCGAGGATCCGTCGGCCCGGTACCGGCCCCGGCCGGTGGTGACCCGGCTCAAGGCGGCCGGCATCGACCTTGCCTCGATGGGCGACCCGACCGGCGGCCCGGGCGAGGAGCTGACCTTCGCCGACCCGGCCCGTGGCACGTACGCCCGGTTGCGGATCCACGACGAGCGGCTGGCCGGCGCGATCCTGCTCGGCGACAACCCGTCGGTGGGCACCGTCGTCCAGTTGTTCGACCGGGGTCAACCGGTCCCCGCCGACCGACGGGCGCTGCTGCTGGGCCGGTCGCTCGGTGGTGCGGTCGCGGCTCCGGCCGCCTCCCCGGCGTTGATGCCGGACGCGGCCACGGTGTGTCAGTGCAACACGGTCAGCAAGGGCGCGCTGGTGGCCTGCTGGCGCGGCGGAGCCCGGACCGTCGACGAGGTCGTCGCCCGGACCAGGGCCGGGACCGGCTGCGGCGGTTGCCGCGACGCGGTCGCCGGCATCGTCGACTGGTTGTCCAGATCGGATCCGGTGGAGGTGGGACGATGACCGGTGGCAACGTGGTCGTGATCGGCAACGGCATGGTCGGGCAACGGTTCGTCGACGCGGTGCGGTCACGCGACCCGGGGGGACGGTGGCGGGTCACCGTCCTCGCCGAGGAGACCCGACCCGCGTACGACCGGGTGCGGCTCTCCGCGTTCTTCGACGGGGCCGACGCGGACGAGTTGAACCTGCACACCCCGCACGACGGCGTCGAGTTGCGCCTCGGCGAGGCGGCCACCGGGGTGGACCGGGCCCGTCGGGTGGTGTCCACGGCGACCGGCGAGCACCCGTACGACGTGCTGGTCCTGGCCACCGGGTCGTCGGCGTTCGTGCCGCCGGTGGCGGGTACGGACCTGCCGGGGGTGTTCGTCTACCGGACGCTGGACGACCTCGCGGCGATCCGCGAGCACGCCCGGGGCCGACGCACCGGCGCGGTGATCGGCGGCGGTCTGCTCGGCCTGGAGGCGGCGAACGCGCTGCGCCTGCTCGGTCTGGCCACCCGCGTGGTGGAGTTCGCGCCCCGGCTGATGCCGGTGCAGGTCGACACCGCCGGTGGCGCGATGCTGCGCCGCTACGTCGAGGAGTTGGGGGTGGCCTGTCACCTGGGGGTGGCGACCACCGCGTTGCGACCCGGCCCGGACGGCGCGGTCGGCGGCCTGGAGCTGGCCGACGGCACGCTGCTCGACGCCGACGTGGTGGTGGTGGCCGCCGGCATCCGTCCCCGCGACGAGGTGGCCCGTGCGGCCGGACTGGAGGTCGGCCCGCGCGGTGGGGTGCTGGTCGACGACGCCTGCCGCACCTCCGACGAGCGGATCTACGCGGTCGGCGAGTGCGCGGCGGTGCAGGGCACCTGCTACGGCCTGGTCGCCCCCGGGTACGCGATGGCCGAGGTGGTGGCGGATCGGCTGGTCGGCGGGGAGGCCACCTTCCCGGGTGCGGACACCGCCACCAAGCTGAAGCTGCTCGGCGTCGACGTGGCCTCCTTCGGTGACGCGCACGGCACCACGCCGGGTTGCCTGGACGTGACCTGGACCGATCCGGCCACCCGGGTCTACGCCAAACTGGTGCTCTCCGACGACGCGACGACGCTTCTCGGCGGCGTGCTGGTGGGTGACGCGTCGGCGTACCCGACGTTGCGGGCCAGCGTCGGCGGGCCGTTGCCGGCCGCGCCGCTGGCGTTGCTCGCCCCGGAGCAGGCGGCGGGCGCGACGGCGGGCGCGCTGCCGGCGTCCGCCCAGGTCTGTTCCTGCAACGCGGTCACCCGGGGCGACGTCGACGCGGCGATCGCGGGCGGCTGCGCGGACGTGCCGGCGCTGAAGGCGTGCACCCGGGCCGGCACCAGTTGCGGTTCGTGCGTCCCGATGCTCAAACAGTTGCTCGACGCGGCCGGTGTGGTCCAGTCCCGGGCGTTGTGCGAGCACTTCGACGTCAGCCGGCAGGAGCTGTTCGACATCGTCCGGGTACGCGGCATCCGGACGTTCTCCCGGCTGATCGCCGAGCACGGCCGGGGGCGGGGCTGCGACATCTGCAAGCCGGTCGTCGCCTCGATCCTCGCCTCGCTCGGCAACGGGCACATCCTCGACGGCGAGCAGGCGTCGTTGCAGGACACCAACGACCACTTCCTGGCGAACCTGCAACGGGACGGCAGCTACTCGGTGGTGCCGCGGATCCCGGGCGGGGAGATCACCCCGGAGAAGCTGATCGTGATCGGTGAGGTGGCCCGCGACTTCCGGCTCTACACCAAAATCACCGGCGGGCAGCGGATCGACCTGTTCGGCGCCCGGGTCGACCAGTTGCCGCAGATCTGGCGTCGGCTGGTCGACGCCGGTTTCGAGTCCGGGCACGCGTACGGCAAGGCGCTGCGGACGGTGAAGTCCTGCGTCGGCTCCACCTGGTGCCGGTACGGGGTGCAGGACGCCGTCGGACTGGCCGTCGCCCTGGAGCTGCGGTACCGGGGACTCCGCGCGCCACACAAGCTCAAGTCAGCGGTCTCCGGCTGCGCCCGGGAATGCGCCGAGGCCCGCAGCAAGGACTTCGGCATCATCGCCACCGAGACCGGCTGGAACCTCTACGTCGGCGGCAACGGAGGCTTCCGGCCCCGGCACGCCGACCTGTTCGCCACCGACCTCTCCACCGAGGCGCTGATCAGGACGATCGACAGGTTCCTGATGTACTACGTCCGCACCGCAGACCGGCTGCAACGCACCGCCGTCTGGATCGAGGCGATGGAGGGCGGGCTCGACCACCTCCGCTCGGTGATCGTCGACGACTCGCTCGGCCTCTGCGCGGACCTGGACGCCGCGATGGCCCGACACGTCACGTCCTACTCGGACGAGTGGCGGGACGTGCTCGACGACCCGGACCGGCTGCGCCGCTTCACCTCCTTCGTGAACGCGCCGGACGTACCCGATCCGTCGATCACCTTCGCCACCGAACGCGGACAACCCGTCCCGGTCGGCGGCCGACCACCCGCACCCGACGGCCGCCAGCCGGTCACCCTCGGCCTGCCGGAGGTACGGCGATGAGCATCGCGACGACGCTGCGCTGGCACGTGGTCTGCCCGCTGGACCGGCTGGACCCGGACCGGGGCGTCGCCGCCCTCGTCGACGGGGTGCAGGTGGCGGTCTTCCGCACCGGAGACGGGTTGTACGCGATCGACAACCGCGACCCGGTCGCCGAGGCGTACGTGCTGTCCCGGGGCATCGTGGGCAGCCGGCAGGGCGTGCCGACGGTCGCCTCGCCGCTGCACAAGCAGGTGTACGACCTGCGCACGGGGGTTTGTCTCGACCTGCCCGGCGTCGCCGTGGCCCGGCACGAGATCCGTTGCCGGAACGGCATGGTCGAGGTGCGGCTGCGACAGGAGGGGTGAATGGGCGAGGAACTGGCCGGCTTCACCATCGGGGTGACCGCCGACCGACGGCGGGACGAACTCGCCGCGCTACTGCAACGGCGCGGTGCCCGGGTGGTGCTCGCTCCCGCCCTGCGGATCGTGCCGCTCGCCGACGACACCGAGTTGCGCGAGGCGACCCGTACCTGCCTCGACCGGCCACCGGACGTGTTGATGGCCAACACCGGGATCGGCATGCGCGGGTGGCTGGAGGCGGCCGAGGGCTGGGGCCTGGCCGAGCCGCTGCGCTCCGTGCTCGGCGGCGCGTACGTGGTGGCCCGGGGGCCGAAGGCCCGGGGGGCGATCCGCGCCGCCGGGCTGCACGACCAGTGGTCCCCGGAGTCGGAGAGCTGCGACGAGGTGGTGGACCACCTGCGTCGGCGGGGAGTCGCCGGGCAGGTGATCGCCATGCAGTTGCACGGCGAGCGGCAACCGGAGTGCACCCGCGCTCTGGAGGACGCCGGTGCCACGGTCATCGAGATCCCGGTCTACCGGTGGGCCCCGCCGACCGACCCGGCCCCGCTGCACCGGCTGGTCGACCTGGTGGCCAGCCGGTTGGTGGACGCGGTCACGTTCACCTCGGCACCGGCCGCGGAGGCGTTGCTGCGGGCCGCCGGTGACCGGACGGAGACGGTGCTGGAGGCCCTGCGCGGTGACGTGCTGGCCAGTTGCGTCGGCCCGGTCACCGCCGAGCCGCTGGTACGCCGGGGCGTGCCGGTGAGCGCGCCGAGCCGGGCGAGGTTGGGTGCGCTGGTCCGCACCATCGTCGACGAGTTGCCCCGCCGGACGGTCACCATCAAGGCCGCCGGACACCTGCTCACGTTGCGGGGCCACGCGGCGGTGATGGACGGTGACCTGAGACCGCTGGCCCCGGCACCGATGGCGGTGCTGCGGGCACTGGCCCAGACACCGGGTCGGGTGCTGTCGCGTACCGCCCTGTTGCGGACCCTGCCGCGTGGCGCCGACGAGCACGCGGTGGAGATGGCGGTGGCCCGGCTCCGGGCCGGGCTGAAGGCCCCCCGGGTGGTGCAGACGGTCGTCAAACGCGGGTACCGACTCCGGGTCGACTGACCGTACGCGGGAGCCCGCCGGTGGAGGTCCACCGACGGGCTCCCGCCGACACTCAGCCCACCGGGGTCGGAAAGCCCCGGTCGTGTTCGGCCTGCAACCGCGCCATGGCGTGCTCGACGACGGTCATCAGCACCCGCTTGACCGAGTCCCGCTGCCGGGCGTCGGTCAGCACCAGCGGTACGTCCGGCGAGATGGCCAGCGCCTCGCGGACCTCCTCCAGTTCGTACTGCTGCGCGCCGTCGAACCGGTTCAGCGCGACCACGTACGGCAGCTTGCGGCTCTCGAAGTAGTCGAGCGGAGCGAACGCGTCGGTGATCCGGCGGGTGTCCACCAGCACCGTGGCACCCACCGCGCCCCGAATGATCTCGTCCCACATGAACCAGAACCGGGTCTGCCCAGGTGTGCCGAAGAGGTACAGGATCAGGTCCTGTGCCATGGTGATACGGCCGAAGTCCATGGCGACCGTGGTGGTCTCCTTGCCCGGCACCTTGGACGGGTCGTCGATACCGACGCCCGCTGCGGTCATCACCGCCTCGGTGGTCAGCGGTGTGATCTCCGAGATCGCCCCGACCAACGTGGTCTTGCCGACACCGAAGCCACCCGCGACGACGATCTTCGCGGAGATGATTCCCCGGCTCTGGCGGGCCCCGGCGGGGTCATAGCTCGCGAAGTCCACTCAGCACCCTTCCCAGCATTTCCATCCGCTCCTCGAAACCTGTGGCGGGAGCGGCCGTCTGTAGCGTCAACAGGCCCTCGGCCACCATGTCGGCGACCAACACCCGGGCGACACCCAGCGGTAGCCGGGTGTACGCGGCGATTTCCGCCAGCGATTCGGGCCGGCTCTCGCAGACCATGGCGATGCGATGCTTGTCATGCCCGGCAAACCGCGACTCGGCGATCTGGGTGGGGCTGGCGACCAGCACCGCTTCCAAGGCGATGTCCTGCCGCGGCTCGGTCCGTCCCCGGGTGACCGCGTACGGCCGCACCAGTGCACCACGCGGGTCACGTCGGTGTTGCTCCATCCGCGATCACCTCCTCTCCCCTCCGCCGGCATGTCGCCACCGGATCTCCTCCGTACCGGCGCGGGGTTGCGCCGGTCCTGTCCCTGTTATGACCGCACCGCGTCCCGGGGCAGCGGCACCAGCGCCGCGCCGACCCGCTCGACCAGCAGTGCCATCTCGTAGCCCACCTGCCCGACGTCGCAGCTTCGCGCCGCGAGCACGGCCATCGACGACCCGTCGCTGATCGACATCAGGAACAGGTAGCCGCTGTCCATCTCGATGACCGTCTGCAGCACCCCGCCGGCACTGAACATCCGCGCGGCGCCCTCGGTCAGGCTCACCACGCCGGAGGTGATCGCGGCGAGCTGGTCCGCCCGGTCCCCCGGCAGGTCACGGGAGGAAGCGAGTAGCAGTCCGTCGGCGGACACCGCCACCACGTGGGCGATACCCGCCACGCTGTCGGCGAAGTTGGTGAGCAGCCAACCCATGTCCTGCATGGCCGCTGGCCTGTTCATCGGCTCGTCTCCTTGGTCGAGGTGCTGTCCTGGCTCGCTCCGGCCGTCCGTCCGCGCTGCACGCCACGGTGGTAGGCCGAGAGCAGACCGCGTACTTCGTCCGGCGTACGGCGGCTGCGCTCACGTCCGCTGCGGGGCTCGATCCCACCGGGGACGAGCTGCTGCTGCGGCACCCGCTTGGGCAGTCCGGACCGGGTGGTGCCGGCCGGGGTCGGCTCGGCCGCCTTGCTGGCCCGCGTCCAGCCGTCGTCGGCCGCGGTCCGCCAGGCGTCGGACTCCGAGGCCTGCGGGGCCGCCGGCGACGGCGCCGGGGGCGGCGTGGCCGAGGTGGCCGGTGGCGGTGCCGCCGGTGGTGGCGCGGCGGGCGGAGTCACCGTGGGCAGTGGCGTGGTCGCGGCGGTCGTCGCGGTCGACGCGGCCGGTGACGACTGGTACGCGGGTGGCGGCGCGGGCTGCGCGGCGGCAGCCGCCCCGGGTGTACGTGTGGGCAACGGGCTCCGTCCCCGAGTCGGCTCGACGGCCGGCGCGGGTGGGCCGGCAGCCGGCTGCGGCGGCTCGTCGAACTGCGGTCGGCTGAAGATGGCGGTGGCGTCGTTGCCGTGCGAACGGAACCAGACCGCCTCCATCTCGCGGAAGATCGGCGCCTCGGCCTGGGGTTCCGGCGGGGCGGTGATCGGCGCGGTGGCCTGTGGTGCCGTGGCGGCCAGGCTGGCGCCCAAGCCACGGAAGGGGGTGTCGGTCTGCGGGGTCGCACCCACACCGAACGCGGTCGGTGCGCTCATCGGTGCCCCGGCGACCGGACCGGCCGGCAGCGCCGGGTCGGGCCGGGCGGCGGGCGGTGCGCTCCGCTGCGGCAGCGGATCGAGTGACGGCTGGGCGACCGTCGGCGTGCCGGCGTTGAACCCCCCCGCGAAGGCGGGCGGTGCGGTACGGGCCGGCGGGGCCGGCGGCTCCGGGGTCGGGGCCGGGTTCGCGGTCGGCCACGGCGCCGACGAGGGGGTGGTGTCGCGCCACCGCTCGGTCAACGTGGCGAGGTTGGTACGACCGGTGCCGGTGAGCGGCTCACTGGGGGCCGGCGGCGTCGGGGTCTGCTCGACGGCGAGCGGCTGACGCGGCCGGGTGATCTGGTCGCGGCCCCGCAGGCTCGGCAGGATCACCGTCGAGGCCGGCAGGGTGATCTGCGCCACGGTGCCGCCCTCGACGTTGCGGCGCAGCTCGACCCGGATGCTGTAGCGGGCCGCGAGGCGGCTGACCACCGCGAGACCCATCAGCCGGAAGGCGGCCACGTCGACGGTGGACGGCGCGGCGAGCCGGCGGTTGAGCGAGTCGAGCTGCTCGTCGCTCAGCCCGAGGCCCCGGTCCTCGATCTGGATGAGCACGTAGTCGCGGATGCGGCGGCCGTCGGCGACCACGGTGGTGTTCGGCGGCGAGAAGCGGGTGGCGTTGTCGAGCAGCTCGGCCACCAGCCGCACGACGTCGTTGACCGCGTGCGCGGCCACCGAGACGTCGGTGTCGACGGTGCCGAACTCGATCCGGTTGTAGAGCTCCACCTCGGACTGCGCGGCGCGCAGCACGTCCACCAGCAACGCGTCGTCGCGACGCGGCACGGCCGAGTCCGCGCCGGCCAGCACCAGCAGGTTCTCGTCGTTGCGGCGCATCCGGGTGGCGAGGTGGTCGAGCTCGAAGAGCTGGGCGAGCCGCTTCGGGTCCTCCTCGCCACGTTCGATCGCGTCGAGTTCACCGATCATCCGGTCGACCAGGGTCTGACTGCGCCGGGCCAGGTTGAGGAACATCGCCGAGACGCTGGTCCGCAGGGCCGCCTGTTCGGCCGCGACCCGGACCGCCTCACGGTGTACGACGTTGAAGGCCAAGGCGACCTGTCCCACCTCGTCGCGGTTGTTGAGCTGGATCGGGTCGCGTACCTCGCGGACGATCTCGTCGACGCTGCCGTCGCTGACGTTGCCCATGCCCTGGAGGCGGCGCACCGCCTCGGGCAGGTCGTGGTTGGCCACCGAGAGCGCACCCTCACGCAGCCGGCGCAGCGAGTGGTTCAGCGAACGGGCCAGCACCACGGCCAGCGTCACCGCGATGATCAGGGTGAGCAGCACCAGCGTCGACTCGACGATGGCCTGCCGGATGACGTCCGTCCGTGCCTGTTCGGCCTGGGCGAGCAACTGGTCCTGAAGCTCGATCTCGGCCCAGCGCATCAGCTCGTTGACCGCGCCGATCGCTGCGGTGGCGTCCTGCGCGCTGACCGGCGAGCGGTTGCCCACCGAGCGGCTGATGTCGGTGGCGATCCGGTCGGCCAGCACCACCGCGTCACCGGAGACGGTGCTCTCGACCAGGGCCCGCTGGGCCGGGTCGGCGGCCAGCGAGAAGGCCAGCAGCGCCTCCTGCTGGCCGGTCAGGGTGGCCACGAACGCGGAGAACTGTTCGTTGTCCAGCCGGCCACGGGTCAGCGCCGTGAAGGCGATCGACTCCTCCTCGGCGACGGCGGCCTTCGCGCGGGCGAAGGCGGCCACCGCGCGGCGGGTGTCGGCCAACCGCTCCTCACCCGGCAACTGGGCCAGGCCGTCGCCGTAGGCGACCAGGTCGGACAGGACCACGCCGTACCGCAGGGCCGCCTCGGCGACCTCCATCTGCGAACGGTCGAGCACCTCCTGCCGGGTGCCGTCCAGCGTGTCCAGGTGCGTGTCGATGGTCCGTAGGCGGTCGCCGACCGCGCTGGGCACCTCACCGACCTTGGACCGCTCCGCGCGGTACGCCTCGATCCGCTGCTGGGTCTGCCGGACCCGGAGGTTGTACGCGTCGGCCTGCGGCTGCGGCTGGGCCAGGTAGGCCGCTGCCGCCATCCGTTCGGCGTGCAGGTCGTTGGTGAGCGCGGAGATGTTGATGGACAGTGCGGTCAGCGATCGGGCCTGGGTGGCGTCGTACGCGCCCTCGCCGACAGAGACGAGACGGACGGTGGCCAGCGCGATGACCGCGGCGACCGGCACGACCAGAATCAGCGCCAGCTTGGACCGGATCCGGGCGTCACGCAGCCGGAACAGGCGGCGAGGCGCCTTCGGCACGGCGTCACCGCTGGCGGGCAGGGTCGTCGGTCCGGTGCTCACGACATCGCCTCCGTCGTTTTCTCCACGCCTGGCCCGTCGATCCGTGCATGGAGCGACGGCCAGCGCCACGCGCGGCACGGCCGCGATTTCATCAGACGAGATCGTGTTTGGGAAGCCGCAGGCGGGCAGGAATCGGTCGGACGTCGCGCATCCCGTGATCCGGTCAACTAATACCTACATTTCCACAGCGCCCTGATCAGGGCATGTAACTCCAGAGTGGCGAAGCATGTCGCCACAGTGAGCAACGGAAAACATCTGGTTACCCCAACATGTGGGATCGGCGTCCCGAAACGCCTCCAGTGGTCCCGCTTGACCGCAGCGCCCGGCATTGGCAAGGTTTTGCAGGCTTCGCGCACACGGTACGGCAGACCCTTCCCGATTATCCACAGTGGACGGTTGCCGACACCAGTGACCGGGCCCCGCCCGCGCCACACCAGGAGGACTGAGTTGACCCCCTTCCGCTCCGCGACCGCCACGGCGCTCGCATCCACCCTGCTGGCCTCCATGCTCGCCGGCTGCCAGTTCGGCGGAGAGGCGAGGGACACGAGCCCGATCGTCATCGCCGCCGACCTGGAGCTCTCCGGAGCAGCGGCCGGGGTCGGCAAGGCGTACCGGCAGGCACTGGAACTCAAGGTCGAACAGTTGAACGCCTCGGGTGCGCTGAACGGCCGGTCGATCGATCTGCGGGTGAAGGACAATCGTTCCGACGCCAGTGAGTCGCTGCGAAACATCGCGGACTTCAGCAACGATTCGGCGGTCAGCGCCATCATCATGGGCGGCTGCAACGAATGCGCGGTCGGCGCGGTGCGCACCATCAACGAAAAGCAGATCCCGACCATCGCGCTCGCCGCGGCGGGCGCCATCACGAGTCCGGTCGCAGAACGACGGTACGTGTTCAAATTGGCACCGAACGCAGCCGACAGTGCCGACGCGCTCACCGTCGAACTGCGCCGCCGCAGCATCGACACGATCGGCATTCTGCACACCGAGGACACGTACGGCCGGGAGGGTGTCACCGCGCTGCAGCGCGAGTTCGACAACGCCGGCATCCAGGTGGTGGCCCAGGCCTCGGTCCGGGCCACGGACACCGAGGTGGACGGGCAGGCCAGCACGCTGGCCGCCGCCAACCCGGAGGGGATCATCATCTGGACCTCGCCGGAGCAGGCCATGCTCGCCGCCGCAGCGGTGAAGCGGGCCAACTTCTCCGGGGCGCTCTACCTCGACGCCGCCGCGGCCGGTGACCTCTTCCTCGGGTCGGCCTCGCGGGCGGTGGAGCGGGCGACCCTGGTGTTCACCCAGACCATGGTGATCGACGACGTCATCGCGACCACCCCGGCGAAGGCCGCCCGCCGCCAGTGGTTCCAGGACTACACCGCCCGCTTCGGCGGCTACCACGGCTCGTCCTCCTTCGCGGCGGACGCCGTCCAGCTCATCGCCGACGCCGAGCTGCGCTCCGGCGGCCCGGCCGGACAGGTCGACCGTGACGGCCTCCGCGACGTGCTGGAGACGTCCCAGTTGGACGGCCTGTCCGGACCGATCCGGATGACGCCGGACAACCACTCCGGGCTGATGCCGCAGGCGCTCACCACGCTGGTCGCCCGGAACGGCCGGTGGCGTCTGGCCGGCTGAGCCGGGTCAGCGGCTGGAGGTGGTCTCGCGCACCCAGGGCAGGCTGCGACGCTCGACGAGCACCAGCACGGTGTACAGCAGGATGCTGACCAGGGCGACGAGGATGATCGCCGCCCACGCCGTGGCGGTGTCACCGATGCCCGCGTACTGCTGGATGACGAAGCCGAGACCACCCTCACCGGCCTGGAACTCGCCGATCACCGCGCCGATCGCGGCCAGCGGCATGGCGACCTTGAGCCCGACGAAGATCTGCGGCAGCGCGGCCGGGAAGCGGACCTTACGGAACGCCTGCCAGCGGGAGGCGTTCCAGGACCGGACCAGCTCGGCCAGCTCGGCCGAGGTGGTGGTCAGGCCGGTCGCGGTGGAGAGCACGATCGGGAAGAAGCAGAGCAGGAAGACCATCGTCAGGATGGGCTTCTGACCCCAACCGAGCGCCACCACCAGCAGCGGGCCCAGGGTGATCTTCGGGACCGCGTTGACGGCGACCAGCAGCGGGGTGAACATCCGCTCGACCGTCCGCGAGGCGGCCAACGACAGTCCGATCAGCACACCCGCCACCGCCGAGAGCAGGAAGCCGAGCAGGATCTCGCCGGTGGTGGTGACGGTGTGTTCGAGCAGTCGGTCCTGCCCCATGCGGAACGCGGTCAGCACGTCGCCGGGAGGCGGCAGGGCCGCCGGGTGGACCAGCTCCAGCCGGGCGACCAGCCACCACACACTGAAGGCGATCAGCAGGCCGGCGGCTGGCAGCAGCGCGGACGTCGCGCCGTCCCGCAGGTCTCCCGGCCGCCACCGCCGGCCACGCGGTGCGGCCGGGGCCGGCTCCGGGGCGGGCGTCGCCTCCGGCTGCCGTGAGCGGACGTCGGTCATCGGATCCTCCTGCGGTTCGGGTGGTCAGACGCGGGATCGGGGTACGCCGTACCGGCTGACCGGCACGGCGTACCCCGCGGTGGAACTGGAACGGACTGGTCGACCTCAGGCCTTGGGGGCCAGGTTGAAGTCGATGATCTGGTCCGGGCTGAGGTCGGACTTCAGCGCACCGGCACCGCGCAGGATCGCGATGCTCTTGGCCACCCGGCCACTGTCCAGCGTGCCCAGAGCGGTACCGGAGTTGCTCGACCGGACGTACCCGGCCATCAGCTGCAGCTCGGCGGCGGCAGCGGCGGGCACCACGGCCTCGACGTTCTTGGCCAGGATCTCGGCGGCCTCCTGCGGGTTCTCCAGGGCGTACTCCAGGCCCTTGAGCAGGGCCGCGGTGAACCGCTTGACCATCTCCGGCTTCTCGGTGGCGACCTGCTTCGAGGTGATCAGCACGTTGCCGTAGAGGTCCTGCATCACGTTGCTGTACGGCAGCAGGACGGCCTTCTTCTTGGTCACCGCCTCGATGGTGGGCTGACCGACGACGAACTGGCCGATGCCGTCCACCGAGCCGGAGGCCAGCGTGCCCATCAGGGTCTGGGCGTCACCGTTGACCCAGGTCACCTTGTCGTAGTCGATGCCGGCCATCCGCGCGTACGTCGGGAAGAGGTTCCGGACGACCGAGCCGGGGGTGTCGGCGAGCTTCTTGCCCTCCAGGTCCTTCGGCGTGCTGATGCCGGTGCCCTCGACGGTCGCGATGGCGGCCATCGTGCGCTGCTGGATCGCCGCCACCGCGACGAAGTCCTTGGCCTGGCCGTTGCCGAGCTGGAGCAGACCACCGGTCAGGTCGATCGGGCCGAACTGCGCCTGACCGCCGACGATCGTCTGGATCACGGCGTTGGTGCCCTGGCCGGGCTTGATGTCCACGTCGAAGCCGGCGTCCTTGAAGAAGCCCTTCTCCTTCGCCACCCAGGCGTAGGCGTCACGCCCGAAGTTGCCGAACGAGGTGAGGTAGGTCACCTGCTCCATCGAGGAGCCGACGTTGTCGTCAGCGTCGTCCGAGCCGCTGCCGCACGCGGAGACCAGGGCGAGCGCGGTGGCCATCGTGGCCGCGGCGACCGTACGGGTCAGCCTTCTCATCAGTACACCTTGTCCTTTCCCACCGGAGGCGTCGCGGGCCTCCGGGAGGGGATGTTGGGGCGGTACCGGCAGCCGGGACGGAAGCCGACACCGCGTATCGAGGGGACTCTTCGCGGGCACAGCGTACGAGAACCTCACCTTTGCGACGCCAGGCATACCGGGTTGCGGAACGGAAACAACTCATCTCCACCCCGGACGGTGAGATAACGGTGGAGACCGCTAACCTTTGGGCGGAATCCTGACTACTCACTCAGGGAGGCCGTCGGAGATGATCCGCCTGTCCGAGGTTTCGCGCACCTTCGACGGCCGTAGTGGCCGCGTGGAGGCGCTGCGCGGCATCAACCTCGACGTGGCCGACGGCGAGTTCGTCGCCATCCTCGGTCGCTCCGGCTGCGGCAAGTCGACCCTGCTCCGGCTGATCGCCGGTCTGATCCCGGTCACCTCCGGCGAGATCACCGTGGGTGGCGAAACGGTCACCAAGCCGCGCCGCGACATCGCCATGCTGTTCCAGCGGCCGGCTCTGCTGCCGTGGCGCACCGTGCTGGACAACGTCCTGCTGCCGGTGGAGATCTTCGGCTGGAAGCGCGCCGACTACCGGGACCGTGCCCGGCAACTACTCGACGTGGCCGGGCTGGCCGGTTTCGAGAAGCGGCTGCCGCACGAGCTGTCCGGCGGCATGCAGCAGCGGGTGTCGCTCTGCCGGTCCCTGATCGGCGACCCCCGCGTGATGCTGATGGACGAGCCCTTCTCCGCGCTGGACGCGCTCACCCGGGAGGAACTGTCCGGGGAGTTGCAGCGGGTGCACATGCGCAGCCGGGCCACGGTCGTCTTCGTCACCCACTCCATCGACGAGGCGGTACTCCTGGCCGACCGGGTGATCGTGCTCAGTCCGCGCCCCGGCCGGGTCCGCAAGATCGTCGACGTGGCCATCCCCCGCCCCCGCACCCTCGGCCGCCACGCGCACCTGGCGGAGGTCGCCCAGGTCAGCGCCGACCTGCACGAGCTGCTCATGGAGCGGGACCACCCCGCGACCGCCGGTACGCGGCGGTGACCATGCGGGTCACCGTCTTCACCGAGCCGCACCGGGGCGCCAGCTACGACGACCAGCTCCGCTTCGCCCGACTCGCCGAGGACGGCGGTTTCGAGGCCTTCCTCCGCGCCGACCACTACCAGTCGATGAGTGACGCGCCGGCGCTGCCCGGCCCGACCGACGCCTGGCTGACGCTCGCCGCGCTCGCCCGGGAGACCAGCCGGATCCGGCTCGGCACCCTGGTCACCTCCGCGACCTTCCGGCTGCCCGGTCCGCTCGCGGTGATGGTCGCCCAGGTGGACCAGATGAGCGGCGGCCGGGTCGAGCTGGGCATCGGCGCCGGATGGTACGCCCGCGAGCACACCTCGTACGGCATCCCGTTCCCCGGCACCAGCGAACGCTTCGACCGGCTCACCGAGCAGCTCGACGTACTCACCGGACTGTGGCGGACCCCGTCGGGCAGCACGTACAGCTACAGCGGCGACCACTACCAGTTGGTGGACGCCCCGGCGCTGCCCAAGCCGGTGCAGACCCCGGGGCCGCCGATCATCATCGGCGGACGCGGTCCCAAGCGCACCCCGGACCTGGCGGCCCGCTTCGCCGACGAGTTCAACGTGCCCTTCACCGACGTCGCCCGGACCGCCGAGTCCTACGAGCGGGTACGCGAGGCGTGCGACCGGGTCGACCGCGCCGGCACCGGCCGGGCACCGCTGGTGCTCTCCGCCGGCATCGTGGTGGCGATCGGACGCACCGACGCGGAGGCCCGACGACGGGCGGCACCACTGCACGTGACCAGCGCCCTCCCGCCCGAGGAGGCGGTGGTCGGCTCTCCGGAACAACTGGTCGACCGGATCGGCGAGTTCGCGGCCGTCGGCACCGCCCGCGTACACCTGCGGTTGGTCGACCTCGACGACCTGGACCACCTGGAGCTGATCGCGGCCGAGGTGCTGCCCCGACTGGAGGGAACCCGATGACCGAGACCCCCCTCGACCTGCCCACGCTCGGCCCGGTGGGCCAGGAGGTCGTCTTCGAGAACGACCGGGTCCGGGTCTGGCACATCCGGCTGGAGCCGGGTGAGCGGCAGCCGCTGCACCGGCACGACCACCCCTATCTGGTGGTGGCGGTGCAGGGTGCGAAGAACGTGGTGCAGACCATCGACGGCACCACGATCGACGCGGACGAGCCGACCGGCGGCGTGGTCTACCGCGACCCGGGCGCGGTGCACATGCTGACCAACGTCGGGGACACGACATACCTGGCTCGCCTGGTCGAGCTCAAGTAGACCCGCCGGACGCAGGTAGCAGCCGTCCCACGGCGCGCCGGTGGCGATCGGCCGCCACGGACCGTAACGTGCCGACCATGGCCCATCGGACCTTGAGCCGGCTACTGCTCACGGCGTTCGGCGTCAGCCTGCTGGCCGCCGCCGGTCAGCTGGGCGTCGCCTTCGGCTTCGGCATTCTCCGCCTCACCGGCGCCTTCACCGGCACCACAGTCAACCAGTGGCCGGCCCAACTCGTCTGGGCCGGGTGGTTCGCGGCGAACGCCGCCGTCGTCGGCGCCGTACTCACCGAACGTCTCGCCGAGCGCCACGGTGGGCTCACCGGTACGCATCGTCAACTGGCCGTGGCGTGCAGCGCCGCGCTGGGAGCCGTCGTGGTGGCGCCGCTGTGCATGCGACCGGCCCGCGCCGTCGAACTCGTCTCGGTCGACCCGGTCTGGGCCGTCGCCATCTGCGCCGTCCTCGGTGCGGTGGTCGGCGCGGGCGCCGCGCTGGCCGCCCTGCTCCGGCCGGCCTTCGCCTGGAACATGGCCGGCATCGCCGGCGCGGTGTGGCTGCTGGCGCTGCTGTCCGTCGCACCGTCGCTGGCCGCGACCGGGCCACTGACCCCGGTACGCCTCGGCGTGCTGGAACCGAGTTGGCTCTCCGCCGACGCGGCGCAGCGGTTGGCCCTGCTGCTCCTGCCGCTGATCGGACTGCTGGCCGGTGCCGCGACCGGCGCCCTGGCGCGGTGGCGCGGGCAGCCGCCGCTGATCAGCGGCCCGAGCGGGGTGGCCGGGCCGATCCTGGTGGCGTTCGCCTACCTGGCCGCCGGTCCTGGCGACGCGAGCGATCGATACCAGCTCGCGCCCTACTACGGCGCCCTGATCACGGTCGCGGTCGGTGCCCTCGGGTCGGCCGCCGCCGCGCTGCTCCCCCTCGCCGTCCTCGACCGCGACACCGCCGACAGCGCCGGGACCGCCATCGAACCGACCGCGATCCTGCAACCTCTGCCGGCCTCCCCCACCCTGCCGACGTCGGCCGCGCGTCCCGCCGACCGTCCGGCCGGCACCGGGGCCGCCGCCGGGGCCGTCGTGGTGGCCGACCCACCCGGCGGTACGCACACCAGCCCCGGCCTGCCGACCACCAGCCCCGGCCTGTCGGCCACGGGCGACGTGTCGCCACCGCACTGGCACTGGCCCGGCGAGCCCGCTCCCCCGGTGCCCGCCACGCCGGACGGACCGCCGACCGGCACCTCGCCGAGGCCCGGCGTCCCGATCGCCGCCGGCCCGACCATCGACGGCGACCTCGCATCGGCCGCCGACGGGACTTCCTCCGCCGCAGTGGAGGACTCGACCGCCGGCACCCCGTCGACCACCGGCACCCCGTCGGGCAGCGGACGACCGGACGAGTCGGACGCGGACACCGGCTCCACCGCTGCTGGTCCCCTCTCCGACGGCGCCGCTCGCGGCGACGTCTCCGACGCGGCCCCCGATTCCGCCATCGGTGCCGACCACGAGACGCCCGAGACCGACCACGACGCGACCACGGCCGACCGCGACGCGACCACGACCTCCGACCCCGGCGCGGTCACCGACGCCGGCCCCGGCGCCACCCGGCCCACCGCCGTCGACCTGGACACTCTCGGCACACCGGCCCTCGCCGTCCAGGCGACGGACCCGCTGCCGAGCGGTCCCGAACGTCCGGACCAGCCGATGACCGGCGCGATCAACGGGCCGTCGTCAGGCGGGCCCGACCCGGTCGGCGACGGCGGTGACCTCACCCCGACGGCGGGCCGGGCACCCGGGCGTACCCGCACGCCACGTCCCCTCGCCGAGCCGCCGAACCGGGCCGTGCCGGCAACCCGGTCCGGCGACCAGGCCCGGTCGTCGAGCCCGTTCGACGATCCGAGCCCGAGCGCGTACACGCCGCCGCCCTGGGACGGGCCGAACCAGAGCGGCGGTACGGATTCCGCCGACACCGTGCCCGTGCCGCCGGGCGCCGATCCCGCGTCGGCGCACGACGACGGGGTACCGACCGACGGCGGTCTGCCGGACGCGGCGGTGACACCGGCGGCCCGTCCGGCGGAAGGGCCGGAGACCGCACCCTGGCCCCGACACCGGCTCCCGTTGCCCGACCTGAACACGACGGAGTCCTGGAACGCCTTCGCACCGGCCCGCCGCCCCGACCCGGCCGACGAGACCGCGCCGCCGACCGGATCGGGCACCGACGGACCGTCGGACGACGCCGCCGACCGGGTCGACTCCACCACCGGGCCCGACCCGGCGGCAGCCGCCCGGGACGTCTCGGCGGCCTTCGCCAGTGCCGCTCCGGCGGTCTCCACCGACCCGGCGGCAGCCGCCCGCGACCTGACGGCCGCGTTCACCAGACCGCCCGTCCCCCGTGCCGAGCCTGCCGCGCCGGAGCACGAGCGGGAGAAGGGCCGCCGGGGACTGTTCCGGCGCAGCCGGCCCCGCCCCGCGGAGACCGAGCCCGCGGAGCAGGAGGAACCGCTCGCCGCGCAGGACGAGGAGTACGTGGACTGGGTGGCCGGGCTCGGCCGCCCGTCGATCGAGGACGAGCCGCTGCCGAAGGAGACCCGCCGCCGACTGCGGCCGACCGGCCGGCACCACCGGGAGTAGCCGGGACGGTCGTCAGGCCAGCGGCAGGTACACCCGCCCGCCGGAGGCGAGGAACTCCTCGGACTTGTCCTGCATGCCCCGGGCGGCGTACTCCTTGAGGTCCTGACTGATCTTCATGGAGCAGAACTTCGGCCCGCACATCGAGCAGAAGTGCGCGGTCTTCGCCGGCTCGGCGGGCAGCGTGGCGTCGTGGTACGACCGTGCCGTCTCCGGGTCGAGCGAGAGGTTGAACTGGTCCTCCCACCGGAACTCGAACCGCGCCTTGGAGAGCGCGTCGTCCCAGGCCTGCGCGCCCGGGTGCCCCTTGGCCAGGTCCGCCGCGTGCGCCGCGATCTTGTACGCGATGACCCCCGCCTTGACGTCGTCACGATCCGGCAGCCCCAGGTGCTCCTTGGGCGTGACGTAGCAGAGCATCGCGGTGCCGAACATGCCGATCATCGCCGCGCCGATGGCCGAGGTGATGTGGTCGTACGCGGGCGCGACGTCGGTGGTCAGTGGACCGAGCGTGTAGAACGGCGCCTCGTGGCACCACTCCTGCTGGAGGTCCACGTTCTCCTTGATCTTGTGCATCGGCACGTGGCCCGGTCCCTCGATCATCACCTGCACGTCGTACTCCCAGGCGATCCGGGTCAGCTCGCCCAGCGTCCGCAGCTCGGCGAACTGGGCCTCGTCGTTGGCGTCCGCGATCGAGCCCGGCCGCAACCCGTCGCCGAGCGAGAACGTCACGTCGTAGCGGGCCAGGATCTCGCACAGCTCCCGGAAGTTCGTGTAGAGGAAGTTCTCCTCGTGGTGCGCCAGGCACCAGGCCGCCATGATCGATCCGCCCCGCGACACGATGCCGGTCACCCGGTTGACCGCCAGCGGCACGTACGGCAGCAGCACCCCGGCGTGCACCGTCATGTAGTCCACGCCCTGCTCGGCCTGCTCGATCACGGTCTCCCGGAACACCTCCCAGGTCAGCTTCACCGGGTCGCCGCCCACCTTCTCCAACGCCTGATAGATCGGCACCGTACCGATCGGCACCGGCGAGTTGCGCACGATCGACTCGCGGGTCTCGTGGATGCGCTTGCCGGTGGACAGGTCCATCACGGTGTCCGCGCCCCACCGGGTCGCCCAGGTCAACTTCTCGACCTCCTCGGCCACCGAGGAGGTCACCGCCGAGGTGCCGATGTTGGCGTTGACCTTGACCAGGAACGCCTTGCCGATGATCGCCGGCTCGCACTCCGGGTGGTTGATGTTCAGCGGCAGCACCGCCCGACCGGCAGCGATCTCGTCCCGGACGAACTCCGGTGCCATCCCCTCCCGGATCGCCACGAACTCCATCTCGGGCGTGACGACCCCGGCCCGCGCGTACGCGAGCTGCGTGGGACGGTTGCCGTCCGCCCCGCCCAACGGGGTTCCGGCACCGCGTACCGGGGCGACGTCCCCCCGCTCGGCGATCCACGGTCCCCGCAACGGCGGCAGACCGACCTCCGGGTCCGAGCCCGGCCCGGCGGTGTCGTAGAGCCGGACCGGCGGGTTGTCCCCGGTCAGCTCGACCTCCGCGAACGGCACCCGGACGTCCGGTCGCGAACCCTCGACATAGACCTTGCGACGTGCCTGCATGACAGCCTCCCTCGCCTAAGCGGACCAGCCGAAGTGGTCCATCGGGCCGCGTCCCGCGCCCAACTCCCAGTCCCGCGCACCGGCCAGCGCGCGGGTGACGTACTCCTTGGCGGCGGCGACCGCCGCCGGCACCGGGTCGCCCAGTGCCAGCCGCACGGCGGTCGCCGCCGAGAACGAACAACCGGTGCCGTGCGTGTGCCGGGTCGGCACCCGTGGGGCCCGCAGCACCGTCGTGCCGTCCGGACCGTGCAGCACGTCCACCGCCTCATCGCCGGTGTCCACGTCACCGCCGGTCACGATCACCCACTCGGCTCCGCCCGCCGCCAGCGCCCGCGCCGCCGCCGTCATCTCCGCCACGCCGGTCACCGGCGCCCCGGTGAGGGCGGCGGCCTCTGCGCTGTTCGGCGTCGCCACCCGGGCGTACGGCAACAGCCGCTCCACCGCCTCCACCACGCCGAGACGATGTCCACTGGTGGCGACCAGCACCGGGTCGACCACGAGTTGCGGCAGCCGACCGGCCGCCGCCGCCTCGGCGATCGCCTGCGCCACCGCCGGCGTACCGAGCATCCCGGTCTTGACCGCGCGCACCTCGAAGTCGGACAACACGCTGTCCAACTGGTCGCTGACCATCTGCGGCGGCAACGGCAGGACCGCGTCCACCCCCCGGGTGTTCTGCGCGGTCACTGCGGTGAGCACACTCGTGCCGTACGCACCGAGCGCGGCGAAGACCTTGAGGTCGGCCTGGATGCCGGCACCGGCACCGGAGTCCGAGCCGGCGACGGTGAGCACGGTGGTCGGGGTTGTCACGTGTCTCCTCTTGGCTTGGTTCTTGCTTGTTCTGGGTTGCGGTTCAGGGCTGCGGCCGACCGTGCCCACTCCGGGCGGTCAGGCTTGATCCCTGCGTGGGCACGGTCGGCCGCAGCCCGTCGTGGGCGTTGCCCGTCGGGACGGGTCGGTGGGGGGCGGCTTTGGGGGCACTGCCTCGGGGGAGTCTCGCGGGGTGGGGTGGGGCTGGGGGCTGCTTCTGGAGAAGCTCGTGGTGGGCGATGGTGAGGGTGGTGGCGACCTGGTGGGGGTCTCGGGCGCGCATGATGGCGCCTTGCACGGCCACACCGGTGGCGCCGGCCTCCACGCAGGCCCGGACCTGTGCGGGAGTCTCGATGCCGCCCAGAGCGAGAACGGGCACGGGGCTGCGACCCACCAGGGCGGCCAGGCCGTCGGGGCCCAGCGGTGGGCCGTGACCGGGCTTGCTGCGGGTGGGAAAGACCGGTGACAGGGTCACGTAGTCCTCGGTGGTGAGTCGGTCCAGCTCCGCCTCGTCGTGGCAGGAGCGGCCGACCAGGTCGGCGACGGGTGGCGGGTACGGGCCGGCGGCCGGCAGGTGGAGCGCGACGAATGCCCCGCCGAAGGTGCTGGGGATCCGCGGGGCGGGCTCGGTCTCGGGCAGGAGCGGGTCGGGGCCGGCGACGATCAGGGTGCCGCCCGCCTCGGCCAGGATCGGTCGCAGCTCGGCGGCGAGCACCAGGCGCTCGACACGCGGCAGGTCCTTCTCGCGCAGCACCACGCACCGCACTCCCCCGGCGACCGCCTGCGCCACCACATCGCGCAGGTCCCCCCGCGCCGCCCGGCGATCCGTCAACAGCACCACACCCGAGACCAGCTGGAGCTTGGTACGAAGAGTCTCCTGGAGGGGCGGGTCAACACCAGGATCGGCGACGTGGCGGGTCACAGGTCTGGTCGACCGTCGTCGGGCGTGGAGGCGAGCGCGTGGAAGCGACGCGGAATACGTCCCGCGCCGTACGCGAGGCGGCCCGCCTCGATCGCGTACCGCATCGCGGTGGCCATCGCGACCGGGTCCTCGGCCCGGGTGACGGCGCTGGCCAGCAGGACAGCGTCACAGCCCAGCTCCATGGCCAGGGCCGCGTCCGAGGCAGTGCCGATGCCCGCGTCGAGGATCACCGGGACCGTCACGTCCTGACGGATCAGCCGGATGTGGTGCGGGTTGTTGACGCCCAGCCCTGAGCCGATCGGCGCGCCGGCCGGCATCACCGCAGCGCAACCCACGTCGGCCAGCCGCCGGGCCAGCACCGGATCGTCCGACGTGTACGGCAGCACGGTGAACCCGTCGTCGACCAGTTCCTCGGCGGCGCGCAGCAGCTCCACCCCGTCGGGCAGCAGCGTGCGCTCGTCGCCGATCACCTCCAGTTTGACCCAGTCGGTGTCGAACGCGTCCCGAGCCAGCCGGGCCACCTTCACCGCCTCACCTGCGGTGTAGCAGCCGGCCGTGTTCGGCAGCAGACGTACGCCACAGCGGTCCAGCAGGTCGAGCAGGCCGCCCGAGCCGACCGCGACGGTGTCCACCCGGCGCAGGGCCAGCGTGACCAGCTCGGTGCCGGAGGCACGGATCGCCTGCTCCAGCACGTGCAGGTTGGCGGCCCCGCCCGTGCCCAGGACCAGCCGGGAGCCGAACCGGACCCCGCCCAGCTCGAAGCCCTTCGTGCCGGCGTCCACCTCGTGCCCGTCAGTCGACGGTGTGCGGTCCATCCCGCTCACCCGCCCTGGGCGGCGCTGAGCACCTCGACCCGGTCGCCGCCCCGCAGCACCGTCGCCGGCCAGTCGGTACGCGGCACCACCTCGCCGTTGACCGCCACCGCGACGCCGCGCGGCTGCGGGGTCACGTCGCGGACCAGTTCGGCGACCGTGACCTCGTCCGACACATGGCGTCCGACACCGTTCACCGTCAACTCCATCAGGCATCCTCCGTTCACTGCGCAGGTCGGGTGGCGTCGCCGGACGCGCCGAGGCCGTCCCCCGGTCCGACGTGGGCAGCGGACGTGCCGAAGCCCTCGCCCGGTCCGGCGTCGGCGACGAACGCGCCGAACCGGTCACCCGGCCCGACGTCGGCGGCGAAGCGCTCGGGGCGGAACGGGCTGCCGATGGTGTCGGCGGTCGCCCCGGTCACCAGGTCGGTGATCAGGTCGGCGGTCACCGGGGTGAGCACGATGCCGTGCCGGTGGTGACCGGTGGCGACCAGCACGTCCGGCCGGCCCGGCAACGGACCCAGGATCGGGGCGTTGTCCGGGGTGCCGGGGCGCAGCCCGGCGATCGCCTCCACCAGGTCGTACTCGGCCAGTTCCGGCAACAGATCGGTCGCGGCACGCAGCAGTCGCAGCACCGCGCCGGCACCGACCGCCAGATCGGAGCGCTCCTCGACGGTCGCCCCGACGACCACCTCACCGTCGTCGCGGGGCACCAGATAGACGTGCTCGCCGTCGGCGTACCCCCGGATGACGTGCCGGAAGCCCGGCGGGCCGCCGTCGGGCGCGCGCAGCCGCAGCACCTGGCCCTTCACCGGGCGGACCGGCAACCCGGTGAGGGCGGCCGCGCCGCAGCCGGCGGCGATCACGGTCACCCGGGCGCGGACGTCGGCCGGTGTCCGCACCGGCTCCGGGACCACCGTCGCACCGGCCCGCTCGGCGGCGAGTCGCAGTGCCGGCACCAGTCGGCGCGGGTCGACCTGGTGGTCGGTGGCGGCGAGCGCCCCACCACGGACCCGGACCGCCAGCGCCGGCTCGCGGTCGCGCAGCTGCGAGGGGCGCAGCGGCGTCACCGGCAACCCCAGTCCCTGCTGGTACGCCCAGAGGCGACGCGCCTCGGCGAGGTCGTCGGCGGTGAGCCCGACCATCAGCGTGCCCTCGGTGCGGTAGCCGATGTCGGCGCCGGTCGCCTCGGTCAGCTCGGCGGCGAACGCCGGCCAGCGGGCGGCCGACTCGGTGAGCAGGGCGGTCAGTTCCTGCTCGCCGAAGTACGCCTCGGCCACCGGCGCGAGCATCCCGGCGGCGACGTGCGAGGCACCCGAGCCGGGCGCGGGATCGTGCACCACCACCCGCAACCCGCGCGCCGCACAGCGCCAGGCGATCGCCAGACCGATCGGCCCCCCACCCACGACAGCTACGTCGGGTGTAAGGAAGGGCCCCCTACTAACGCCTGCGGTAGAGGAAGGGTCCCCTGCTAACACGTCAACGCTCCGATCAGCTCCGCCGCGACGCGAGCCGGATCGGCGGCGGCCGAGAGCACACCGACCACCGCCACCCCGTACGCCCCGGCGGCGCGCAGCGCGGGCACGTCCGCCAGCCTCACCCCGCCGATGGCGTACACCGGCACGGTGACCGCCTCGGCCACCGCCCTCAGCCCGGAGACGCCGATCGCCGGCGGCAAACCGTCCTTGGTGGTGGTGGCCCGGCACGGACCGACGCCCAGATAGCTCGCGCCGGCACCGACCGCCTCGGTGGCCGAGGCCGGTTCGCGGGCGGTGGCCCCCAGCACGGCGGCCGGGCCGAGCACCTGCCGGGCCGCCGCGACCGGCAGGTCGTCCGCGCCGACGTGACCACCGGCCGCGCCGGTGGCCAACGCCACATGCAGCCGGTCGTTGACCAGGCAGTCGACCGCGTACGGCGCGCAGAGGGCGAGGACCCGTCGGGTCAGGTCGTACGCCTCGCGGTCGGTCGCGGAGTCCTCGACCCGGACCTGCACCAGGAGTTCGGTACGGGCCACCGGCAGTACGGCCCGGAGCACGGCGAGCGGATCCCGCCCGGGCCGGGTGTCGGTGATCAGATGCAGTCGTCCCAGGGACGGCACGGCAACTCTCCTCCCTGCGCCGGCATTACCCGGATCAGGTTCGACGGTCGGGGGCTCACAGCCCCCCTCTCAGCCCGGTCGACCGGGCTCCCGTGGGTCACTTGCGTGGCCACCGTACGACAGATCCGCTGACCTGCCAAGGTGCGTCCCGCCAGGGGGGCCTGCTCCGCCGCCGGCGTTAGGAGGGGTCCCTTCCTCTACCGCAGGCGTTAGCAGGGGACCCCGCCTTGCACAGGGGGAATGCGTGCTTCACACATAAAAACGGTAATTACAGCCCACCGATACCGAAACGTTACCCATCGAAACCTTGCCATGGATCGATTCAGCGGAATTAATTTGTTCAGCGATTCGACATAATGCCGCAACGGAAGCCCTGGCACGGCACTCCGGCTGCGGCTCCATCAGGGACGGTCTTCGGCGAGCCGGCCCCCGCGACCCCTGTCCGGCAAGGATCAAGGAGACCGGAGTGTTCCGACCACGCCGTATGCGCGTGCCCATGACCGCCACCCTTCTCACCCTCGGACTGGCCGCGACCACGCTCGCCGGCGCACCCGCCGCCCAGGCCGCCCCCGTTCCGGTAGCCCAGGCGCCGGCCCCGCAGGCCGAGGCCGACCCGTTCTCGGTGCTGGTCTTCTCCAAGACCGCCGGCTTCCGGCACGGTTCGATCCCGAGCGGCATCGCCGCCATCCAGCAGCTCGGCGCGGAACACGGGTTCACCGTGGACGCCACCGAGGACAGCACCGCCTTCACCGACCAGAACCTCGCCGGATACCAGGCGGTGATCTGGCTCTCCACCACCGGTGACGTGCTCAACGCCGACCAGCAGGCGGCGTTCGAGCGCTACATCCGGGCCGGTGGCGGGTACGCCGGCGTCCACGCCGCCTCCGACACCGAGTACGACTGGGAGTGGTACGGCGGCCTGGTCGGGGCGTACTTCAACAGCCACCCGGCCAACCAGCAGGCCACGGTCAAGGTGGAGGACCCGGCGCACCCGTCCACCGCGGACCTGCCGGACCGTTGGTCCCGGTTCGACGAGTGGTACAACTACCGCACCAACCCGCGCGGCAAGGTGCACGTGCTGGCCACGCTGGACGAGACCAGCTACTCCCCCGGCTCCGGCGCGATGGGTCACGACCACCCGATCGCCTGGTGCCAGGACTACGACGGCGGCCGGGCCTGGTACACCGGTGGCGGCCACACCAACGAGTCGTACGCCGAGCCGCAGTTCCTCGGTCATCTGCTCGGCGGCATCCGGACCGCGGCCGGGGTGCAGGACGCCGACTGCGGCGCCTCGCTGACCGCCAGCTTCGAGAAGGTGACGCTGGACAGCAACACCAGCAACCCGATGGAGCTGGACGTGGCCTCGGACGGCCGGGTCTTCTACATCGAGCGCGACGGCCGGGTGCAGATCGTCAAGCCGGACACCGGCAACACGGTCACCGCCATCGACCTCGACGTCTTCACCGGCAACGAGGACGGTTTGATCGGCATCCGCCTCGACCCGGACTTCGCCACCAACAACTGGGTGTACCTCTACTACGCCCCGAACGACGGGGTGGCGCGCAACGTGCTGTCCCGGTTCACGGTGAGCGGTGACGCGATCGACGCGGCCTCCGAGAAGGTCGTCCTCCAGGTCGACACCCAGCGCAACACCTGCTGCCACGCGGGCGGCACCATGACGTTCGACTCGGCCGGCAACCTCTACCTGGCGACCGGTGACAACACCAACCCGTTCCAGTCGGACGCGTACACGCCGATCGACGAGCGGCCGGGCCGCGCCGACTACGACGCGCAGCGCACCTCCGGCAACACCAACGACCTGCGCGGCAAGGTCCTGCGGATCCACCCGGAGGACGACGGGACGTACACCATCCCGGAGGGCAACCTGTTCCCGCCGGGCACCGAGAAGACCCGGCCGGAGATCTACGGCATGGGCTTCCGCAACCCGTTCCGGATCGGCATCGACCTGGCCACCGACACCCTCTACGTCGCCGACTACGGTCCGGACGCCGCCTCGGCGAACCCGAACCGTGGCCCGGCGGGCCTGGTCGAGTGGAACATCGTGGCCGAGGCCGGCAACTACGGCTGGCCGTACTGCCACGGCGGGAACCAGGCGTACAACGACTACCAGTTCCCGTCCGGCCCGAGCGGAGCGAAGTTCGACTGCGCCGCCGTGGTCAACAACTCGCCCAACAACACCGGCCTGACCAACCTGCCACCGGCCATCGCGGCCACCGTCGACTACGGCTACACCGGTGACCCCCGGTTCCCGGAGATCGGCGGCGGCGGCGCGCCGATGGGCGGCCCGGTCTACCGGTACGACGCCGACCTCGACTCGGACCGCAAGTGGCCGGCGTACTACGACGGCAAGGCGCTGCTCGGCGAGTGGAACCAGTCCAAGATGTACACGATGCAGGTCAGCGCCGACGGGCGGGAACTGGTCGACATCAACCAGTTGCTCACCGGGATGACCTTCATCCGGCCGATGGACTTCGAGTTCGGCCCCGACGGCGCGATGTACCTGATCGAGTGGGGCAGCGGCTTCGGCGGCAACAACGACAACTCCGGCGTCTACCGGATCGACTACATCGCCGGTGACCGGGCCCCGATCGCGGTGGCCTCCGCCGAGCCGACCTCCGGTCCGGCGCCGCTGACGGTCGAGTTCTCCAGCGCCGGGTCACGTGACCCGGACGGCGGCGTGCTGACGTACTCCTGGGCGTTCGGCGACGGCGGCACCTCCACCGAGGCGAACCCCACCCACACGTACGCCGAGGCCGGCAACTACACCGCCCAGCTCACCGTGACCAACCCCAACGGCCGTACGGCGGTGGCGAACGTCCCGGTGACCGTGGGCAACACCGCACCGACGGTGGAGATCGAGTTCCCGCCCAACGGTGGCTTCTTCAACTGGGGCGACCAGGTCAAGTACTCGATCACAGTGACCGACCCGGAGGACGGCGAGATCGACTGCGCCGACGTCCAGCTCCAGGTGCTGCTCGGGCACGACGAGCACGCGCACCCGCTGGAGCAGCACACCGGGTGCAGCGGCACGGTGCAGACCCAGCTCGCCGCCGGTCACGGCGCCGAGGCGGACGTCTTCACCGTGCTGGAGGCGACCTACACCGACAAGGGCGGCTCCGGCGGCGCCAGCCCGCTGACCGGGCGGATCATCGAGATCCTCCAGCCGAAGCGCAAGCAGGCCGAGTACTTCAGCGACACCGGACGCACGGCCGACGGCACCGGCGGCGGTGAGCCCGGCGTGCAGCGCGAGGCCACCGGCGACACCGCAGGCGGTGGCGAGAACATCGGCTTCATCGAGGACGGCGACTGGTGGTCGGTGGACCCGGCCGACCTGACCGAGATCTCCGAGATCCGGTTCCGCGCCTCCTCCGGCGTGGAGGGCGGTGTGATCGAGGTCCGGGCCGGCGCGGTCGACGGACCGGTGGTCGCCACGGCCACCGTCCCGGGCACCGGTGACTGGCAGACGTACACCGACGTCACCGCCCCGGTCACCGGGCCGGCGAGTGGATCTCTGTTCTTCGTGGCCCGGCACCCGAGCGGCGGCTCCGGTTCGCTGTTCAACGTCAACTGGGCGGACTTCGTCGGCAAGGGCGTCACCGACAACGCCCCGCCGACGGTCACCGCCACCGCCACGCCGGGCACCGGCACCGCGCCGGTCACCGTCGCGTTCGGTGGCACCGCCGTCGACCCGGAGGGCGACACCCCACTGACGTACGAGTGGGACTTCGGTGACGGTGGCACCGCCGACACGCTCCAGGCCGAGCACACGTACGAGCGGCCGGGCAACTTCACCGCGACCCTGACGGTGACCGACAGTCGGGGCGCCTTCTCGTACGCCACCGTGCCGGTCCGGGTCGACGCGCCGAACACCTCCTGCGTCGGCACGCGTTCGGACGACTTCGGCGGCACCACCCTGGACCGGGAGCGTTGGACCAGTGTGGTGCGGGAGAACCAGCTCCTGTCCGTCTCCGACGGCACACTGCGCCTGCCCACCTCGGCCGGCGACCTGTACGGCAGCCGCAACGACGCCACCAACCTGGTGCTCCAACCGGCACCGTCGGGCGCCTGGCAGGCCACCACCAAGGTGACCCTGCCGGTGACGGCCGACTACCAGCAGGCCGGCCTGCTGGTCTACGGCGACGACGACAACTACGCCAAGGTGGACCTGCTCTACAACGGCAGCCGGCGGGTGGAGTTCATCCGGGAGACCGCGGGTACGCCTCGCAACGAGGGTGCCGACAGCACCGCGGCACCGGCCGGTGACACCGTCCACCTGCGGATCAGCAGCGACGGCACCAGCCTGACGGCGTCGCTCTCGTCCGACGGTCTGACCTTCACCCCGGTCGGTCGGGCGGCAGCGCTGGAGGGCATCGAGAACCCCCGGATCGGCCTGTTCGCCCTCAACGGCGGCACGACCGCGCCGGTGGTGGACGCCGCGTTCGACTGGTTCCAGGTGACGCCGGACGAGCCGGCCGGACCGGTCGACCCGTCCGACGAGTTCGGCGGGACCGCGCTGGACAAGTGCCGGTGGAACGCGATCCTCCGGGAGGACGCCACCGCCTACCTGGTGGCCGACGGGGCGTTGAGCATCGACGTACCCAACGGTGACATCTACGGCACCGACAACACCGGGCCGACGAACTTCATCCTGCAGAACGCGCCGGACGGCGACTGGACGCTGGAGACGAAGGTCGACGGCAGCCTGCTGGACGAGCAGTACCAGCAGGGCGGGTTGATCGTGTACGGCGACGACGACAACTACGTCAAGTTCGACTTCGTCGTCGACAACCAGGCCGGCTCGCCGGTGTCGCGACGGATCGAGTTGCGCAGCGAGATCGACGGGGTGATCCAGAACCCGCAGCCCGGCCCGGAGGGCCTGACCGAGTCGGTGTGGCACCTGCGGCTGGCCCGCACCGGTGACACCTTCACCGGGTCGTACTCGGCGGACGGCACCACCTGGACGACGCTGACCGAGCTGACCAACGCGGCGGTCGGGGCGACCCCGAAGGTGGGACTGTTCGCCCTCGGGGGCAACCAGACCGCCTCGAAGCAGGTGTCGTTCGACTACTTCCGGCTGAGCACCGGCACGGTGGACGACACCGCGCCGGTGACCACCGCCGAGGTGGCCGGCACGCCGGTGGAGGGCTGGTACACCGGCCCGACGACGGTCACGCTGACCGCCACCGACGAGGGCGGCAGCGGGGTGGCCCGCACCGAGTACCAGCTCGACGACGCCGACACCTGGACCGCCTACACCGCGCCGGTGGCGGTCTCCGGGGACGGTGAGCACGAGCTGCGGTTCCGCTCGGTCGACGAGGCCGGCAACGTGGAGGAGACCCGGACGGTCGACGTCCGGATCGACACCACCGCGCCGGTCAGCACCGCGGCGTTCGCCCCGGCGAACGGCGCGGGCTGGCACGACGGCACGATCCCGGTGGTGCTCTCCTCGACCGACGCCGGTTCCGGGGTCGGGTCGCTGGAGTGGTCGTTGGACGGCGGCGACTGGACGCCGTACACCGAGCCGGTCGAGATCAGCGGCGACGGGACCCACGAGCTGCTCTACCGGGCCACCGACAACGCGGGCAACGCCGAGACGCTCAAGTCGGCGGTGGTTCGCATCGACGGCACCAAGCCGACGCTCTTGGTCTCCGGCATCGCCGACGGCCAGCTCTACGGCGACAGCCAGGACGTACGGGTGTCCTGGCAGGCGGTCGACCCCACCTCGGGGATCGCCACCGTGGTCGGCCGGCTCGACGACCGCCCGTACGTCAGCGGCACCCTCCAGGCGATGTACGAGCTGCCGCTGGGGCTGCACGAGCTGACGGTGACCGCGACCGACAAGGCGGGTAACGCCACCACCACGACGGTCCGATTCTTCGTCACCACCTCGTTCCGGGACATGCAGAACCTGCTGGACCGGTTCAAGGCGACGGGTCGGCTCACCGCTCGGGCACACACCCAGCTGTCGAACCGGCTCTCCAACGCCCGCACGGCGGAGGCCGCCGGTAACGACCAGCGGGCGATCAACCAGCTCACCGCGTTCCGGGGGCTGGCCGGCGACGCCACCCTGGTCGGTGAGGCGGAGATCCGGGACGTGCTGGTCCGGGACACCGACGCCATGATCGTCCGGCTCGGCGGCACGGCCAGCAAGGCGGGCGTACGCGCCAACGACGGTGATTCCGTCGCCGGCACCGGACGACTGGGTGGCGATCCCACCCGGCTCGCTCCCGGCCGCCGGTTGTAGGAGCGACCGCCAGTCCTGCTGACGGTCACTCTCCGCAGGTGATCGGGGCCCCGTCCGGCGACCAGCCGGGCGGGGCCCCTTCGCGTGCGCTGCCCCCTACCGGTCGAGCACCGCGCGCAGCGCCGTGAGGTCCGCCTCACCCGGCTGCCAGTTGCCCGCCTCGGCGTTGGCGCGTACCTGGTCGGGCGTGGTGGCTCCGGCGATGACGGAGGTCACCGCCGGCTGGGCGGCCAGCCCGCCGATCGCCACGTGCAGCATCGACACGCCCCGCTCGGCGGCGTACGCCTCGATGCCCTCGATGGTGTCCCAGTCGGCGGCGGCGAGCCGCTGGGCGTACCGGCCGCCACCGGCGAGGCGGCTACCGGCCGGCGGGGCCTCACCACGCTTGTACTTGCCGGTGAGCAGCCCGTTGGCCAGCGGGAAGAACGGCAGCATGCCGAGGCCGAACCGCTCGCAGGCGGGCAGCACCTCGATCTCGGCGTCCCGGTTGAGCAGGCTGTAGTGGTTCTGGGCGCTGACGAAGCGGGCGGTCCCCCGGGTCTTCGCCGTCCAGTCGGCGTCCGCGATCTGCCAGCCCGCGAAGTTCGAGTTGCCCAGGTAGCGCACCTTGCCGGCACGGACGAGATCGTCCAGGGCGGTGAGCGTCTCCTCGATCGGGGTGCCCGGGTCGGGCTCGTGGAACTGGTACAGGTCGATGTAGTCGGTGTCCAGGCGGCGCAGCGACGCCTCCACCGCCCGGATGACGTACCGCCGCGAGCCGCGCACGCTGAAGTCCCGCCCGTTGCCACCCCCCATCGACATGCCGAACTTGGTCCCGATCACCACGTCGTCGCGACGGCCCTTGAGGGCCGCGCCGAGCTGAGCCTCCGACGCGCCGTGCGGCTCGCCGTAGATGTCGGCGGTGTCGAAGAAGTTGATCCCGACGTCGAGGGCGGCGTCGACCACCGCGCGGGTGCCGTCCAGGTCGAGTTTGCGGCCGAAGTTGTTGCAGCCGATCCCCACGACGGACACCACGAGCCCGGAGTCGCCCAACCGGCGATAGGTCATCTCAGTCACGAGATCAACCCTATGTCGATCGTCCGACCTCCCACACCGGCTCCGGCGTCTCCACCACCTCACCGTCACCACGGAAGAGCAGGAAGCGGTCGAAGGTCCGGGTGAACCAGCGGTCGTGGGTGACCGCCAGCACCGTGCCGGAGAACGCGGCCAGCCCGGCCTCCAACGCCTCGGCCGAGGCCAGGTCGAGGTTGTCCGTCGGCTCGTCGAGCAGCAGCAGGGTCGCCCCGGACAACTCCAGCAGCAGCACCAGGAAACGGGCCTGCTGGCCGCCGGAGAGCGTGCCGAAGCGCTGGTCGCCCTGCCCGGCGAGCTCGTACCGGCTGAGCGCGGCCATGGCCGCGTGCCGGTCCATGCCGGCGCGGTGCTCGTCGCCCCGCCACAGGATCTCGGCCAGCGTCTTCGCCATCAGCTCCGGCCGGTCGTGGGTCTGCGAGAAGTGCCCGGGACGCACCCGCGCGCCGAGCCGGGCCGTCCCGTCGTGCGCCACCGGCGCGAGCGCCGCCGCCCCGTCGACCGGGCCGTTGGCCGGGTCCGGATCGGTGCCCCCTCGGGCCAGCAGGCGCAGGAAGTGGGACTTGCCGGTGCCGTTGGCGCCCAGCACCGCCACCCGGTCGCCATACCAGACCTCCAGGTCGAACGGGTAGGTCAGGCCGTCGATCTCGAGCTGTTCGCAGACGAGCGCCCGCTTGCCGGTCCGGCCGCCGGCCAGCCGCATCCGGATGTCCTGGTCCTTCGGCGGTACGGGCGGCGGGCCGGCCTCCTCGAACTTGCGCAACCGGGTCTGCGCCGACTGGTACCGGGAGGCCATGTCCGAGTTGTACGCCGCCTTCTGCTTGTACATCAGCATCTGCTCGCGCAGCTTGTGGTGCTCCTCGTCCCACCGTTTGCGCAGTTCGTCGAGGCGGGCGTGACGGGCCACCCGGGCCTCGTGCCAACTGGCGAAACCGCCCGGGTGCACCCAGGCGCTGCCGCCCTCCACCGCGACCACCCGGTCGGCGGTGTGCGCCAACAGTTCGCGGTCGTGCGAGACGTAGAGCACCGACTTGGTGGACTCCCGCAGCCGCGCCTCCAGCCAGCGCTTGCCGGGCACGTCGAGGAAGTTGTCCGGCTCGTCGAGCAGCAGCACCTCCTCCGGGCCTCGCAGCAGCAGTTCGAGCGCGAAACGCTTCTGCTGTCCACCGGAGAGGGTGCGGACCGGACGCTGCCGGGCGGTCTCCCAGGGCAGGTCGAGCACGATGGTGGCGACGGTGTCGAAGAGCACCTCGGCGTCGTACCCACCGGTCTCGCCCCAGGCGGCCAGCGCGTCCGCGTACGCGAGCTGGGCCTTGCCGGCGGCGGTGCTGTACTTGCCGCGCAGCTCGGCCGCGCGCATGGCGGCCTCGGTCTCGGTCAGCCGGTGTCCCGCGTCGCGCAGGGGTGGCGGGGCCAGGGACAGGGCCAGGTCGGCAAGCGTCGAGTCGTCGCCGATCATGCCGATGAACTGGCGCATCACTCCCAGTCCACCGGCCCGCGCGATGGTGCCGGTGCGGACCGGCAGGTCACCGGCGACCATCCGCAGCAGAGTGGTCTTGCCGGCGCCGTTCGGCCCGACCAGCGCCACCTTGGCACCCTCACCGACCCGGAACGACACGTCGGTGAAGAGTTCACGACCGTCCGGTAGTACGTGTCCGGCCGCTGCCACGTCGACGTATCCCACGCCGGCATCCTGCCGGAGCCGGGCCGGGCGGCCAACCGATTAGTCGTGTCCCGGCGGTCAGCGGGTGACGCGAAGCACCCGGAAGCCCTTCTGACTGGCGTGCCGCTCGACCCGCCAGCCCTGCTCGACCAGCCAGCGTTGCAGCGAGTCGCCGCCGAGGTGGCGGGCCACCACGAGCCAGGCCACCCCGTCCGGGGCCAGTCGCGGCAACCAACGGCCGAGCAACTGGTGCAGATCCTCCTTGCCGATCCGGATCGGCGGGTTGGACCAGATCTCCGCGAAGTGGAGGTCTGCCGGCACCTCCTCGGGGGTGGCCACCCGCAGCCGATCCGCGACACCGAGCCGTTGCGCGTTCCCGGCGGTCAGCTCCCGGGCCCGCTCGTTGACGTCCACCGCCCAGACGGTCGCCTGTGGTGCGACGCTGGCCAGGACGCAGGCGATCGGCCCGAACCCGGAGCCGAGGTCCAGCAGCGGTCCGACGGCCGCCGGGGTCGGCAGTTGGGCCTTGCGCAGCAGCACGGCGGTGCCGGGGTCCAGTCGGGTGGCGGAGAACACCCCGCCCGCCGACGCCAGGGCGTAGTCGCGGCCGGCGACGCTGAACTGCACCTCGCGCGCCTGGCCGGGCGTGCTCGGTTCGGCGGTGAAGTAGTGGTCCCCGGTCACGCCGGCCATTCTCGCACCGAGCCGGAACGGGCCGGACCGACGGGAGTAGGCAGTGCCTCCCGCACATCCGGCAAAATGCCCACTAATGGGGTAAAAATCCTTACTCTGGTCACCATGTACCGGTACGACTCTGATGAGGACGCATACCTCCAGTACGGCGACGACGACGCCGAGGTAGTCCCGGCCGGCGACGACCGCCGCCCGGGCGGCCCCTCCCCGTCGCGCTTTCCCACACCGTCGCTGACGCGCCCCAACCAGATCCTGCTGCCCTCGGCGACAGCGGGCTCCGCCACGGATCCGCCGCCCCCGCCCGAGCTGGTCACGCCACCGGAGCCGATCGACCCACCGGCGCCCTACCCGCCGGAGACCGACCTGGTCCTGCCCTCCGGTGTGTACGCGTCGAGCACCGCCGCACCGGCGCAGACCTCCCTCACCGGCTACGAGCCGACCTCGGCCGCCGCCCCACCGTCCACACCGGTGAGTGCACCGCCGCCCCGCACCGGCGGCAACCGCACCTGGCAGGTGCTGATCGGTGGTGCCGCCGCACTCGTCCTGCTCGGGCTCTGCGGCCTCACCGCCGGCGCCCTGATGGACGGTGGGCAGTTCATCGGCCAGCAGGCGGCACCCACCTCCGAGCCGCAGAACACCCAGGACACCGAGGACGCCGCCAGCGACCTGGACTCCCGGGACACCGACTCCGCGCCGCTGACCGCCCGCGAGGTCTTCCCGGCCAGCACCCTGACGATCGACGGCAGCACCGCCGGCTACGAGGTGCTGCGGACCCAGTCCAGCGCGAGCTGCGCGGTCGCGGCCACCGGCGAGGTCGCCGAGTCGCTGACCCTGCTCGGCTGCAACCAGGTGGTCCGGGCCACGCTGCGCACGCCCGACGGCGAGCACCTGGTCACCACCGGGCTGTTCAACCTGACCGACCGGAGCAGCGCCGAACGTGCCAGGGACCGCATCCGGCAGGCGCTCGACGCGCGGCAGGGTCGGTTCCGGGGCATGTCGGCCGGCGACGGGACCGACGTCGTCACCTCCGCGCCCGCCCGCGTCGGCTGGCAGGTACGCGGCCACTACCTCGCCTACGCGGTGGTGACCCGCACGGACGGGGCGGTGGTCCGTTCCGCCGACACCACGGTCCGCGAGATCCTCTTCGACATGCTGGAGATGCACCTCAACCGCGACGTGCTGGAACGGCGGGCGGCCGGCGGTACGGCCACCCAGCCCGACCCGACGCCCACCGACGACACCGGCGACCAGGACCCTGACACCGGGAACTGAGGAGGCGGCTCAGGCCACCACGGCTCAGGCCACCACGGCTCGGGTCACCACGGCTCAGGTCTCCGCCGGCACCCGCAGCCGACGGGTGGCCTCGGCCCGGCGGGCGTACTCGGCTGGATCGTCGGGATAGCCGACCGCCACCAGGGTCAGTCCGTGCGCCGGTGCCACCGTGACCTCGCTGGACCGCTCCCGCCGGGTCAACAGGCCGGCCGGCCACTCGACCGGCCGGCGCCCGTCCCCGGCGACCAGCATCGCGCCGACCAGGCTGCGCACCATCGCCTGGCAGAACGCGTCGGCCTGCACGGTGGCGACCAGGACGCCGTCGGCCTCGCGCCGCCAGTCCAGCCGGGTCACCTCCCGCAGCGTGGTGGCGTTCTCCTTCCGCCGGCAGTACGCGGCGAAGTCGTGTTCCCCCACCAGCCCGGCCGCCGTGGCGGCGAGCCGGTCGACGTCGAGCGCACGCGGCCAGCCCAGGATCTCGTGCCGGCGCAGCGGCTCGGCGCCCCAGGGCGCGTCGGTGACCCGGTACTCGTAGCGCCGGAAGGTCGCCGAGAAGCGGGCGTCGAAGCTGTCCGGCACCACACTCATCGCCCGTACCCGGACGTCACCCGGCAGCAGCCGGGCCAGCCGACGCAGCAGACGGCTCTCCTGCACCCGCCACACCTCGTCGGGCAGGTCGACGTGGCAGACCTGCCCGGTGGCGTGCACCCCGGCGTCGGTGCGCCCGGCAACCGTCAGCCCGGCCGCGACACCGGCCCCGAGCACCAGGTCCAACGCCTCGACCAGCACACCGGCGACCGTGCGCCGCTCCGGCTGGGCGGCCCACCCCGAGAAGCCGGTCCCGTCGTACGCGACCTCCAGCCGCAGCCGGGTGCGCTCCTCCACGTCGTACCTCCTCGACGGGTCGGGCCCGGCACCCCCGAGGGGATGCCGGGCCCGACGACGGCCTGAATCAGGCCTTGCCTTCCTCGGTGGCCAGGTCGCTGTCCTCGCGGGCAGCGGCGGTGTCACCGGACGCCGACACCGGCGGCTCGGCGTCCTGGTCGGCCGACCGGTTCTCCGGGGCCTCGTCGGCCGGGGCCAGCGCCTCGACCTTGTCCTGCTGCGCGGCCTTGCGGGCGGCGGTCTTCTGGTTCACCTTCGGCTCGGCGACCTGAAGCTCCTCGACCAGCTCGATGATCGCCATCGGCGCGGCGTCGCCCTTGCGCGGACCGGTCTTCACGATCCGGGTGTAGCCACCGTTGCGGTTGGCGTACCGCGGCGCGATCTGATCGAACAGGGCGTAGACCACGTCCTTGTCCTTGACCACGGTCAGCACCCGCCGACGCGACGCGAGGTCGCCCCGCTTGGCCTTGGTGATCAGCTGCTCGGCGAGCGGACGCAGCCGCCGGGCCTTGGTCTCGGTGGTCTTGATCTTGCCGTGCTGGAACAGCGAGGTGGCCAGGTTGGCCAGCATCAGCCGCTCGTGCGCGGGGCTGCCGCCGAGGCGGGGGCCCTTGGTGGGCGTGGGCATGCTTGGTGCTCCTCAGGTGTGGCGGCAGCGCGGACTAGAGCTGCTCGGTCTCGCGGTAGTCGTCGGTGTCGTAGTCGGCCTCGCCGAAGGTGTCCACGACATGCGCCGGGTCGAAGTTCGGAGCCGAGTCCTTCAGCCCCAGACCCATTCCGGCGAGCTTCATCTTGACCTCGTCGATCGACTTCTGGCCGAAGTTGCGGATGTCGAGGAGGTCGGCCTCGGTACGCCCGATGAGCTCACCAACGGAGTTGATGCCCTCGCGCTTGAGGCAGTTGTAGGAGCGGACGGTCAGGTCCAGCTCCTCGATCGGCAGGGCCAGGTCCGCCGCCAGCTGCGCGTCCTGCGGCGACGGGCCGATGTCGATGCCCTCCGCCGTCTCGTCCAGCTCCCGGGCCAGCCCGAAGAGCTCCACCAGCGTCGAACCGGCCGAGGCCAGCGCGGTACGCGGGCCCATCGACGGCTTGGTCTCGACGTCGATGATCAGCCGGTCGAAGTCGGTCCGCTGCTCGACACGGGTCGCCTCGACGCGGTACGTCACCTTGAGCACCGGCGAGTAGATCGAGTCGACCGGGATCCGGCCGATCTCCGCACCCGCCTGCTTGTTCTGCGCCGCCGTGACGTAGCCCCGACCCCGCTCGACGGTCAGCTCCATGTCGAGCCGGCCCTTGCCGTTGAGGGTGGCGAGCTTCAGGTCCGGGTTGTGCACCGAGACACCGGCCGGCGGCTGGATGTCACCGGCGGTCACGTCGCCCGGGCCCTGCTTGCGCAGGTACATGCTGACCGGCTCGTCGTGCTCGGAGCTGACGCAGAGCTCCTTGATGTTCATGACGAGCTCGACCACGTCCTCCTTGACCCCGGGGATCGTGGTGAACTCGTGCAGGACACCGTCGATCTTGATCGAGGTGACCGCCGCACCGGGGATGGAGGACAGCAGCGTACGCCGCAGCGAGTTGCCCAGGGTGTAGCCGAAGCCCGGCTCCAGCGGCTCGATGGTGAACCGGGACCGGGTCTCGTTGATCGACTCTTCGGAGAGAGACGGTCGCTGGCTGATGAGCATGTTTTCTCTTCTCTTCCGGGACGCCCGCTATATGACGTCCACGACACAACGTGTTCCGGTGGCCCGCCCGTCGCCGGGCGGGCCACCGCAACGAGCCCTTACTTGGAGTAGAGCTCGACGATCAGCTGCTCCTGGACCTGGGTGTCGATCACCTGGCGGGCCGGGAGCGAGTGCACGAGCACCTTCATCTGGCTCGGAATGGCCTCGAGCCACGCCGGAACCGTCTTGGAGCCGGCCTCGGCCTGCGCCACGATGAACGGGGTGAGCTCCTTGCTCTTCACCCGAACCTCGATGATGTCGTGCTCCTTGACGCGGTACGACGGGATGTCGACCTTCTTGCCGTTCACCATGAAGTGGCCGTGCTTGACCAGCTGGCGGGCCATGTCCCGGGACTTGGCGTAGCCGGCCCGGTAGACCACGTTGTCCAGCCGCGACTCGAGGATCTGCAGGAGGACCTCACCGGTCTTGGCCTGCTTGGCCACGGCCTCCTCGTAGTAACCGCGGAACTGCTTCTCCAGCACGCCGTAGACCCGGCGGGCCTTCTGCTTCTCACGGAGCTGGAGCAGGTACTCCGTCTCCTTGGTCCGACCGCGGCCGTGCTGCCCGGGCGGGAACGGCCGGGACTCGAACGGGCACTTCGGACCATCGCACTTGCTGCCCTTGAGGAACAGCTTCATCTTCTCCCGCCGGCAACGGCGGCAGTCAGCACCGGTGTAACGAGCCATCTCTCTCTAACCTCTCAGACCCGACGACGCTTCGGCGGACGGCACCCGTTGTGCGGCTGCGGGGTGACGTCGGAGATCTGCCCGACCTCCAGACCCACCGCCTGCAGCGAACGGATGGCGGTCTCCCGGCCGGAGCCGGGACCCTTGACGAACACGTCGACCTTGCGCATGCCGTGCTCCATGGCCCGACGCGCGGCGGCCTCGGCGGCCAGCTGCGCGGCGAACGGAGTCGACTTGCGCGAGCCCTTGAAGCCGACCTGGCCGGCGGAGGCCCACGAGATGACGGCACCGGTCGGGTCCGTGATGGACACGATGGTGTTGTTGAAGGTGCTCTTGATATGCGCCTGCCCGTGGGCGACGTTCTTGCGTTCCTTGCGCCGGACCTTCTTGACAGCGGCTCCGGCACGAGCCTTCGGTGGCATAAGTCTGTGCGCTCCTGTTTTTGGTTCTCGATCGGGTTCCGGTCTCTCGCCCCGCTACTTCCGTAGACACCGGCTCCGGTGGGAGTCCGGCCGACCTCGGCGGAGAAGGACCAGAATTCCGGTTGAGGAACTACTACTTCTTGCCGGGCTTCTTCTTGCCGGCGACCGTCCGCTTCGGGCCCTTGCGGGTACGCGCGTTCGTACGCGTCCGCTGGCCACGGACGGGCAGTCCCCGGCGGTGCCGGATACCCGCGTAGCAGCCGATCTCGACCTTGCGACGGATGTCAGCGGCGACCTCGCGGCGCAGGTCGCCTTCTACCTTGTAGTTGGCCTCGATGTGGTCACGGAGCTGGACCAGCTCCTCGTCCGTGAGGTCCCGGGCGCGCTTGTCCGGCGAGATGCCGGTGGCGGCGAGCGTCTCCAGAGCGCGGGTACGACCCACGCCGAAGATGTAGGTGAGCGCAATCTCCAGCCGCTTCTCGCGGGGGAGATCCACGCCGACTAGACGTGCCATCTGCGGGCGTACTCCTTGTGGTCTTCTGCCGGAGGTGTGGTCCCGTCCCACCCCGCTACGCGGCCGTCCCGTCCTTCCGGCGCGACGTGCGCCGGCGACCGGGATGGTCGCTGCCCGAGCGGGCCCCGGCCTCCGACCGGGGGTCAACCACGAGAAAGTACGCGCTGCGCACCGCTCGCGGCTGGGACGAGCATGTGTGATGTGTGGGCTGGGTTCAGCCCTGGCGCTGCTTGTGGCGCGGGTCGGTGCAGATCACCATGACCCGGCCGTGCCGGCGGATAACCCGGCACTTGTTGCAGATCCTCTTGACGCTCGGCTTGACCTTCACGGTTGCCTTACTTCCCATCTGGCCCGGCGCCACGAGGCGCGACACCGGACGTCGAAGACGGACACGGGACGATTCCGGGCCGCCGTCAGGCTTACTTGTAGCGGTAGACGATGCGCCCGCGAGTCAGGTCGTACGGCGAGAGTTCGACGACGACCCGGTCCTCCGGCAGGATGCGGATGTAGTGCTGCCGCATCTTGCCGCTGATGTGAGCCAGGACCTTGTGGCCGTTGGCGAGCTCCACCCGGAACATGGCGTTCGGCAGGGGCTCGATGACCCGACCTTCGATCTCGATGGCTCCGTCTTTTTTCGGCATGTCCTCCGCTGTCCTGACGTCGACTACTCCGGACGGCCCACAACGTCTTACACGGGTGACTGATCAAGATCAGATTTCCCGCGCCAGCCGCGGCTCCGCGTCCCACCGAAGCGCTGGTGGGCATGGCGGAGTGGACGCTGTGCGCCGATCAGAAAGTGTACGCCCGCCTGCACGCCGTCGCCAAACCGACCGGCCCGAGTACGCCGACGGGGTGGACAAAGCCGGCGTTCAGCCCGCCGCGTCACGCTCCGCCCGGTCCGCCCCCGCCGGCGTGACGGGCCCGCCAGCCGACGCCGAGGGCTGCCCCGGCGACGACGGCGCGTCGGCCGCCGTGGCGGTGATCGCGTCGGGCTGCTCGGCGGCGAGCGCGGCACGCTCCCGCTTGCGGGCCTTCTTCTCCGCCTTCCGCTGCCGACGGCGTTCCTGCTGCGCCGCCCAGCGCTGCGGCTCGCCGGTACTCAGCCCGGTGACGGTACGCACCACCTGCACCGCGCCCCACGGCCCGGCCACCCAGATGGGCCAGAAGTACACCAGGTCGCGGGCGGCGAACGAGGTGACCGCCCAGATCGCGATGACGATCCCGACGGCCTTGAGCCAGGGCTCCCAGACCTCGACGAGCCAACGGGCGGTCACGCCCCGCCCGCCGTCGGGCAACACCGGCGCGTCGGCCTCCTGCCGGGCCGGCACCGCCCCGGGCAGGTCGCCCACCAGTGCGTCGAGTTCCGCGTACGTCCGGGCCGCATAGGCCCGCTGTAGCCGGTCGTCGTACTCGTGCAGGTCGAGCCGGCCCTCGTCGAGTGCCTCCCGGAGCCGTTCGGCGACGGCCTGCCGGTCGGAGTTCGCTGCCCGCATCCCGTCCTGCCCGTCCATGTCGGCAAGCATGCCATCGTGCCGCCAGCCCGACTAACCGACGCCGTGCGGCCTGCCCCACCGTCATGCCGACACCGACCGGCTCGCCCCGGTTCTGGTCACCGACAGTGAGCGCGACGAGCCGCTCGTGTCGAACGTCACATGCCTCGTGGCCGGATGCTGCCGAGCCGCCGCCACGACGGCTCCGCGCCGAGCGCCTGGGATGCGAACGGCCGGTCGGCCGGATGCCGGGATTCGGCGACTCAGCCGGCCGACGAGGCGGCGGGCTGGCGGGCGGTGACCAGCTCACCGAGGCGGGCTCGACCGCCGTCCTGGGCGGTCAGCACCCAGACCCCGTCCGGCAACAGAGCCATGGTGTGCTCGACGTGTGCCGCACGCGACCCGTCGCGGGTGACCACGGTCCAGCCGTCGGCCAGTTCGGCGGTACGCGGCGACCCCATCGTGATCATGGGCTCGATGGCCAGCGCCATGCCCTGCACCAGCCGCGGCCCCTTGCCCGGCCGCCCGTGGTTGAGCACGTGCGGGTCCTGGTGCATCTCGGTGCCGATGCCGTGGCCGCCGTAGCCGTCGACGATGCCGTACCGGCCGCCCTTGCGCACCGCGTTCTCCACCGCGTGGGAGATGTCGGTCAGCCGGCCCTTGCCGCTGGCCGCACCCCGGGCGGCGGCGGCGATACCGGCCCACATCGCGTCCTCGGCCACCGTCGCCATCCGCAGCAGGGCCGGGTCGACCTCGCCCACCCCGACGGTGATGGCCGCGTCGCCGTGCCAGCCGTCGAGCACCGCACCGCAGTCGATCGAGATCAGGTCGCCCTCGGCGAGGACCTGGTCCGGCGACGGGATCGCGTGCACGATCTGCTCGTTGACCGAGGAGCAGATCGACGCCGGGAAGCCGTGGTAACCCTTGAACGACGGAGTCGCGCCAGCCTCGCGGATGGTCGACTCGGCGATCGCGTCCAGGTCGGCGGTGCTGACCCCGGGGGCCACCGCCTCGCGCATCCGGCGTAACGCCTCGGCGACCACCAGCCCGGCGGCACGCATCTTCTCGATCTGCTCGGGGGTCTTCAGCTGGATGTCCAGCTGGGGACGACGCATCGGGGCGCTACCTTTCGTTGCCGAACCAGCGGGGCACGCCGGGCGTACCCCGCTGTTCGCACTCTATCCGGCCGGCGATGACGCCGAGCTCAGCCGCCGTAGGACCGCAGGGCGTCGATCGCGCGGACCGTGACGTCCTCCACCGGCCCGGTGGCGTCGATCCCGACCAGCTTGCCCTGGGCGCCGTAGTAGTCCACCAACGGCGCGGTCTTCTCCGCGTACTCGCGCAGGCGGGCGGCGATGGTCTCCGGCTTGTCGTCGTCGCGCTGGAACAGCTCGGCACCGCAGCGGTCGCAGATGCCGTCCCGACTGGTCGGGTCGAACTCGACGTGCCAGATCTTGCCGCAGCCCCGGCAGGTGCGCCGGCCGGAGAGCCGCCGGATCACCTCGTCGTCGTCGACCACCAGCTCCAGTACGACGTCCAGCGCGGTGCCGAGGTCGGCGAGGAGCTTGTCCAGCGCGGCGGCCTGCGGAGTGGTCCGCGGGAACCCGTCGAGCAGGAAGCCCTCGGAGGCGTCCGGCTCGGCGAGCCGGTCCCGCACCATGTTGATGGTGACCTCGTCCGGGACCAACTTGCCGGCGTCCATGTAGCGCTTGGCCTCGACCCCGAGCGGGGTGCCCTGCGACACGTTGGCACGGAAGATGTCACCGGTCGAGATCTTCGGCACGGAGACGTGCGCAGCGATGAACTCCGCCTGCGTTCCCTTACCCGCGCCGGGCGGGCCAACCAGAACCAGTCTCATCTACCGCAGGAACCCTTCGTAGTTCCGCTGCATCAGTTGGCTCTCGATCTGCTTGCTGGTTTCGAGAGCCACACCGACCATGATCAGCACAGCGGTACCGCCGAACGGGAAGTTGAGGTACTGCTGCCGGTCCAGCCAGATGAAGAAGAAGTTCGGCAGGATCGAGATGATCGCGAGGTACAGCGCCCCCGGCAGCGTGATCCGGCTGAGGATGAAGTCCAGGTAGTCGGCGGTCGGCTTGCCGGGGCGGATGCCCGGCACGAAGCCGCCGTACTTCTTCATGTTGTCCGCGACCTCGGTCGGGTTGAACGTGATCGAGACGTAGAAGTACGTGAAGAAGATGATCAGCAGGAAGTAGACCGCGATGTAGATCGGGCTGGTCGGGTCGACCAGGTTGTTCTGGATCCACGCCTGCGTCTGACCCGGGTCGTTCTGGTCGAAGAACTGCAGCGCCAACTGGGGCAGGTAGAGCAGCGACGAACCGAAGATGACCGGGATGACACCCGCCTGGTTGACCTTCAGCGGGATGTAGGTCGACGTGCCGCCGTACATCCGCCGGCCGATCATCCGCTTGGCGTACTGCACCGGGATCCGGCGCTGGGCCTGCTCGATGAACGTGACCGCGGTGATGACCACCAGGACCAGGGCGATGACGAGGAAGAACTTGGCCCAGCCCTGGCTCTCCTTGATGCGCCAGCCCTCGCTGGGGAGGCGGGCGGCGATCGAGGTGAAGATCAGCACCGACATGCCGTTGCCGACGCCGCGGTCGGTGATCAGCTCGCCCAGCCACATGACCACGCCGGTACCGGCGGTCATCGTCATCACCAGCATGGACAGCGTCAGCCAGTCCGGGATGCCGGTGCCCTCAGGGATGATCGGGAACTGGTCGCACTGGTTGTTGAAGAGCTGTCCGGAGCGGGCCAGCGCGACGAACGCGGACGCCTGCAGGACACCCAGGCCCAGTGTCAGGTACCGGGTGTACTGGGTGATCTTCGCCTGACCGGCCTGGCCCTCCTTACGGAGCTGCTCGAGCCGCGGGATCACCACCGTCAGCAGCTGCAGGATGATCGACGCGGTGATGTAGGGCATGATGCCCAGCGCGAAGACCGAGAGCTGGAGCAGTGCGCCACCGGAGAAGAGGTCGAGCAGGTTCAGAACCCCGGTCGAGCCGTCGATGGTGTCGAGGCACTGCTGGACGTTGCCGTATGACACGCCTGGGCTGGGCAGCGTCGCGCCGAGCCGGTAGATCGCGATGATGCCTACTGTGAACAGCAGCTTCTTGCGCAGGTCAGGCGTACGGAACGCACTGAGAAAGGCGGACAGCAACTTCTTCCTCCTGCGCGAGGCGGGCCGCCGGTCGTCCCTGGCGGTTTGGGGTGGGTGCCGGGCAGGTGCCCGATATCCATGGCTGGGAAGGGACTCTAACAGCCCGATCCCCGTCCGGGCAGATGTGCCCGGCTACATAAACCGAATCCGATATTACCGGGCGCACAGGCCCTGTGGAGACCATGGCGCCCGCCAGCTGGGATCAACTGGCGGGCGCCATCGTTCGTGCTGCTTACAGCTCGGTGACCGAACCACCGGCGGCAGCGATCTTCTCCTTGGCCGACGCACTGAACGCATGCGCCGTGACCTGGAGCGACACGTTGCCGAGGTCCCCGGTGCCGAGAACCTTGACCGGGTGACCCTTGCGGACCGCGCCCGCCTCGACCAGCTCGGCCGGGCCGACCTGACCGCCGTTGGGGAACAGTTCGGCCAGGCGGTCCAGGTTGACCACCTGGAAGACCACCTTGAACTTGTTCTTGAAGCCCTTCAGCTTCGGCAGGCGCATGTGGATGGGCATCTGCCCACCCTCGAACGCCGCCGGGATGTTCTTCCGGGCCTTCGAACCCTTGGTACCCCGACCGGCGGTCTTGCCCTTGGAGCCCTCACCGCGACCCACACGGGTCTTGGCGGTCTTGGCTCCCGGCGCCGGGCGCAGGTGATGGACCTTGATCGTCATTACTCGACCTCCTCGACCTTCACGAGGTGGCTCACCTTGAAGATCATCCCGCGAATCTCGGGCCGGTCCTCCTTGACCACCACGTCGTTGATCCGCTTGAGACCGAGCGACCGCAGCGACTCACGCTGGTTGTGCTTGGTCCCGATGTCGGACCGGAGCTGGGTGACCTTGAGACGTGCCATCAGGAAGCCACCTCCGCCCGCGAGGCCAGCATGGCGGCCGGAGCGACGTCCTCCACCGGCAGGCCTCGACGCGCCGCGACAGCCTCCGGGGACTCCAGCCCCTTCAGGGCCGCCACGGTGGCGTGCACGATGTTGATCGGGTTCGACGATCCGAGGCTCTTGGAGAGCACGTCGTGGATGCCCGCGCACTCCAGCACGGCACGGACCGGACCACCGGCGATGACACCCGTACCGGCCGAGGCCGGCTTGAGCAGCACCACACCGGCGGCGTCCTCGCCCGTGATCGGGTGCGGGATCGAGGAACCGATCCGCGGCACCTTGAAGAAGTGCTTCTTGGCCTCCTCGACACCCTTGGCGATCGCCGCGGGCACCTCCTTGGCCTTTCCGTAGCCCACGCCCACGGTGCCGTCGCCGTCGCCGACGATCACGAGGGCGGTGAAGCTGAAGCGACGACCACCCTTCACGACCTTGGCGACGCGGTTGATCGCGACGACCCGCTCGAGGTGCGGGGTCTTCTCGGCGGGCGCGTTTCCGCGGCCGCCCTCACGGCGGTTGTCGCGGCGACCACCCTCGTTGCCACCGGACCCGCCGCCACGGCGCTGTTGACCTGGCATCAGCAGCCTCTCTTCTCTCTCGTGACGGGGATTGTCAGAACTCGAGCCCGGCTTCGCGGGCGGCGTCGGCAAGCGCGGCGACCCGCCCCGCGTACCGGTTGCCACCGCGGTCGAAGACGACCTTGGAGACGCCGGCGGCCTTGGCCCGCTCGGCGAGCAGGGCACCGACCTTGCCGGCGAGGGCGCTCTTGTCGCCCTCGGTGCCGCGCACCGAGGCGTCCAGCGTCGAGGCCGACGCCAGGGTGTGCCCCTTGGTGTCGTCCACGATCTGGGCCACGATGTGCCGCAGCGAACGGGTGACCACCAGGCGCGGACGCTCGGCGGTGCCACTGACGTTCTTGCGGACGCGGAAGTGCCGACGCGCACGCCCGACGGCACGCTTGGCGGCGACGCCGCGGCGGCGCTTGAGCAGCGTGGCGCTCACTTCTTACCTGCCTTTCCAGCCTTGCGACGGATGACCTCGCCCTGGTACTTCACGCCCTTGCCCTTGTAGGGCTCCGGCGGGCGGATCTTCCGGATGTTGGCGGCGACCTCACCGACGAGCTGCTTGTCGATACCGGCCACGTGGAACAGCGTCGGCCGCTCCACCGTGAAGGTGATGCCCTCGGGCGCCTGCACCTGCACCGGGTGCGAGAACCCGAGCGCGAACTCCAGGTCCTTGCCCTTGGCGGTGACCCGGTAACCGGTACCGGCGATCTCCAGGCTCTTGCGGTAGCCCTCGGTGACCCCGACGATCATGTTGGCGACCAGGGTACGGCTCAGGCCGTGCAGTTCCTTGGCCTTGCGCTCGTCGTTCGGGCGGTTGACGCTCAACTGCCCGTCCTCGGCCCGCTCGATCGTGATCGGCGTGGCCAGGGTGTGCGACAGCTCGCCCTTGGGGCCCTTGACCTTGACGGTCTGGCCGTCGATCGTCACGTCGACGCCGGAGGGCACCGGGATCGACTTACGTCCAATTCGCGACATTTCTACCTGTCTCCCGTTACCAGACGAAGGCGAGGACTTCCCCGCCAACGCTCCGCTTGCGGGCCTGCCGGTCGGTGAGCAGCCCCTGGGACGTCGAAATGATCGCCACGCCCAGTCCACCGAGCACCCGCGGGAGCCCGTCCGACTTGGCGTACACCCGGAGACCGGGCTTGGAGACGCGCTTGATACCGGCCAGGCTCCGCTCCCGGTTCTGGCCGTACTTCAGCTCGACGACCAGTCGCTTGCCGACGGCACCCTCTTCGGGCTCCTCGACCGCCCAGGTGGCGATGTAACCCTCGGACTTGAGGACCTCGGCGATGTTCGCCTTGATCTTCGAGTAGGGCATCGTCACCCGGTCGTGGTACGCCTGGTTGGCGTTACGCAGACGCGTGAGCATGTCTGCGATGGGGTCGGTCATCGTCATGAAAACTCGTCAACCTTTCTCGCCGGGGTTCCCGCGACTCGCGCAGGCCTACGGCGAAGAGACAGTCCAGCTGATGCGCCGAAGCGCGCCGGGCTATTACCAGGAAGCCTTGGACACGCCGGGCAGCTCACCGCGGTGGGCCATCTCCCGGATGCACACCCGGCAGAGCCCGAACTTGCGGTAGACCGCCTTGGGACGCCCGCACCGCTGGCAGCGGGTGTAGGCGCGAACCGAGAACTTCGGCTTCGCGGCCGCCTTGAGGATCAGCGCCTTCTTGGCCATCTCAGTTCTCCTTGAACGGGAAGCCCAGGAACTTCAGCAGCGCCCGGCCCTCGTCGTCGGTCGTGGCGGTGGTCACCACCGTGATGTCCATGCCCCGCTGGCGATCGATCTTGTCCTGGTCGATCTCGTGGAACACCGACTGCTCGGTCAGACCGAACGTGTAGTTGCCGTGCCCGTCGAGCTTGCGCCCGTCAAGGCCGCGGAAGTCACGGATACGCGGCAGCGCGATGGAGAGCAGCCGGTCCAGGAACTCCCACATCCGGTCGCCGCGCAGGGTCACCTTCGCGCCGATCGGCATGCCCTCGCGGAGCTTGAACTGCGCGATGGACTTCGTCGCCCGCCGGACCTGCGGCTTCTGGCCGGTGATGGTGGCCAGGTCGCGGACCGCGCCGTCGATGAGCTTGGCGTCCCGAGCGGCCTCGCCGACGCCCATGTTCACGACGATCTTGACCAGCCGCGGCACCTGCATCGGGTTGCCGTACTCGTGCTGCTCGCGCAGCTGGGCCACGATCTCGTTGCGGTACCGCTCCTTGAGGCGCGGCATGGTCTTGGTTTCGGTAGCCGTGGTCATCACAGGTCCTTACCGGTGCTACGCGCGATGCGGACCTTCTGGCCGTTGTCGTCGATCCGGTAACCGACGCGGGTCGGCTTGCCGTCGGAGTCCACGACCATCACGTTCGAGACGTGGATCGGGGCCTCCTGGGTGACGATGCCACCGGTCTTGGCGCCACGCTGAGTGGTGCTGATGCGGGTGTGCTTCTTGACCCGGTTCACGCCCTCGACCAGGACCTTGTCCTGCCGCGGGTAGGCCGCGATGACCTTGCCCTTGGCACCCTTGTCCTTGCCGGCGATGACGACGACCGTGTCGCCCTTCTTGACCTTCACGGTCACAACACCTCCGGCGCGAGAGAAATGATCTTCATGAACCGCTTGTCCCGCAGCTCACGACCGACCGGGCCGAAGATACGGGTACCGCGCGGGTCCCCACCGTCCTTGATGATGACGGCGGCGTTCTCGTCGAAGCGGATGTACGACCCGTCCGGGCGCCGCCGCTCCTTGGCGGTACGGACGACGACAGCCTTGACCACGTCGCCCTTCTTGACACCGGCACCCGGGATCGCGTCCTTGACGGTCGCCACGATGACGTCGCCGATGCTCGCGTAGCGCCGACCGGAGCCACCGAGAACCCGGATGCACAGGATCTCCCGGGCACCCGTGTTGTCGGCGACGCGCAGTCGCGACTCCTGCTGAATCACGTCTATCTCCTATGTCTGCCGGTTCTCCGGCCGCCGGGGCGGCCGGAGCCTGGCGGAACCTGCGCCCGACCGATCTCGGCCGAGCTCGAGCCTTCGCTACTTGGCCTTCTCGAGGATCTCCACGAGCCGCCACCGCTTGGTGGCGGAGAGCGGCCGGGTCTCCATGATCAGGACGCGGTCGCCGATGCCGGCGGAGTTCTGCTCGTCGTGGACCTTCAGCTTGCTGGTACGGCGCATGATCTTGCCGTACAGCGCGTGCTTGACCCGGTCCTCGACCTCGACCACGACGGTCTTGTCCATCTTGTCGCTGACCACGAGGCCCTCACGGACCTTCCGGCGGCCACGCTGCTGGGTGGCGGTCGTGTTCTCGCTCATGAAGCAGTCACCTCAGTCGGCGCGGCCGAGAGCCCCAGCTCGCGCTCACGCATGATCGTGTAGATCCGGGCGATCTCCCGACGGATGACCTGCAGCCGCCGGTTGTTGTCCAGCTGACCGGTTGCGGCCTGCACGCGGAGGTTGAACAGCTCCGCCTTGGCCTCGCGCAGCTTCGTGACCAGCTCCTCCTCGGAGAGCTCACGCAGCTCGGAGGCCTTAACGCCCGCTGCCATCAGGATTCACCCACTTCGCGCGTAACAATGCGGCACTTCATCGGGAGCTTGTGGATCGCGCGACGCATCGCCTCTCGCGCGATCTGCTCGTTGGGGAAGGACATCTCGAAGAGGACCCGCCCCGGCTTGACGTTGGCGACCCACCACTCCGGCGAGCCCTTACCGGAACCCATCCGGGTTTCGGCCGGCTTCTTGGTGAGGGCCTGGTCCGGGAAGATGGTGATCCAGACCTTGCCGCCACGCTTGATGTGGCGGGTCATCGCGATACGCGCCGACTCGATCTGCCGGTTGGTCACGTACGCCGGCTCAAGAGCCTGGATCCCGAACTCGCCGAACACCACCCGGTTGCCGCCCTTGGACGCGCCGCTGCGGTCCGGGTGGTGCGGCTTGCGGAAGCCCTTCGGGGGCTTGCGCGGCATCAGCATCTGTCAGCCCTCCTGCTGCGTTTCTGCCGCGGCGGCGACGGCGGACGCGTCCACCGGCTCGCCACTCGGCGTCTCGGCCTGCTGCGCGACGGTCGTCGCGGCAGCGCGGCCGGCCTCGGTGCCACCGGAGGTCGTGCCGGACGAACCGGACCGACCACGACGCGGCCGCTCGGGGCGGTCACCGCGCTCCCGGCGCGGGCGCGACGGAGCCTCGGTCGGGGTCTCCCGACCCGGCACCGCGTCGCCCTTGTAGATCCAGACCTTCACGCCGATGCGGCCGAAGGTGGTACGGGCCTCGAAGAAGCCGTACTCGATGTTGGCCCGCAGCGTGTGCAGCGGAACCCGACCCTCGCGGTAGAACTCCGTGCGGCTCATCTCGGCGCCGCCGAGGCGACCCGAGACCTGCACCCGGATGCCCTTGCACATCGGGTTCTTCATCGCCGACTGCATCGCCTTGCGCATCGCGCGGCGGAAGCTGACCCGGCTGGAGAGCTGCTCGGCGACGCCCTGGGCGACCAGCTGCGCGTCCGACTCGGGGTTCTTCACCTCGATGATGTTGAGCTGCACCTGCTTGCCGGTGAGCTTCTCCAGCTCGCCGCGGATCCGGTCGGCCTCCGCACCCTTACGGCCGATGACGATGCCCGGCCGGGCGGTGTGGATGTCGACGCGGACCCGGTCGCGGGTGCGCTCGATGTCGACCTTGGAAATGCCGGCGCGCTCCAGGCCCTTGGACATCATGCGGCGGATCTTGACGTCCTCGCCGATGTAGTCCTTGTAGAGCTTGTCCGCGAACCAGCGGGACTTCCAGTCGGTCGAGATGCCGAGCCGGAACCCGTGCGGGTGAACCTTCTGACCCATTACTCGGCGCCCTCCGTGTTGCTCTGCGTCTCGGCCGGTTCGGTCTGCTTGGCCGGGGCCGTCTTCTTCGCCGACTTCTTCGGCGCGGCCGGCGCGACCGCCTCGACCGCCACGGTGATGTGGCAGGTGCGCTTGCGGATCCGGTACGCCCGGCCCTGAGCCCGAGGCTGGAACCGCTTCATCGTCGGGCCCTCGTCCACGAACGCCTCGCTGACGAGCAACGCGTCGGGGTCCAGCCGCTCGTTGTTCTCCGCGTTGGCGATCGCGCTCGCGAGCACCTTGTACACCTGCTCGCTCGCCGCCTGCGGCGCGAACTGCAGCACCGTGAGCGCCTCCTTCGCGGGCAGGCCGCGGACGAGGTTGACCACCCGGCGCGCCTTCATCGGCGAGATGCGCACGTGTCGCGCAATCGCCCGCGCGCCCGGAAGCACCGGAGCGTCGCCCTTTCCTGGCATCGCTGTAACCCCTTGATCCTCTATCCGTATGCCCGCGGCGTCAGCGCCGGCGGCTCTTCCGGTCGTCCTTCTCGTGACCCTTGAACGTACGGGTCAACGCGAACTCGCCGAGCTTGTGCCCGACCATCGCCTCGGTCACGAACACGGGGACGTGCTTACGTCCGTCGTGCACCGCGATCGTGTGCCCGAGCATGTCCGGGATGATCGTGGAGCGGCGCGACCAGGTCTTGATGACGTTCTTCGAGCCCTTCTCGTTCTGCGTCTCCACCTTCTTGAGCAGGTGGTCGTCGATGAACGGGCCCTTCTTCAGGCTGCGAGGCATGTCTTATCTCCCTCAGCCGCGCTTACGCGTGGCGTAGCGGCGGCGGACGATCAGCCGGTCACTCGGCTGGCCCTTACGACGGGTGCGGCCCTCGGGCTTACCCTGCGGGTTGACCGGGTGGCGACCACCGGAGGTCTTGCCCTCGCCACCACCGTGCGGGTGGTCGACCGGGTTCATGGCCACACCACGGACGGTCGGGCGCTTGCCCTTCCACCGCATCCGGCCGGCCTTGCCCCAGTTGATGTTTGACTGGTCGGCGTTGCCGATCTCGCCGACGCTGGCGCGGCAGCGCACGTCGACGCGGCGGATCTCACCCGACGGCATACGCAGGGTCGCGTACGCGCCCTCCCGGCCGAGCAGCTGGATGCCGACGCCGGCCGAGCGGGCCAGCTTGGCGCCGCCGCCCGGACGCAGCTCCACGTTGTGGATCGTGGTACCGACCGGGATGTTGCGCAGCGGCAGGTTGTTACCGGGCTTGATGTCCGCGCCCGGGCCCGACTCCACCGCGTCGCCCTGCTTGAGGTCCTTCGGCGCGAGGATGTAGCGCTTCTCGCCGTCGGCGTAGTGCAGCAGCGCGATCCGCGCGGTGCGGTTCGGGTCGTACTCGATGTGCGCGACCTTGGCCGGCACGCCGTCCTTGTCGACCCGCTTGAAGTCGATCAGCCGGTACTGCCGCTTGTGGCCGCCACCCTGGTGCCGGGCGGTGATCCGCCCGTGGGCGTTCCGGCCACCCTTCTTCGGCAGCGGGGCCAGCAGCGACTTCTCGGGCGTCGACCGGGTGATCTCAGCGAAGTCGGCGACGCTGGAGCCACGCCGGCCCGGCGTCGTCGGCTTGTACTTACGGATAGCCATTGTCTACACCCCTCAGCTGACCGGGCCGCCGAAGGCCTCGATGCGGTCTCCCTCAGCCAGCTTCACCATCGCCCGCTTGGTGTCCTTGCGCTTGCCGAACCCCGTACGGGTCCGCTTGCGCTTGCCCTCGCGGTTGAGCGTGTTGACCGTCAGGACGCGGACGTTGAAGATCTGCTCGATGGCGATCTTGATCGCGGTCTTGTTCGCGTCCGGGTGCACCAGGAAGGTGTACCAGTTCCGGTTCAGCTCGCTGTAGCTCTTCTCCGAGACGACCGGCGCCACGATGATGTCGCGCGGGTCGGCGATCGTGCTCACTTGCCGTCCTCCTCGGTGGTCTCGGCGGGAACGCCCAGGAACTCGTCCAGGGCCTCCTTGGTGAAGACCACGTCGTCGGCCACCAACACGTCGTACGTGTTGAGCTGGCCGGCCTCGATCAGGTGCACCCGCGGCTCGTTGCGCAGCGACACCCAGTTCAGCTCGTCGGTGCTGCTCAGCACGACCAGCACCCGACGGGCCTCGCTCAGCTTCGCGAGCGTGGCCAGCGCGGCCTTGGTCGACGGCTTCTCACCCGAGACGAACGCCTCGACGACGTGCACCTGCCCGGCGCGCGCCCGGTCCGAGAGGGCCCCACGCAGCGCGGCGGCCTTCATCTTCTTGGGGGTGCGCTGGCTGTAGTCACGCGGCACCGGGCCGTGCACCACGCCACCGCCGGCGAACTGCGGCGCGCGGATCGAGCCCTGCCGGGCCCGACCGGTGCCCTTCTGCTTGTACGGCTTCTTGCCGCCGCCGGCGACCTCGCCGCGGGTCTTGGTCTTGTGCGTGCCCTGCCGGGCCGCTGCCAGCTGCGCCACCACGACCTGGTGCATCAGCGGGACGTTGGCCTGGACGTCGAAGATGTCGGCGGGCAGCTCGACCGAGCCGCTCTTGGCGCCTTCGGTGTTCAGGACGTCAACGGTGGTCACTTGGCCACACCGCCCTTCTTCGCCTTGGTCTTGGCCGCGGTGCGGACCAGGACCAGCGCGCCCTTCGGGCCGGGGATGGCGCCGCGGACGAGCAGGAGGTTGTTCTCGGTGTCGACCGCCTGGACGGTCAGGTTCTGCACGGTGTAGCGCACGCCGCCCATGCGGCCGGCCATCCGGGTGCCCTTGAAGACGCGACCCGGGGTGGCGCAGGCCCCGATGGAGCCCGGGGAGCGGTGCTTGCGCTCGACACCGTGGCTGGCGCGCAGACCGTGGAAGCCGTGCCGCTTCATCGGGCCGGCGTAGCCCTTGCCCTTGGTCTTGCCGGTGACGTCGATCGAGACGCCGACCGGGAACTCCTCGACCGTGACCTCCTGGCCGAGCGAGTAGTCGCCGGCGTCGGCGGTGCGCAGCTCGACGATGTGCCGGCGCGGCGCCACGTCGGCCTTGGCGTAGTGCCCACGCAGCGGCTGCTTGGCCTTGCGCGGGTCGATCGTCCCGTACGCCAGCTGGACCGCGGAGTAGCCGTCCTTGTCGGCGTCACGAACCTGGGTGATGACGCAGGGGCCGGCCTGAACCACGGTCACCGGGACAACCTTGTTGTTGTCCCAGACCTGGGTCATGCCGAGCTTCGCGCCCAGGATCCCCTTAACTTGCCTGTCCATGTGTCCGGTCCCTACAGCTTGATCTCGATGTCGACGCCAGCCGGCAGGTCGAGGCGCATGAGCGAGTCGACCGTCTTCGGGGTCGGGTCGATGATGTCGATAAGCCGCTTGTGCGTACGCATCTCGAAGTGCTCGCGCGAGTCCTTGTACTTGTGCGGCGAGCGGATGACGCAGAAACGGTTGATCTCCGTGGGCAGCGGCACCGGGCCAGCGACCTGCGCCCCGGTACGCGTCACCGTCTCGACGATCTTCCGAGCCGAGGAGTCGACGACCTCGTGGTCATAGGCCTTGAGCCGGATGCGGATCTTCTGTCCCGCCATGGTGGCTTCTGTTCCTTCTCTCGATGCCGCTGTGTTGCGGGTACCCATACCGGCTGGTACGAGCCCTCTTCGCCCACCCCCGCGGTCGGGCGTGTCGCGCCCTGTGGCCAGGCTCCGCCCCGAGAATCCGGAGCGATCCTGACCGCGGTGGGTCCAGGCGCCGATCGCGCTACCGCGACCTGAACGCCGCGCGAGGGTGGTTGGCGGCCGGACCGCCAACCACCCCACGCCCGACTGTTCTGCCTACCCGGAGGTTCGGCGTGAGCCGAACACGGGCAGCGAACTGTCGTTACGCAACCTGACTAGTATGCCGCACGACCGGCGGCGGGTCTAATCGGGGTTACCCAGCTCACTTGATGATCTTGGTGACGCGACCCGCGCCGACCGTGCGGCCACCCTCCCGGATCGCGAACTTGAGGTTGTCCTCCATCGCGATGGGCTGGATCAGCTTCACGGTCATCGTGGTGTTGTCACCAGGCATGACCATCTCGGTGCCCTCGGGGAGGGTGACGACACCGGTGACGTCCGTGGTCCGGAAGTAGAACTGCGGACGGTAGTTCTGGAAGAACGGGGTGTGCCGGCCACCCTCCTCCTTGGAGAGGATGTAGACGGTCGCCTCGAACTCCGTGTGCGGGGTGGTGGTGCCCGGCTTGACGACCACCATGCCGCGCTCGACGTCCTCGCGCTTGGTGCCCCGGAGCAGCAGACCGACGTTCTCGCCTGCGCGGGCGTCGTCCAGGGTCTTCCGGAACATCTCGATCGCGGTGACCTTGGTCTTGAAGCCCTTCTCGCGGATGCCGACGACCTCGACGTCCTCGTTCGGGAGCAGCACGCCACGCTCGACGCGACCGGTGACCACGGTACCCCGACCGGTGATGGTGAAGACGTCCTCGACGGGCATGAGGAACGGCTTCTCGGTCTCGCGCTCCGGCTGCGGGATCGCGGTGTCGACCGCGCTCATCAGCTCGAGCAGCTTCTCGGTCCAGACCGGGTCGCCCTCGAGGGCCTTCAGCGCGGAGACCTGGACGACCGGCAGGTCGTCACCCGGGTACTCCTGAGCCGAGAGCAGCTCGCGGACCTCGAGCTCGACGAGCTCCAGGAGCTCCTCGTCGTCGACCATGTCGCTCTTGTTCAGCGCCACGACGATGTACGGCACGCCGACCTGGCGGGCCAGCAGCACGTGCTCGCGGGTCTGCGGCATCGGGCCGTCGGTCGCCGCGACCACCAGGATCGCGCCGTCCATCTGCGCGGCACCGGTGATCATGTTCTTGATGTAGTCGGCGTGACCGGGGCAGTCGACGTGCGCGTAGTGCCGCGCCTCGGTCTGGTACTCGACGTGTGCGATCGAGATCGTGATGCCGCGGGCCTTCTCCTCAGGCGCCTTGTCGATCTCGTCGAACGGCGTGTACGGGTTCAGGTCCGGGTACTGGTCGTGCAGGACCTTGGTGATGGCCGCCGTCAGCGTCGTCTTACCGTGGTCGATGTGACCAATGGTGCCGATGTTGACGTGCGGCTTAGTCCGCTCGAACTTCGCCTTCGCCACTGGTGTCCTCCTGTGGACTTCTTGGTTCGTTCGCCCCGGTGCGCCAGGTCGGCGCTTAGGACTCTGTCGACAGCCTTTCCGACCTGACGGCCGGAGAGCTTTGTGGGTTCTGCGGCGATGAAGCCTACAGGCCCGGAATTCACACAATCCGACCGAGGTGGTCGCAGTCGGGGAATCCTCCCGCGACCACCTCGGATCAGCTCAGGTGAGCGTCACTCACCCGTCGCCTTGGCGATGATCTCCTTGGCGACCGAGGACGGGACCTCGGCGTAGGAGTCGAACTGCATGCTGTAGCTAGCCCGGCCCTGGGTCTTCGACCGCAGGTCGCCGACGTAGCCGAACATCTCCGACAACGGCACCAGAGCACGGACGACGCGGGCGCCACTGCGCTCCTCCATCGCCTGAATGATGCCGCGGCGGGAGTTGAGGTCGCCGATGACGTCACCCATGTTCTCCTCGGGAGTGGTGACCTCAACAGCCATCATCGGCTCGAGCAGTGCGGGGTCGGCCTTGCGGGCCGCGTCCTTCATCACCATCGAGCCGGCGATCTTGAATGCCATTTCCGACGAGTCGACCTCGTGGTACTGGCCGTCCAGCAGGGTGAGCTTGATGCCCACCAGCGGGAAGCCGGCGAGGATGCCGTACTGCATGGCGTCCTGCGCACCCGCGTCCACCGACGGGATGAACTCCCGGGGGATGCGGCCACCGGTCACGCCGTTGGCGAACTCGTAGGTCGGCGCGTCGTTGCCCAGCGGCAGCGGCTCCAGGCTGACGATCACCCGAGCGTACTGGCCGGAGCCACCGGTCTGCTTCTTGTGGGTGTACTCGACCTTGTCCACCTTGCGGCGGATGGTCTCGCGGTACGCCACCTGCGGCTTACCGATGTTCGCCTCGACGTTGAACTCGCGGCGCATCCGGTCGACCAGGATGTCCAGGTGCAGCTCGCCCATGCCGGAGATGACCGTCTGACCGGTCTGGTCGTCCAGCTTGACGCGGAAGGTCGGGTCCTCCTCGGCCAGCCGCTGGATGGCGGTGCTGAGCTTCTCCTGGTCGGCCTTGGTCTTCGGCTCGATGGCGACCTCGATGACCGGCTCCGGGAAGGTCATCGACTCCAGGATGACCGGGTTCGCCGGGTCACACAGGGTGTCACCGGTGGTGGTCTGCTTGAGACCCTGCACCGCGATGATGTCGCCGGCCTGGGCAGAGCCGCGCTCTTCCCGCTTGTTGGCGTGCATCTGGTAGATCTTGCCGATCCGCTCCTTGCGGTCCTTGGTGGAGTTGACCACCTGGGAGCCGGACTCGAGCGTGCCGGAGTAGATGCGCACGTAGGTGAGCTTGCCGAGGTGCTTGTCCGTCTGGATCTTGAAGGCCAGACCGGAGAACGGCTCGGCCACCGCCGGCTTACGCAGCAGCGGGGTCTCACCGTCGGTGGCGGTGCCCTCGATCGCCGGGATGTCCAGCGGCGACGGCAGGTACGCGACGACCGCGTCCAGCATCGGCTGGATGCCCTTGTTCTTGAAGGCGGTGCCGGTGAGGACCGGGTTGGCCTTGCCGCCGATGGTGGCCCGACGGATGGCGGCCTTGATCTCCTCGACGGAGATCTCCTCGCCCTCCAGGTACTTCTCCATCACCGAGTCGTCGACGTCGGCGAGGGTCTCCATCAGCTTCTCGCGCCACTCGGCGGCAGAGTCGGCGAGGTCGGCCGGGATCTCCTCGACCGCGTAGTCCTCACCCTTCTGGGTCTCGCCACGCCAGGTGAGGGCCCGCATCTCGACCAGGTCGACCACGCCGATGAAGTCGCTCTCGGCGCCGATCGGGATCTGGAGCACCAGCGGAGTGGCGTTCAGCCGGTCGATCATCATCTGCACGCAGCGGAAGAAGTCCGCGCCGGTACGGTCCAGCTTGTTGACGAAACACATCCGGGGGACGTTGTACTTGTCCGCCTGACGCCAGACGTTCTCCGTCTGCGGCTCCACGCCGGCCACGCCGTCGTAGACCGCGACCGCACCGTCCAGGACACGCAGCGACCGCTCCACCTCGACCGTGAAGTCGACGTGGCCGGGCGTGTCGATGATCTGGATCGTGTGGCCCTTCCACTCGCACTTCGTGGCGGCGGAAGTGATGGTGATACCGCGCTCCTGCTCCTGCTCCATCCAGTCCATGACGGCAGCGCCCTCGTGGACCTCACCGATCTTGTACGTGATACCGGTGTAGAACAGGATTCGCTCGGTGGTAGTGGTCTTACCGGCATCGATGTGCGCCATGATGCCGATATTGCGTACGTTGGCGAGCGCGTCTGCGGCGGCCACTTCAATCCCTACTTATCGTCGTCTCGACACAACTGGTGGCGGTCCCGGCGCCGGATGGGCACCGGGACCAAGCTGTTACCAGCGGTAGTGCGCGAAGGCCTTGTTGGACTCCGCCATCTTGTGCGTGTCCTCGCGCCGCTTGACGGCGGCACCGAGGCCGTTGCTCGCGTCCAGCAGCTCGTTCATCAGCCGCTCGACCATGGTCTTCTCCCGGCGGGCCTTGGAGTAGGTCACCAGCCAGCGCAGGCCGAGGGTGGTCGCCCGGGCCGGACGGACCTCGACCGGCACCTGGTAGGTCGCGCCACCGACACGGCGGCTGCGGACCTCGAGAGTCGGCTTGACGTTGTCCATCGCGCGCTTGAGCGTGACGACCGGGTCGGTGCCGGACTTCTCCCGGCAGCCCTCCAGGGCTGCGTACACGATGCGCTCGGCGAGCTGGCGCTTGCCGCGCAGGAGGATCTTGTTCACCAGCTGGGTGACCAACGGCGAGTTGTACACCGGGTCAGCGACCAGCGGCTTCCGCGGAGCGGGTCCCTTACGCGGCATGTCAGCTCTTCTCCTTCTTGGCGCCGTAGCGGCTGCGCGCCTGCTTGCGGTTACGGACACCCTGGGTGTCCAGCGAACCGCGGACGATCTTGTAACGCACACCGGGGAGGTCCTTCACCCGGCCGCCACGGACGAGCACGATCGAGTGCTCCTGCAGGTTGTGACCCACGCCCGGGATGTAGGCGGTCACCTCGATCTGGCTGCTGAGCTTCACACGAGCGACCTTGCGCAGCGCGGAGTTCGGCTTCTTGGGAGTGGTGGTGTACACACGGGTGCACACGCCGCGCCGCTGAGGGGAACCCTTCAGCGCCGGGGTCTTGGTCTTGGTCGTCTTGGCCTGTCGGCCCTTGCGGACCAGCTGCTGGATCGTGGGCACCGGGTTTCTCCGCTCCCTTCGGCCGCTCACGCGGCCGCGCTCGCTCGGTCGGCCTGATGACCGACCCTCCTACATTCCGACCAGGTCCACCTCGCGGTGGTCCCGGCACCCGCGGTCGGGCGTGTCGCCCGAGCACGGTCCCGGTTCCGACGCTCACGCGGAGGTTCCGGGTTGTGTCACCGGCGCGCGGATCTCCGCCGCCGGGTCTTCTGGCTCAGTCGTGTCGCTGTTCGGATGCCGGTATCACCGGATCCCGCGCACGCACGAGTTGCCCGGGCAAGCCCGGGCGCAAGGGGAAAGAGTACCTACCACAGCCGTGCAGGTCAAAACGGATGACCCGCCGGACTTCTCACTGCTCGCCGGCCGGGCTCGTCACGCCTCACGCCTGTGATGGGCACCTACGGAGACAAGTGTACCGGCTCCGCCGGAAACCGGACCGGTAGCCCCTGGGCGGGACCGATCGGTATTCGGCGCTCGCCCGCTCGTCCCGACCCGACGTGGGCCGGATCTCAGGTCAGCGTCAGCAGCAGCGCCAGCCCCAGGCCCGACAGGCAGAGCAGGAGACCGGCACCGCCGCAGCTGATCCCGGCGATCGCCACGCCACGGCCGGTGAACCGGACCGCCGGCGGTGCGGCCGGGCGGCGGATCTGCCGGAGGCCGAGCAGGCCGGCCACCACGGCGCCGGCACCGGTCAGGCTGCCCAGCACGGCGAAGGCACCGGCGGCCCAGGCTCCCCCGCCCGTGCCTCCCCCGACCGCGCCGATGCAGATGGTCAGGAACGAGATCAGGATCGAGGTGATGCCGGCCACCAGCGAGCCGACCGCCAGCCCGGACGTGACCGGGGGTACGTCCAGGTGCACGGTCGCGAACGGGGTACCGGGCACCGGCTCCACCCGTTTGGGCGGCCGGGGACGCTCCTGCGGCGGTGGACCGGCCGCCGGCCCACCCCAGCCCGGCGGCGGGCCGGGAAACGGGGGCGGGCCGAACCCGGGGGCCCCGACCGGCGGCCTCGACTGCGGCGGAGCCGGCGGCGGGCCGAAGCCGGAGTGCCCGTACGGAGGGCCGGGCGGCGGCCCGAACGGTGCGGGGCCGAACCCGGGCGTGGGACCACCCGAGGCCGGTCCGAACGGTGGCGGTCCGAACCCGGGCGAGGAACCGCCCGAAACCGGTCCGGGGTCGGCGCCGACAGCGGGCGAGCCGGCCGGGTCGGCGCCGGCAGTCGGCGGTCCGGGCGGACTCGCCGGCGACGAGTCGGGGGCGGCACCGTGAGCGGACGGTCCGGACGGCGGAGTCTGCGGCGGCGGGGCGTCGGTCGGCGCGTACCCGGACGGGGATGGCGGGACGGGGGGCTCCGGTGCGGGCCCGGGTCGTGGCTGCTCCCCCGGTGCCGCCCCGGCCGCGTCGTCCGAGTGCCCGGACGTGGGCTGGGCGGACTCGCCGCCCTCGGCGCGCGCCGGTTCGGTCACGGGATCTCCTCCTCATCGGCCGCGTCCACCGCCGTGCGACGGACACCGTCAGGCTACCGCCGCGAGTCAGCCCACCGTGCCCGGCGCGATGGCCACCTCGGGCCGGGTCAGTCGACGGTGGGAGCGAAGTCCTGCCCGTAGGGCGCCTCGGCGAGCCGGACCACACCGATCACCAGCAGCGCCACCACGCTCACCGCGACCAGCACCAACCCCGTCCAGGCCAGTCGTTCGCCGCGACGCAGCCAGGCCGCGCCGGTCAGGAAACCACCTGACGCGTACGCCTCCCGGCGCGCCTGCCGGGCCAGGTGCAGCGCGACCGTCGCAGGGACCACCCCGCCCAGCAGCAGGCCGGTCATCGCCCCCATCAGCCCGAGCGCGAACACCGCGCGAGCCTTGGTGGCCCGGACCGGATCGGGGTCGAGCGGATGACGTGGCGCCGACTCGGTCGGTGCCGGTCCGGGTGCGATCGTCATGAGCACATGATGCCTGCCCGGGCCGCGCCGCGCGCCGCAGCGGCGGGTACGGACACGAGGAGGCCCCCGGCAGATGCCGGGGGCCTCCCACGTCACACGGTCCTAGCGGTACGACCCGAAGTCGAAGTCGTCCAGCGGAACCGCCTGGCCACTGGCCGGCCCGAAACCGTAGTCGGTCTCCGGGTAGCCGGTCATCGAGTAGACCTTGGCCTTCGCCTCCTCGGTCGGCTCGACCCGGACGTTGCGGTACTTGCTGATGCCGGTACCGGCCGGGATGAGCTTACCGATGATCACGTTCTCCTTGAGACCGATCAGCGAGTCGCTGCGGGCGTGGATCGCCGCGTCGGTCAGCACCCGGGTGGTCTCCTGGAAGGAGGCCGCCGAGAGCCAGGAGTCGGTGGCCAGCGAGGCCTTGGTGATACCCATCAGCACCGGACGCCCGGCGGCGGGCTCGCCGCCCTCGCCGACGAGTCGGCGGTTCTCCGACTCGAACAGCGCCCGGTCGACCAGCACACCCGGCAGGAACTCGGTCGAGCCGGAGTCGATGACCGTCACCCGCTTGAGCATCTGGCGGATGATGATCTCGATGTGCTTGTCGTGGATGAGCACACCCTGCGAGCGGTAGACCTCCTGGACCTCCTGGGTCAGGTGGACCTGGACCGCGCGCGGGCCGAGGATACGGAGCAGCTCGTGGGGGTCGATGGTGCCCTCGGTGAGCTTCTCGCCGACCTCGACGTGGTCGCCGTCGTGCGCCCGCAGCCGGACCCGCTTCGAGATCTTGTCGTACACGATCTCGTCGCTGCCGTCGTCGGGGATCACGACGATCTTGCGCGACCGCTCGCCGTCCTCGATCCGGATCCGGCCGGGGGTGTCGGCGATCGGCGCCTTACCCTTCGGGATCCGGGCCTCGAAGATCTCCTGGACACGCGGCAGACCCTGGGTGATGTCCTCACCCGCGACACCACCGGTGTGGAAGGTCCGCATCGTCAGCTGCGTACCCGGCTCACCGATCGACTGGGCCGCGATGATGCCGACCGCCTCGCCGACGTCCACGATCTTGCCGGTCGGCAGCGAGCGGCCGTAGCACGCACCGCAGACGCCCAGCTTCGACTCGCAGGTGAGCACGCTGCGCACCCGGATGTGGTCGACCCCGGCGGCGACGATCTTGTCGACCAGGATCGAGTTGATGTCCGAGCCACGCTCGGCGACGACGGTGCCGTCCGGCCCCTTGATGTCGTCGGCGAGGGTACGGGCGTGCACGCTCGTCTCGGCGTGCTCGTGCACCACCAGCCGGCCGTCGAGCTGCTGACCCACCTGCATCGGGATGGCCCGATCGGTGCCGCAGTCCTCCTCGCGGATGATGACGTCCTGCGAGACGTCCACCAGACGCCGGGTCAGGTAACCCGAGTCGGCGGTACGCAGGGCGGTGTCCGCGAGACCCTTACGGGCACCGTGCGTGGAGATGAAGTACTCCAGCACGGACAGACCCTCCCGGTAGCTGGCCTTGATCGGCCGCGGGATGATCTCGCCCTTCGGGTTGGCCACCAGACCACGGATCGCCGCGATCTGCCGGAGCTGGAGCAGGTTACCGCGAGCACCCGAGTTGATCATCTTCCACAGCGGGTTCTCCTGCGGCAGCGCGGTGTCCATCTCCTTGGCGACCTCGTTGGTCGCCTTGGTCCAGATCTCGATGAGCTCGCCGCGACGCTCCTCGGCGGTCATCAGACCACGCTGGTACTGCTTGTCGATCCGGTCGGCTTCCTTCTCGTACCGCTCCAGGATCTCCCGCTTGCGCGGCGGAGCGATGACGTCCTCCATGCCGATGGTCACGCCGGACCAGGTGGCCCAGTGGAAACCGGCCTCCTTGAGCCCGTCCAGGGTGGCCGCCAGGGCCACCTTGGGGAACCGCTCGGCGAGGTCGTTGACGATCGCGGAGAGCTGACCCTTGCGGATCTCGTAGTTCACGAACCGGTAGCCCTGCGGCAGGGTCTCGTTGAACAGCACCCGGCCGAGCGTGGTCTCCACGGTCAGCGGCTCACCCTGGACCCAGCCCTCGGGCGCGGTCCACGGCTGCCCACCGACGCCGTTGTCCACCTCGACCACGTTCCGCAGCCGGATCTTGACCGGCGCCTGCAGGTGCAGCTCGCCGTTGTCGTACGCCATCCGCGCCTCGGCGTCCGAGCTGAACGCCCGTCCCTCCCCGCGCTCACCGGTGGTGAGGTGGGTCAGGTGGTAGAGCCCGATGACCATGTCCTGGGTGGGCATGGTGACCGGCTTGCCGTCGGCCGGCTTGAGGATGTTGTTCGACGACAGCATCAGGATTCGGGCCTCGGCCTGGGCCTCGGCGGAGAGCGGCACGTGCACCGCCATCTGGTCACCGTCGAAGTCCGCGTTGAACGCGGTGCAGACCAGCGGGTGGATCTGGATGGCCTTGCCCTCGACCAGCTGCGGCTCGAAGGCCTGGATGCCGAGTCGGTGCAGGGTGGGCGCCCGGTTGAGCAGCACCGGGTGCTCGCCGATGACCTCTTCCAGCACGTCCCACACGACCGGCCGCTGCCGCTCGACCATCCGCTTGGCGGACTTGATGTTCTGTGCGTGGTTCAGGTCGACCAGCCGCTTCATCACGAACGGCTTGAACAGCTCCAGCGCCATCTGCTTGGGCAGGCCGCACTGGTGCAGCTTGAGCTTCGGGCCGACCACGATGACCGAACGGCCGGAGTAGTCGACGCGCTTGCCCAGCAGGTTCTGACGGAACCGGCCCTGCTTGCCCTTGAGCATGTCGGACAGCGACTTCAGCGGGCGGTTACCCGGGCCGGTGACCGGCCGACCGCGGCGGCCGTTGTCGAACAGCGCGTCGACGGCCTCCTGCAGCATCCGCTTCTCGTTGTTGACGATGATCTCGGGCGCGCCGAGGTCGATCAGCCGCTTGAGCCGGTTGTTCCGGTTGATCACGCGGCGGTACAGGTCGTTCAGGTCGCTGGTCGCGAAGCGGCCACCGTCGAGCTGCACCATCGGACGCAGGTCCGGCGGGATCACCGGTACGCAGTCCAGCACCATGCCGAGCGGCGAGTTGCGGGTGTTCTGGAACGCCGCGACGACCTTGAGCCGCTTGAGCGCCCGGATCTTCCGCTGCCCCTTGCCGGTACGGATGGTCTCCCGGAGGTTCTCCGCCTCGGCGGCGAGGTCCATGTTCTGCACCAGGGCCTTGATCGCCTCGGCGCCCATGCCCCCGGTGAAGTACTCGCCGAACCGGTCACGCAGCTCGCGGTAGAGCAGCTCGTCGGTGACCAGCTGCTTCGAGTCGAGCTTGCGGAAGGTGTCCAGCACCTCGTCGAGGCGGTCGATCTCGCGCTGGGCCCGGTCGCGGATCTGGCGCATCTCGCGCTCTCCGCCCTCCTTGACCTTGCGCCGGACGTCCGCCTTCGCGCCCTCGGCCTCCAGCTCGGCCAGGTCGGCCTCGAGCTTGGCGGCCCGCTTCTCGATCTCCGAGTCGCGGCTGTTCTCGGACTGCCGCTTCTCGGCCAGGATCTCGTTCTCGATGGTCGAGAGGTCACGGTGACGCGCTTCGGCGTCAACGCTCGTCACGACGTACGAGGCGAAGTAAATGATCTTTTCGAGGTCCTTCGGGGCGAGGTCCAGCAGGTAACCCAGCCGGCTCGGCACGCCCTTGAAGTACCAGATGTGGGTCACCGGCGCGGCGAGCTCGATGTGGCCCATCCGCTCCCGGCGGACCTTGGAGCGGGTCACCTCGACGCCGCAGCGCTCACAGATGATGCCCTTGAACCGGACCCGCTTGTACTTGCCGCAGTAGCACTCCCAGTCCCGCTGAGGACCGAAGATCTTCTCGCAGAAGAGCCCGTCCTTCTCCGGCTTCAGGGTGCGGTAGTTGATCGTCTCGGGCTTCTTGACCTCGCCGTGCGACCACTGACGGATGTCGTCGGCGGTCGCCAGCCCAATTCGCAACTCGTCGAAAAAGTTGACGTCGAGCACGTTCATTCCCTCACACGTCGCTTGTTGCGCTAGCAGCTGACCGGGTCCGGGCCCGGGACGGGGTGACCTCCGAAGGGGCCGCCCCGTCACCGGACCGCAACGTCACACTTCCTCGACCGAGCTCGGCTCGCGCCGGGAAAGGTCGATACCCAGCTCCTCCGCGGCCCGGAAGACCTCGTCGTCGGTCTCGCGCATCTCCAGGGCCACACCGTCGCTGGAGAGCACCTCGACATTGAGGCACAGCGACTGCAGCTCCTTGAGCAGCACCTTGAACGACTCGGGAATGCCCGGCTCGGGGATGTTCTCGCCCTTGACGATCGCCTCGTAGACCTTGACCCGGCCCAGGACGTCGTCGGACTTGATCGTCAGCAGCTCCTGCAGGGCGTACGCGGCACCGTAGGCCTGCATCGCCCAGCACTCCATCTCACCGAAGCGCTGGCCACCGAACTGCGCCTTACCACCCAACGGCTGCTGCGTGATCATCGAGTACGGACCGGTCGACCGTGCGTGGATCTTGTCGTCGACCAGGTGGTTGAGCTTCAGGATGTAGATGTAGCCGACCGCGATCGGGTCCGGCAGCGGCTCGCCGGAGCGACCGTCGAACAGCTGCGCCTTACCGCTGGCACCGATCAGCTGGTTGCCGTCCCGGTTGGGCAGGGTCGACGCGAGCAGACCGGAGATCTCCTCCTCGCGGGCACCGTCGAAGACCGGCGTGGCCACGTTGGTGTCCGGCTCGGACTCGTCCGCACCGATCCCCTGGAGCTGACGCTTCCACTCCGCGTCGTCGCCGTCGACCTTCCAACCGGTCTTGGCCACCCAGCCCAGGTGGGTCTCGAGTACCTGGCCGATGTTCATCCGGCTCGGCACACCCAGCGGGTTGAGCACGATGTCGACCGGGGTGCCGTCCTCCAGGAACGGCATGTCCTCGACCGGCAGGATCTTGGAGATGACGCCCTTGTTGCCGTGCCGGCCGGCGAGCTTGTCGCCGTCCTGGATCTTCCGCTTCTGGGCGACGTAGACCCGGACCAGCTCGTTGACGCCCGGCGGCAGTTCGTCGCCGTCCTCGCGGGAGAAGGTACGCACGCCGATGACCGTGCCGGTCTCACCGTGCGGCACCTTCAGCGAGGTGTCCCGGACCTCACGCGCCTTCTCACCGAAGATCGCGCGGAGCAGCCGCTCCTCCGGAGTCAGCTCGGTCTCGCCCTTCGGGGTGACCTTGCCGACCAGGATGTCGCCGGGGACGACCTCGGCACCGATCCGGATGATCCCGCGCTCGTCGAGGTCGGCGAGCATCTCCTCGCTGACGTTCGGGATGTCGCGGGTGATCTCCTCCGGGCCGAGCTTGGTGTCCCGCGCGTCGACCTCGTGCTCCTCGATGTGGATCGAGGTGAGCACGTCCTGCTGTACGAGGCGCTGCGACAGGATGATCGCGTCCTCGTAGTTGTGGCCCTCCCAGCACATGAACGCCACGAGCAGGTTGCGCCCGAGCGCCATCTCGCCCTCGTCGGTGCACGGCCCGTCGGCGACCACCTGGCCGGCCTCGACCCGGTCACCCTCGAAGACGACCGGCTTCTGGTTGACGCAGGAGCCGGCGTTGGAGCGGCGGAACTTGTGCAGGAGGTACGTCCGGCGGTGGCCGTCGTCCTGGTGGACGGTGATGTAGTCGGCGCAGAGGTCCTCGACCACGCCACCGACCTCGGCCACCACCACGTCACCGGCGTCGACCGCGGCACGGTACTCCATGCCGGTGCCGACCAGCGGCGACTCCGCCTTGACCAGCGGGACCGCCTGACGCTGCATGTTGGCGCCCATCAGGGCCCGGTTCGCGTCGTCGTGCTCCAGGAACGGGATCATCGCGGTCGCGACCGAGGTCATCTGCCTCGGCGACACGTCCATGTAGTCCACCGCACCCGGCGCGACGTCCTCGGTCTCGCCGCCCTTACGGCGGACCAGGACGCGGTCCTCGGCGAACGTGCCGTCGGCCCGCAGCGGCGCGTTGGCCTGCGCCTTGACGAACCGGTCCTCCTCGTCCGCGGTCAGGTAGTCGATCTGGTCGGTGACCCGACCGTCGACGACCTTTCGGTACGGCGTCTCGATGAAGCCGAACGGGTTGACCCGGGCGAAGGTGGACAGCGCGCCGATCAGACCGATGTTCGGGCCTTCCGGCGTCTCGATCGGGCACATCCGGCCATAGTGGGACGGGTGCACGTCGCGGACCTCGAAGCCGGCCCGCTCCCGGGACAGACCACCCGGGCCGAGCGCGCTCAGCCGACGCCGGTGGGTCAGGCCCGCCAGCGGGTTGGTCTGGTCCATGAACTGGGACAGCTGCGAGGTGCCGAAGAACTCCCGGATCGCGGCGACCACGGGGCGGATGTTGATCAGGGTCTGCGGCGTGATCGCCTCGACGTCCTGAGTCGTCATCCGCTCGCGGACGACCCGCTCCATCCGGGACAGACCGACCCGAACCTGGTTCTGGATCAGCTCGCCCACGGTACGCAGGCGCCGGTTGCCGAAGTGGTCGATGTCGTCGGCCTCGTAGCCCTCCTCACCGGCGTGCAGCCGGCAGAGGTACTCCACGGTGGCGACGATGTCGTCCTCGGTCAGCGTGCCGGTGGTGATCGGCACGCTCACTTCGAGCTTCTTGTTGAACTTGTACCGACCGACCTTGGCGACGTCGTACCGCTTCGGGTTGAAGAAGAGGTTGTCGAGCAGGGTCTGGGCGTTCTCGCGGGTCGGCGGCTCGCCAGGGCGCAACTTCCGGTAGATGTCGAGTAGCGCCTCGTCCTGGCCGGCGATGTGGTCCTTCTCGAGCGTGGTCATCATCAGCTCGGACCAGCCGAACTTCTCGCGGATCCGCTCGGCCGACCATCCGACGGCCTTGAGCAGGACCGTGACGGCCTGCCGACGCTTACGGTCGATGCGTACGCCGACCGTGTCGCGCTTGTCGATGTCGAACTCCAGCCAGGCACCCCGGCTGGGGATGACCTTGACGCTGGAGAGGTCGCGGTCGGAGGTCTTGTCCGGCTGCTTGTCGAAGTAGACGCCCGGCGAGCGGACGAGCTGGCTGACCACGACGCGCTCGGTGCCGTTGATGATGAAGGTGCCCTTCGGCGTCATCATCGGGAAGTCACCCATGAACACCGTCTGGCTCTTGATCTCGCCGGTGGTGTTGTTGGTGAACTCCGCGGTCACGAAGAGCGGCGCGCAGTAGGTCAGGTCCTTCTCCTTGCACTCCTCGATCGAGGCCTTGACCTCGTCGAAGCGCGGTGCCGAGAAGGAAAGCGACATGGTGCCAGAGAAGTCCTCAATGGGACTGATCTCGTCGAGGATTTCCGCGAGACCCGAGCGTGCGTGCGGGTCGTCCGCCGACCGGCCCTGCCAACCCTCGTTGCCGACGAGCCAGTCGAAGGACTCGTTCTGAATGGCAAGGAGGTTGGGGACCTCGAGGTGTTCGGTGATCCGACCGAAGGAAACTCGGCGGGGAGCGAATGCGCTCGACGTACGACTGGTCTTCGCAGGGCGGGAAGCTGCCAAGATGCGTCCTTCCGAGGACCGGTGCTGCAGAACGGCTGGTACGCGTGCACTCCAATGACCCCACCAGAAAATATCCACAAACGGACATTTCCGAGCAGGGGTCAAGTCGGAAGGCAGCGCAAACTAGCAGTGTAGCCGAGAGGCTAACCGCTGTCCAGCCCACCCCGCAGGAAGTTGCGGAACGAGCCTCGGGACCCTGGAAACGGGTCACACCGGGCCGCTCGGAACGCAACGTCCCTGCCGGGCCGCCCAGATGTCTGCGGCGGTGGTGCTGCCGCTTCATACCCAGCCGGTGGCCGTCGCAAGCGCGGAAGGTCTTGCTGATGTCAGCGTGCCTGGGAGTCCATGGTCGCGTCAAGGCCCGGTGCCGCCATCCGACGGTCTTTCCCACCCACGGGCGAAACCACTGCCGTTCGGGCCCGCGCCCGCCGCGATGCACACGCCCTGCTCATGACCGGTTCCGGGCAGTGAAACCACACGGCGGGCGCCGATCCGAGATCCGGATCGTCGCCCGCCGCGATGTGGGTGTGCCCCGGCTCACGTGAGCCGGTACGCCCGGGTGAGGCTCAGGTCACTTGAGGGTGACCTTGGCGCCCTCGCCCTCCAGCTTGGCCTTGGCCTTGTCGGCGGCCTCCTTGTTGACCTTCTCGAGGATCGCCTTCGGCGCGGCCTCGACCAGGTCCTTGGCCTCCTTGAGGCCCAGGCCGGTCAGCTCACGCACGACCTTGATGACCTGGATCTTCTTGCCACCGTCGGCGTCGAGGATGACGTCGAACTCGTCCTTCTCCGGCTCGGCCTCGGCGGCAGCGCCACCCTGGGCCGGGCCCGCCGCCATCGCGACCGGGGCGGCGGCGGTGACCTCGAAGGTCTCCTCGAACTGCTTCACGAACTCGGAGAGCTCGATCAGCGTCATCTCCTTGAACGCGTCGAGCAGCTCTTCGGTGCTGAGCTTCGCCATATCTGGCGTCCTTTCTGAATGGTTAACTAAGAACGTGGGTGCGCCGCGCGGCCTCAGGCCGCCTCGGCGCCCTCCTGCTCACGCTTCTTGTCCTGCAGGGCGGCCGCCAGACGGGCGGTCTTCGACAGCGGGGCCTGGAACAGGGCCGCGGCCTTGCTCAGGTTGCCCTTCATCGCGCCGGCCAGCTTGGCCAGCAGCACCTCACGGGACTCCAGGTCGGCGAGCTTCGTGACCTCGGCCGCGGAAATGGCCTTGCCCTCGAAGACGCCGCCCTTGATGACGAGCTTCGGGTTGGACTTCGCGAAGTCGCGAAGCCCCTTCGCCGCCTCGACGACGTCGCCCGAAACGAAAGTCAGCGCGGTAGGACCGGTGAACAGCTCGTCGAGGCCGGAGATACCCGCATCTGCCGCAGCACGCTTGGCCAGCGTGTTCTTGGCGACGGTGTAGGTGGTCTCCTTGCCGAGCGAGCGCCGCAGCTGGGTGAGCTGGGAAACCGTCAGACCGCGGTACTCGGTCAGCACGGTGGCACCCGCGCTGCGGAAGTTCTCCGTCAGCTCAGCAACGGCCGAGGCCTTGTCGGCCCGGATCGGCTTGTCCGCCATGTCCCTCCTCTCTCGTTACTCGAGGCTGGTCACCGTCGCAGACAGGCGCCTGTGACGGGGACGGAGGCATCGCGGCAACAGAAAAGCCCCGGCGCAGGGCGCACGGGGCGAGGTCGGCGGAGATCATCGCAGTCGGCGGACCACGGGGACTCTGCCAGTTTTCGCTTGCCGCCCTACGCGGGTCGCCCGTCTTCGCGGACCTTCGACCGTGCCGGAGCACGGTGACCAGCGGTCTCTGGGTGGAACTTCGCGGCCTAGGTTACGCCCTACTCCCGGTAGCCGCCAAATCGCCCCGGAGTGCGCTCGGTCACCACGGACGGTGAACGTCAGGCACGTCGATGGCGGGCACGCCGACAACCCGCCAGAAGCACGGCCGCCCAACCGAGCGCCCAGGCGGTCACCAGCACCCCGGTCGCCCACGACAGGGACCCCGCCAGCGCCCGCGCGGTGGTCAGCAACGGCGGGGCCAGCCACCGGAGCGCCGGGTCGACGCGGCCGAACACCAGGGCGAGGACCACACCGAGGACGAGCACCGCGACGCCGTACCCGGCGCTGCGCGTGACCGCCCGGCCGGCGAGGGCACCGAGCGCCACGGCAGCCGGCAGGGCGATCAGGTGCGCCCAGAGGCCGAGTGCCAGGCCGGCGACGATGGACCGGTCGTCCGGTCCGGTCGGCACGGCCATCCCGCCGAGCAGCCACGGGATCACCAGCGCGACCGCGATCAGACCCAGACCTGCGGTCGCCGCGGCGAGCAGTCCGGCCGCCCACTCCCGCGTCGGCCCGAGCGCGACCACGGCCAGCCGACGCTGAGCGTCCGGCTCCACGTCCAGCAGGATCTTGGTCTGCCAGGCCAGGACCGGAAAGAGGACCACCGCCGACACGCCGTAGGCCTCGGCCGGCTCGGCGCGGCCACCGCCGTAGAGGATGCCCAACACGAGCAGGCCGGCCAGGACCGGTGCCAGCGCCCGTCCGGTACGCAGGAAGCCCGCGAGCCGGAACCGGACCAGCGCGATCACGGCGCCACCTCGGAGGCCGCCCCGGCCAACGACTCGGTGACCTCCGACGACGCGTCGTGTCCGCGTATCCGGAGGACGCGGTGACCGTCGGCGCGCAGCCGGCGCACCGTGGCGGCGACGCCGGCAGCCGGGACCGCCACCTCCACCACGACGGTGGCCTCCGCACCGGCCCACGGTCCCTCGGCCACCGTCTGACCGTCGACGGTCCACTGCCGGGCACCCGGCAGTCGGGCCGTCTCACCGCGATGATCGCTGACCAGTACCGCACCGCCCTCGGCCAGCACCTCGCCCACGACCTCGGGGACCAGTTCGCGGGCGGCGGCGTCCAGGCCCTCCCAGGGCTCGTCGAGGACGAGCAGTCCCGGCGGGCGCAGCAGTGCCTGGGCCAGACCGACCTTCTGCGCGGTGCCCTTCGAGAGCTGGGGCAGCCGGCTGGCCCGGGAGGGTCCGAGACCGAGGCGCTCGACCCAGTGGTGCACCGCCCGGCCCGCCTCGTCACGAGCGAGTCCACGCACCCGGGCTGCCGCGTCGAGGTATCCCTCGACGGTGAAGGGCTGGTCGGCGGGAAAGCGTTCCGGTACCCAGCCCACCACGGCCGGTCGATCGCGCACCCGCCCCCGGGACGGCGGCAGGATCCCGGCGACGAGTTGCAGCAGCGTCGACTTGCCGGCGCCGTTGCGCCCGTGCACCACCACCGCCTCGCCGGGCGCGATCTCGATCGTCACCGATCGAAGCACCCAGGGACCAGGACGGCGGTACCGCAGCCAGACGTCCTCCAGTCGCATCAGGCGAGCTTGCCACCTCGGTCACGGCGAAGGGGCCCCGCCACGGTCGTGTGGCGGGGCCCCTTCGAGGCATTCGTCCTGCTCAGCTGTCGGCCGAGCCCTCCTGCAGGTTCTTCACCAGGTTCGGGTCGATCGGCACGCCCGGGCCCATGGTCGTGGTGAGGGTGACCTTCTTGAGGTACTTGCCCTTCGCCGCGGACGGCTTGGCCCGCAGCACCTCGTCCAGGACCGCCACGTAGTTGTCCACCAGCTGGGTCTCGGAGAACGAGGCCTTGCCGATGATCAGGTGCAGGTTGGAGTGCTTGTCCACCCGGAAGGTGATCTTGCCGCCCTTGATGTCCGCGACCGCCTTGGTGACGTCCATGGTCACCGTGCCGGTCTTCGGGTTCGGCATCAGACCGCGCGGGCCCAGGATCCGCGCGATCCGGCCGATCTTGGCCATCTGGTCCGGCGTGGCGATCGCCGCGTCGAAGTCCAACCAACCGCCCTGGATCCGGGCGACCAACTCGTCGGTACCCACCTCGTCGGCACCGGCGGCGACGGCCTCCTCGGCCTTCGCGCCGGCGGCGAAGACGATCACGCGGGCGGTCTTACCGGTGCCGTGCGGCAGGTTGACCGTGCCGCGGACCATCTGGTCCGCCTTGCGGGGGTCGACGCCGAGGCGCATGGCGACCTCGACCGTGGCGTCGAACTTGACGTTGGTCGTCTCCTTGGCCAGCTTCACGGCCTCGGCGGGGGTGTAGAGCTTCGACCGGTCGATGACCTCGGCGGCCTTGCGGTAGCTCTTGCTGCGCTGCATTTCTGTCTACTCCTGTGGTTTCTGGCGGGCCGCGGTGCTCGCGCGCCCTCCCACGATCCGTACGGGTCGCTGGTGACCGAGATCAGTCGGTGACGTTCAGGCCCATCGACCGGGCGGTGCCGGCGATGATCTTCTCAGCCTGGTCGAGGTCGTTGGCGTTGAGGTCGGCCATCTTCTTCTCGGCGATCTCACGCAGCTGGGCGCGGGTCACCGAGCCGACCTTCTGGGTGTGCGGGACGCCCGAGCCCTTCGCCACACCAGCGGCCTTGATCAGCAGCCGGGCGGCGGGCGGGGTCTTCAGCACGAAGGTGAAGGACCGGTCCTCGTACACGCTGATCTCGGCGGGGACGACATCGCCCCGCTGCGACTCGGTCTGCGCGTTGTAGGACTTGCAGAACTCCATGATGTTCACGCCGTGCTGACCGAGCGCAGGGCCCACCGGCGGCGCCGGGGTGGCCTGGCCCGCCGGCAGCTGAAGCGTGAACGTCTTGACGAGCTTCTTCTTCGGAGGCATGTCACTTCCTGGGGCTTGGAACTGGGAATTGTTCGCACCGACGTCGCCGTCGAGCGCGCACGGTCAGCGCGTGTGGGACGGCGGCGACGTTCTAGGGTAGCGCAGGTCGGAATCCACCCGCCCACAGAGGTTGCCCGACGGGGGCGGGACGGGCCAGACGAACGACGGCGACCGCCGACGACGACCCTCTGGGCCGTCGCCGACGGTCGATGCGATCAGATCTTGGCGACCTGGTTGAAGTTCAGCTCCACCGGCGTCTCCCGGCCGAAGATCGACACCAGCACCTTGAGCTTCTGCTGGTCGGCGTTGATCTCACTGATCGTGGCCGGCAGCGACGCGAAGGCGCCGTCGGTGACCGTCACCGAGTCGCCGACCTCGAAGTCGAGGACCTTGATCTCCGGCTTGGCCTTCTTCTGCTCGGTCTCGACGGACGGCGCCAGCCACTTCAGCACCTCGTCGAGGCTCAGCGGGGCCGGACGGTCGGCCCGGTCCGTGGCACCCACGAAGCCGGTCACCCCGGGCGTGTTGCGCACGCAGGAGTAGGACTCGGCGGTCAGCTCCATCCGGACCAGGATGTAGCCCGGGAAGACCTTCGCCTGGACCTGGGACCGCTTGCCGTTCTTGACCTCGACCTCTTCCCGGGTCGGCACCTCGACCTGGTAGATGTAGTCCTCCATGTCGAGGGACGTGATCCGGGTCTCGAGGTTGGTCTTGACCTTGTTCTCATAGCCGGCGTACGAGTGCACCACATACCAGTCGCCCGGCGCGTAGCGCAGCTTCTGCCGCAGCTCCGCGACCGGGTCGTAGTCCTCGTCGGGTGCGGGCTCCGTCGTCGCGAACTCCGGCTCGCTGGCGGCCTCGACCGACTCGTCGTTCGCCGCCGTCGCCACCGTGGACTGCTCGTCCGGGGTCTCGGCGGTCTCGTCGTACTCAGGCACGCTTGCTCACTTCCGTCACTATCGGCACAGTCAGCCGGTCAGCTGGGGTTGCCGAAGACCCACAACACGCCCTTCGCGAAGGCGTAGTCAAGGCCGGCCACGATCGTCAGCATCATCGCGACGAATGCGACCACCACGGCCGTGTAGGTCAGCAGCTCCTTGCGCGTCGGCCAGATGACCTTACGCAGTTCGGCCACGACCTCGCGGATGAAACGCGCGACGCGGCCGAACAGGCCCACCTTGTCGGCATCGGCACGCGTCTTCGACCGGCTGTCGGCGGAATCCGCCTTCGCCCGTTCGCGGGTGGCGGTGCCGCCCCGCGATACCAGATCGTCCGCGTCGGTGGCGTCGTCGTCGGCACCGTCACCGTCGTTGACCACCTCGTCGTTCAGGCGGTCGTCGTCGGCGTCCTCGCCGCGCCGCTTGTTGTCGGCCACTTCGCCCTCCGTCGCGGGATGTCGGGGTCGCACGCGGTACGCGTACGCGGCGCTGGTCACGCCGGCCGGACCAACCGTCCCGGGACGGGCCGCGGCCGGCGGATCAACCGGAGGGGCCCCGATGCCTCGGAACCTCTCCGCCGATGCCACCACCACGGGCCGCACGCCACCGAGCGGTGACGCGACCCACGGAACGGTCAGGCCTGAGGCGCAGGGGTGACAGGACTTGAACCTGCAGCCTGCGGTTTTGGAGACCGCTGCTCTGCCAATTGAGCTACACCCCTGTGTGGCAACGCTCGTCCCACCCGGTCACACGACCAGGCAGGAGTCACTTGCCCCACGGCGGACCAGTGTACGGGTAGGGACCCGACTTTCCCAACCGGTCTGCCGATCGCGGCGAGCGGTGCCGGTCAGCCCGTCGTCCGCACGATGGCCCGCGCCTGCGACAACACCTTCTCGCCCTGACAGGTGGCGGTGATGTCGAGCCTGGTCAGGCCCGCATCGGTGACCTCGCGGACGACTGCGGTCACCACGATCTCGGTGCCCTGGTCGTCGTCCGGCACCACCACCGGACGGGTGAACCGGACGTTGTAGTCGACCACCGCGTCGGGTCCACCGGCCCAGGCGGTGACGGCCCGGCCGACCAGCGCCATGGTGAACATGCCGTGCGCGATCACGCCCGGCAGACCGACCTTGGTGGCGAACCTGTCGTTCCAGTGGATCGGGTTGAAGTCGCCCGAGGCGCCGGCGTAGCGGACCAGGTCCGCCCGGGTCACTCGGAACGTCTGGTTGGTCAGCTCCATGTCAGGCCTCCCCGCGTACGACGAGCTTGGACCAGACCGTGACCACCGGCTCGCCGGCGGTCGTGCTGACCTCGGTCCGGGTGGTCAGGAACTCGTGACCACCCCGGCTGGTGATGTCCTCCACGACGTTGACACAGACCAGCTCGTCGCCGGCCGCCACCGGGCGGGTGTACGCGAACCGCTGGTCGCCGTGGACGACCCGGCTGTAGTCGACGCCGAGGGCCGGGTCCTCGACGATCTGGCGGCTGGCGGCCATGGTGATCACCACGGGGAAGGTCGGCGGCGCGACCACGTCCGGATGGCCCAGGGCACGGGCCGCCTCCGGATCGTGGTAGGCGGGATCGGTGGCCCCGATCGCCGTCGCGAACTCACGGATCTTCTCGCGGCCCACCTGGTAGGGGGCGGTCGGCGGAAAACTGCGGCCGACGAAGGAGTGGTCCAGGGACATGTCGCGAACCTACACGCAACGCACGAACGCCGATCCGCGCGGTCGACGTCGGCCCGAGGGCCGCGCCGCCGCACGAACCGGCGATCCTGGTACGCGTCGACCCGGGCCGAGTCGGCCCGGACGGGTCAGCGGGTCTCGCGGTGAACGGTGTGCCGACCGTCCCGGGGGCAGAACTTCTTCAGCTCGATGCGGTCCGGGTCGTTACGGCGGTTCTTGCGCGTGATGTAGTTGCGCTCCTTGCACTCCACACACGCCAAAGTGATCTTCGGCCGGACATCGGTCGCCTTCGCCACGGCGGAGTGCCTTCCTCGCTAACGGATACAACTACAGCGCTACAGCGTACGCACCACAAGGGCGAACACGCAAAGCGGGCGCCCAAGGCGCCCGTGCCACCGACCGCCGGAATGCTCCGGACGGACGAGAGTAGCGGTGGCCGGACTTGAACCGGCGACACAGCGATTATGAGCCGCTTGCTCTACCATCTGAGCTACACCGCCGTGGTGGGCCCAGCCGGACCCTCTGAGCCCCCTTACGGAATCGAACCGTAGACCTTCTCCTTACCATGGAGACGCTCTGCCGACTGAGCTAAGGGGGCCTGCGCGATCACTCGGTGGCCGCGCAGAGGTAAGAGTACACGGCCCTACCGCGCTGGTGAAATCGGATCCCCGGGGACGTCGGACACCCAGCTCAGGGGACCACTCGCAGGCGCGGCAGCTCGTTGTCGGTGATCGATTCCGGGTCGACCTGGGCGCCGAACCATGCCTCCAGCCGCTCGTACGGCAGCGGGCGGCTGAACAGGAATCCCTGGCCGATCTCGCAGCCGATGTCCTGGAGCAGTTCCAGAGTCAGCTCGCTCTCCACTCCCTCGGCCACCACGGTCAGGCCGAACTGTTGGGAGAGGGTCACCACGGCGTTGACGATCGCCAGGTCACCGGGATCGGTCGCCATGCCCTGGACGAAGGAGTGGTCCACCTTGACCTCGTGCACCGGCAACCGGCGCAGGTGGGCCAGCGAGGAACTACCGGTGCCGAAGTCGTCCACCGAGAGCCGTACGCCGAGGTCCCGCAGGCGGCGCAGGGTCGGGATGGGCCGGTCGGTGCCGTCCAGCACCCCGGCCTCCTCGATCTCCAGGGTCAACAGCTGCGCCGGTACGTCGTACTCCGCCAGCAACTCGCGCACCCGCTCCGGGAAGTGCTGGTCGTTGAGCGTACGCGCGGAGATGTTGACCGCGACGGCGAGCGACTGGCCGCCGTGCGCCCAGTCGCGGCTGTGGCGCAGCCCCTCCCGTAGCACGAACTCGGTGAGCCGCCCGAGCTGGCCGGTGTGTTCGGCCACCGCGACGAAGTCCTGTGGGGCGACCGTGCCGTGGGTGGGATGCTCCCACCGGGCCAGGCACTCCACTCCCACCAGACGCCGGTCGCGCAGCGTCACCTTCGGCTGGTAGTAGATCTCCAGTTCGCCGTTCTCCAGGGCGCTGCGCAGGTCACCGGCGAGACCCAGCCGATGCAGCGCACGCGACTCCAGGGCGGGCGTATAGAGCTGCACGCTGCCGGGGACCGACTTGGCGGCCGACGCCGCCACGTCCACCCGTTGCAGCAGCGTCGCCGGATCGCTGCCGTGATCCGGATGCACCACCACGCCGACGGCGGTGTCCACGTCCAACGTGAGGGCGTCGAAGACCATCTCGTCCCGGATCTGCTCGCGCAGGTGGCCGGCGAGTTCCACCGCCGCCTCGGCACTCTCCAGACGCAACGTCACCAGGAACTCGTCGCCGCCGGCCCGACCGACCAGGGCCGCCGACGGTACGCATCCACGCAGCCGGTCGGCGACCTCGACCAGCACCTTGTCCCCCGCGGCGTGCCCGAGGGACTCGTTGACCTGTCGCAGGCGGTCGACGTCGAAGAGCAGCAGCGCCACCACCTCGCCGGGGGCCCGAATCCGGACCGCCTCGGTCAGCGCACCGAGGATCCGGCGGCGGTTGGGCAGCTTGGTGAGCCCGTCGTGGTACGCGTCGTGCCGCAACCGGTCGACCAGGCGCGAGTTCTCCAGCGCGACCGCCGCGTGGGCGGCGACCGTCTCGAAGACGGTCACGTCCGCGGCCCGAAACGAGTTGGTGTCGCCGAGCCGGTTGGTCACCTCAAGGGTGCCGATGACCGCCTTGCCAGACCGCAGCGGCACCACGATCACGTCCTTGACCGAGGTCGACTCCAGCGTGTCGCGCAGTTCCGGGTCGTCGCCGCCCAGCCGACTGCTGACCGCCACGGTCTCCTGCCGGGCCACCGCGACGTCCCGCAACGCGGCCGGGCTGTGCGTGGAGTCCAGCAGGCCGGGCTTGCCCTCCTGGGCGGTCAGCAGCACCTCCGGGTGGCGGCCCTGGGCCGGCAACCAGAGGGTGGCGGACTCCGCCTGCATCAGGCTGCGGATCCGGACCAGCAACGCGTCGATCAGGTTGCCGTCCGGGCCGCTCTCGGTGATCCCCTTGGTGAACTCGTACATCTCGGCGACCGTGCGGTGCTGCCGGAAGAACTGCGCGTACGAGCCGTAGACCAGAGCGAAGGCGATGCCCAGACCGGCGAAGAGGAACACCGCCCAGGGCGTGCCCTCCAGCGCGATGATGATCACCAGACCGATGGCGAGGTTGATCGTGACCGCGAGCAACATCGGCGGCGCCGCCCGGAGCATCTCCCGTCCGGCCTGCCAGCCCTGCACCACGGAGACCACCGCGACCACGGCGGCCAACGCGACGAGGGTGTGCGTACCCACGGCGACGGTCAGCACGGCCCAGGTACCCGGACCGACGCCACCCGGCTGCGGCAACACGTGGTAGACCACGGTCGCCAGAGATGTCGCTATCGCCGCGAGCGCGACGTTGAACCAGAACTTCGCCGGCAGCAGTTTGCGACGGATCTGCACCACGATGGCGGCGGCCGTGTACGCCAGCACCACCGAGAGCGGCGGCAGCAGATAGAGGGCGACGACCAACGGGATCTCGGTCGGCGTGGCGGCGAGCGCCTGACGCCGCACCACGACGTTGATGGTCGGCAGTGCGGCGGCCACCATCGCCGCTGTGAGCAGCAACGTCATCGGCCAGTCCCCCAGGGAGGGGGACGTCGTCAGCCCGAGGATCAGTGAGAAGACGACAGCACCGAGCGCCAACGGCCCGGTGACCAGCCAGGCGTACTCCGTCCGCCGTCGGATGGGGCGGGGGCGAGGCGTCATGGCTCCCCTAGCGACCTGAACTCAGCGGATCCCGGAGGGGCCCGGACGCGCGAAGGCCCGTCAGGGGATCAGCGACCCTAGGGTCGGCATGTTCCACTCGAGACCATTCGCCCTGACATCGAACTCCGCGACCGTGCTCGTCGCGAGAACCAGGCCGGAAACCAGCAAGAGGGAGCCGAGTAGCCGGCCCAAACGTCGAGCAGACATCTGTGCTCCTGAGTGGGGTGAAGGGAACGCGATGGAGGTCCCCCGATGGTGCCACAGCGAGTCGGCCGGTGGAAAGTTCACAGACCTGATGTTGGTCCGGTTGTCGTGCCGCACGACACGTACGTACCCGTCGCGTACAACGTCCGGGCAGGTCAGCGCTGGCAGCGCCGGTGCCACTGAAGAAGAAGACACCAACCACCCATTCCCCACTAAGGCGGCGTAGCGGATCTAGCGGACAATGGCGAAGAATACTTTTGACCGGATAATGCGGAATGGCGGAAGACCTCCAATCACGCCACCGTAAGCGATCAGTTACCCCGCGTCTGTGACCGCTCTTCCGCCCTGCGTCGGTCCGCGTCCTCCATTGCATGCCGAACAGCCAGCCGGATCACCAGGTAGAGCACCGCCAGCCCGACGCCCCACCCGGCGAGGGCGAACGGCACGCTCTCGAGCTGCACGAACCCAGAGTAGGCCGAACACACCATCGCAGTCACCCCCATGGATGGCCGAATCGTGCCAACCTACACGAAGGCGCTGCTCAACGGCGCCGACGGCCGATCTGTCGGGTACCCGCTCCCGCCGTCCGAGACATTCGGCGCCCTCGCCGACCAGCGGCCGGACGAAGAATGCGACCTTCCCGGTTCACCGCTACCCGACCTCGACCGGCTGAAGGTACCGACGGCTTCCGCATTATCGGACCCCGATTTCGTAGTCGATAAAGGCGCGGAGTCGCGTACGGGTCGACAGCCTTATGCCGTTCGCTGCCGGGCACGCTGGACCGAACTCGCGTTGACTGCCACCCGGAGAACACACCCCGAAGGCCGAGCGGGCCGCCGAGCGGATCATGGGCACCACCACTCCTCGCCGGGACAGTGCAGAGCAACCCGACGACTACAGGTAGCCGATTCCCACCTGGGTGACGTGAGCCGCGAGTGGCACCGGCCCGTTCTCGTCCTCGTGCTGGCATGGCACTGCCGCAGGCGCGCACACCGCCATGTAGCTCCCCAGGAAGACCTTCCGCTGCCGGCCGCCGGTCTCGTACTTCACGTTCACCCCGCGCCGGACCGCCCGGCCCTCCCCGACGAACTCGTAACCGAGCAAAATCTCGATGTGCACGGTGCCGTGAGGATGATCGACCGGATCAACGGCTCCAGGATCGGGAATGACGAACCCGGCCGCATCCTCCGCACCGTCAAGGTCACGGTGAGTCGGCGGCCAGCCCTCGGAGTCCACCACGGGTGAACCTCGGGACGCGGTCAGCAACCGCACCTGAGCACCGAGCAGACGAGTCGAACCACCGTGCATGACCGGCTCGATGCTCTTGATCGTCACCGGCCCCTTGTCGATCCGAACGATTGTGACGCCGTCCGTGAGTCGATAACCGACAGCGAAGGACCCTCCCCAGCCGTAGCTACTCGTCTGGGCAAACACGTCATCGCCAAGCTGGTCAGAGCCCAAGAACGACGAACCGCAGCCGGTGGCGGCGAGTGTCACGACAAGGATGCCCGCCATCCCCGCTCGGACGAACCGAGTGCTCACGCAACCTCCTCGACCTCACGGTGAGCCAGCCGCCGACAGGCTGCCCCGCCTTCTACAGCGCCGACCGACGGCACGCGGACATCGGCCCTCACAAGGATCCTGACAGCCCTCATCAATCCCCGACGGCAAGGGACTCGGCGCAGGAAGTCACTCAGGAGCGCAACGGGCTGGACTCAGCCGGACGGAGCTAGCTCAACGAGAGCGGCCCCTGATCAGCATCTCTGCTGGTCAGGGGCCGTTGTCGCACCTGGTGGCGGGTAGAGGATTCGAACCTCTGAAGCTTTCGCGACGGATTTACAGTCCGCTCCCATTGGCCGCTCGGGCAACCCGCCAGGGCGTACCACCGCACCGTGGCGCGGCAGCGGAAGCAAGGATAGCGGCTACCACCGGCTCCGGCGCAACCGGGTACCGTCAGGGAGTCGTACCCCTGGGCATCGGGGGCAAAGGATCACAAATCAGCCGGACAGCAGGAGCATGAGCATGGCAGCGAACCCGTCGTTCGACATCGTCAGCAAGGTCGACCGCCAGGAGGTCGACAACGCCCTTCGCCAGGCGGAGAAGGAGCTCGCGACGCGGTTCGACTTTCGGGGGACCGGCGCGGAGATCTCCTGGTCGGGTGAGGAGGCGATCAGCCTCCAGGCGGAGACCGAGGAGCGGGTGAAGGCCGCGCTGGACGTCTTCAAGGAGAAGTTGGTCAAGCGCAACATCTCGATGAAGTCGTTGGACGCGGGTGACCCGCGCCCGTCGGGCAAGATCTTCAAGATCGACGCCAAGGTGATCCAGGGCATCGACCAGGAGAAGGCCAAGGCGATCAGCAAGAAGATCCGCGACGAGGGTCCCAAGGGAGTCCAGGCGCAGATTCAGGGTGACCAGCTTCGGGTCACCGGCAAGAAGAAGGACGACCTGCAGGCCGTCATCACGCTGCTCAAGGGCGAGGACTTCGGCGTCGCCCTGCAGTTCAACAACTACCGCTGAGGCAGCGGCCCCCGCGGTCGGCCGCCCCTCAGGAATACCGGGGGCGGCCGGCGGGCGGCGTCTGCGCCGAGCCGGTGCGAGCGGGGTACGCACGGCTCAGCCGGGTGCCTGGCGGCTGAGGTCCTCCCAGGCTCGGTACTCGTCGACTCTGGCCTGCTCCATCTGCCTGACGATGTCGTAGGAGTTGCTGCCGACGATGAGGCGTAGCGGCGGCTCGGGCAGGTCGACCAGCGTCATGATGACCGGTGCGGCGGTCTCGGGCGGCGGGCCGGCGTCGTCGCCCCAGAGTTCGGCCAGTTGCGCCCGCAGCGGCGCGTACGCCGGTCGGGGTTCGGTAGCGGTCATGCCCGACGTGTAGAGGCCGGTGTCGTAGCCGCCGGGCTGCACGATGCTGACCCTGATGCCGAAGGGCGCGAGTTCCATCGCCAGAGATTGGCTGAGCGCGTCGAGTGCGGCTTTGCCGGCCGCGTAGAGGCCGACGGAGGCGACGCCGCCGCCGCTGCCCATCGAGGTGACCTGGAGCAGGCGACCGCCGCCCTGGGCACGCAGGTGCGGGATGACGGCCTGGGTGACCCAGACGGCGCCGAAGAAGTTGACGTCGAGGTGCTGCCGGATCTGCTCCTCGGTGGCTTCCTCCAGCATGCCGAGCAGCATCCCGCCGGCGTTGTTGAGGACGACGTCGAGCCGACCGAAGGTCTCGGCCGCGCGGTCCACCGCCAGCGTGACGGCGGCCCGGTCGGCGACGTCCAGGGGCAGTGCGACCAGCCGGTCGGGGTGGCGCGCGGCCAGCTCGGCCAACGGGTCGACGTCGCGGGCCGCTCCGACGACCCGGTCCCCTGCGGCCAGGGCGGCCTCGGTGACCGCCCGGCCCAGGCCACGGCTGGCTCCGGTGACGAACCACACGCGAGGATCTGCCACCCCGCACCTCCCTCGATCGAGTGAGACGAGACGGACCGTCTCGTTTGACGGATCGAGTCTGCTCCGCCGACACCGATCCGTCAAGACGGACCGTCTCGTCTCACTCTCGATATGCTCAAGCTCATGTTCCCGGCCCCGAGAAACACCTACCCGACCCAGGACCTGGCCACCACCCAGGCCCAGGCCACAGCCCAGGCACCGGCACCGGCACCGGCACCGGCACCGAAGCGTCCGGACCCGGCACGCCGGAGCGAACGGTCCCGGCAGGCCGTGCTGGGTGCCACGCGGGAGCTGGTCTCCGAGGTCGGGTACGCGAAGCTCTCCATCGAGGCCATCGCGGCGCGGGCGGGGGTCGGCAAGCAGACGATCTATCGGTGGTGGCGGTCGAAGGGGGCCGTGGTCTTCGACGCGTTCCTGGCGTTGAGCGAGGAGGCCGGCAGTGTGAGGCTGCCGGACACCGGCGACATCGAGGCCGACCTGAGGACGGTGCTGCGGGCCACCGTCGCAGAGTTCGCCGACCCGGCGTTCGAGGCGCCGATCCGGGCGCTCAACCTGGAGATCGCGGCCGATCCGGAGCTGGCCACGCAGTACCGGGAACGACTGGCTGCTCCGGTGGACGAGGCCAAGCGGGAGCGGCTGCGCAGCGCGCAGCGGGCGGGGCAGATCCGCGCCGACGCCGACCTGGACCTGACGCTCGAACTGCTCTACGCGCCGCTGTACCAGCGGTGGCTGCTCCGCCTCGGGCCGCTCACCGACGAGTATGCCGACGCGCTGGTCGCGCACGTGCTCCGCGCGGTGCGCCCCGGACCGTGAGCGGGTGCCGGGGACACGGTCAGACGGTGGCGGGCTCTTCGAGGCGTACCGCGTCGGCTTCGGCGCGGGCGATGGGGCCGGCGGGCAGGGCCGCGACCCCGGCCCCGACGGCGACCGCCGCACCGGCGAACAGGAAGGCCCAGGGCACCCCGCCGGCCTGGTCGACGATCAGGCCGGCGACGGCACCACCGGCCGCGCTCGCGCCGACCGACATGGTCACCACCCAGGTGTACGCCTCGTTCAGCATGCCCAGCGGGGAGATCCGCCCGACCAGGGTGTTCTCCAGGGTCAACGCAGGCGCGATGGCGGCGCCACCGATGACCAGGGCGACGCCCAGCGCGCCCGCCGTGGGCATCACGGCGAACACCACGAAGCTGCCCGCCACCAAGCCCAACAGCCAGGCGAACTGGCGGGTCATGTTGAGGGCCGGACGGCGCAGGCCGAACCAGAACCCACCGATCGCGCTGCCGATCCCCCAGACGGCCAGCAGCACACCGGCGAGGCTGTCCGGGTCGTCGGCGGCGTAGCGGGTGGCGAACGCCGGCACGGTCACGCCGGTCGCGCCGAACGCGATGCCGAGGCTGGCCACGCAGAGCAGCAGCGCCGGGAAGCCGGGGACCCGCAGCGGGCCGAGCCCTCGGGTGCGGTGCTCACGGGAGTGCGGCTGCCAGCCGCGCATGGTGCGGCCGAGCGCCACCGCGACGGTGCCGACGAGGGTGACCACGGCCGCGCCGATCAGGGCCGCTCCGGCGTCGGCGAACAGGATGAAGCCGGCGACGAGCAGCGGGCCGAGCACGAAGACGATCTCGAACAGCGTCGTCTCCGCGGCGAGCGCCGTGTTGCGCAGGTGGTAACGGCCCGAGGAGACGCTGGTCAGGTCGTTCCAGGCACCTCGGATGGCGGCGGTGAGCGGCGGGTACGACCCTCCGGCCAGCGCCGAGGCCACCAGCACCACGGCGAAGGGCACGGTGTCGGAGCGGGCCGACAGGAGTAGCCCGATCAGCGCCAGTGGATGGGCTATCGCGGTGCCGACCAGGACCGGGGTGGGACCGATCCGGTCGGCGATCCGTCCGGCGATCGGGCTGAGCGCGGCACCGGTGAGGGCGTAGCAGCCGCCGGCCAGGGCTGCCAGCGAGTAGCGGCCGGTGACCTGCTCCACGACGAGCAGCAGCGCCAGTGGCGTCATGCCGATCCCGAGCCGCCCGAGGATGCCGGTGATCAGCAGGGTCGGCGCACCTGGGATCTGCCAGACGCTCAGATACCGGCGCAGCCCGACCACCGTGCACCCCCACCGCAGATGTAATGAGCCAGATTCGTTTAGACCCTAACGCCCGGGTGGTGCCGCGCAACATGGTTATCGCGCTCACAGGCCGCACCGACGCGCCGCCCGCGCCGGATGCTCCGGCGCGGGCGGCGAAGGGGTTGGGTGGTGCGTCAGCGCTGGTAGCGGACCGGGCCGACCTGGGCGGCCATCTGCTCCAGCCGAGCCACGCGCTCCTCCATCCGGGGGTGCGTGGCGAACAGGGCGGAGATGCCGCCGCCCTTGAACGGGTTGTCGATCATCAGGTGGGCGGTGCTGGTGAGCTGGCCCTCGGCCGGCAGCGGTCGACGCTGGGTACCCATGTGGATCTTCCGCAGCGCGCTGGCCAGGGCCAGCGGGTCGCGGGTCAGCTCGGCGCCGGAGGCGTCCGCCTGGAACTCCCGGTTGCGGCTGATCGCGAGCTGGATGACGGTCGCGGCGAGCGGGCCCAGGATGACGGTGAGCAGCAGTACGACCGGGTTCGGGCCGTCCTCGTCACTGTTGCCGCCGAGCGGGATGAACAGAGCGAGGTTCGCCAGCATGGTGATGATGCCGGCCAGACCGGCCGCCACGCTGGAGATGAGGATGTCCCGGTTGTAGACGTGGGACAGTTCGTGGCCGATCACGCCCCGCAGCTCGCGGTAGTCGAGGATCTCCACGATCCCCTGCGTCACGCAGACCGCCGCGTTCTGCGGGTTACGCCCGGTGGCGAACGCGTTGGGCTGGGCGGTCGGGCTCACGTAGAGACGGGGCATGGGTTGCCGCGCCTCGGCGGCCAGTTCCCGCACCATGTGGTACAGCTCCGGGAACTGCGCCTCGGTGACCGGCTGCGCCCGCATCGAGCGCAACGCCAGCTTGTCCGAGTAGAAGTAGGTGAAACCGTTCATCGCCAGCGAGACGAGGACGGCGACGACCAGTCCGCCACTGCCGCCGAACCAGTAGCCCACCGCCAGGATCATTGAGGTGAGCAGGCCGAGCAGCGCGGCGGTCTTCAGACGGTTGTGGTGCACGATCACTCCTTCGGTGCACGGATGACGGGATCCGCTGACCGGTACAACAACCCGGTACCCGTAAACCATCCGCTTCATGACTGAGAGTTACCTGAACGGCAGTCATGACCAGGAGTGCGGTCGCGGTCAGCCTCCGGCGAGATCCAGCACGACCTGCGGTGCGAACCCGACCACCACGGCGAGGATCGTCGCCACCGCCAGCGCGGCGATCACCGCGCGTCCCGGTCGCACGGCGGGCGCGGCGGTCTCCCCCGGCGGCCCGTAGAGCAACGCCGCGACGCGCAGGTAGTAGGCCAGGCCGATGACCGCGTTCACCGCCACCACCAGGGCGAGCCAGTTCGCCTCGCCGCCGAGCAGCGAGCGGACCACCGTCACCTTGGCGAACAGCCCGGCCAGTGCCGGCGGCAGGCCCGCCAACCCGACCAGCGCGAACGCCAGGCCGCCACCGATCCACCGGTGCCGGCGGGCCGCACCCCGCAGGTCGTCCAGGGTGCCGCCGTCCGCACCGGCCGGGCGCAGTGCCACCACCCCGGCGAAGGCGGCCAGCTCCAACAGCACGAAGAAGACGGCGTACGCCAGGGCGGCCGCGTACGCACCGGTGCGCGCGTCGGGATCGGCCAGGGCCAGCGCGCCGAGCGGAGCGAGGATGTACCCGGCCTGCGCCACCGAGGACCAGGCCAGCAGTCGCACCGTACGCCGCTGACGCAGCGCCACCAGGTTGCCCACGGTCATCGTCAGCACGGCGACCGTCGCCAGCACCGGACCGGTCACCTCGGCCGGCAACGCGTGCTGCACCACGGCGAGCAGGGCCACCACCCCGCCGAGCTTCGAGGCCGTCGACAGGTACGCGGCCACCGGCAGCGGTGCGCCGTCGTAGGTGGCCGGCGCCCAGACGTGGAACGGCACCGCCGCCACCTTGAACGCCAGTCCCGCCACCACGAGCGTCACCGCCACCGTGGTCAGCGGCAGGTCGAGCAGTGCCCCGTCGGCGAGCAGCCCGCCCAGCCGTTCCAGGTGCAGTGCGCCGGTGACCGCGTAGAGCAGCGCGGCACCCAGCAGCGTCAGCGTGGTGGCCACCACGCTCACCACGAAGAAGGTCACCGCCGCCTCGGCGCTGGCCAGACTGCCCCGGCGCAGGCCCACCAGCACGTACAGCGGCAGCGTGAGCACCTCCACCGCCACGATCAGGGTGATCAGGTCACCGGCCACGCCGAGCACCACGCCACCGGTCATCGAGCAGGCGAGCAGGAAGCAGTACTCCCCCACCGGAGTCCGCCCGTCGCGCAGCAACGGCCCGGACAGCGCCAGCACCCCGACCATCAGCAGCGCCACCAGCGCCGCGACCAGAGCGGCCCGGCCGCCGAAGACGTACGAGCAGTCGGGGCCGACGCAGAACGTCCGCCGGTCCGGGAGGGTGCCGACCGCCGCCGCCCCCACGGCGGTGGCGACCGCACCGGTGACCGCCGAGGCCACCGTCGCCGCCGGACGGGCCAGCAGCAGGTCCACCAGGAGCACCAGGACGGCCGTCCCGGCGGCCAGGTACGCCGGCAGCAACGCGACGTGGTCCACACTCTGCACTTCGCTCATGCCGGCACTCCGCTCCGCTGCGTGCCGCCACGAGGCACCACCGCGCCGCGTTGACGATTCGCTCGCTGACGCTCGCTCATGCCGGCACTCCGCTCCGCTGCGTGCCGCCACGAGGCACCACCGCGCTGAACCGAAGATTCACTCGCTCACGCTCGCTCATGGCAGCACTCCCACCAGGGCGGCCACCGGTGCCTCGGCGACGCCCAGCACCAGGGTCGGGGCCAGCCCGACGGCGAGGGTCAGCAGCACCAGCGGCACCCAGGCGGCCAGCTCGCCCCCCGCGATCCCCGGGCCGAGGCCGCTCACCGTCGGTGTCGGTCGGCCGTGGGTGACCCGGCGCAACAGCCGCAGCAGGTACGCCGCCGTCAACGCCCCGCCCAGCGCCGCCAGCACCGCCAGTGTGGTCCAGAGTGCGCCGCCCACCTGGATCGCGGCGACCACGGCGAACGCCTCGCCCCAGAAGCCGGCCAGACCGGGCAGCCCGAGCGAGGCGACCGCCGCGAAGGCGAGCAGCCCGGAGAGCCGGGGTGCGGTCTCCCGCAGCCCGGACAGTTCGCTCAACGCGCCGGTGTGCGTACGGTCCTTGATCGCGCCGGCCAGGAAGAAGAGCAGGCCGGTGATGATGCCGTGCGCCACGTTGCCGATCAGCGCCGCCTGGATGCCGGTGGCGGTGAGCGTGGCGATCCCGAGCAGCACGAAACCCATGTGCCCCACGCTGGAGTAGGCGATCAGCCGTTTCAGCTCGGTCTGCGCCAGGCAGACCAGCGAGCCGACCAGGATGGCGGCCACGGCGAGCACGCCGAGCACCGGTGCCGCCCAGCGGGCCCCCTCCGGGGCCACTCCGACGGCGACCCGGATCAGGCCGTACGTGCCCATCTTGAGCAGCACACCGGCGAGCAGCACACTGCCGACCGTCGGGGCCTGGGTGTGCGCGTCGGGCAGCCAGGAGTGCAGCGGCCAGAGCGGGCTCTTCACCGCGAAGGCGACCGCGAACAGGGTGAACGCGGTGAGCTGGGTGGTCCTGGACAGGCCCGTGCCGCCGGTCAGCGCCACGATGTCGGCGGTCCCGGCGGCGGCCACCACGACGTACACGCCGACCAGCAGCAGCACCGAGCCGAAGAGCGTGTAGAGGGCGAACTTCCGGGCCGCCCGTCGCCGCGCGTCGACCGCCGCCAGGTCGGCGCTGTCGCCGCCCCAGCCGACGATGATCGCGTACATCGGCAGCAGGACCACCTCGAAGAAGAGGAAGAACAGCACCAGGTCGAGGGCGAGGAAGGTGCCGAGGATGCCGACCTCGACCACCAGCAGCAGCGCCACCAGCGCCTTACCGCTGCCGCCGGTCGGCACCCGCCAGAGGCTGTAGCCGCAGCAGAGCAGCGTGAGCAGGGCGGTGAGCACCACCAGCGGCCAGGAGATGCCGTCCACCCCGAGGTGGAAGCGCAGGTCCAGGCCGGGTACCCAGGACAGGTCGACGGTGTGCCAGGGCAGCACCGCCCCGGCGGTGCCGTCCGGCAGGTACGCCGACCAGCCGGCGTCCCGGGCGGCGAGCAGCGCGACGGCCGCGACCAGGGTCAGCGCGGCGACGACGGTGCCCAGCACCCGCGCGCCCCGGTCGTGCGGCGTGGCCGCCACCGCCAGGGCACCGAGGGCCGGCAGCGCGAGCACCGCCACCAGCAGGACTTCCCCGGACGTCATGCCGCTCCTCCGATCAGGACGGCGGCCAGGCCGAGCAGCAGCGCACCGGCGAGCACCGCGACGACCGCCCGGGGCAGTGCCGCCCGGTGCAGGGTGCCCAGCCCGCCGCCGAGCGCGCGGGCCGCCCGCCCGGTGCCGGTGACCGCGCCGTCCACCACCCGCTCGTCGGCGGTACGGGCCAGCCGACCCAACGCGGTCGTCGGGCGTACCACCAGGGCGTCCTGGACGTCGTCGAGCCGGAACGCGCGGGCGAGGACCGGCCGCAGCGGACCCAGCGTGGTGGCCGGGTCGACCGCCGGATCACGCCGCCAGGCCAGGGCCACCCCGACCAGCAGCAGCGCCAGCGGCAGCAGCATCAGCGGCCCGATGTGCACCAGCTCCGGCACGCCCAGCCCGCCGGGAGCGCCGGAGAGCAACCGGTCGGTGAACCAGGGCGAGAAGCCGACCAGGCCGAGCAGGGCCGCCGGCACCGCGAGCAGCAGCAACGGCCAGCGCAGGGCGGCGGGCGGATCGTGCGGCGGGAGCTGCGGGGTGCGCAGCGTGCCGAAGAAGGCCCGCAGCAGCAGTCGGGTGGCGTACCAGGCGGTGATCGCCACCCCGACCAGCCCGGAGACCAGCACCAGCCATCCCACCCAGCTCGGGGCCGGGCCACCACCGAGCACGGCGTCGGCGGCAGCGGCCAGCACGCCCTCCTTGCTCCAGAACCCGGAGAGCGGCGGTACGCCGGCCAGCGCGCCCAGCCCGATCAGCATGCACCAGAAGGTGACCGGCATGGTGTGCCGCAGCCCGCCCATCCGGGACATCAGCGCGGTGCCGACGCTGTGGATCACCGCACCGGCGGCGAGGAAGAGCAGCGCCTTGAACGCGGCGTGGGTGAGCAGGTGGAACAGGGCGGCGGGCGGCGAGCCGACGGCCAGCGCACCGGTCATGTAGCCGAGCTGGGAGACCGTGGACCAGGCCAGCACCCGCTTGATGTCGTCCTGTGCGGTGGCGGCCAGCGCACCGAGCAGCAGCGTCACCGACGCCATCACGCCGAGCACGGCCAGCGCGACCGGCGTCGCCTCGAACAGCGGCCACAGCCGGGTGACCGCGTACACACCGGCGGCGACCATGGTCGCGGCGTGGATCAACGCGGAGATCGGGGTCGGGCCGGCCATCGCGTCGGGCAGCCAGGTGTGCAGCGGGAACTGGGCGCTCTTGCCGGCCACCCCGGCGAGCAGCAGCAGACAGGCGGCGGTGAGCGTGGTGGTGCTGTGGGAGTGGGCGAGCACGTCGTGGATCCGGAAGCTGCCCGCCGAGACGCCGAGCAGCGCGATGCCGAGCAGGAAGCCGACGTCGCCGACCCGGGTCACCAGGAACGCCTTCATCGCGGCGGCCGGGGCCTCCGGCAGCCGCCGGTCGTGGGCGATGAGCAGGTACGAGCAGAGACCCATCACCTCCCAGCCGACCAGCAGCAGGATCAGGTCCCCGGAGACCACCACCAGCAGCATCGCGGCGGTGAAGAGGCTGATCTGGGCCGCGTACGGCGGGTAGCGATGGTCGACGTCCCCGTCCTCGCGCGGGCCACCGCTCAGGTAACCGGTCGAGTAGACCTGCACGGCCAGGGCGACGGCGGTGACCGCGACGGCGACCAGCGCGGCGGCCCCGTCGAGGCGTACCCCGAGGGTGACGGCGAGACCGCCGAAGTCGATCCAGGTGGTCGACGCCTCCACCGGGCCGTCCAGCGTGACCAGCAGGGCGACCGCCAACGCGAGAGCACCGGCCGCACCGGTCACGCCGAGGGCGACGGCGGTCCGGCGGGCCGGATCGGCACCGAGGGCGGAGCCGCGCGGCGAGGGCGGCAGCAGCAGGCCGGTCAGGCCGGCGACCAGCGGGACCACCGGCAGCAGCACACCCAGCAACGTCGTGGTGCTCACCGCTCCCCCTCCGCGACCACGTCACCGGCCGGACCGGCGACGACCGGCGTCGGCTCGTCGGCCGGGCGCTCGGCCAGCGGGATCTCGTCCACCGCCACGCTGGCCCGCATCCGATAGAGCTGGAGCACGATCGCCAGCCCCACCCCGATCTCGGCGGCGGCCAGCACGATCACGAAGAGGGCGAAGACCTGCCCGCCGTGCGGCAGCAGCGCCTTGGCCGTGGTGTCGGCGGTGACCAGGATCAGGTTCACCGCGTTGAGCATCAGCTCCACGGCCATCAGCACCAGCACCGCGTTACGCCGCCGCAGGACGCCGTAGACGCCGAGGCCGAACAGCAGGGCGGCGGTGACGTACGGGATGACCGGTCTCACCGCGACCGCCCCTCCGACACGTCGCCGCCGGACGCCGATTCCCTGTCACGCGGTGCCCGACCGATGTCCGGCCGGGACAGCACGATCGCACCGACCAACGCCGAGAGCAGCAGTACGGAGAGCACCTCGAACGGCAGCACCCAGCTTCCGAAGACCTGCTCACCGATGCGCTCGGCGTTGCCCGGCCCGGGCAGTTCCACGGCGGTCCAGCGGTACGCGTCGACGAGCAGGGCCGACAGCCCGAGCCCGACGCCACCGCCGATCAGCGCGGCCGGCCAGCCGGGCCGGTCCAGGTCGTCCGAGGCGCCGATCGGTGCCCGGGTCAGCATCACCGCGAACAGCAGCAGCACCACCACCGCGCCGACGTAGATCAGCACCTGCACCCAGGCCACCATCTCGGCGGAGAGCACCAGGTACATCCCGGCCAGCGCGCCGAGGCAGACCACCAGATAGAGCCCGGCCCGGACCAGATGGCTGGTCGCCACCACCAGCACCCCCGACCCGACCGCCACCGCACCGAGGGCGAGCAGCAGGGCGTCCACGCCGGTCACGCGGGAGTGCCTTCCCCGGCATCGGTCTCGGGCGTACCCGCACCTGCGGCGCCGGGCTCGGCGGCGGGTGGGCGGGCGGCGGGGCGGCGCTCGGGGCGTACCGCCGGGGCGGTCGGCCGGGCGGCGGACGCGGCGGGAACCGCGGCCTTGCGCGCGGCGGCGGTCTCCTCCTTGGCCGGCTCACCCTGCGGGTCGTGCGCGGGCGGCGGCGGCACGGTCGCCACCCACTCGCCCAGGTGCTCCTTGTCGTGCAGCAGGTCCTTGATGTCGTACTCGGAGTACTCGAACTCCGGCGACCAGTGGAGCGCGTCGAAGGGGCAGACCTCGATGCAGATGCCGCAGTACATGCAGAGCGAGAAGTCGATGTCGAACCGGTCGAGGACGTTGCGCTGGCGGGGCCGGGCCGCGCCGGGCACCGCCACCTCCTCCTTGTGCGAGTCGATGTAGATGCACCAGTCCGGACACTCGCGGGCGCAGAGCATGCAGACCGTGCAGTTCTCCTCCATCAGCGCGATCACCCCGCGCGAGCGGGGCGGCAGGTCGGGCGCGACGTCCGGGTACTGCTGGGTGGTGGAGCGCTTCGTCATCGTCTTGAGCGTGACCGCCAGCCCCTTCACCAGGCCGCTGCCGGGTACGCCGGCCGACTCGCTTCGCTCGCTCATGCGCAACATCCTGCCCTGTGGCCACGGCCCGCGCGACCACCACCCGAAGGATCGCCACCGACGGCCCGACCGTGGCGTCCGGCGGCTCCCCGCGCCGGCCCGCGCATGATCGGCCATGATGGGATGCAGGACGACGTGGCGACACCTTGGGGGCGGCATGGGCGCGGGCGGTACGAACAGCGACGGGAAGTACGTCGAGCAGGGCGAGTTCAACCGGGACCAGAACTACATCACCACCCGGATCACGGTCGACGGCCGGGACGGCTACCCGGTCGAGGCGGGTCGGTACCGGTTGGCGGTGAGTCGGGCCTGCCCCTGGGCAAACCGGCTGATCATCGTCCGGCGGCTGTTGGGGCTGGAGGACGCCATCTCGATGGCCGTCGCCGGGCCCACCCACGACGCCCGGAGCTGGACCTTCGACCTCGACCCGGACGGGCGTGACCCGGTGCTCGGCATCGAGCGTCTCCAGCAGGCGTACTTCGCCCGCTACCCGGACTACCCGCGCGGCATCACCGTGCCGGCCATGGTCGACGTGCCCACCGGGCAGGTGGTGACCAACGACTACAGCCGGATGAGCCTGGACCTCTCCACCGAGTGGACCGCACACCACCGCCAGGGCGCGCCGCAGCTCTACCCCGAGCACCTGCGCGACGAGATCGACGAGGTCAACGCGCTGGTCTTCAGCGACGTCAACAACGGCGTGTACCGCTGTGGCTTCGCCGGCAGCCAGGAGGGCTACGAGAAGGCGTACCACCGGTTGTTCGACCGGATCGACTGGCTCAGCGAGCGCCTGGCCGGGCAGCGGTACCTGGTCGGCGACACCATCACCGAGGCCGACGTACGGCTGTTCACCACGCTGGTCCGCTTCGACCCGGTGTACCACGGGCACTTCAAGTGCAACCGGCAGAAGCTGAGCGAGATGCCGGTGCTGTGGGCGTACGCGCGAGACCTGTTCACCACGCCCGGCTTCGGCGACACGATCGACTTCGACCACATCAAGCGGCACTACTACGAGGTGCACCGGGACATCAACCCGACCGGGGTGGTGCCGCTCGGCCCCGACCTGTCGAACTGGCTCGCCCCGCACGACCGGGAGGCGCTGGGCGGTCGCCCGTTCGGCGACGGCACTCCCCCGCCACCCCCGCCGCCCGCCGAGCGGGTCGACCCCGCGCACACTCCCCTGCGCTGACCGCCCGCCGTGCGGCGGCGGCTCGCCGTCGGGCGGCGACCGTGCGGCGGCGGTGAGAGGTGTTAGGAGGGGACCCCTGCTATACCGGAGACGGTAGTAGGGGTCCCCTCCTTACAGGGCCACCCGGACGGCGGCGGTCAGCACGAGCTGGGCCAGCGCGGTCGGCACCAGCACCAGCCAGCAGAGCCGCTGCAACTGGTCCTCCCGCAACCGGGGGTAGGAGACCCGCAGCCAGATGATCACGAAGCTGACGGCGGCCACCTTGAGCAGGGTCCAGAGCCAACCGAGCTGGTCGTCCGCGAACGGCCCCTGCCATCCGCCGAGGAACAGCACGGTGGTCAGGGCGGCGATCACCACGATCCCGACGTACTCGGCCAGCAGCAGGAACGCGAACCGCAGTCCGGTGTACTCGGTCATGTACCCGAACACCAGCTCGGAGTCGGCCACCGGCATGTCGAACGGCGGCCGGCGGATCTCGGCCAGACCCGCCACGAAGAACACCACCATCGCCGGGGCCTGCCAGATCAGCCACCACGGCTGCCACGCCTCGACGATGCCGGAGAGACTCAACGTGCCGGCGGCCATCGCCACCGACGCGGCGGCCAGCACCAGCGGCAGCTCGTAGCCGAGCAGTTGGGCGGCACCCCGCAGCCCACCGAGCAGGCTGAACTTGTTGGCCGAGGCCCAGGCCGACATCAGCACGGCCAGCACCCCCACGCCGACCACCGCCAGCACGAAGAACAGACCCACGTCGAGCGGCTGACCGACGAGGTCGTTCGGGCCGAGCGGGATCACCAGCAGGGCGAGCAGGTACGGCACCAGGGCCACCGCCGGGGCCAGCCGGAACACCGGCCGGTCCGCCGCGCGGGGGGTGACGTCCTCCTTCTGCACGAACTTCACCCCGTCGGCGACGAGCTGCGCCCAACCGTGGAACGCGCCCGCGTACATCGGGCCGAGCCGACCCTGCATGTGCGCCATCACCTTGTGCTCGGCCTGACCCACCAGCAGCGGCAGGACGAGGAAGGCGGCCACCACCCCACCGATGCGGATCACCAGTTCCAGCCAGAGCGGCATCAGGGCGTACCCTCCTCGCCGGCTCCGGGCTCCGCCGGATCCGCCGCAGGGCCGGACTTCGCCGGATCCGCGGCGGGGGCGGGTCCGGATTCCGTCGGGTCCGCCTCGGGGGCGGCGGCCCTGGGGGTACGCGGTGGGCGCGTACCCGGTGCCGGTCGGGCCGGACGCTCCCGAGCGGGCCGCGCCGGGGTACCGCCGCGCGGGCCCTCCCCGACACCACCGGCCCCGGCCGGGGTCGGCACCACGCCCCACTCCCCGGGTGCGGGTACGCCCGGCGGGCGGATCGGCCGCCGCCCGCCACCGGCCTCGGACTCGCCCGGTTCCTTCGCCCCCGGCCAGGGCTTCGCGACCCGGGAGGCGAGCACGAACTCCTTGCGCAGCGGATGGCCCTCGAACTCCGGCGGCAGCAGCAACGGTCGCAGATCGGCGTGCCCGGCGAAGTCGATGCCGAACATCTCGTGGGTCTCCCGCTCGTGCCAGGCGGCACCCGGGTAGACCGACACCACCGAGTCGACCGTGGGCGTGGCCCGGGACACCCGGGTCCGCAGCAGCACCCCGTGCCGGTGCGTGGTGGACCAGAGGTGGGCCACCACGTCGAACCCGTCGGCCAGTTCGTCGACCGCGGAGAGCCAGTCGAAGTAGTCGCAGGCCAGCTCCGGGTCGTCCCGCACCGCGAGCAACGCCGCCCGCCACTGCTGCGGGGGTACGTCGACGGTGGCCCGGGAGTGCGCCTGACCCCCGGAGAGCGTCGCGGTGGCCTCGACGGGGGCGAGCAGCGTGACGAGCCGCCGGCCGACCTCTTCCGGTGTCATGCCGCTGATCCTAGGGCGTGTCCGGCCGCCCGTGCCCGGCTGCGAGCCGGGTCCTGCGGTCGGTGACCCGGCCCACGGCCCGGCCGGTGGTGCGCGGCCGGGTGGAGATCCCGGCTTTGCCGGCGGCGGCCCGTCGGCGCCCGACAGGATGGGCCGGTGCGCGCTGTGACCGTGACCCCGGGAGTACCCGGCTCGCTGCGACTGCTCGACGACTACCCGGAACCCGCCACCGAGGAGGGGGCGATCCTGGTCGAGGCCGTCGCGGTGGGAGTCTGCGGCACCGACATCGAGATCATCGACGGGCAGTACGGCGAGGCGCCGCCCGACGCCGACCGGCTGGTGCTCGGACACGAGTCGCTGGGCCGGGTGCTGGAGGATCCGACCGGCACGCTGCAGACCGGTGACCTGGTCGCCGGGATCGTCCGGCACCCGGACCCGCTGCCCTGCCCGAACTGTGCGGTGGACGAGTGGGACATGTGCCGCAACGGCCTGTTCACCGAACACGGCATCAAGGGACTGCCGGGGTTCGCCCGCGAGCGGTGGCGGCTGCAACCCCGGTTCGCCGTCGGCCTCGACCCGGAGCTGGGCGAGGTGGGCGTCCTGCTCGAACCGACGAGCGTGGTGGTCAAGGCGTGGGACCACATCGACCGGATCGGGCGGCGGGCGGAGTGGCAGCCGCGTACCGCCCTGATCACCGGTGCCGGGCCGATCGGCCTGCTGGCCGCCCTGCTGGCCAGCCAGCGGGGGTTGTCGGTGCACGTGCTCGACCTGGCCAGCGACGGACCCAAACCGGCGCTGGCCGGTGCACTCGGGGCCACGTACCACTCCGGGCCGGTCGAGGAACTCGACTTCGAGCCGGACGTGATCGTCGAGTGCACCGGCGCACCGGTGGTCGTCCTGGAGGCCATGTGCAAGGTCGCACCGACCGGGATCGTCTGCCTGGCCGGGGTCTCCAGCGGCGGCCGGATCATCGACTTCGACGCTGGTGCGCTCAACCGCACCCTGGTGCTGGAGAACAACGTCGTCTTCGGGTCGGTGAACGCCAACCGGCGGCACTGGGAAGCCGCCGCCGAGGCGTTGGCCCGCGCCGACCGGGACTGGCTCGGCGCGCTGATCACCCGCCGGGTGCCGCTGTCGGAGTACGCCTCGGCCTACTCCCCCGGCCCCCAGGACATCAAGGTCGTCATCGACTTCGGCGCCTGACCGGCCTCCCGGAGCTGCTACACGCCCGGCAGTTCACCGTTGCGGAACAGGTCCACGAAGAGCTGATGGTCCTGCCGGGCCCGCACACCGTACGCGTGGGCGAAGTCGACCAGGTGCGCGACGAAGCCGGCGGGGTCCGCGTCGACGGCCGCGACGATCGCCTCCTCGGTCGAATAGTCGACCAGGTCGTGGCTGGACTCGTCGTCGGCGACCGAGTGCATCCGGGCGACCGCCCGACCGAGGTCGGCCAGCACCCCGGCCAGTTCTTCGGGCTCGTTGACGTCCGCCCAGTCGAGGTCGGCGGCGTACGGGGAGACCTCGGCGACGAGTTGACCCACCCCGTCCAGCTCGGTGAAGCCCACCCACGGGTCGGCGTGCGCCTGGAGGGCGCGCTGCGACTCGGCCGTCCGGTGGCCCTGGTGGCGGAAGTAGCCACGGACGCGCTCGTCGTCGACGTAGCGGGCGACCGCCGGGACCTGGGCCTGCTTCATGTAGATCAGGACGTCGTTCTCCAGCGCCTGGGTGTGCCCCTCCAGCAGCAGGTTGTACGACGGCAGCCCGGCCGAGCCGATCCCCACCCCCTTGCGCAGCACCACGTCCTTGATCTGCGCCGCCACCGGCCGGGTCTGGGTGCTGGCGGGCAGCGTGTCCAGGTAGTCCTGGAAGGCGGCGCAGACCCGCGCCCGGACGTCGTCGTCCACCTCGTACACGCCGTCGCGCAGCGAGAACCGCCGCTCGTACTGGTCCACGGTGGTCTGCTCGCGCAGCAGGTCGACCCGGGTGTTGAGGCGGGCCTGCTGGAGCACCCGGCGCAGGACGCCGTCGGCGTTGTCCAGCGTGATGGAACCGATCGCGTCGTCACCGCCGGCGGCGATGGCCCGCAGCTCGGTCAGGTAGTGCTCGGCGAACGCCGTCACCAGGTCGCTGATCACCCGGTCGGAGAGCGCCTTGGTGTAGCCGATCAGGGCCACGCTGGCGACGAAGCGCCGCAGGTCCCAGGTGAACGGCCCGACGTACGCCTCGTCGAAGTCGTTGACGTTGAAGACGAGTTGGCCGGAGCCGTTCATGTAGGTGCCGAAGTTCTCCGCGTGTAGGTCGCCGTGGATCCACACCCGGCTGGTCTGCTCGTCCAGGAACCGCTCGTCGGCGAAGTCGCCACGCTGGTCGGCATAGAAGACGCTGGCACTGCCCCGGTAGAACGCGAACGGCGACGCGGCCATCTTGCGAAACTTGCGCCGGAAGGCGGCCGGGTCGAGCGCCATCAGGGTGCCGAACTCCTCGGTCAGCACCTTGACGATGAAGGCGGAGCGCGGCTCCGCGAAGTCGGTCATGACCGCACGCTAGCGCTCGGCCGCCACCGTGGCGGCGACCGCGCCGAGCGGGGTGCCCCGCTGGCCCCGGATCGGGCGTCGCCGCGAGTTTCAGGAGGTCGGAGGGCGTACCGGCGGGGCGGTGAGGGAGGCCGCGTCGCGGGGTGGCACAGCCGGTGAGGCGCCGTCGGCGGGCCGCGCGTCGGCCGGTGGGGCGCCGTCGGCGGACGGTGCGTCGGCCGGTGAGGCGAGCGGGTCGGGGCGGGGTACGCCGCCGATGCCGGACTGCTCGGCGGCGATCTTCTCCTGGAGGCGGAGGATGCCGTGCAGCAGCGCCTCGGGCCGGGGCGGGCAGCCCGGCACGTAGACGTCGACCGGGATGAGCTGGTCGACACCCTTGGTCACCGAGTACGAGTCCCAGTACGGGCCGCCGCAGTTGGAGCAGGCGCCGAACGAGATGACGTACTTGGGCTCGGGCATCTGGTCGTAGAGCCGCTTGATCGCCGGGGCCATCTTGTCGGTGACCGTGCCGGAGACCACCATCAGGTCGGCCTGGCGGGGGCCGTGCGCGAACGGGATCACGCCGAGCCGCATGAAGTCGTGCCGGGACATGCTGGTCGCGATGAACTCGATGGCGCAGCAGGCCAGCCCGAAGTTGAAGACCCAGAGCGAATACCGCCGGCCCCAGTTGAGCACGAACCGGATCGGCTCGCCGAGCACCGCCGGTAGCTGCACGACCGTCCCCTTCCCGTCCCCGACAGTCAACCACAGCGCCCGTCCGGCCCGGCCGGGCCGCTCGGTAAGGAGGGGTCCCCTGCTAACGCCTCGTGTATATAAAGGGCCCCCTCCTAACAAGAAAGCGCTCAGAACGACGGGCGTTGCAGCAGACTCACGAACTCCACCAGGAGGCGCTCCCGCAGCGCGGGTGGGGCGGCGTCGAGGAGAGTGTTCACCGGTGCCATCCGGTCCGGCAGTCCACCGCCACCGCCGAGGCCCAGTCCGGCGGCCAGCCCGGCGACCATGTCGGCGGTGAGCGCCTCCGGGGTGAGCGCCCCGGCCAACGCGAGCAGGTCCGGTGGCAACGCGACCGGGCCGGCCGCCTCGGCCGCCACGACCGCCTCGGCCAGGTCGGCGCCGAACTCCGCCGCCGTGGGCGCGACCGCCGCGGTCACCGTCAGGTGCACACTGCGCGGCATACCGGCGTACGCGAGCTGGGGCTGGGTGTGCCAACCCCGCGCGGCCAACTCGTCGACCAGGACGAACAGGTCGGGGCCGGACTCGGTGGCGGTGAAGCAGACCACGGTCGACTCCGGCTCGGCGACCAGCCGCAGCCCGTCGACGCCGCGCACCGCGTCGGCCAGTACCCGTACCGCCTCCCGGGTCCGGCGGGCCAACTCCAGGTAACCGTCGTCGCCGAGGTGGCGCAGGGTGGCGTACGCGGCGGCGATCGGACCACCGGACCGGGTGGAGGAGATCACCGGGTTGACCATCGTGTACCCGGGCCAGTCGGCGTACGCGAAGTACTGCGGTGCGCGCAGCCCGGCATCACGGTGCAGCAGCACCGAGACGCCCTTCGGCGCGTAGGCGTACTTGTGCAGGTCCACCGAGATCGAGGTGACCCCGGTGACGGCGAAGTCGAACGCGGGCAGGTCGGTGCCGAGGCGACGCAGGTAGGGCAGGGTCCAGCCGCCGAAGCAGGCGTCCACGTGGCAGCGCACCCCGGCGGCGGCGGCCGTCTCGGCGATCTCTGCCACCGGGTCCACCACGCCGTGCGCGTACGAGGGGGCGGAGCAGACCACTAGCACGGTCTCCGGCGTGATCGCGGCGGCCACGTCGGCGACCGAGGGGCGGAGCGTGCCGGGGTCGACCGGCACCGTGTCGAGCGCCACCCGCAGGTAGTGGGCGGCCTTGGCGAACGCGGCGTGGGCACTGGCCGGCACCACGATCCGGGGTGCGGTGATCTCGGGCCGGGCGTCGCGGGCCGCCTTGACGGCCAGGATCAGCGACTCGGTGCCGCCGCTGGTGACACTGCCGACCACCTCCGGCGCGCTCGTGCCGGGCCCACCGCCGAGGACCCGCGCCGCCGCGCCGACCAGCGCGTTCTCCATCGCCAGCAGCGAGGGGAAGGCGGTCGGGTCGAGCCCGTTGACGTGTGCGCTCTCGGCGTACGCCGCCGCCGCCAACTCGTCCAGCCCGGCGACCGCCGCGTCGTACACGTACGCGAACAGTCGCCCGCCGTGCGTCGGCCGGTCGGCCTCCCGCAGCCTGCGGACCTCCGCCAACACCTGTTCCGCCGGTACGCCGTGTGCCGGCAGTGCCGACCCGCTCTCGTCGATCATGGAGTGGTGGTGCCCTTTCCGTGGCTTTTAACGGCATTCGTCCCGGCGACAACTCCATGATCGACGCCGGAGACACGGGGGGCGTCGGGAGCGCCGGGGAGGGGGGAGGCGTGGGGGGTGAGGGTGGCCAGGAGGGTGGGGGTCAGGTCGTAGGGGCGGAGCAGGAGGGTGGCCAGGCCGATCAGCAGGGCCGGGAGGAGGGTGAAGCCGAGCAGGACGCCCAGGCGGGCGGTGTCCGACTGGACCGCTGCGGTGCCGGTGGTGGAGGAGACGTAGCCGGTGAGCGCGAGCACCAGACCGAAGACGCCCGGCCCGAGGGCCAGGCCGAAGGTCTCGCCGGCCGTCCAGAGGCCGGTGAAGACGCCCGCCTGCCGCCGGCCGGTGCGAGCCGTGTCGTACGCGATGCAGTCCGGAAGCATGGCCAGCGCGAACACCTGCTGACCGGCGTACCCGACGCCCAGCGCCGCCACCAGCAGATAGACCACGACGGCGGGCAGCACCGGCGCGGCGACCAGGGCCAGCCCACCGACGGAGAGGATCAGCGACGCGGCCACCAGCGCGGCCAGTTTGCCCAGCCGGGCACCCACCCGCGACCACAGCGGCATCACCACCAGCGCCGGTCCGACGAAGCAGAGGAACAGCAGGGTCGGACCGGTCGTCGGGTCGCGCAGGATCTGGTCGGCGAAGTACTGCACCCCGGCGAGGATCGTGGCCACCCCGGCGGACTGGACCACGAAGCAGAGCAGCAGCGCCCGGAACGGCCGGTTCCGACCGGCGACGGTGAGCTGGGCACGCAGGCTCGGCTCGCTCTCCCCGACCGAGCCCTGCGGGGCCGACCGGGTGCCGAGGAACGCGCCGACGGCACCGACCGCGATCAGGGCGGCCACGAAGACGCCCATCCAGCGGTGCCCCGGCACGCCACCGCCGGCGGCGTCGCGGACCAGCGGGGCCACCGCGCCGGCGACCAGGATGGCCAGCGCCAACACCGCGATCCGCCAGGTCATCATCCGGGTACGTTCGGCGTAGTCGTCGGTCAGCTCGGCCGGCATCGCCACGTACGGCACCTGGAAGAAGGCGAACGCGGTGGCTGTCGCCAGGAAGGCGATCGCCACGTACGCCCCGGCGGCCGGTCCGGCGCCGAACGGCGCGGCGAAGATCGACCCGAACAGCACGGCCAACGCCAACCCACCGACGAGCAGGTACGGCCGGCGGGCACCCCACCTCGACCGGGTCCGGTCGGAGATCCGCCCGGCGACCGGGTTGACCAGCACGTCCCACGCCTTCGGCAAGAGCACCAGCAGGGCCGCCACTCCGGCGGCCACCCCGAGCGTGTCGGTCAGGTACGGCAACAGCAGCAGCCCCGGCACGGTGCCGAAGGCTCCCGTGGCCAGCGAACCGAGCGCGTACCCGGCGTGCACCTTGCGCGGCAACCCGGCCGCCCCTGCTCCACCCGGCGACGCGTTCATGGCGCCGAATGTTACTCACGTTATGGCGCGGGTCACATCCCCTCTCCGGGCTGCCACTGCGCCGCCCGCATGTCGACCCGGCCCGCGCGCAGCGGCGTACCCTCGCTGAGCCACCGCCCCCGCGCCTCGGCGGCGAGGCGGGGTGGCATCGTGCCCGTGGCGTTGACCACGCGGTGCCAGCCGACGGCCCCACCGTGCCGAGCCATGATCGATCCGATGAGTCGGGCGGACGCCCGTCCGGAGCGCTCGGCGAGCGCGTCGGCCACCCCGCCGTACGACATCACCCGGCCCGGCGGTATCCGGTCGACGAGCTCCAGCACCGCCTCGACGTACTCGTCTGGTGTCACAAGCGGCCAGACTATGGGAAGGCCGCCGGGCCGTACCGCGCCGACCACGCAGAATAGGCGGGTGCGTGACGCGGTAACGGCGGCCCGGCGGGTCGTTGTCAAGATCGGTTCCTCCTCGTTGACCACCGCCACCGGCGGTCTGGACGACGGGCGGGTGGACGCGTTGGTCGACGCCCTCGGGACACGGATGGCCGACGGACGTGAGGTCGTGCTGGTCTCCTCCGGCGCGATCGCCGCCGGCCTGGCCCCGCTCGGGCTCTCCCGGCGACCACGGGACCTGGCCACCCAGCAGGCCGCCGCGAGCGTCGGTCAGGGCCTGCTGATCAGGCGGTACGCTGCCGCCTTCGCCCGGCACGACCGGACCGTCGGACAGGTGCTGCTCACCGTTGACGACGTGACCCGCCGGGCGCACTACCGCAACGCGTACCGCACCCTGCGCAAGCTGTTGGATCTGCGGGCGGTGCCGATCGTCAACGAGAACGACACGGTCGCCACCGAGGAGATCCGGTTCGGCGACAACGACCGGCTGGCCGCGCTGGTGGCCGCGCTCGTCGACGCCGACCTGCTGGTGCTCCTCTCCGACGTCGACGCACTCTGGACCGGCAACCCGGCGCGTCCCGGTGCCCGCCGGATCGCCGAGGTACGCGACGAGTCGGACCTGGTCGGAGTCGACATCGGCGGTGCCGGGCGGGCCGGTGTCGGCACCGGTGGCATGGTGACCAAGGTCGAGGCGGCCCGGATCGCCACCGGATTCGGCATCCCGGTGGTGCTGACCTCCGCGCCGCAGGCGGTCGCGGCGCTGGCCGGTGAGCCGGTCGGCACCTTCTTCCATCCCAGTGTCAGCCGCCCGGCCGCGCGACTGTTCTGGCTGGCGCACGCCACCGCGCCCCGGGGACGGCTGCACCTCGACCCCGGCGCGGTCGCCGCGGTGGTGGGCCGCCGCAAGTCGCTGCTGCCGGCCGGGATCACCGCCGTGGACGGGGCGTTCACCGCCGGCGACCCGGTCGACCTGGTCGACACCTCCGGCGCGCCGGTCGCCCGGGGACTGGTCAACTACGACGCGGTCGAGCTGCCCGGCCTACTCGGGCGGTCCACCTCGGATCTTGCCGCAGCGCTCGGTCCGGCGTACGAACGGGAGGTCGTCCACCGCGACGACCTGGTGTTGCTGTGAGCGGACGATCCGCCGGCTTGAAGTGATTGCAGGGGGCCCTTCCTATGCACGAGGCGTTAACAGGGGGCCCTTCCTTACATCGAAGGAGCGTGTCATGAGCGTGAGCGAGCAGGCCCGACGGGCGCGTACGGCGGCGGAGGCGCTGGCCGTGGCGACACGTACGGCCAAGGACTCGGCGCTGCACGCGATGGCCGACGCGCTGGTGGCGCGTACGCCGGAGATCCTCACCGCGAACGAGGCGGACCTGGCGGCCGGGCGGGAGGCCGGGCTGAGCGCGGCCGTGCTGGACCGGCTCGCCCTCAGCGAGACCCGGGTGGCCGGCATCGCCGACGCGCTGCGCCAGATGGCCGGGCTGCCCGACCCGGTGGGTGAGGTGGTACGCGGCTCGACCCTGCCCAACGGGCTGGAGCTACGGCAGATCCGGGTGCCGTTCGGCGTGGTCGGGATCATCTACGAGGCGCGGCCGAACGTGACCGTGGACGCCGCCGGCATCTGCCTGAAGTCGGGCAACGCGGCGCTGCTGCGCGGTTCCTCGTCGGCCGCGCACTCCAACGCGGCGCTGGTGACGGTGCTGCGGGACGCCATCGACGGTGCCGGGCTGCCCGCCGACACGGTGCAGTTGCTCGACGCCACCTCACGCGACTCGGTCAAGGAGCTGATGCGGGCCCGGGGGCTGGTGGACGTGCTCATCCCGCGCGGCGGCGCGTCACTGATCCGCACCGTGGTCGAGGAGTCGACGGTGCCGGTGATCGAGACCGGGGTGGGCAACTGCCACGTCTACGTGGACGCCGCCGCCGACCCGGTCAAGGCCGTCTCGATCACGCTCAACGCGAAGACGCAGCGACTGTCCACCTGCAACACCGCCGAGTCGCTGCTGGTGCACCGGAACGTGGCGGACGCCGTACTGCCTCCGATGCTGGCGGCGTTCGCCGAGGCCGGGGTGACGGTGCACGGCGACGCCCGGACGGCGGCATACTCGGACGCGGTGGTGGCCGCCACCGACGAGGACTTCGCCACCGAGTACCTCTCGGCCGACATCTCGGTGGCCGTGGTCGACTCGCTCGACGCGGCGCTGGCGCACATCCGGCGGTACGGCAGCGGCCACACCGAGGCGATCGTCACCGACTCCCAGTCGGCCGCCCGGGAGTTCGTGGCCCGGGTGGACGCGGCGGCCGTGATGGTGAACGCGTCGACCCGGTTCACCGACGGCGGCGAGTTCGGCTTCGGTGCCGAGATCGGCATCTCCACCCAGAAGCTGCACGCTCGTGGCCCGATGGGCCTGCCGGAGCTGACCAGCACGAAGTACGTGGTCACCGGGGACGGTCACCTGCGGAGCTGATGGGCAGGCGCCCGATCCCGGTGGCAACGGCTGGCCCTGGTGGCACCCGGATCGGCCCTGGTGGCACCGCACGGACCGGTGGCGTCGACCGGGAGACGGTGGCATCGGCCGGATCAGCGGAAGGCGCGGATCACCGCAAGCGTGGCGTGCACGTCGAACTGGTGGCCGTCGTCGCTGCTCCAGCCGCCGTCGGTGCGTTGCGTCTCGGTGAGCCGGCGACGGGCCGCCACCACCGTCCACTCCTGCTCGTCGACCTCGACGCGGCGCAGGGTCGCGGCGAGCCAGGCGGCGTCGGCCGGGGACGCCTCCGGCATCCGCTCGGCGAGCAACGCCTTGATCCGTGCCGACTCGTAGAACAACTGCTGCCGGTGCAGGACAGCCGCACTCAGCCAGCCGGCGGCCAGGAAGGACGGCCAACTGCCGTCGGGGCGCAGGTGGGCGGCGAGCGCCTGCCCGGCGGCGTGCACCACCCCGGCGTACGCGCCGCCGACCCGGTGGTCCAGCGGCCCGGCGGCGCGGGCGTCCAACCCGGCCACGGTGAGCCAGAAGGCGGCGTTGGCGGTCAGGTAGAGCCGCGCCTCCGGGCTGCCCGGCCGGGCCCACTCCGGGGCGGTCTCGGCCAGCGCCGGATCCTCCTCCCAGCAGCCGTCGCGCTGTTGGGAGGCGGCGAGCCAGTCGAGTGCGCGACGCGCGGCCGGGCGACCCAGCGCCCCGAGGTCGTCCAGTTCGGCGAGACGGAAGCAGGTCGCGTCGACCGAGGCGACCGGGTCGCCCCAGGAGGCGGGCCAGCCGCCGCCCGAGGTCTGGCCGACCTCGGCACTGTCCAGCGTCTCCGGTTGCGGCGGCGTGCCGGTGCGCAGCCAGGAGAGACGGGCACGTTCGACCGTGTCCCCGTGAGCCACCACGAATCCGATCGCGGCGTCGATATCGACCACGGCGGTCACGCTACCGGCGGGAACATGATCCCGCCTCGGTACAACGGGCAGGTGGGACCGGCCGTCGGCCGGGTGGCGCGCGGGCCGTCGGCCGGATGTTAGGAGGGGTCCCCTGCTATACCTGAGGCGTTAGCAGGGGACCCCTCCTTACATCAGTACGCGGGCAGGGAGGGATCGATCTGCTTGATCCAGGAAAGCACGCCGCCCTGGACGTGCACAGCATCCCGGAAGCCGGCCGCCTTGAGCGCGGCGAGCGCCTCGGCGGAGCGGACACCGGACTTGCAGTGCAGCACGATCTGCCGGTCCTGCGGGAGCTTGGCGAGCGCCTCGCCGGAGAGGATCTCCCCCTTGGGGATCAGCGTCGCGCCGGGGATACGGACGATCTCGTACTCGGCCGGCTCCCGCACGTCGACCAGGAAGATGTCCTTGCCGGCGTCCTGCCACTCCTTGAGCTCGGCGGCGGTGATGGTCGCGTCGACGACCGCCTCCTGGGCCTCCTCGGAGACCGCGCCGCAGAAGTCCTCGTAGTCCTCCATCAGGTCGGTCAGGGTGGCGTTCTCGCCGCAGAGCACGCAGTTCGGGTCCTTGCGAACCTTGATCTTGCGGTAGCTCATCTCCAGGGCGTCGTAGACCATCAGCCGGCCGACCAGCGGCTCACCGATGCCGGCGAGCAGCTTGATCGCCTCGTTGACCTGGATCGAGCCGATCGAGGCGCAGAGCACACCGAGCACGCCGCCCTCGGCGCAGGAGGGGACCATGCCGGGCGGCGGGGGCTCCGGGTAGAGGCAGCGGTAGCAGGGGCCGTGCTCGGCCCAGAACACCGACGCCTGGCCGTCGAACCGGTAGATCGACCCCCAGACGTACGGCTTGCCGAGCAGCACCGCCGCGTCGTTGACCATGTACCGGGTGGCGAAGTTGTCCGTCCCGTCCACGATCAGGTCGTACTGGGAGAAGATGTCCCGGACGTTGTCCCGGTCCAGCGCGGTGTTGTGGATCTCGACGTTGACCAGCGGGTTGATCTCGCGGATGCTCGCCGCGGCGGACTCGGCCTTGGATCGGCCGATGTCGGAGACCCCGTGGATGATCTGCCGCTGCAGGTTGGACTCGTCGACGGTGTCGAAGTCGATGATGCCGAGCGTGCCGACACCGGCGGCAGCCAGGTACATCAGCGCGGGCGAGCCGAGACCACCGGCGCCCACACAGAGCACCCGGGCGTTCTTCAGCCGCTTCTGCCCGGTGACTCCCACGTCGGGGATGATCAGGTGACGGGAGTAGCGGCGGATCTCGTCTACGGTCAGCTCGGCGGCAGGCTCGACGAGCGGGGGCAACGACACGGTGGACTCCCCGGGATCGATGTGGCGGTCAACCGAGCCATTGTTGCTCGCCGGCCCACCCGCCGACCATGAGCAGCGACACGTCGCCCGGCATGCGGGAGCGGGAATATCCCGGATCGGGTGACGGCCGGGGTCAGGTGGCCGGGTCGCCGACGTACCGCAGGCCGTTGAGGTACGGCCAGGCGTACGCCAGGCAGCCGTCCAGGCCGTACGTCTGCTGCTGCATCACCGGCGCCGGTCGGCCCGCGCCGGGGCACGTCTGGTGCCCCTCCCCGAACTCGTGGCCCACCTCGTGGTTGATCACGTAGGCCCGGTACACCGCCAGCGGCGCACCGTAGCCGGGTACCGCCTCCGCCCAGCGCGCCAGGTTGATGATCACCTTCCCGGGCAGCCGGCACGAGGTGTAGCCCTCGGTGCTCAGACCGCCGGTCGCGCACATCGCCTCGGAGGTGGCCGGCGTGGCCAGATAGAGAGTGAAGTCGGCGTACTCCGGGTCGTCGATCCGGCGGACCCGCAGGTCCCCCGAGCCGATCCAGCTCCGCGGATCACCGAGCACCGCGTCGACCTCGGCGGCGAAGGCGTCCGGGTCCTGCCCGGTGCCCTGCTCGACGGCCACCCGGTAGTGCACGACCCGGCCGTCCAGGCCGCGCACCGGGGACGCACCGCCGGCCACCGCGAAGCTGCCCGCGCCGACCATCGGGTACGCCGGTCCCGATGGCGCGGTCGCCGTGTCGTCGTACGCCCGACCGGCCGGTGCCGCGCCGGTCGATCGTTCCTCTGCCGGTGCGATGCGCAGCACGAGGGTGACCGTCAGCACCAGCGCCACCGAGAGGGTCACGACCAGCCGGCGTCGACGCCGACGGACCGCCGGACGCTGCCCCGGCGGCGGATCCTCCGGCCGGGACTCCGGCGGATCGTCCGGCAGCCCGGGGCTGCCGTTGAGGGGCGAGGACGGCATATGCCCATCGTCGCACTCTAATCGGGCATATCAGAGCATTACCGCACGGTCAGTCCGCCCCTACAGCGGCGGGCCGGCGTACCGCTTCCCGTCCAGGTACGGCCACGGGTTGGCCACGCACCCCTTGAGGAAGATGGTCTGCTGCATCATCACCGGGGCCGGCTCACCCCGCCCCGGACAGCGCTCGTGCCGGTGGCCCAGCTCGTGCCCGACCTCGTGGTTGACCACGTACGTGCGGTAGACCGACAGCGGCACCTCGGCCTCGACGTAGTGCGGCACCGACTGCCGCCACCGGTCCAGGTTGATGATCACTTTCCCGGGGGCCCGGCACGAGGTGTACGGGCGGCCACCGATCCGGATGTCGACCCCACCGGCCGCACACATCCGTCCCGCCGTGGTGGCGGTGGCCAGATAGACGGTGAAGTCGTACCGGGACGCGGTCTCCACCTGCCGCAACCGCAGCTTCCCGCTGTCCACCCAGCTTCCCGGCCCGGCCAGCGCCGTGTGGACCGCCAGGGCGAACTCGCCCGTGTCCACGCCCGCGCCGGACTCGACCGCCACCCGGTACCGCCGCACGTCGCCGGCCGTACCCAGCACCGGACCGGTCCGCTCGTCGTAGTCGAAGCGACCCGGCCCGGACGACGGGACCGGCCCGGACGACGGGACCGGCCCGGACTCCCGCAGCACCGGCTCGGGCGACGGGACCACCGCCGACGGCGACGGTGACACGGACGACGGCGAGACCGGGGGCGGCACCGGCGGTGGGGACGCCACCGCCGCCACCTCGTCGGCGGAACCGACCGGGGTCCGGGTCACACCGGTCACCAGCGCCGCCCCCGCCCCGAGCGCCACCACCAGCACGGCCAGCCGGCGCACCACGGCACGCCGCGACATGGTGGCCGTGGCCGGTCCCGGTGACCGGGTGTGCCGACCGACGGAGCCAGACCGCCCACGACCACCAGGACTACGCATTCGGGTCATCCTGCCAGGTCAGCTCTCCCGGGCGCACTCCGCCGACTCGGTCAGAAGCCCGACCACGGCTCGCGCCACCAGGCGCGGCACCTCCAACTGCGCGACGTGCCCGACGCCGTCGAGCATCAGCAGCCGACTGTCCGGGATGACCCGAGCGGTCTGCGGTGCCACGCGGACGTCGACCAGGCGGTCCTGCCGACCGCCCACCACCAGCGTGCGGGCCCGCACCGCCCCGGCCATCCGCCACAGCGACCCCGACCCCGGCAGGTACGACCGTAGGAAGCTGGAGACGATCCCCCGGAACGTCCGGACGTACGCGGCGGCGTAGTGGCTCTCCTCGTACCGCACCCGGATCTCCTCCACCGCCTCCTGCCGGCGCTGTTCGGAGATCCGGCTGATGTCGGCCACGCACGCCTCCATCGACTGCTGCGCCATCACCTCCGGCGCGAGTTGGGCCAGCCGCCAGGCGGCCAGTTGCTCGGCGCGGGGTATCGCCAACAGTGGAAGCATCCGGCCCTGCAACGACCGCCGGAAGTCGAGGAACGGCAGGGCCGGCGACACCAGGGTCAGCGTCCGCACCAGATCCGGCCGCAGCGCGGCCACGCGGACCGAGACCGCCCCGCCCAGCGAGTTGCCGAACAGGTGCACCGGGCCCCGGTCGGAGTGCTCGATCCAGCGGATCACCCGGTCCGCGAAGGACGGCAACGTGTAGCGCAGGCCCGGCTCACTGCGCCCGAACCCCGGCAGGTCGATCGCCTGACCGTCGAGGCGGTCGGCGAGCAGGCCGGCCAGGTCCGTCCAGTTCTGCGAGGACCCGCCCAGGCCGTGCACGTACAGCGCCGGCTCCGCGTCCGGGCCGGTGGCCGGCGTCTCCCGGACATAGGTCACCGTGCCGTCCAGGCGTACCTGCCGGCCCGGCCAGGGCGGCGGCATCGAGGGGGCGGGCAACAACCGATCGGGCCAGAGGGTGGCAGGCTTCACCACTCCAGTCTGCCCCGAACGGGTCAGGCCAGCAGAGCCTCCAGCCGCCGGTTGACCGCGGCCAGGCTGGCGCGGACCACCGCCTGCCGGGGGTCGCCGGCCACCAGCGCCGACCCGGCCAACTGCTCGACCCATCCGTCGCAGACCAACAGCACCACGACGGTGGCCACCTCGCAGTTGCCGAACGGCACCACGGCGGCGTGCTCCACGAAACAGCGTCCCCGCTCGGCGGTGGGGTCGGCACCGCGCAGCAGTTCGTCGATGGCGGCCGCGGCGGCCACCGCGCAGAGCCGCAGCACGTACCCGTCGACGGCCGGGCCGGTGGCGTACCCGGCGGCACTCTGGTCCCCGGCGAGCAGGCGCACCTCGACGGTCGCGTCGAGACCGAACGTGCTGACCTGGACGTGGTCGAGCACCACCCGGGGACCGGGCACCCCGCCGGTGTCCAACGGCCGGGACGGCGCGGACTCGGTCGTGGTGAGCTGCCCACCCGAGTAGGAGGAGCCGAGTGTCGCCGGGCTGCCGGTCGGGCCGGGTTCCTCGACGACGGCCCGTCCCCGGGGCGGGGCGGGCGTCGGGCGTCGGCGGCGGGCGGGCTCCGGCTCGGTGCGGGACGGTGGGGCCTCCGTCCGCGCTACCGCCGGGCGGGACGGTGGGGCCTCGGTCCGCACCCCCGCCGGGCGGGCCGCCGGACGTCGGGGCTCGACGGGCGGACGTGACTCGCCGCCGTCGCGGGGGTCGGTGGAGCGGCGGCGCACCGGCACGGCCGGTGGTCCCGGCACTTCGCTCGGCGCGGCGGCCAGCCCCATCCGCTCCTGGAGCAGGCGGGCGACGTGCCGGCTCACCTCGGCCGGGTCGGCACCGTCGGAGAGGTCCAGACGCAGGCTGTGGGCACCGGCCGGGGTACGCCGCAGGGCCGCGTCGCGTACTCCCTCCACGCCCCGCACCGCGTCGAGGATCGCGTTGACGTCGAAGCCCTCGGGCCGCTCACGCAGCGGTGCCGGTTCGTCGTCGCGACGCAGATGGGTGGCGATCCGGGCGAGTTCCGGGGTTTCTGCGGGTGGGTCCACGGCTGGCGGCTCCGGCACGACGGGCACGTCCGGCTCGGCGGGGACGCGCTGCGGCAACACCGCCGAGGTGCCGTCCGGCGACCGCTCGCCGGGCGTTTCGGGATCGGGAGCTGATCGGCGGGCCGCGTAGGGGGCCGCGCTCGTCGGGACGGGCGCGGACGGGGTGCGTTCACGGTGCGTGGGCACGTCGGAAGCCCGGACGCCGGATGCCGGCTCGGTCGGAGCCGGAGTGGCGGGCGGGCAGGGCGAGGCGGGCGGCGGGGCGGTCGGCCCCGGATCGCTGGGCACCGGTCGGAGCCGGAACGGCCGGTAGGCCGGGCCGCCGCCGGAGGCGTTCGCGGCCTCGGTGGCCGGCGGCCTGGGCGGCTCGGGCGGGGTCGTCTCGCGCGCTCCGGCCGGTGGTGCGCTGGCGGGCGGTGCGCTGGCCGGGTCACGCGCCCAGGGCAGGCGGTCGTCGGCGGGCGGCGGGCCGCCGACACGCATCCCCCAGGGCAGGCCCTCCTCGGTACGCGCGCCCCACGGCAGGCCCTCGTCGGCCGGAGCCGCGCTGACCGGACGGGTTCGCCAGGAGGCGCGCTCGTCGGCGGGGACCCCGCTGACCGGGGACGCCGACCAGGCCGGCCGCTCGTCGGCGGGCGCGCCACTGACCGGGGACGACGACCAGTGGGGCCGCTCGTCGGCCGCCCACGCGGGCCGGTCCCGCGTCGGTGGCGCGGCGGTCGGTTCGGTGGACTCCCGTGCGGGGCGCTCGTCGACCGGTGGCGCACTGGTCGGCGCGGCGGCCCACGAGGGCCGGTCGGTGGACCCGGGCGGTCCGGCCGGGGTACGCGGCCCGGACGCCTCCGGCCGGGTCGGCTCGTACGGCCGGGGCCGCTCGACCGGCACCGGCTGGTAGGGGCGGGTCGGCTCCACCCGGACCGGCTCGTACGGCCGGCTCGGTTCGCTGGACCAGCCCTGCCCCGAGGTCTCCCGCCCGCGTCGGCCGCTCTCGTCCTCGCCGCGCGCCCAGGACGGCGCCCAGTCACTCGGCGGGCCGGAGCGGGCCCAGTTCGGCTGCTCGTCCTCCGGCGGGTCTGCCTCCGCCGACCAGCCACCGCGCCGGTCGGCACTCGGCGGAGGCCATCCACCGCCCTGGTCGGCGGCGTAACCGTGGTCGCCGGACGGACCGGCGGCGGGGTGGGACGGACCGGTCGGCTCGGCCGGATACGGCTCGTCCCAGCCGCGCGACCGGCCGGCGGACGGATCGTCCCCGTGGCGTTCGGCGGTGGGCGCATGCACGCCGGGCGGCATCTCGAAGCCGGAGGCGGCGGTGCCGACGGGCGGCACCTGCACGGCCGGCGGCGCCGAGGTGGGCAGGCCGGCGGTCGAGGTCACCGGCTGCTCGCCGGCGGGGGTGGGACGTGGCGCCGGCACCACCATCCGGTCGTGACCGGCGTCACGGCCCGACTCACGCAGGCCGGGCGGGGCACTGACCGGGGTGTGTCGACCGGCCGACGACTCGTCCTCGGGGTGCACGCCGTTGACGTGGTGTCCGTTCGTGCGCGTCGCGCGTTCCGGCTCCGACTGGTCACCGGCGGGAGCGGGCAGGTCGGCGTAGCGTGGTGAGGCGGTCGCCCAACCGGAGGGCGGCTCGGGGTGACGCCGGGGCGCGCCGAGGTCGCGGGAACCTTCCGCCCCCCACGACCAGTCGGCCGCCGACGGTGCCCACCCGTTGCCGGAACGGGCCAGGTCATCCCACTGACCCGTCCCGTCGCCGTGCTCTCCCGGGGTGGCGGCACCGGGTTGCCCTGCTTCACTCACCGCGCGCTCCTTGGTCGCCCCCGCTGAGGCTACCGTGTGGCGACAGTGGCGATAAGTTACAGCGGCGGGCCAATTCCGCGCGGGGCCATGGCGGCCCTGAGCGGTTCGGGCGAAATGCGGCCCGTCTACAGACTCGGAGGTTCCCATGACCGCTGTGGGGAACGGCGCCCAGACCACCGGCAGGCCGACCCGCCTGCCCCGTTCGGCACGCCGCAAGCAGCTGCTCGCCGCTGCTCAGGAGGTATTCGTCGCGCAGGGTTACCACGCCGCGGCCATGGACGACATCGCCGAGCGGGCCGGCGTCTCCAAGCCCGTGCTGTACCAGCACTTCCCGGGCAAGATGGAGCTGTATCTCGCCCTGCTCGACACGCACTGTGACGCAATCGTCGCCAAGGTGCACGACGCGATGGCGAGCACCGCCGACAACAAGGAGCGGGTCAGCGCGTCCGTACGGGCGTACTTCGACTTCGTCGACCACGAGAGCGAGGCGTTCCGCCTGGTCTTCGAGTCGGACCTGCGTAACGACCCGGCCGTGCGGGAGCGCGTGGAGCGGGTCGAGCAGGGCTGCATCGCGGCGATCACCGACACCATCATCTCGGACACCGGGGTCAGCCGGGCTCATGCGGAGCTGCTCGCCTCCGGCCTGGTCGGCGCCGCCGAGACCGCGGCACAGTTCTGGCTGGCCCGCGGGCGGCAGGTACCCAAGGCCGAGGCGGAGGCGTTGGTGGCCGCGCTGTCCTGGCGGGGCATCGCGAGCTTCCCGCTGCAAGGTGAGTCAGCCTGAACTCGCACCTTGTGATCGGATAGCCTTCGCACGGCGACCATTTCGCCCGACGGAGGAGGCACAGTGGAGGTCAAGATCGGGGTGCAGTACGCACCGCGCGAGCTGGTCCTGGAGAGCGCACAGTCGCCGGCCGAGATCGAGCAGATCGTGACCGACGCGATGGCCAGGAACGAGGGCGGCACGCTCTCCCTGACCGACGAGAAGGGCCGGCGGGTCATCGTGCCGGTCAGCAAGGTCGCTTACGTCGAGATCGCCGAGGCGTCCCCTCGGGCAGTGGGCTTCACCGTCCGCTGACGATCAGTTGTTGAGGCCGGCGGCGGCCATCCGCGCGGTGTGCGCGGCGGTCAGCCGCCGGAACAATCCGGGTACGTCCGCCTGCCCGTCCGCGACGATCAGGGCGGTCAACGTCCCCCGGTCGGCGGCGACCACCCGGCCCGCCTGGGACAGCGCCTCGCCGACCAGTCGCCGGGCCCACATGGACAACCGACCGGCGACCTTCGGGTCCGCCGCGACGGCGTGCCGGATCTCGGCGGCGGCGAACTCCGCGTACCGCGAGTCACGCAGCACGTCCAGGACCAGGCGCCGGTCCGGCTCCCGCAGCGCCTCGGCGATCTCGCGGAGGAAGTCCTCGGTGATCCCGTCACCGACGTACGCCTTGGTGACCGCTTCCGCCCAGTCCCGGGGCTCGGTCGAGTCGTGGTACCCCTGCAACGGCTCGACGTAGGCCGCCATCGCCTCCTCCACCGGCACGCCGAGCACCGCCAGCCGGTCGGCCAGCCGCCGGTAGTTGGCGATCTCGGCGGCGGCCATCTCGCTCAACGCGGCCCGACGGCGCAGATCCGGGGCGAACCGGGCATCGGCCGCCAGACGTTCGAAGGCGAGCAGTTCACCGAGGGCCACCAGGCCGAGCAGGTCGGCGACGGCGTGATCGGGCGCGGCGGGGGCGGACACCCGCGCAGGCTACCGCCGTCGGCCGCCCGGGGAGCGCTCGGCGAGGCGTCACCGGGCGGGCTGACCAGGCAGCACCGACCACATGCATGTGATACAGGTCACATAGAAGCCCTCCCGGTGACTCTTGCCGGACTGGAATCGGGACGGCTTCACACCCGTTCAGGTAACATGGACGAGTTGCCGTAGGCGCCGATCCCGACCGGATTCAGATCCAACCCGGTCGACGTCCGACCCACGGCGCGCGTGCGGCCCGGTCCGCCCGGCATCTCTGCCGCCGACCGTGTGGCCCGCGCCAAACCGAACGCGCCCTGAGGACATGACGGGGCGCACCCACGAGAGGGCACCCCCAAATCCACATGAGTGAGCCGATTCAAGACCTCACAGACGGCCAGGAACTGGCCCCGACCGCCCCGGTCCGACCGGAGGCACCGACCTTCGCCGAGCTCGGCGCGCGCGCCGAGACCGTCGACGCGCTGGCCGCGTCCGGCATCACCCGCGCCTTCGCCATCCAGGAGTACGCGCTGCCGATCGCCCTGCGCGGCGCCGACCTGATCGGGCAGGCGCCGACCGGCACCGGCAAGACCCTCGGCTTCGGCGTACCGCTGCTGGAGCGGGTCTTCGCACCGGGCGAGGGCAGTGACGGCGTGCCGCAGGCACTCGTCGTCGTGCCCACCCGTGAACTGGGCATCCAGGTCGCCAAGGACATCGCCGCCGCAGGCCGCACCCGGGGCGTCCGGGTACTCCCGATCTATGGCGGGGTCGCGTACGAGCCGCAGGTCGACGCGCTGCGCAAGGGCGTGGAGATCCTCGTCGGTACGCCGGGCCGCCTGCTCGACCTGGCCAAGCAGAAGCACCTGCGCCTGCACGGCGTACGCGCGCTGGTGCTGGACGAGGCCGACCGGATGCTCGACCTGGGCTTCCTCGACGACGTCGAGCGGATCCTGGCGATGCTCCCGGAGGAGCGGCAGACCATGCTGTTCTCCGCCACCATGCCGGACCCGATCGTGACGCTGTCCCGGCGGTTCCTGCGTCACCCGATCACGATCCACGCCGGGCACACCGCCGAGACCGGCCCGTCCCCGCAGACCGAGCAGCTGGTCTACCGCACCCACTCGATGAACAAGATCGAGATCGTGGCCCGGATCCTCCAGGCGGAGAGCCGTGGCCTGACGATGATCTTCACGCGGACCAAGCGGGCCGCCGACCGGGTGGCCGAGGACCTCGACTTCCGTGGCTTCGCGGTCGCGGCCGTGCACGGCGACCTCGGACAGGGCGCCCGTGAGCGGGCCCTCCGGGCCTTTCGCGCCGGCAAGATCGACACTCTGGTCGCCACCGACGTCGCGGCCCGGGGCATCGACGTCAGCGGCGTCACCCACGTCATCAACTACGACTGCCCCGAGGACCAGGACACCTACACCCACCGGATCGGCCGTACCGGCCGGGCCGGGGCGACCGGTGTGGCGGTGACCTTCGTCGACTGGGACGACATGCCCCGCTGGCGGATCATCGACAAGACGCTCGGGCTGGACATGCCCGAGCCGCAGGAGACCTACCACACCTCTCCGCACCTCTACACCGACCTGCACATCTCGACCGAGGTGACCGGCACGCTGCCGACCGCCGAGCGCACCCGCGCCGGATTGTCCGCCGAGGTCGAGGAGGACCTGGGCGGCGGTCGCGCCCGCCGTGGCGGCGAGCCGCGCGGCGCCGGACGTCGCCAGGGCCGTGGACGCGGCGAGGGCGGACGCGGCGACAGCGGCGGACGCAGCGAGGGCGGACGCGGTGAGAGCCGGGGTCGTGGCGAGGGCCGGGGCCGCGCCGAGAGCGGTCGTGGGCCGGGCGGCGACGCCGGGCCGGAGTCCGCCGAGGCCGGCGCAGAGCTGTCCGGCGAGGCCGGTGAGGGCACCCGCACGCCGCGCCGCCGTCGGCGCCGCCGCGCCGGCGAGGTCATCGCCGGTGTCGACTCGACCAACTCCGCCGAGACGGGTACCCCCGTCGAGGCCGCCACCGGCACCGAGGGCACCGCCGAGACGCCCCGCCCGCGCCGCCGTCGGCGCCGCCGGGCCACCGCCGGCAGCTCGGCCGAGGCCAGCACCGACTGATCCCGCTCCGTCCACCGGACGGAGCGGCACAGGAGACCATGCAACGGCATCGCGCCGACGACCAGCCCGGTCGTCGGCGCGATGCTGTCACCACCCGCCGCCTCGAACACACAGCACCGCCGCCCCGCCGATGTCGGCATGCCCCGGGCCGGCGGGGAAGATGGAGCGATGCCCGAACCGTTGGACTCCGCCCTGGCCGAGGTCCGCTCGATGCTGCTGGATCCCGCGCTCACCCGGGCCGTGGCCGCCGGTCGTCGGCGCGGCCAACGACCTTCCGTGGTCCGGGCCGAGCTGCGACCGGTCGCGCTCAAGGCCGGCCCGAGGTTGCAGATCTCGACGTCCGACGGCGACCGGCCGTACACCCGCAACGTGACCGCCGGGCCGGAGGCGGACGCGGCGGTCGAGGCGCTGCTGGCCGAGCCCTTCGGCAACTGGCACGTGGAGACCACCGGGGCCACGCTCCAACTGCGGGTCACCAAGTCGGGTGAGGCGCAGGTGCACCGCAGCTCCAGCGACCGCCCGGCCGCCGCTCCGGCCGGACACGACCGGGCCAAGGAGTACCTGCTCGACCCGGGCGACCCGCTCTTCGCCGAGATCGGCGGCTCGGCGGCCAAGCGTCGGCAGGTGGACGCGTTCCTGCGGGCGCTGGCGGCGACGCTGCCCGACGAGCCGGGTCCGCTGCGGGTGGTGGACCTGGGCTGCGGCAACGCGTACCTCAGCTTCGCCGCGTACCGCTATCTGTCCGGGCGCGGGTGGGACGTCGAGCTGGTCGGTGTCGACGTACGCGACGACCAGCGGCACCGCAACACCGCGCTGGCGCAGCGGCTGGGCTGGGCCGACCGGGTCCGCTTCGTGGCCGGCACCATCGCCGACGCGGTCGTCGAACCGGCACCGGACCTGGTGCTCGCCCTGCACGCCTGCGACACGGCCACCGACGAGGCGCTGGCCCGCGCGGTGCGCTGGGAAGCCCGGTGGGTGCTGGCCGCGCCCTGCTGCCACCACGACATCGCCGCGCAGCTCCGCGCCCGCCCGGCACCCGCGCCCTACGAGCTGCTGACCCGGCAGGGGATCCTCCGGGAGCGTTTCGCGGACGTGCTCACCGACGCGGTGCGGGCCGGTCTGTTGCGGCTGCACGGCTACCGGGCCGAGGTGGTCGAGTTCGTCGACTCGGCACACACCCCCCGCAACCTGCTGATCCGGGCACGACGCACCGGCGCCGCACCGACCGACGCCCACCGCGCGGAGTATCGCGAGCTGGTGACGCAGTGGCGGGTCTCACCACGACTGGAGACACTGCTCGCGCCGCTCGCCGAGAAGCGTTGACCCGACTCGACTCCGCCGTCACTGTCGTCTGGTCGATCAGTCAGTTGCGTCCGCAACTTCGCGTACTAGTCTCGAAGAACGCACCGTCGGGTGCCGGTCGGGAGGGCATACCCACCGGATGAGTTCGGCAGAGGTCTCGCCGCAGATGGCGTTCGCGCGCTTCGTGCGCCGCGCCATCGACGACGCCCGGGAGGAACGCGGATGGACGGTCACCGACCTGGCCGGGCACACCGGCGTCGGGCGCTCGACCGTCTTCCGCTGGTTGGCCGGTGACTGGCAGGACTACCCCGAGTTGGCCAAGGTTCGCGGCTTCTGCGCCGCGCTGGACCTGCCGGTGGCAGCGGCCTTCCGCGCGCTCGGCCTGCCCGACGCCGGCCCCGGGCCCTGGCGACGCGGCGACGAGGGCCCGGTCGAGGCCGACGTCCGGGTGATCCTGCAACGGCTGGCGGACCCGGCCGTGCCGGCCGAGGAGAAGCATCACATCCGCGACCTGCTGCGTTACCTCGCCCGCCGACCGATCCGCCGGGCCGGCTGAGCTAGCCGACGGTCACCGTGAACTCGGCGGTACGGACCTGCCCGCCGGTGGCGAAGTCCAGATAGAGGCGGTACCGCCCCGGCCCCGGCGCGGTCAGCCAGAACTGGATCGCACCGTCGACCAACTCCGTCTCGGGGTGCACGTGCAGGTACCCGAGGTCGCCCTCGCGCAACGCGACGAGATGCCCGTACGCGCCGAGGTACCGCTCCAGCGCCGGGACGGCGCCGTCCGCACCGGCGACCCGGAAACTCAACGGCACCGTCAGCCCGGGTTCGGGGCGGCCCTGGTATCCGACGGTCCACCCGTCGACCGTGTCGGTGGTGGCCGGGGCGGGCAGGTCCCGGGGCTGGTACGTGCCGGGCGCGACCAGGTCCACGCCGAGCGTGGTGGCGGTCTGCCGGCCGTCGTCGGCGAGCGCGGTGAAATCGGCGTACGCCCGCCACAGGCCGGGCTGCGCCAGGGTGAGCGGCACCGACCAGGTGCCGTCCGCCGCCATGGTCGGGTGCAGGTGCTGATAGCCGCTCAGGTCGCGACGCACCACGATGACGTGCATCGGCTTGTCGTGCACGACCGCGAACCGGGTGACCGCGCGGCGCTGCCCGTCCTCGACCCGGAACCGCAGCTCACCTTCGCGGCCGGCGGTGAACTCGGCCGACAGCGGGGCGAGCGTGTAGCCGTCCCGGCTGATCGCCAGCCCACCGGCTTCAGCGGCGGCCTCCTGGTCGGCGCCGTGCGAGTGCGCGCCGACGCCGGGTGCGTGACTGTGGTCGGCCAGCGCGCTGTCCCCCGCGCCGCCGAGTGCCGCTGCCGGACCACCGCCGTTGATCCGGCCGAGCCCGAAGCCGAGCAGCACTGCCAGCACCAACCCGCCGACCACCAGGGCCAGCCGCAGCGTGGCCCGGTCCGGCGTCGCGGGGACCGCGTCCGGGTCGCCGCCCGCCGCCGGCCGCTCGGCGACCCGCACCGACCCGAACGCGGGCGCGTCGGGTTCCTGGTCAGCCATGCGCCCACCGTACCGCCGGATGCTGCGGCGCCCCGGCGGGTACGCCCGGTCGTGGCTCCGGTCGCACCCGCGGACCGGTCCCGGTCTGGCGCGGCACGTGGGTGAGGGTGTCCGCCGGCCGTGTGCCGAGCGTCAGCCGGCGACGGCGAGGGCCAGCGGCAGGACGTCGGGGGCACCGGCGCGGCGCAGTTCCCGCGCCGCCATCGTCATCGTCCAGCCCGAGTCGACCAGGTCGTCGACGAGCAGGACCGGGCCGTCCAGCCCGGTGAGGGCGTCGGCGAGCGGCTCGGGCACGGTGAGGGCGCCGTGCAGGGTGCGTACCCGCTGGGCGCTGTTGCCACGCGGACCGGCCGGCGGACCGGCCGAGACGACCCGGCCCAGCAGCGGCAGCCGCCCGACGGCGGCGATCCGCTCGGCCAGCGACCCGACCAGCACCGGATGGGTCCGTGAGTCGACCGCGACCACGCCCGCCGGGCGGCGGGGCCACGGGTCGTCGCCGTGCGCCCACGCCTTGAGCACCTCGATGACGGCGGCAGCCAGGTCGTCCGGCAGCGGGCCGTCCGGCGTGCCCGGCCCGACCAGGCCGCGCAGCCGGCCACCCCAGCCGAGGTCGGAGAGCCGGCCCACGGCCCGTCCGGAAAGGGCCTGCTCCGTCGGGGCGATGCGGCCCTTCAGCGGTACGCCGACCGCCTCCAACCCGGTCGGCCAGAGCTTCTTGGGCGCGAGCGGCACGCCGGGGCGACCCAGGAACGTCTGCGCGGTGGTCAGCGCGGCCGGTGACACCTCCGCCGTGAACAGCGGCGCGGCGCACCGGTCACAGCGCCCACAGTCGGCCGCCTCCGCGTCGTCCAGACAGTCCCGCAGGTAGCGCATCCGGCAGTCGGTCGTCGCGGCGTACCCGAGCATGGCCTGTTGCTCGTCGGCGCGGGCGGCGGCGACGCGCCGCAACCGGGGCTCGTCGTAGACCCAGGTTTCGCCGGTGGCGAGCCACCCACCGCGCACCCGGCGGACGGCGCCGTCCACGTCGAGCACCTTGAGCATCAGTTCCAGCCGGGCCCGGCGCAGGTCGACCAGGGGCTCCAGGGCCTGGGTGGAGAGCGGCCGGTCGGTGTGCAGCGCGGCCAGCACGGCGCGGACCTGGTCCTCGGGCGGGAAGGCGAGCGACGCGAAGTACCGCCAGATGGCCTGGTCCTCGACACCGGGCAGCAGCAGCACCTCGGCATGCTCGACCGCGCGGCCGGCACGGCCGACCTGCTGGTAGTAGGCGATCGGCGACGGGGGCGCGCCCAGGTGCACCACGAAGCCGAGGTCCGGCTTGTCGAAGCCCATGCCGAGCGCGCTGGTGGCGACCAACGCCTTGATCTTGTTGTCGAGCAGGTCCTGCTCGGCGGCGCGGCGGTCGGCGTCCTCGGCCTGCCCGGTGTACGCGGCCACCGTCCAGCCCCGCGACCGCAGGAACTCGGCGGTCTCGGTCGCCGACGCCACGGTCAACGTATAGATGATGCCGGAGCCGGGCAGCCGGTCCAGGTGGTCGGCGAGCCAGCCGAGCCGGTGCGCCGGGCTCGGCAGGTCGAGTACGCCCAGCCGCAGCGACTCCCGGTCCAGGCTGCCGCGCAGCACGAGGACGTCCGGTCGCTGCCGCCCCGACGTGACCGCCTCGGTGCCGAGCTGCTCGGCCACGTCCCGCGTCACCCGCTCGTTGGCGGTGGCGGTGGTGGCCAGCACCGGCGTCTGCTCCGGCAGGTTGCCGAGGAAGGTCCGCAACCTCCGGTAGTCCGGCCGGAAGTCGTGCCCCCAGTCCGACACACAGTGCGCCTCGTCGACCACCAACAGGCCGGTGGTGGCGGCCAACCTCGGCAGTACGCCGTCCCGGAAGTCCGGATTGTTGAGCCGCTCCGGGCTGATCAGCAGCACGTCCACCGCACCGGCGTGGATCTCGCCGGTGATCTCGTCCCACTCGTCGAGGTTGGCCGAGTTGATGGTGCGCGCCCGGATACCGGCCCGGGCCGCCGACTCGACCTGGTTACGCATCAACGCCAGCAGCGGCGACACGATCACGGTGGGCCCGGCCGGCTCCCGGCCGTCCACCTCCTGCCGCAGCAGCGCGGTGGCCACGAAGTAGACCGCCGACTTGCCCCAACCGGTGCGCTGCACGCAGAGCACCCGCCGTCGGTCGACCACCAACGCCTCGATCGCCCGCCCCTGGTCCTCCCGGAGCCGGGCGTCCTCGCCCGCCAGCCGCCGCAGCACCGCCTCGGCCCGCTGCCGGATCGTCGTCCGTTCCTGGCTCATCCGGCCTTTCTACCAGCACCGTCGGACGACCGGCCCGTCACGGCGTGCGCTCAGCGGGCTCGGCGGGCTCGGCTGCCAGGCGGGCGGCGCGCTCGGCGGGCTCGGCTGCCAGGCGGGCGGCCGGGCGCCCTGCTGCGGTCGGTCCGGTGTTGTCCCCGGCGTCCTTTGCTCTGCTTCAACTGGCGCAACAGAATCCGGGCGTGTTCGGTGCGTGGGGTGAAGCAGAGCAAAGGGCGCACGGTGACATGACCGACGGCTGACGAGAGGCGCGGCGGGCCGGCGGTGATGTGGGGGTGGGTGTGGCCGTGCGACGTGGTGGCGGGACGCGGCAGCGGGGCGTCTGGCATACGATTCCGTTCGATCCGCGGAAGAGAGACGAGATGACTCAGCGAACCGGTACCACCGCCACGACCCGGCGCTTCGCGGTCGCGACGATCGCCCTGCTGGCCGCGACCCTGGTGGCCGGCTGCGACGACAAGGACGCCCCGGAGGCGGCCCCGCCACCGCCGGACCCCAAGCAGGAACTGCTGGACGCGGTACCCGGCGAGCAGGACCCGGCGTTCCGTTTCACCACCTCCGGCGACGTGTCCGGAGTGGTCGACCCGGCGAACCGGGGCATGGACATCGACACGGTCACCAAGGACAAGGACTTCACCCTGGAGATGTCCTTCCGGATGATCGAGTCACGCACCTGGATGAAGGTCAACTTCAAGGGCGACAAGAACATCCAGAAGCTGATGAAGCTGCCCACCACGTGGATGGAACTGGACCCGTCGAAGGTCGACGGGCCGGACTCCCTGCCCACCTACGAGGGCACCGACCCCGGCAACGCCGAGGTGATCATCCAGGCGGCCAGCGACGTCCAGGCCGGTGAGGGCGGGACGTACACCGGCACGGTCGACCTCTCCGCCCAGCCGGACCTGGCGGACGCCCTGGAGGGCGTGGCCAAGCTCAGCGACGCCATCACGCAGATCCCGCTCACCGCCGTGGTGGGGGCGGACGGCAACCTCACCTCGCTCACCCTGGCGATCCCGGCCGACGGGGAGCAGAAGGCGTCGGAGTACGTGGTCGAGTACTTCGACTTCGGCAGCGCCCCCGCGATCGTCGCGTTCACCGAGGACGAGGCAGAGAAGGCGCCCACGGCGGCATACGACCTGCTCAACGGCTGATCGGTCAGGGGCGGCACGGCGACGGGCCGCCCCTGCCGCCGTACCCTCCCGCCTGTCCCCGGCCAGGCGACGTCAGGTGCGGGACAGGTGACACGGCCCGTCGTGGTCGGCCAGCCGCAGACACCGGCCACCGTCGAGCGGCTGATCACAGAACACCCAGTGGCGGATGAACTGGGTTTCCTCCTCGGAGACCGTCGTACCCACCGCCTCGACGTTCGGGAAGAAGCCCAACCCGCCCCGCAGCCCCTCCATCACCCCGCGATCATGGAGTTGTGGTCGTGACGAAAGGGATATACATCCGCGATTCCCTCGCCACAACTCCATGATCGGCGCTAGGGGCGAGGGGCGAGGCGTGAGGACAGCGGCCACTGCCGCACGGTGGCCGGTGGCCGGTGGCTGGGGCGCCTGACGGTCGGTGGAGGCTCGGGATCTCGATTCCCGCACCCCGAACCGGGCGGAATCGGAAGATTGTCTGGTGCGCCGGTTCCTTCGTCACCCCGTGCGGCTGGTACCGGTCGGCTTCCTCGTGACGATCCTGCTCGGCGCCGGCCTGCTGATGCTGGAGCCGATGACCATCCAGCACCAGCACCCGCCGTTTCCGGTCGCGCTGTTCACCGCCACCTCGGCGGTCTCGGTCACCGGGCTGGCCATCACCGACACGCCGAACTACTGGTCCGAGACCGGACTGGTGGTGATCACGGTGCTGACCCAGGTCGGCGGACTCGGCATCCTGACGCTCGCCGCGCTGGTGGTCCTGACCGTGTCCCGGCGGCTCGGTCTGCACAACCGGATGCTGGTCCAGGCCGAGACCCTGGAGTACGGACTGGGTGACGTACGCCGGTTGCTGATGCGCATCGGGACCACGGTGCTGGTCTGCGAGGTGGTGATGACGGTCGTGCTCACCGCCCGGCTCTGGCTCGGCTACGAGTATCCCCTGCGGCGAGCGCTCTGGTCGGCGTCCTTCCACTCGATCCAGGCGTTCAACAACTCCGGCTTCTCGCTCTACTCCGACGGGCTGCTGGCCTTCGCCCGGGACCCCTGGGTGACCCTGCCGCTGGCTCTCGGTTCGATCGTCGGCGGGCTGGGGTTCCCGGCGCTGTTCGAGGCGGTCCGGGAGTGGCGGCGGCCGGTGCGCTGGGCGGTGGCCACCAAGCTGACCATCTGGGGCAGCGTCGTGCTGGTGGCCGTCGGGTTCGTGATCCTGCTGGCCAGCGAGTGGTCCAACCCGTGGACCATCGGCCAGTACGACGTTCCGGGCAAGGTGAACGCCGCGTTCACCCAGATCACGTTCTCCCGCACCGGCGGCTTCGAGGTGATGCCGATCGACCGGTTGCGGGAGGAGAGCTACCCGCTGCTGATCGCGTTGATGTTCATCGGCGGCGGCAGCGCCAGCACCGCCGGTGGCATCAAGGTGTCCACATTCTTCCTGCTCGCCTTCATCATGTGGGCGGAGATCCGGGGCGAGCCGGACGTCACGGTCGGGCACCGGCGCATCGCCACGTCGAGCCAGCGGCAGGCGTTGACCGTCACCCTGCTCAGCGTCGCGATGGTGGCCGCCGGCACCAGCGTGTTGATCCTGCTCACCGACGGGTTACCGCTCACCAGCACGCTGTTCGAGATCACCTCGGCGTTCAGCACCACCGGGCTCACGGTCGGGCTGACGTCGTCGTTGGAGGACGGGGGCGTGTTCCTGCTGACCGTCCTGATGTACATCGGCCGGGTGGGTCCGCTCACCCTCGGCTCGGCGATCGCCCTGAACACCCGTCGCCGTCTCTACCGCTACCCGGAGGAGCAACCCATTGTCGGCTAGAAGATCCGACGACGAGACCATCGCCGTGATCGGGCTGGGCCGTTTCGGCTGTCACCTGGCCGAGTCGCTCAGCGCCCTCGGGCACGACGTGCTGGCCATCGACCGCAACGCCCAGCAGGTGCAGAAGTGGTCGGCCCAGCTCGACGAGGTGGCCCAGGCCGACTCCACCGACGAGGACGCGCTGCGCCAGCTCGGCGTCGCCGACCTGCAACGCGTGGTGGTGGCCATCGGCGCCTCGGTGCAGGCCAGTGTGTTGACCGTGCTGGCTCTGGTCGAGCTCGGCGTACCGCAGATCTGGGCGCGGGCCACCTCCGCACAGCACGCGAAGATCCTCTCCTCGGTCGGCGCGCAGCACGTGATCTTCCCCGAGGCGGAGACCGGCGAGCGGCTGGCCCACCTGATCGTCAGCCGGATGCTCGACTTCGTGGAGTTCGACGACGCGTTCGCCATCGCCAAGCTCCGCGTACCGGAGTCGCTGGTGGGACAGGCGATCAGCGAGGTACGGCTGCTGGACCGCTACGGCGTACGCGTGATCGGTATCAAGCCGCCCGGGGAGAGCCGCTTCCGCTACGTCTCCGACGGGCTGGAACTGGTCCGGGACAGCACGCTCATCGTCGAGGGGACCATCGAGCACGTACAGCGGTTCTCCCTGGTCACCTGAGGTCGGTGTCACCCCTTGCCGGGCTTGCCCTTCTTCGGCTTGTCCTTGCCGGGTTGCTTGTCCTTGCCCGCCTTCTCCTTACCGGGCTTCTCCTTGCCGGGCTTGGTCTTCGTGCCGGCCGGCTTCTTCTCCGCCCCGCCCTTGGCCCTGGTGCCGCCGGAGCCGCCCGAACCGGCCTTCGACGTCGTGGTGGTGGCCTTCACCGGCTTACCGGCTGCCGGGGCGCTCCCGGCGACCCCGGAGACCTGCACCCCGCACCGCGCGTCGCCGACCCGGAACTCCACCGGCAGCGGGTTCGGTCCGGTGTACCGGCCGGTCAGGCTCATCTTCTCGGTGGCTCCCGGCGCCAACGTCGGCTTCCCCGACGCCGGTTGCACGGCGACCGATCGGCCCTGCTGGCGGGCCTGCGCCGGGCTCGCCTTGGTCACCTTCTGCTTCCCGGGGAAGGTGAAACTCATCGTCCAGTCGCGCAGTTCCCGCTCGCCGGAGTTGGTCAGGCTCAGCTCGGCGGTGAACTCGGTGCCCGAGTCCGTCCGCAACGCGTAGCTGACCTGGCAGGGGACCGTCTCCTCGACGCCCATCCGGGCCTGGGTGAGCTGATCGATGCCGCCACTGGCCGGGCTGCGCGAGGTCATCGTCCAGACCATCGCCGTGACGCCGATCAACGCGGTGGCGGCCACCGCCGCCTCGATCCGGCGGCGGCGGGTCGTGGCACGGCGGGTCCGCTGGCCGGCGAAGGGCAGCGCGTCGGTCGCGGCGGACCAGGGCAGAATCGTGGTGCCGACGCTGGCCAGCATCATCGGCGCGGGGACCCTTTCGTCCTCGGCCCGCGCGGTCACCTTGCCGACCGCCTCGGCGAGGCACCGGGCCAGTTCGGCGGTACGCGGCCGGTCCCCCGGGCACTTCGCCAGGCAGCGGTGCACCAGCGCGGCGACGCCGTCGGGCAGCCCCGGCACGTCCGGCATCGGCTCGGGTTCGCGGTACAGGTGCGCCCGCAGCATCTGCGTGGTGGTGTTCGCCTCCCAGGGCAGCCGCCCGGTGAGCATCCGGTAGAGCAGCAGGCCGACCGCGTACACGTCGGTGGCCGGGCTGACCTGGCCGTTGTCGAGCCGTTCCGGGGCGAGGTAGGCGGGGGTGCCGAGCAGTGTGCCGTCCGGCCCCTTCTCGCTCTCCCCGACCAGCGCCGAGATGCCGAAGTCGACGACCTTGACGCCGGTCGGGGTCAGCATCACGTTGCCGGGCGTGACGTCCCGGTGCACCACACCCCGGGCGTGCGCGGTGGCCAGTGCGGAGGCCACCTCCGCCGCCACCGTCACCGCCTCCCGCCACGGCAGCCGGGCGTCGCGGCGCAGTCGTGCGGTCAGCGGAGCGCCGTCGATGAGTTCCATCACCACGTACGGCACGGTCAGCCCGACCTGCTCGGACTCCCCGTAGTCGTACACGTTGGTGATGTTGGGGTGGCAGAGCCGGGCGGCGGCCTGTGCCTCGATCCGGATCCGGTGCCGGAACGCCCGGTCGCTGGCCAGCCGGGACGCGAGGACCTTGACCGCCACCTGGCGGCCGAGCACCTCGTCGTAGCCGCGCCAGACCACCGACATCCCGCCGGTGCCGACCTGCTCGATCAGTCGGTACCGCTCACCGACCAGTTGCGTGCCCCTGCGTTGGCCACCACCCATGGTCGGCGTTGTTGCCCGACACGAACCCGCCTACACCTTTCTGGTCGGATTCGGTCAGGATCTCACCCGATCAGGCGGTCGCGAGCAATTGGTCCACCGGCGCGTAGTCATCGGTCAACACCAGTGCGTCACCGACGAAATCAGTCAGGTCGCCGCCGGAGAGCAGGCTGACCGCCTCGTTGCGGTCGTCCAGCCGGGCCCGCACGGCGGCCAGCGGCAGCGGCGTGTCCGAGGCGACGATCAGGAAGTTGGCGCCCCGCTCCCCCGCCAGCGCCTCCGGCGGGGCGATCAGCGCGACGTGCCGGAACTCGGCGGAGACGGTGGCGACCTCGCTGCGGATGAAGCGCAGCGGCGGGTAGTCGATCACGTTCTGCACGTACACCCCGCCGGGCCGGACGACCCGCCGCACCTCAGCCGCCATCTCCCGGGTCGCCAGGTGCCACGGCACCACCAGGTGGCCGAACGCGTCGCCGACCACGAAGTCCCGCGTGTCGGTGCCCTCCGCGACCACCAGCATCCGGGCGTCGCCCACCTCGGCCCGCAGGTCCGGTCCCTGCCGTACGCCGAGGTGGCGCTCACCCAACTCGACCAGCCCGCCGTCGATCTCGAAGACCAGGTTGTCGGTGCCGGGCCGGGTGGCGGTCAGGTAACGCGGCACGGTGAACCCGCCGCCGCCCAGGTGCAACGCGTCGAGCCGCTGGCCCTCCGGCGCCATCACGTCCGCCACCGCCCCGATCCACCGGGTGTACGCGTACTCCAGGTGGGTCGGGTCGGCCAGGTCGACGTACGAGTGTTGGGCCGAGTTCAGCAGCAGCGTCCGCCCGGTGGACCGGCCGGGATCCGCCTCCACCCGGGCGCAGTGGTACGCCGTCTCCACGTCGCACGGGTCCGGCGCCACCACGGTCAGTCCCACCCCGACCAGCCCCAGCACCGCCAGCGCGGCCCTGGTCCGGGCCGGACCCGGCAGGCCGGCCCGGTCCTGCCGGTGCAGGTACACCCCGAGCGCGATCCCGGTGATGCCTAGCGAGGCGGCCAGCCCGAACAGGATGACCGTGCTCGGCAGCGCAGCGACCAGCACGAAGCCGGTGACCAGGGTGGCCGTCACCGCACCCAGGGTGCCGATGCCGGAGAGCCGGCCGACCACCTGACCGGTCCGGCGCAGGTCGGCGAGCTGAAGCTTGATCACCAGCGGGCTGACCGAGGAGAGCAGCATCGCGGGCGCGAAGACGGCGACCACCACGAGCAGCAGGATCGCGCTCTCCGCGCCGCCACGCAGCACCTCACCGGCGTACCGCACCGCCGGCAGGGTGATCGCGGTGGCGATGCCGGAGAGCACCAGCGCGGGCGCCAGCAGCGTACGCGGATTGCGCCGGTCGGCCAGCCAGCCGCCCGCCCACGCCCCGTACGCGATCGCGGCCAACGCGATGCCGATGACCGAGCTGGTCACCTGGAGAGTGACCCCCACGTACGGCCCGACGAGGCGCAACGCGGCGGTCTCCAGGACCAGGACGGCTCCGCTGGAGTAGAAGACCAGGAACGCGGCGAGCCCGTTGGGCAGTGCCCGGGGTGCCTCCGGTTCGGAGGGCACGGCGGGCACCGCCACCTCAGGCGATGGAGAGTTCATCGTGGCGATGGTACGCAGCGGGAAAGGGGCGCCGGGTCAGTACATCGAAGTGTGAACATGGTTCGTGTGATCCGCGGCCGGACTGCCACTGCCGCCGTACGCCCGCCAGCCGGTCCCCGGGTGCCAGATCTGTCGGTACCAGATCACGTAGAGCACACCGAGCCGGTCGGCGTTGCGGACGTGCCAGGCGGCCAGGCTGTCCCCGTACGACTTGTCGCCGCCGGTGGCCGTGCGGTCCTCGAACCCGTTCGTGGCGGCCGAGAAGTCGCAGGCCCGGCCCTTCGGGTGCTCACCCGAGCCGCCGCTGCGGTAACAGGAGACGTGCCGCTTGTAACCGGCCGCCTTGGTCTGGTTGAGCATGTGCAGCGTGCGCGCGGTGATGCAGCCGGAGGTCGTCGGGTCGTTCACCGAGCACGACTCACCGGGCCAGGAGCCGTCGGAGTTGCGCGGTGCCGGGCTGGCCGAGCTGGAGTTGCCGCCGCTGAAACCGCCACTGCCGCCCGAGCTGACGGCGGCCAGGGCCGTCTCGGCCTCCTTCTTCTTCTTCGCCATGACGGCGAGCTGCTTGCGCTGCTCGCGCACCTCGGCGTTGATCGCGAGCTTCGCCTGCCGGGCCTCCTCGCGGGCCGCGGTCAGCTCGCGCACCCGGCGACCGTCCCGCTGGGCCATCATGTCCAGGCTGGCGGCCCGCTGCACGAAGGCCTCCGGGGTGCCGCTGTCCAACAACGCGGCCGCCGCGCTCAGCCGGCCGACCCGGTAGGACTGCGCGGCCACCTCACCGACCAGATCGGTCAGCTCGCCGAGCCGGCCCTCCACGTCGGCCAACTGCGCGGCCATCTCCTTCTGCCGCTTCTCCGAGCCCTGAAGCTTCCGCTTGGCCTCGATGTGCGCCTTGGCGGTCGACTCCAGGGCGTCCCGCAGCTTCTTGCTGCCCCCCTCGTTGGGCTCGGCGTACGCCGGGACGGCCCCGAGGCCGAACAGCAGCGCCACCGCGGCGAGCAGGGCGATCAGCGGCCGGAGAGCCCGCCGCCCGATGGGCATGGACCTGCGCACGAAAGCATCCTTCCGTCGGCCGCCGGCCCCCGATGGGGCGCTGCGCGGCGTCGGCCGCCGCCGACGCCGGTCGGCGGCCTGCTGGCGAAGACCGCCGGTCAGGATACCGGACCGGACCCGCAGAACCACGCCCCCGAACCCGCACCGGCCGCACCGTCGACACACCGACACCACGCCCTCACCCAGCGCACTCGCATTCACGTCGGTCACGGCGTGCGAGCGGTCGTGGATCTCCCGATGCCAGCGGTCAGGGTGCCAGGAGCGTGTTGTGCACCTCGGTCCACACCTTGTCGCTGGCGGCCACCAGCAGACCCGGCTCGGTGTCGGCCGGGTGGTAGTCGGTGCCGTCGAGACGACGGGCCACCCCACCGGCCGCCCGGACCAGCAGCGTGCCGGGGCCGTGGTCCCAGGGCAGGGTGCGCCAGAACAGCACGAACTGCTGCCGCCCGGTGAGCACGTCGAGATACTCGCGGCCGGCGCAGTGCTGGCCGGGCAGCAACTCGCCGATCCGGGAACTGCCGGCCACGACCGTCCGCTGCGACGGCCCCGGCAGGAACTTGGTCATCGCGGCCCCCCGCAGCTCACCGACGGGTGGCGCGTCGGCGGGCAGGCGCAACGGCGCACCGTCGACGTACGCGCCCCCGCCGTCCTGCGCGGTGGCCAGCGTCCCGGCGACCGGATCGAGGATCCACGCGGCCGTCGGACGCCCCTCGGTGAGCAGGGAGACCATCAACGCGAACGGGGACTTGCCGGCCGCGAAGTTGGCGGTGCCGTCGATCGGGTCCACCAACCACACCTCGCCCGAGGAACCCAGGTGCCGCAGCAGGCCCGGATCGTCGGCCACCGCCTCCTCACCGACCACCACCGAATTGGGGCGTAGCCGACGCAGCCCGGCACTGATCATGTCCTCGGACCGGCGGTCGGCGACGGTGACCAGTTCACCGGGGGCCTTCTCGGTCACGTCGGCGTCGTCGAGGTGCCGGAAAAGCGGCAGCACCACCCGGTCGGCGGTCTCCCGCAGCAACCCGGCGACGTCGTCGACCAGGGTGTCAGCCACGCGGCGGCAGCTTCACCACGCTGACGAAGAACTCGTCGATCTGTCGGACCACCGCGATGAACCGCTCGAAGTCCACCGGCTTGGCGACGTACGCGTTGGCGTGCAACTGGTAGCTGCGCAGTATGTCCTCGTCGGCCTGCGAGGTGGTGAGCACCACGACCGGGATGCGGCGGAGCTGCTCGTCCTTCTTGATCTCCTCCAGCACCTCCCGGCCGTCCCGGCGCGGCAGGTTCAGGTCGAGCAGGATCAGGTCGGGCATCGGCGCGTCCGCGTACTCGCCCTCGCGGCGCAGGTAGGCCAGCGCCTCGGCGCCGTCGGAGACCACGCTCAGCCGGTTGCGCAGCTTGTGCTCCTCGAAGGCCTCCCGGGTCATCAGCACGTCGCCCGGGTCGTCCTCGACCAGCAGCACCTCGATCGGGCTGTTGCCGTCAGCCGGCGCGGTCATCTCACCGCCTCCTTCATGCCACCAGTTCCGTTGCCCGCCGCCCCGTCCGGGGCCTGCGGTCCGCCGTCGTCGGGCGACCCGCCGGTGCGCTGCGCGACGCCGGACGAGGGCCGCCCCGCACCCACCTCTTCGCCGACCGTACCGCCGTCACCTGGGGTTTCCGCACCCGATCCGGCTCCGTCACCGCGCGACGACCCCGCGTCGACGCCGGTGGCCCCGGCCGTCGACGGCCCGTCACCGGGCCGCTCCGCCGCGTCCGGCCCGGCGCCATCCGCGTCCGACGCCGCCTCGGCGGTCGATCCGTCCGCACCGGCGGTCTGCCTGGCGCGCTCGATGTCGGCGGGGAGCGCCGGCAGGGTGAAGCGGATCGCGGTGCCCTCCGGCACGTCGGTGTCCACCCAGACCCGGCCGCCGTGGTACTCCACGATCTTCTTGACGATCGCCAGCCCGATGCCGGTGCCCGGGTACGCATCCTTGGCATGCAGCCGCTGAAAAATCACGAAGATCTTCTCGGCGAACTCCGGCTCGATCCCGATGCCGTTGTCCTGGCAGGTGATCTCCCACTCGTCGTCGACCAGCCGGGCCGAGACGTGCACCTTCGGGGTGACGTCCGGCCGGCGGAACTTCACCGAGTTGCTGACCAGGTTCACCAGCAGATTGGTGAGCAGCGGCTCCTCGCCCCGGATCACCGGCAGGTCGCCCCAGGTCAGCTCCGCGTCGGCGTACTGGCGGGCCGGCTCGGTCTGCGCCGACACCTCGCCCATCAGGCGGTTCAGGTCCACCTCGGTGAACCCGGCGGTGATCCGGCCGATCCGGGAGAACGCCAGCAGGTCGTTGATCAGCCGCTGCATCCGCTGCGCGCCGTCCACGGCGAAGGCGATGTACTGGTCGGCCCGCTCGTCGAGGCGGCCGGCGTACCGGCGCTGGAGCAGCTGGCAGAAGCTGGCCACCTTGCGCAGCGGCTCCTGCAGGTCGTGCGAGGCGACGTAGGCGAACTGCTCCAGGTCACGGTTGGACCGGGTCAGCTCCTCCGCCTGCTTCTGCAACTGGGTGTTGACCCACTCGATCCGTTCCCGCGCCTCGCGTACCTCGGCCAGGTCCGCGGCGATCTTCTGGCGCATCGCGTCCACGTCCTCGCCGAGACGCTGGAACTCCGGGGGCCCGGCACCGGTGATCCGGTGCGAGTAGTCGCCGGTGGCCACCTGACGGACCTGCCCGGCCAGCGTGGTCAGCGGACGCAGCACCATCCGGTCCAACGAGAGCAGCAGCGCGATGCCGGCCAGCGCGACCACCAACGCGGCGACGATGAGCAGCACGACGAGCAGGTTGCCGGTCCGCTCGACGTCGCGGGCGGTCGCCTCCCGGGCGGTGAAGATCTCGTCCTGCAACGCGGCGACCGAAGCGCGCAACTCGTCGAACCGCTGACGGCTCTCGTCGGTCAACAGGGCCTGCCCCGCCGCCGTGCCGCTGCTGTTCGTGGTGTCGATCACCGGCTGGGCGACGGTGCGCCGCCACTCCTGTGCCTGCTGCTCGACCACCACGAGGTCGTCCACGATGGCCGGGTACTTGCCGGACAGCTCCCGGATCTCCCGGGCTGTCGCCTGCTCCCGCGCCAGTCCCTGCTCGTACGGGCCCAGGTCCTCCGGATCACCGGTGACCGCGTAACCGCGGACCCCGGTCTCCTGGTCGAGAAGCGCGTTGAGCATCTCCTGGCCCTGCACCCGCAGCGGTCCGACCTGCATCAGCAGCACGTCGGTGTACTCGCGGTTCTTGGTGGCCACGACCGCCTCCGCGCCCGCGACGCTGAGCAGGATCGCGCCGACCACGCCGAGCATCACCAGCACCCGGCGACGCAGCGTCCACGCACTCGCCACCAGGTTCATCGGCCGCCGCCCCGGGAGACCAGCAGCATCGCCACGTCGTCCGCGAACGGGCCACCGTTGAGCTGCTCGGCCCGACCGACCAGCCAGGCCGGCATCTCGGAGAGCGGGAGCTTGCGGCTGTCCGGCTCGGCGAGCAGGCGGGTGAGGCCGGGCACGTCGAGGCGTTCGTCACCATCGCCCACCCGGCCCTCGATCAGGCCGTCGGTGTACATCAACAGGGACCACTCATCGGTGTCGAACTCCAGGTCGAAGGCAGTCGGCCGGCGCGGCCGTACACCGAGCAACAGACCACCCGGTGCGGGTACGGGCACCACCCGCCCACCGGTGAGCATCACCGGCGGGGGATGACCCGCCAGCCGGACGGTCGCCCGGTTGGCCGCCAGGTCGAGGCGGACCGCCGCGACCGTGGCGAAGATCTCCTGGAGCCGGCGCTCGCTCATCAGCACCTGCTCCAACGCGGGCAGCACCTCGTCGTCGGGCACCCCGGCGAGGACCAGCGCCCGCCAGGCCACCCGGAGTTCGACGCCGAGCGCCGCCTCGTCCACCCCGTGCCCGCAGACGTCCCCGACGATCAGGTCGACCCGGTCCGGGCGGGTCTGCACCACGTCGTAGAAGTCCCCGCCGATCAGGGCGGCGTGCCGACCGGGGCGGTAGAACGTGTGCACCGCGATCTCGTCGGTCGACATCAGCGGCTGGGGCAGCAGGCCGCGCTCCAGACGCGCCGACTCGGCCTGGCGCAGCTCGACCTCGCGCAGCCGGCGGGCGTTCTCGTCGGCCCGCTTGCGTTCCACCGCGTACCGCAGCGCCCGGGTCAGCAGCACCCCGTCGACCTGGCCCTTGACCAGGTAGTCCTGTGCCCCCTCGGCGACCGCCACGATGCCCAGGTGCTCGTCCGAGCGCCCGGTGAGTACGCACACCGCCGCGCTGCCGGACATCTCCAGCACCTGCCGCAGCCCGTCCAGCCCCTGCGCATCGGGCAGCCCGAGGTCGAGCAGGACGCAGTCGACCCCGGCGACGCGTTTGCGGGCCTCGCGCAGGCTCGTCGCGACCAGCAGGTCGATTCCCGAGTTGGTCTCGGCGAGCAGCTCGCCCACGAGGAACGCGTCTGCCTCGTCGTCCTCGACCAGCAGCACCCGGAGTCGCTCACCGGGCGGCAGGTTGGGATTGCCGCCGAGACCGCCCTGCGGATACGGCCACGACACGACGGAGGGACCGGTCACACCGGTCCCCCGGTGCGGCCGGGTCACCGCCGCCACGGGCGGGAGGTCGTTGGCGATGTCGGGCTCCTTCCGAGTGCCCTGCTGATCCTGTATTAGACAACGTTCGCACACAACACGAGGGGGCGGCCCGGCCCGGCATGGAGGATGATGTCCACCCCCAGGTCCCACCCCCGAGGAGCCACCCGTGGGCGTTCCCCCCAGCCCCGCCGCCGACCGTGCCCTCTCCCGACCGGCCCGGCGACCCCTGGCCGCGCTCGCGGCACTCGTCGCGCTGGTCGCCGTCGGCACCACCGCGCTGCTCGACATCCGGCCCCCGGCACCCCGTCCGGCCGACGCGCCGGCCGGTGAGTTCAGCGCCGGGCGGGCGTACCCGCACGTGCAGCAGGTGGCGAGCCGGCCGCACGTCGCGGGCAGCCCGGCCAACGACGAGGTCCGCGCCCACCTGGAGACGGTGCTGCGCGGTCTCGGCCTACAGACCGAGGTGCAGGACACGGTCGCCGAGGAGGCCGGTCAGCTCAGCGGGGCGGCGGGCGGGGCCACGCTGGCCCGGGTACGCAACGTGGTGGCCCGGCTGCCCGGCACCGCCTCCACCGGCACGGTGTTCCTGGTCGCCCACTACGACGCGGTGCAGACCGGCCCGGGCGGCAACGACGACGGCGCCGGTGTCGCCACCATCCTGGAGGTGGCCCGGGCCCTGACCGACGGCCCCGCCCCGCGCAACGACATCGTGTTCGTGCTCACCGACGCCGAGGAGGCGTGCCTCTGCGGAGCCTCGGCCTTCGCCACCGAGCACCCGCTCGCCGCCGGCAAGGGAGTGGTGCTCAACCTGGAGGCGCGCGGGCGGACCGGGCCGGTGATCATGTTCGAGACGTCGCCCCGGAACGCCGCGCTGGTCGACGTCTTCGGTCGGGCCGCACCGCATCCGGTGGGCACCTCGTTCGCCGTGGAGGTCTACCGGGCGCTGCCCAACGACACCGACTTCACCGCCTTCCTCGACGCCGAGTTCGTCGGGCTGAACTCGGCGTACCTGGACGGCGGGGCGATCTATCACACCCCGCTGGACACCCCGGCCTCGATGGACCGGGCCAGCCTCCAGCACCACGGCGACAACACGTTGGGACTCGCCCGCGAGTTCGGCGCGATCGACCTCGGCGACCTGCGTGCCGGCCACGACGCCACCTACTTCCCGGTGCCGGGCGGGCTGGTCCGTTACCCCGGCACGCTGGTGCTGCCGCTGGCACTGCTGGCGCTGGCGGCCGTCGTCGCCCTCGGCTGGCTGGCCCGCCGCCGGGGTCGGGTCACCACCGGTCGGCTGGCCGCCGGCTTCGCCCTGGGGCTGGTGCCGATCGTGGTCGCGCCGGTCGGCGCACAACTGCTCTGGGTGGCGATCACCGCCCTGCGGCCCGGGTACGCCGAACTCCTCGACCCGTACCGTCCGACCCTCTACCGGCTGGCCGTGCTGGCGCTCGCCGCCACCGTCCTGTTCACCTGGTACGCGCTCACCCGTCGCCGGGTCGGTCCCGCCGCGCTGGCCGTCGGAGGGCTCGGCTGGCTGGCGCTGCTCGGCGTACTCCTCGCCGTGCTGGTGCCCGGCGGGGCGTACCTGGCGACGCTGCCGGCCCTGGCAGGCGCGCTCGCCGGCCTGGTCGCGGTCGCCACCCGTCGCGACGGCCCGGTGCCGGTGGTCGCCGTCACCCTCGGCGCGGCGGTGGCGGTGATCGTGCTGCTGCCCACCGTGGTGCTGCTCTTCCCGGCCCTCGGCATGGGGATGGGCGGCGTGGCCGCCCTCTTCGCCGTGCTGCTCGGCCTGGCCGCGCTCCCGGTCGTGGACCTGCTGCACCCGGAGGCCGGGGGCCAGCGCGGCATGGTGGCGCTGCGGGCGCGCCGACTCGGCGCCCTGCCGGCCGGGGCCGCCGCGCTGGTCACCGTCGTCCTCGCCGCCACCGGCTTCGCCGTCGACCGCTTCGACGCCGCGCACCCGGTGCCCACCCACCTGATGTACGCCCTGGACACCGACACCGCAACGGCCCGCTGGCTCAGTCACGAGTCGACCCCGCAACCCTGGACCGACGAGTACGTGGACGGGACGGTCCGGATCGCCGACGAGTTCCCCGGCATCGGCGCCGAGGAACTGCTCGCCGGCCCGGCGCAGGCGGCGGCCCTGCCCGCGCCCCGGCTGGAGGTGCTGGCCGACACCGGCACCGCCGACGAGCGCACCCTGCGGCTACGGCTCACCCCGCAGCGCCCGGTACGCCTGACCACCCTGCACGTCGACACCTCCACCGCGACGGTCCGCAGCGCCCAGGTGGCGGGGCGGCCGGTGCCGGTCGAGGTCCGCGACGGCCGGTGGGGTTTCGGGGTGGTCTTCCACGCCCCACCGCCGGAGGGCATCGAGATCACGCTGACCGTCGCGCCGAAGGCCCCGCAGGTCGCGTTCCGCGCGATGGACGCCAGCGACGGTCTGGACGCGGTACCCGGTTTCCGGCCCCGACCGCCGGACGTCGGTGTCGCCGGCTCGCACAGCTCCGAGATGCTCGCCGTGGCCCGCACCTATCCGCTGTGAGCGGGCTGCCCGGCCGGTGGGCCGGGCGCCCGCTGGCGCGGTCCCGCCGCCCGTGCTGCGGCGGGTCTGGCCTACTTCCAGCGGAAGTGCACGAAGAGTCGGCCGAAGTTCTTGGAGTCCTTCTCGACCCGGTGGTAGAGCTGCTTGACGTCCTTCTGGTCGAGGAAGCGCAGCACCCGCTTCTTGAGCTGACCGGAGCCCTTGCCCGGGATGATCTCCACGAGAGTGGCCTTCTTGGCCACCGCCTCGTCCATGATCCCGCGCAGTGCCCGGTCGATGTCGTGGCCCTTGTTGAAGATCTCGTGCAGGTCCAGCTTCAGCTTCATGCCCCGTCCACCGTCCGGTCGGCTCCCATGCGGCCATCGTAGGCACGTCGCCGGCAGGGCCCGGAGACGACGAGAGGGCGGCCCGGTCCGGGCCGCCCTCTCGTCGTCGTGTCGCGTACGCCGCCTCAGCGGCTACCGCCGACCCGGGTCTCGACCCGCCGCAGCGCGGTCGTGTAGTCGTCGTTGGCGGAGTGCATGGCCGCCGCGATGCGCAGGTGCCGCAGCGCGTCGGTGTACCGGTTCAGCCGCTCCAGCGTCCGGCCCAGCACGTGGTGGGCGTAGTGGTCGCTGGGGTTGCGGTCGATCAACTCCTGCAACTGCTCCTCGGCCCGCCGGAGCTGGGCCGACTGGAAGTACGCCCGGGCCAGCAACTGGCGGACGGCGGAGTTGTCGGGCTCGGCCTCGACGATCGGCTCGAGCAGCCGGGCCGCTCCGCTCGGGTCGCCCGACTCGAAGAACAGGGTCGCTCGCCGGTACTCAGCCAGAAGATCCATTCTGCCCACCCCCTAGTTCGCACCACTGCCCTGACGCTGGCACAACACCGGCGGGCGCGCGAGTGTTCCCGCGCGGCTTCGGCCGGGGGTGGGGCGGCTGCACGTGTTAGCAGGGGTCCCCTGCTATGCCGCAGGCGTTAGCAGGGGACCCCTGCTTACACCAGGTCCCAGGCGCGGACACCACCGACGATGCCGGCGCTGTTGGGCACCACCACCACGTCGTCGCCCATCCGGGCGAGTTGCTCGGGCCGGATCAGCCGGGAGTTGCCGCCGCCCAGATAGAGCCGGTCCCAGCGGAACACCGGGCGCAGCCCCTCCACCACCTGCCGGATCCGTCGGGACCAGAACGCGTCGCCCAACCGGCGGCGTTCCGGCTCGCCCACGTACGTGTCGTAGGTGGTGCCCCACCGCACCGGGGCGTGCGACAGCTCCAGGTGCGGGGCGAGCACACCACCGTCGAAGAGGGCGCTGCCCAGCCCGGTGCCGAGGGTCAGCACCAGCTCGCAGCCGGTGCCCGCGACCACCCCGGCACCGTGCACCTCGGCGTCGTTGAGCACCAGCGTGGGCAGCTCGAACGCGGCGGCGAGGGCGCTGCGGGCGTCGTACCCGGACCACTGGGCGTTCAGCCCCGGGTCGACCCGGCTGCGCGGGCCGGAGCGGGTCACGTAGTGCGGGGTGGTGACCACCACGCCGTGCCGGATCATGCCCGGCATGCCCACGGTCACCCGGTCGGCGGAGGGGAGCCGGTCGCCGAGTTCCCGCAGGGTCCGCACGAACAGCTCGGGCGGTAGCGGGTACGGGGTGGGCACCCGCATCGGTTGGGCCCGCATGGTGCCGGCGGCGTCCAGGACGGACGCCTTGATCCCGCCACCGCCGCAGTCGATCGCCAGAGTGGTCTGCACGACCGTGAGTCTGCCTCGTGTGCGGCGTCCGGGCATGGCGGGCCACGCCAACCACGCCGGCGGGTAGGCTCGGCTGCTTGTGAGCGCCACGTTGATCGCCAAGGACCTGGCCGCCGGGCACGGGGAGCGGACGCTGTTCACCGGGCTGGACCTGGTGGTCGCCCCCGGGGACGTGATCGGCCTGGTCGGGCCGAACGGGGCGGGCAAGTCGACGCTGCTGCGTACGCTCGCCGGGCTGTTGCCGGTGGAGGCCGGCAGTGTCGCGGTGAGTCCGCCCGGCGCGAGCGTCGGGCACCTGCCTCAGGAGCCGGACCGCCATCCCGGCGAGACGATCCGGGCGTTCCTGGCCCGGCGGACCGGGGTGGCCCGGGCGCAGGCCGCCCTCGACGCGGCCACCGAGGCGCTGACCACCGGCGCACCGGGCGCCGACGACGCGTACGCCACCGCGTTGGAGAGTTGGCTCGGCCTGGGCGGAGCCGACCTGGACGAGCGGGCCGAGGAGGTCGCTGCGGAGCTGGGTCTCGCCGTCGACCTCGACCACGAGATGACCGGGCTCTCCGGCGGACAGGCCGCCCGCGCCGGGCTCGCGTCGCTGCTGCTCAGTCGGTACGACGTCTTCCTGCTCGACGAGCCCACCAACGACCTGGACCTGGCCGGGTTGGAGCGCCTGGAGCAGTTCGTCACCGGGTTGCGGGCCGGCACGGTGCTGGTCAGCCACGACCGGGAGTTCCTGACCCGGACGGTGACCCGGGTGCTGGAGCTGGACCTGCATCAGCAGCAGGTCAACCACTTCGGTGGCGGCTACGCGGCGTACCTGGAGGAGCGGGAGGTGGCGCGCCGCCAGGCACGCGCCGAGTTCGAGGAGTACGCCGACACCAGGTCGTCGTTGGAGGCGCGGGCGCGCACGCAGCGATCCTGGATGGAGAAGGGTGTCCGCAACGCCCGGCGCAAGGCCACCGACAACGACAAGATCGGCCGCAAGTTCCGCTCCGAGGCGAGCGAGAAGCAGGCGGCGAAGGCCCGACAGACCGAACGGTTGATCGAGCGGCTGGACGTGGTCGAGGAGCCACGCAAGGAGTGGGAGCTGCGGATGGAGATCGCCGCCGCGCCCCGTGCCGGCGCCGTCGTGGCCACTCTCCGCGACGCGGTGGTACGCCGGGGCGACTTCACCCTCGGTCCGGTGCATCTGCAGATCGACTGGGCCGACCGGGTGGCGATCACCGGGGCGAACGGCTCCGGCAAGTCGACGCTGCTCGCCGCCCTGCTGGGCCGGCTGCCGCTGGACACCGGTCAGGCCGCGCTGGGCCCGGGTGTGGTGGTCGGCGAGGTGGACCAGGCACGCGGGTCGTTCCTCGGGGACGCGCCGCTGTTGGACGCCTTCCGGGTCGCCGTACCGGACCTGTCGCCGGCCGACGCGCGGACGCTGCTGGCCAAGTTCGGCCTGCGCGCCCAGCACGTGCTGCGCCCCGCCGCGACGCTCTCGCCGGGCGAGCGGACCCGGGCCGCGTTGGCGCTGTTGCAGGGGCGCGGGGTCAACCTGCTGGTGCTCGACGAGCCGACCAACCACCTGGACCTGCCGGCGATCGAGCAGTTGGAGTCGGCGCTGGCCGGCTACCCGGGCACGTTGCTGCTGGTGACGCACGACCGGCGGATGTTGGACGCGGTACGCGTGGACCGCCGTCTGCGGGTCGACGCCGGGCGGATCGCCGAGTCCTGATCCCGGCCCGCCACACCGGGCTGACCGGCCCCTTCCCGGCGCACCGGTCCGGCCGACGGCCCACCGGAGCGCCGCCTTCTGGGCTAAGTTGCCCATAACGGGCAGCGATCGGGGTATCGCGCCGGCCGGAGGTGGGCGAATGGTCGCGTTGGCACACACTCCGCCCTCGGCCGAGCGGCTGCGGGCGGTCGACGGGTTCCTCGCGGAGGCATGGGCGGAGCAGGCCCGCCACGACGAGAGACTGCGACCGCTGGCCGTGGAGGTCCGCTTCGACCGGGGCGTCGCCCACCTGACCGGCGAGGTCGACGAGCCGGCCCAGCTCCGCCTGGTACGCGAACAGGTCGGCCGACTCGCCGGGGTCTTCGGCGTCTGGTGCCGGGTACGTGTCGGCGGACGCGACCCGGTGGTGGTGGACCTCGGCTGCGGCGGCACCAAGCAGTGGCCGGGCAACCTCGGGCTGGACATCTATCCGGCGCCCGGCGTGGACGCGGTGGCCGATCTCTCCGGCTCGCTGCCGCTGGCCGCCGACTCGGTGGACGTCCTGTTCGCGGTGCACATCCTGGAGCACCTGATCGACTTCCTGCCACTGCTCGACGAGTGCCACCGGGTGCTGCGCCCCGGCGGCGTCCTGCACGTGATGAGCCCCTGGTGGGGGCATGTGAACGCGGTTGCCGACCCGACCCACGTCCGACTGTTGGACGTACAGACCATCAAGGGGGTCTGCGCGATGCGTCCACCGGGCACACCGCGCTGGCACCCGTTGCACGCCGGCACCGACGGCGCCTCGATCTTCGCCGACCTCACGCCGTTGGGCGTGGACGACGACGGCCCCTCCCCCGCCCACATGGCCCGCTTCTTCGACTGACCACCCACCGGTCCACCCGGCACTGAGCGGCGAATCGGGCCGACCGGCCCGCGAATGCCCCGGACGTCGTCGACGTCCGGGGCATTCGTCTGTTTCAGCACGGTCACCAATATTTCTCAGTGGCTACACCCGGATACCAGGACCTTGATCGAGACTGTTCGAACTCCGGGTACTCGCCGGTAACCACTGCCCCCACCGCACACCCCCGCGGAGGTATCCCCCGTGCTCAGACGTCTCACCACCGTCCTGGCCTCCGGCGCGGTCGCGCTGGCCGCCACGCTCGCCGTGGCGTCCCCGGCGGCTGCGGCCGTCACGCCCGCCCAGAAGCTGTCCGTCCTGTCGAGCTGGACCCAGACCAGCGCCAGCAGCTACAACGCCTGGAACTCGGCCCGGCAGAACCGCACGCCGTGGGCCGGCTACAACTTCGACTGGTCCACCGACTTCTGCTCGTCCAGCCCGGACAACCCGCTCGGGTTCCGCTTCTCCCTCTCCTGCCACCGACACGACTTCGGCTACCGCAACTACAAGGCGGTCGGCCAGTTCAGCGCCAACAAGTCCCGCCTGGACAGCGCCTTCTACGAGGACCTCAAGCGGGTCTGCGCCACGTACAACTCGGTCGTCCGGCCGGCCTGCCTCAGCCTGGCCTGGACCTACTACCAGGCGGTGAGTGTCTTCGGCTCGGCCGCCGCCGTCCAGCAGTCCGACATCGACCGGGCCGCCCGGATGAAGGCCGAGGCCGAACTCCTCGCCCGCACCTGACCCGCGCGCCGAGGGGTCCGCGTCCGACGCGGGCCCCTCGGTCAGGCGTGTTCGGTGTGCCGGTCGGCGGCGGCGGTCGACTGCCGGGGCGTCGCCCGGCCCGCCCGCGCCGCGAACCGGGCCGAGTCGCCGGTCAGGTCGGGATGCTGGACGCCGAGTGCCAACGCCACGGCCTCGTCCAGGCCCAGTTCGGAGCCTTCGCCGTACGCCTCGTCGAAGGCGACGTCGCCCAACGTCCGGCGCAGCGCCACCTGCCGCTCGTTCCAGTAGCCGTCGTAGATGCCGGTGGTCGACCGCAGCCCCGCCCGGGTCGCCTGCGCCGCACCGAACAACCGGGCCGAGGTCAGCGGTTCGCCCCCCGCGAGGCAGCGCACCGCGATCGCGTTGAGCGTGTCGCAGGCCCGACCGTGGAAACCGTGGTTCATCCGGGACCGCAACGCCGCCAGCAGGTGCTCGTGCGCGGCCACCAGGTCGCCCCGGGCCAACGCCACCATGCCGAGCAGCATGTCCACCGAACGCCGACCCCGGTCGACCGGGCGGGCCGCCTCCACCGGTCGCGCCGCCGCGAGCAGGTCGGCCGCCTCGTCCAGGGCGCCCCGCCGCCAGAGCAGCTCGGCCAGCCGGAACACCGCGAACAGCGCGTCCGACTCCACCCCCTGCTCACGGGCCCAGTCGATGACCTCCCGGCAGATCCGTTCGGCCTCGGCGAACTGCCCCATGTCCACCAGCGGCGCCGCCCGGCCGGCGAGCACCCGGGCCAGCAGCCCGGCGTCCCCGGCCTGCCGTGCCGCCGCCTCGGCCCGCTGCGAGTAGCGCAGCTCCTCGGCGTACTCGCCGTCGCCACCGGCGTGCAGCGAGTGCATGTGGTACGCCGCCGCCAGCTCGGCCTCGGGGATCACCTCCCCGGTCTCGGCGATCCGGCTGTAGAGCCGGAACAGCCACAGCCGCCCCTCCCGGGCCAACCCGCGCTCACGCCACCACTGGTCGAGGCCACCGGCCAACCGCAGGCCCGCCCGGGCACTGCCGCCGGTGGCGCACCAGCGCAGGGCGGCCCGCAGCTCACCGGCGAGTGGATCGAGCGCGTACAGCGACAGCGTCACCGGTTGGCCGTCCGGGCCCAGGTGCGCCCGTTCCAGGGCGTGCGCCGACCAGCTCACGTGCCGGTTGCGCGCGTCCCGCTCCTCACCGGCCTCGGCGAGCCGGCGGGCCGCGTACGCCCTTATCGGGTCGAGCATCCGGTACGTGCAGCCGCCGGCCTGCGGCTCCGCCAGCACCATGGACTTGTCCACCAGCACCGAGAGCGGGTCGAGCGGGTCGTCGTCGAGCAGCCACTCCACGCTGGGCAGGTCGACCGGGCCGGCGAACACCGCAAGCCAGCGCAGCAACCGCGCGGCCCGGGGACCGAGAGTGCGGTACGACCAGGTGACGGTCGCCTGCATGGTCAGGTGACGTTCGATCGCCGACCGCGCCACCGCCCGCATTGCCGGGGTCTGCGGACTCGTCCCGGTCGCCGCCGCCACCAGGTCCACGGTGTCCCGCTGGTTGCCGGAGTTGCCGTGGTCGGCCGGAGGCGGCTCCGGGTCGTCCCGACCGGCGTCCAGAGTGCCCAGCACGTCGTCGAGGCGTTCGGCGAGCTGCCCGACCGAGAGCACCCGCAGCCGCGCCGCCGCCAGCTCGATGGCCAACGGCAACCCGTCCAGCCGGCGTACCACCCGGCGCAGATCCGCCGACTCGACCGGGTCCGGACGTCGTCCACCACGGGCGGCGGCGGTCCGGTCCAGCAGCAACGCGACCGCGTCGCTCTCGGTGCCGTCCGGTGACGGGTCGACCGAGAGCGGCGGGATGCGCCACACCACCTCGCCCGGCAACGCCAGGGGTTCCCGGGTGGTCGCCAGCACCTTCACCCCGCTGCCGCCGGAGAGCAGCCGGGACACCGCCTCGGCGCAGGCCGTCGGCTGCACGTCGCAGGTGTCGAGGACGATCAGCATCCGGCGACCGGCCGCGTACTCGACCAGGGTGTCCACCATGGGACGACCCGGTTCGGGACGCAGCCCGAGCACCGCGGCGATCGCGAACGCCACCAGTCCCGGATCGGTCACCGAGGCGATGTCGACGAACCAGACTCCGTCGGGGTACTCGTCCACCAGGTCGATGGAGAGTTCCACGGCCAACCGGGTCTTGCCGCCACCACCGGCACCGAGCACGGTGACCAACCGGTGTCCGGCCACCAGCTCGCGCAACTCGGCCCGTTCGACCTGCCGGCCGACGAACGAGGTGACCGGGATCGGCAGGTTGTGCGCCACCGCGTCGGCCGTACGCGGACGCGGGAACTGCCGCTCCAGGCCGGGCGCGACGAGTTGGAAGAGGCGTTCCCGGTCGTCGAAACCGCGCAACCGGTGCAGCCCCAGGTCGATCAGGGACGCGCCGAACGGCAGCGGATCGGCGTGCCGGGCGGTCGCGGCGGAGCAGAGCACCTGCCCGCCGTGCGCGGCGGCGGCGACCCGGGCGGCCCGGTGCACCTCCGGACTGGCGTACTCGCCGTCACGCGGCTCCGCCCACCCGGTGTGCAGGCCCATCCGGACCCGGGGTGCCGCCTCCGGCGTCGGCCACTCGTGCTCGCCGAGCGCGCGTTGCGCGGTCAGGCAGGCGGTCAGCGCGGCACCTGCGTCCCCGAAGGCCAGGAAGAACGAGTCGCCCTCGGTCAGCAGCTCGGCGCCCTCGGTCGCGGCGATCGTCCGGCGCAGCAGGCGGCGATGTTCCCGCAGCACCGGGCTATACCCGGAGCCGAGCATCTGCGCCAGTCGCGTGGAGCCCTCGATGTCGGTGAAGACGAAGGTCACCCAGCCACTAGGGAGGTGGATCCGTGGCGGCATGCGTGGAACCTCCCCCCTGACCTCGGCTTCATACTTCCCGAAACCAGATCATCACGCATCGTGAGAACGGTCGGCCGAGACTCCGCCCCAAGGTGCCATCGCACCCGGCGTCCGGGCAAGACCGACATCAACCGTCCCACCACGTACGACGACCCTCCGGCCGGTCCGACCACGTCCGACCGGCCACCGTCGCCAACGGCGTTCAACAGCCGCAGCCGCCACCGCAGCAGCCGCCGCCGGAGAGCGCGGGCGGGCCGCCGGAGGCACCGGAACCCCGTCCTGTGACCGCGACCGTCGACAACAACTTCACCGTGTCGGAGTGCCCCTTCGGGCAGGATGCGGGCTCGCCCGCCTGGGCCATCGGCCGGTTGACCTCGAAGGTGTCACCACAGGCGCGGCATCGGAACTCGTACCGGGGCATGGCATCAGGGTACGACCGGACCTGACGGTGGCGGCGACATGGGTGATACTCGACGGGTGGCAGACGGCGAAGAGCGGAGAACCCTTCGACCCCTGCGACCGGCCGCGCCGGGCGCCCAAACCGGTGCCACTACGGACAGACCGGTCAGCGCGGTACCCCGGCCGCGTCGACCGTGGCTGGACTCCGGCGGACCGGCCGACGGGTCGCCCACCACCGGGGCCGACGCGGCCACCAGCGCGCCGACGATCAGGGCCGCCACACCCGCGCCCGAGCAACCGGCCGAGCCCGAGCCCACGGCCGCCGCGAAGCCCGCCGCCACGGCCGACGGGGTGCCTGCGGCCAAGCCCGACGCCAAGCCTGAGCCCGACGCGAAGCCCGAGCCCACGGCAGACGCGAAGGCTGACCCCACGGCCGAGGCCAAGCCTGCGACCACGGCTGACGGCAAGGAAGCCACCAGAGCGGTCGGCGAACCGACGGCCACGGCCGACACTCCCGCCAAGGACCCGTCAGCCAAGGCCGACAGTTCCACCAAGACCGACGGTGACCCCTCGGCCACGGCCGACCCGTCCGGGACGACCGACGGGAAGACGGGAGACGGGACGGGTACCCGGCCGCCGCGAGCCCGGCGTCGCCGGGTGCGCTTCGCGCATGCCGTACGCGTGCCGGGTCCACGGGCCGCCGCCCTCGCGACCCGGGACTGGTCGCGGCGGCCCGGCGGGCGACTGACCCTGCCCGGGGTGTTCCTGCTCGCGCTGGTCATCGCGACCGCGACGGCCGGCGCGCTGCTGGTGCCGGCGACCGTCGGCGCGCCGCGTCCGGTGGCGGCCGACGCGACCGCCGGGCCGGAGACGACCGACGGCACCACACCGCTGACCGAGGCCCCGCCGATCGGCGCCGTCCCGCCGGGCACCGGGACGCTGCCGCCGGGCGCCACGCCGTTCCCGGGCGCGACGGGTGATACCGCGCCGGTGAGCGGACGCCCCTCCGACGCTCTGGCCGGGTGGGCCAGCGACGTGGGTGCCAAGACCGGCATCGACCCGATCGCGGTGCAGGCGTACGGCTACGCCGAGCTGGTGCTCGCCGAGACCAACCGGGCCTGCGGCCTGAGCTGGACCACGCTGGCCGCGATCGGTTTCGTCGAATCCCGACACGGGCAGGCCAACAACGCGCGACTCGGGCCGGACGGCAGGGCCACTCCGGAGATCATCGGACTGCCGCTGGACGGGCAGGGCGGTCGGATGCGGATCGCCGACACCGACCGGGGCGAGCTGGACCGGGACACCACCTACGACCGAGCGGTCGGACCGATGCAGTTCATCCCGACGACCTGGGAGGAGAACGGCGCCGACGCGGACGGCGACGGGATCAAGGACCCGCACAACATCCACGACGCCGCGCTGGCTGCTGGAATGTACCTCTGCAAGGGGGGCCGCAACCTCACCGTTCCGGGTGACTGGTGGAACGCCATTTTGTCGTATAACAACGTCGGTCGGTATGCCCAGGCCGTCTTCGAAACGGCCAACCGGTACGGACAGGCCAGTCGCACGTGAAGTGATCGTCCGCGCACATTGGAGGACTGGACACTTCCCCCCGGCAGCCGTTAACGGCAAGCTAGACGCGTGATGGTGCGCGAGTGGGACCCCAGGACCGCGTCGTCCGCCGAGATCGCGTCGCTGTTGGACACGCTGAACGCGGTCCTGGCGGTCGATCTTCCGCAGGATCCGCCATGGCGGGAGAGTTCCGTGCGGGAGTACCTCACCGAGGTGATGCCCGGCGAACGACGGATCGCCTGGGTGGCCCAGGCCGAGGCGGCCGCGGACGGGACGCCCGGCCCGATCCTGGGTCAGGTGCACGTGTTGCTGCTCGGCAGCATCGGCGTGCTGGAGGTGCTGGTACACCCCGACCACCGGCGCAGGGGCCTCGGCCGGGACCTGGTCCTGCGCGCCTCCCGTCGGGTCTACCAGGAGGGCTTCGAGTCGATCGGCGTCGAGGTGGTGGGTGACACCCCGGCCGTCGCCTTCTACGAGTCGCTGGGCTTCAGCCGGGAGTACGTCGAGACCCGGAGCGTGCTCGACCTGGCCGGTGTCGACTGGACCGAGTTGGCCGAGATGTCGACCGGTGTCGGCGCCGGCTACCACGTGCAGTTCCACCCCGGCGGGCCGCCGGACGACCTGATCGAGGCGTACGCCCGGGCCAAGGCCGAGATCCGGGACGTCGAGGACGGCGAGCTACGACCCAGCTCGTACGACCCGCAGCGGCTACGTGACAGTCTCGACTGCCTGCACCGGCGGGGAATGAAGCCGTACATCGTGCTCGCCCTGCACGAGAAGACCGGCGAGGTGGCGGGCCTGACCGAGGTGGTCGTGCCGGCGCAGCACCCGACCCGCGCGGACCAGTACGACACGATCGTGGTGCAGGAGCACCGCGGCTACGGGATCGACCGCGCCATCAAGGCTCGGATGCTGCTGGAGTTGCGCTCGGCCGAGCCGCATCTGACCGAGGTCCAGACCTGGAACGCCCAGGCCAACGAGGCCATGCTCAAGGTCAACGCGGAGCTGGGCTACCGGCCCGACCGGGAGTGGTGCGAGTACAGCGTCGACGTGGCCGAGTTGGTGCACCGCCTCGACGCCGCCCGCTAAAGCTCGGGCCGCTCCGCCGGGTCGCGGTCGGTCAGTAGTACCAGGATCGGGGGTCCGGGGGCGGCGGATCGTTGCGGTACTTCGCCACCCGTACCTCCCACTGGCTGCGCCGCCGACGGGCCTCTCGCTCGACCCGGCACCGCTTGAACGTCTCCGGCGGGCGGGCGAGTCCGTAGATGTCCGCCCACCACTCACCCGGCTTCGGGTCGAGAATCGTGTCGAGATGTGCCGGGTAACGGCGGCCAGCCCCGTCCAGGGTGTCGTCCCACACCTCCATCGGCAGGATCACGTGCCCGTCCTGGTCGACCACGACGAGGTAGAGCCCGGCGGCGCCGATCAGGCGTTCCAGCACCGCGAGACTCGGAGTCAGGGTGCCGGACTCGACCCGGGCGACGGTGGAGGGCGCCACCCTCGCGAACCGGGCCATCCGCGTCTGACTGAGCCCGACGATCCGCCGGACACGCCGCACCAGACCAGCGATGGGAAACGCCCCGAGGGTAGGGCCGCGGTCTGTGGGCTCGAAGATGGAAGACATACCGGCGACCCTCGCCGACCCCCAGAACCCGCCGCAACCCCTGTGGATAAACCTGTGGAAAATTTGCGGCAGCCCGCCCGGTTTCGCCCCTCCCGGACTACCTCATCGGCCCCTTTGCTCTGCTTCAACCCACGCAACGGATTCGGCGCGGAACTGATGCGTGGGTTGAAGCAGAGCAAAGGGCGCCAAGGGGTTACCCGGAGCCGACGGGCCAGGCCACCAGGACCGTCGGCCCCCTGCCAGGCCACCAGGACCGTCGGGACATCGGGGCGACCAAGACCGCCGGGACATCAGGAGCCGGGCCCGACCACACAGCGGAGCGCGACGAGCTCTGACCGGGACGGACCGGCCAGCAGTGCCGACCAGCGCGACCAGCGGCGCTCCGTGCCGGCCGGGCCGGGTGCCGGGAGGGGTCAGTAGCGGTCGCGGAGCAGGCCGGCCGCTTCCACGGCCCAGTAGGTGAGGATGATCTGCGCACCGGCGCGGCGGATCGAGGTGAGCGTCTCCAGCATCACCTTCTCGCGATCGATCCAGCCGTTGGCGGCGGCGGCCTCGACCATGGCGTACTCGCCGGAGACCTGGTAGGCGGCGACCGGGACGTCGACTGCGGCCCGGACCGCGGCGACCACGTCGAGGTAGGGCAGGGCCGGCTTGACCATCACGATGTCCGCGCCCTCGGCCACGTCCAGCTCGACCTCACGCAGGGACTCGCGTAGGTTCGCCGGATCCTGCTGGTACGACCGGCGGTCGCCGTCGAGCGCCGACTCGACCGCGTCGCGGAACGGACCATAGAACGCCGAGGCGTACTTGGCGGTGTAGGCCAGCACCGCGACGTCGGTGTGCCCGGCCGCGTCGAGCGCCCGGCGTACCACGCCGACCTGGCCATCCATCATCCCGGACGGGCCGACCATGCCGGCCCCGGCGTCGGCCTGGGCCACCGCCATCTCGGCGTACGCCCCCAGCGTGGCGTCGTTGTCCACTGATCCGTCCGGCCGGAGCAGGCCGCAGTGCCCGTGCGAGGTGAACTCGTCCAGGCAGAGGTCGCTCATCACGACGGTGGAGTCACCCACCTCGGAGACCACGTCCCGGATGGCGACGTTGAGGATCCCGTTCGGGTCGAGCCCGCCGGAGCCGCGCTCGTCGCGTGACGTCGGCACCCCGAACAGCATGATCCCGCCGACGCCGGCGCGTACCGCCTCGACGGCTGCCTTGCGCAGCGAGTCGCGGGAGTGCTGAAGCACGCCGGGCAGCGAACCGATGGCCCGGGGCTCGGTCAGCCCCTCCTTGACGAACATCGGCACGATCAGCTCGGCCGGGTCGAGACGGGTCTCGGAGACCAGCCGCCGCACGGCTGCGGTACGCCGCAGCCGGCGGGGGCGGTTCTCGGGGTACGGCACGGTGCCCTCCCTGACGACTACTACCGGAACCTGAGCGCGGTCGGCCCCTGGACCTTCGAGCCACGGCGCTGCTTCGCCGGCATCGCGGCGAGCTTCTCCCGCAGCTCGACGGCGTACCCGGCGAGCGCCTCCACCAGGTCCGGCACGGATGCGTGCGGCGGCTGGACGTCGACCCGCAGGCCGAACTCCGTCGCGGTCTCCGCGGTCTTGGGCCCGATGACGGCTACCACGGTACGCGCGTGCGGCTTGCCGGCGATGCCGACCAGGTTCCGGACCGTGGACGACGAGGTGAACAGCACCGCGTCGAACCCGCCCGACTTGATCGCGTCGCGGATCTCGGCGGGCGGCGGGGCCGCCCGGACCGTCCGGTACGCGGTCACGTCGTCGACCTCCCAGCCGCGCTCGGTGAGCCCGGCGGCGAGCGTCTCGGTGGCGATGTCGGCGCGCGGCAGCAGCACCCGGCCCACCGGGTCGAGCACCTCGTCGTGCGGCGAGAACTCGGCCAGCAGCCCCTCGGACGACTGCTCCCCGGAGGGGATCAGCTCCGGCTGGATGCCGAAGGCACGGACCGCGTCGGCGGTGGCCTCACCGATACAGGCGATCTTGACGCCGCCGAAGTGCCGGGCGTCCAGGCCGTGCTCGGCGAACTTCTCCCAGACCGCGCGCACCGCGTTGACCGAGGTGAAGATGACCCAGGCGTACCTGCCGTCGACCAGCCCCTTGACCGCGCGCTCCATCTGCGCCGGGGTACGCGGCGGCTCCACCGCGATCGTCGGCACCTCGCACGGGATGGCCCCGTACGCGCGCAGCCGGGCACTCATCGCGCCGGCCTGCTCCTTGGTGCGGGGCACCAGCACCTTCCAGCCGTACAGCGGGCGGTTCTCCCACCAGCTCAGCTTGTCGCGCTGGCCCACACCCTCACCGAGGGTCAGCACGACCCGGCCGGTGAAGCCGAGTGCCGCCGCGACGAAGGAGTCCACGGTCGACGTGGTGGTGTACTGCGTCTCCCCGGTGCCGTCCCCGGTCACCCCGACGTCGGTGGTGCCGTCGACCCCGGCGGCGAGCAGCCCGTCGCGGATCGCGGCCAGATCACCGGCGTCCACCGCGAGCGCCAGCGAGCCGCGCTGCACGGCTGCGGCCAGCGCCTCGAAGTCCAGCGAGCCGACGTCCTCGACGTCGGCGGCGGTGCGTACGCCGGGCAGCGGCACACCCGCGTACGCGGCCACGCCCTCGGCCTGGCCGACGCCGGGCACCACCTCGAAGTGCGCGGCGGTACGTGCCACCGCCTGCACCTCCTTGACCACCGAGTCGTGGCCGAACGGGTCGCCGGCCACCAGGTGCACCGCGTTCTGCCCGGAGCGGGCAGCCGAGATCAGCACCTTCGCCACGTCGCCCGGCGCGCCCTCGGCGGGGGTGAACTGGGCGTCTTCCCTGGCCTCGGCCCGGACGACGTCGAGTAGCGACTCGGGGACTCCCCGGTCGTACACCACCTGGTCGGCGTCGACCAGGGCGTCGTGCGCCCGGCGGGTGAGCAGGCCCGGGTCGCCGGGACCGGCACCGACGAATGCGATCCGGCCTACGGGCTTACGGGTGCGGGTCATTCTGTGCTCCCAAATTGCTGGGTCCCCGGGCCGTCGTGTCCTTGCGGGCCGAGGATCGAGTCGGCGCCGAGGTCGAGGAGTTCGGCGGCGAGTGCCTTGCCGATCTCCGCCGCATCGGCGGGCGTTCCGGTGCGGGACAGCCGGATGTCACGGGTGCCGTCCGGGCTGATCACCGCCCCGCGCAGGTAGATCTCATCACCGGTCTCGCCCTCGGCGAGTTCGGCGTAGGCGGCGACCGGAGCAGAGCATCCGGCCTCCAGGGTGGCCAGCATCGCCCGCTCCGCGATGACCGCAGCGCGCGACGGTGCGTCGTCGAGCGTGGCGAGCAGTTCGACCAGGTCCGGGTCGTCGACCCGGCACTCCACCGCCAGCGCTCCCTGCGCGGGAGCGGGCAGCATCAGCATCGGGTCGAGCGTCTCGGTGATGACGTCGGTCCGGTCCAGGCGGGCAAGGCCCGCCCGGGCCAGGACGACGGCGTCCAGGTCGGCCTCCGGGCCGAGCACCCGGGCCAGCCGGGTGTCGACGTTGCCCCGGATGGGGGTGACCGACAGTTGCAGACCCAGCGCGTGCAGCTGGGCGATCCGGCGCAGGGCACCGGTGCCGACGTTCGCTCCGGGGGCGAGCTCGGCCAACGTCTTCCCGTCGCGGGCGATGAGCGCGTCGCGCGGGTCCTGCCGCGGCGGGACCGCGGCGATGTGCAGCCCGGCCGCGGTGGCGGTGGGCAGGTCCTTGTACGAGTGAACGGCGAAGTCGATCGTCCCGGCGACCAGCGCGTCCCGCAGCGCGGAGACGAACACGCCGACCCCGAGCCGGTGCACCGGCGCGCTGGACCGGTCGCCGGCGGTGACCACCTCGACCAGTTCGACCGGCCTCCCGGTACGGGCGGTCAGGGCCTCGGCGACCTGCCCGGACTGGGCCATCGCCAGCTTGCTGCCCCGGGTACCGAGACGCAGTGGGGCGGCAGCACCGAGCTGGTGCTCGCTCATTGCTCACCTCCGGGTGGGGTGATGTCGGGGACGGTGTCCACCGGCGAGGTCTGCGGGACCTGGAGGTCGAAGAGCTCGCGCAGCAGGGCGGCGTACTGGTCGCCGCCGGGTTCGGCGGCGAGTTGCCGGACCCGCACGGTCGGCTGGTGCAGCAGTCGCTGGACCACCCGGTGCACGGTCCGGGCCACCTCGGCGCGCTGGTCGTCGGTGAGGTCGGGGCGGCGCTGCGCGAGTCGGCGCAGCTCGGCGGTGACCACGTCGTCGGCACGGCCACGCAGGGCGGCCACGGTCGGTGCCACGTCGGCGCCGCGCAGCCAGGTGAGGAAGGACTCGACCTCGCCGGTCACGATCCGTTCGACGGCGGCGGCGTCGGCGGCGACCGGGCCTTCGGCGAGCAGGGCCGCCATCCGGTCGATGTCGATCACCTCGACGCCGGGCAGCTCGGCCACGCCGGGCCCGACATCGCGAGGTACGGCCAGGTCCAGCAGGACCAACGGGCCGCGCTCCGGCGCTCGTGCGGCCACCGCCTCGGCGACGACCGGACGGGTGAGGACCGGCTCGGTGGACGCGGTGGCGGCCACTACGATGTCCACCGTGGACAGTGTGTCGGCCAGCTCGGTGAGCTCCCGCGCGGCGGCACCGTACGACTCGGCCAGCCGGACGGCCCGGTCGGCGCTGCGGTTGGTCACGGTCACCGGCCCGGCGCCGAGCCGGGACAGCGTCGCCACGCCCAGCGAGCCCATCGCCCCGGCGCCGACCACCAGTGCGGGACGGCCGACGAGGTCGTTGCCGAGATGACCGGCGGCCAGCCCCAGCGCGGCGGTGACCACGCTCTGCCCGGCCCGGTCGATGCCGGTCTCGGAGTGGGCCCGCTTGCCCACCCGCAGGGCCTGCTGCATCAGCTCGTGCAGCAGCCGGCCGGCGGCGTCGGACTCGCCGGCCCAGTGGTAGGCGTCCCGGAGCTGCCCGAGGATCTGCGCCTCGCCGATGACCATGGAGTCCAGCCCGGCGGCGACCCGGAAGACGTGCTCGACCGCAGCGGAGTCGAAGTGCACGTAGAGGTTGTTGGCCAGCGCGGTGGGCGGGCAGCCGGCCTGCTCGGCGAGGACGGCGCAGATGTCACCGAGGCCGCCGTGGAAGCCGGAGACGGCCGCGTACACCTCCACCCGGTTGCAGGTGGAGACGAGGACGACCTCGCTGACGTACGGCTGCGCCATCAGGCGGTCGAGGGTGGCGCCGAGATCAGCCGGCGGCACCGCGAGCCGTTCCAGGGTGGCGACCGGCGCGGTGCGGTAGGAGGCGCCGACGACGATGAGTTTCACGTGCCGATCGCCTCCTGGCTCTCGGTGACCGCGAAGCCGCCCGGCAGGGCGGTGAGAGCGGACCCACCGGCGGCGGGGAGCGCGGTCAGGGCTGCCTTGCGGTGCTCGTGGAACGACAGGATCTGCAGCTCGATGGCGAGGTCGACCTTGCGGACGTCGACCCCCTCGGGAACCGAGAGTACGCACGGCGCGAAGTTCAGGATGCTCGTCACGCCGACGGCGACCAACTGGTCGGCGACCCGCTGGGCGGCGGTGGCCGGGGTGGCGATGACCCCGATGGCGACGGCCTCGGCGGCGGCGACCTCGGGCAACTCGTCGATGTCCCGCACGACGAGCCCGTTGATCTCCTCACCGATGCGGCGCGGGTCGGCGTCGAAGAGGGCGACGATCCGGAATCCGCGACCGGTGAACCCGTCGTAACCGGCCAGCGCGTGACCGAGGTTACCGACGCCGACCAGGGCGACCGCCCGACGCTGGGTGAGCCCGAGCACGTACTCGATCTGCTCGACCAGCAGCGCCACGTCGTAACCGACGCCCCGGGTGCCGTACGAGCCGAGGTGGGACAGGTCCTTGCGGAGTTTCGCGGAGTTCACCCCGGCGGCGTTGGCCAGCCCCTCGCTGGAGATCGTCTCGTGGCCGGTTTCGGCGAGGTTGTGCAGGGCACGGAGGTACTCGGGGAGCCGGGCGACCGTCGCCTCGGGCAGGTCCGGGAGCGCCGGTACGGCACCGGCGCGGCCGGGCGCGCCTGGGTGACGGTGCTGACTCATGAGACTCCGTGCGGTGCGATCCTCGACCAACTCCACCGGCCGGTCGTTTCGGGACTCCCGCTGGCGACCGGAATTGCCGGCTGTGCTAGCAGGGCGCGTCGGAATTACAGAGTAGGCGCTTGTGAAGACGTGCACAAATCGCGATCTTGTCGGCACACGCCGCGCCCCCACCAGCCCCTCCGTCTCGCAAGATCGACCGGAGACCCCTGCATCACGACTACCGGCGCGATTATTACTCAATCCCGACTTCTCTGACTAATCACACACGCCAATCATTGATCGAATGCGGAGATCGGAAGACCGCGACCACACACGGTGACACCCGTTTCGACTCAGCTGGGCGATTCCACCGTCGGCACATCGGCCAGCGCGGTGGCGAGCGTCACGGCCTCGACCAGGGTGTCGGCGACCGGGTGGCCGGAGTCCACCAGCCGGGACCGGTCGGTGAATCCGCCGCTGTAGAGCACGGCACGCCCGCCGACGGCGTGCGCCGCGTCGGCGTCGTCGATCGAGTCCCCGATCACCACCACCGACCGGCCGTCCACCCCGATCTCGGCCAGGTGGCGGGCCAGCGACTCGGCCTTGCGGTCCCCGCCGACCTGGTCCCGCCATCCGTCGACCCGGACGAACCGGCCGGTCAGCCCGTACGTCCGGACCGCCGGCACCAGCTCGTCGTGGAACCACATGGACAACAGCGACTGGCTGCCCGGCCAGGCGGCCATCGCGTCCGCGGCGTCGTGGGCCAGCTCACAGCCGGTCAACCCCCGCCGGTACGCGTCGTGGAAGATCTTGTCGAGGCGTCCGAAGTCCTGCTCGTCCACGGCCCGGCCGAGTACGTCCGCGTAGTAGTCGGCGATCGGTCGGCGGAACCGCACCCGGTGCTCGGCGACCGTCACCGACGGCCCGCCCGCGCTGCCGAAGGCGGCGTTGGTGCAGGCCACCACCAGATCGAGATCATTGAGCAGGGTGCCGTTCCAGTCCCACACCAGATGGGTGCGCGCAGGGGTCATCAGCGCACCCTACCGGCGGCCTCAGAGCTGCGGGGTGGTCAGATCCTTCAGCAGCCGCTGCTCCTCGACGCGCCAGTAGCCGTGCTCCTTGCCGTCGAGCAGCACCACCGGCAGCCGGTCGCCGTACTCCCGTTCCATCTCGGCGTCGCCGCTCACGTCCTGCTCGATCCACCGGTCGCCGGTGACCGCGACGACCCGGTCGAGGGCCGCCTTGGCGTCCTCGCAGAGGTGGCAGCCAGGTCGGGTGATCAGGGTCAGGCGGGGCTCACGCATCGGTCTCCTCCGTCGTGGCGGTGGGTCGGAGCAGGGTCTTGCGCACCTTCCCGATCACCGAGCGCGGCAGCAGGTCGACGAACTCGACGTCGGTGGGGCACTTGAATCTGGCCAGATTACGCGCGCAGTGCGCGATCAGCTCGGCACCGGTCGCCCGATGCCCCGCCGCCGCCACCACGTACGCCCGGACAGTCTCCCCGGTCCGGGGGTGCGGCACCCCCACTACCGCCGACTCCGCCACCGCCGGATGGGCGCAGAGCACCGACTCGACCTCGTGCGGGTACACGTTGAAGCCGTTGACCAGGATCAGCTCGCCGAGCCGGTCGACCAGGAAGAGATCACCGTCGGCGTCGGCGTACGCGACGTCGCCGGTGGGCCACCAGCCGTCCCGGTCGGGCCCACCCGTGCCGTCCGGCCAGTACCCGGAGAAGAGGTTCGCCCCGCGCACCACGATCTGACCGGGGTCGGTGCCGGCCACCGGGTCGGAGAGGTCCCACTCCTCCGCGTCGTCGTCGGGCGCGGCCAGGCCGTCGCGCCACAGCTCGCTCCCGTCCGCCCCGACCAGCCGCAGGTCGACGCCGGGCAGCGGGCGGCCGATCGAGCCCGGCTTCGGCTCCCCGCCGACCAGGGTCGAGGTGAGCACCGGGGCGGTCTCGGTCAGGCCGTAGCCGATCTGCACCGGCCTACCGGCGGCCTCGATGAAACGCGCCGCGTCGGCCGGGTCGAGCGGCGCCGCGCCGCAGACCACGACCCGCACCGCTGCCATCGCCTCGGCCAGCACCTCGGCGTCCGCCCGTGACCAGGACTGCACCATCGACGGCACGCCGACCAGCACGGTGGCCCGGTGCCGGGCGATCTCGGCCAGCGCCGCGTCGGCACCAAGATCGTCGACGAGTACGCCGGTCGCGCCGTGGTGCAGCACCGCACCGAGTCCGGTGTTCAGCCCGTACGCGTGGAACAGCGGCAACGCCAGCAGCACCACGTCGTCCGGCCCGACCACCGGCGGCACGATCCGGCCGACCTGGTCGTGGTTGGCCGCCAGGGCGCCGTGCGAGAGCATGGCGCCCTTCGGCCGCCCCTCGGTGCCCGAGGTGTAGAGCAGCACCGCCAGGTCGTCGGCGGACCGCGCCGGGAAGGTCTGCGGCCCCCCGTCGGCGACGGGAGGTCTGAGGTGTACGGCGCGCAGCGCGGGCAGCTCGACGTCGGCCACCAGGTCACGAAGACGTTCGGTGCCGATCAGCACGGACGCGGCCGAGTCGGCCAGCACCTGCCGCAGCTCGCGGGCCGTCAGCGTGGGGTTGACCGGCACCGCCGTCAGTCCGGCCCGCAGCGCACCGAGCAGACCGACCACGAAGTCCGGAGAGTTGGGCAGCGCCACGGCCACCCGCGCCGGTCGGCCGCCAGCGTCCGGGACCGTCTGAGCCAGCGCCCGGGCGACCCCGGTCACCGCCTCGTCCAGTTCGGACCAGGTGATCGTCCGGTCGGAGGAACACAGCGCCGGCTTGTCCGGACTACTCCGGGCCGCCCGGGTCAGACGTTCGGCGAGATTCGGCCCGGTGCCGTCGGCCACCTGCGGCCGGGCGGCAGTGCCTGCGTCCTCGTCGGCGGCGGGGTGCGACCCCGGCCCGACGGTTGCGTCTCGGTCCTGCACGGTGGCTGAGTCTGGCACAGCCGGCGCCGCCCGGCCATGCCTCCCGGGCGGTGACCGACACCGATCCGGGAACACCGGCTTGTCGTCCCGACCGGTCCGTCCCGGTACGGTCCCGATCGGACGGCATCACCTCGGCCACCGAGGACGCAGCCCGGTCCCGTGCACGGAACTCCCGAGGGGTCACCGACGGTGTGCGACAGCCCCGCCGGATTGTCGCCGCAGCCGGCCGCGTCCGGCACCGCCGCAGGCACGCAGGTCGCTGTACGCACCGTCCCACCACGACTCTGACCAGGGGATACATGCCCAACCAGCTCGTCGGCCAGTTGTCAACAACCCCCGACGGACAACCGGTCCGCCAGGTGTGCGACCCGCCGGGAAATACTTTGGCCCTGTGTAACGGACTTGCCACGCGCGGGTGACGTTGGCCCTATCATCACTCGGGTCGGCTCACCCCATTTTGCCGTGAGTCGACACCCCTCAGCCCGAGGAGGCCCCCGTGCCCGTGAGCGCATTGGACCAGCACCTCAAGGGGAACTGCCGCCCGTCGGCACACCCCGGAGCCGCCCTGCCCGACGGAGGCCCGATCGATCGACCGGGCACCGTCGGCGCGACGGCCGGTGCAACGGAGGCGGCCCGATGACCGCCTTCGGCTTCGCATCCCGCCCGGTCGGCCTACCCGGCCCACTGGCACGTACGCCGGTCAACGAGCGCGGCAACGCTCACGGCCAGCAGGACAGCACGGGGAACCTGCCCCCACGCGGCGAGAGCGCCGTGACGCGGGTGGGCAGCAGACCACATCAGAACGATCCGCCACCCCGACCACCGACGCCCGGCGGGAACGCGAAACCCGCCGGAGGCCGGGTCGCCTCACCGAGTCGACCGACCATGCCGGCCCAGGCCCGCCGCAGCGGGGACGCCCCGGTCACCGAGGTGTCCACCTCGGAGACGGCGGTGCTGCCCGCAGTCTCCTCGGCCGGCACCTCCACCGGGTTCCCGAGCCGTCCCGACCCCTCCGACCCGGCCACCGAGGTCTGGGCCCTGGTCGAGCGCGCCCAGGCCGGCGAGTCCGAGGCGTTCGGGCTGATCTACGACCGGTACGTCGACACGGTCTTCCGCTTCGTCTACTTCCGGGTCGGCAACCGGCAACTCGCCGAGGACCTCACCTCGGACACGTTCCTGCGGGCGCTCAAGCGGATCGGCAGTTTCACCTGGCAGGGCCGGGATCTCGGCGCCTGGCTGGTGACGATCGCCCGCAACCTGGTCGCCGACCACTTCAAATCCGGCCGGTACCGGCTGGAGGTCACCACCGGCGACGTCCTCGACGCCGACCGCGAGGACCGCGGCCCCGAGGGCAGCCCGGAGGCGGCGGTGGTGGAGCACATCACGAACGTCGCCTTGTTGACAGCGGTCAAGCGGCTCAACCCGGAGCAGCAGGAGTGCATCGTGCTGCGGTTCCTCCAGGGGTTCTCGGTCGCCGAGACCGCCCGTGCGATGGGCAAGAACGAGGGCGCGATCAAGGCGTTGCAGTACCGCGCGGTGCGGGCGCTGGCCCGACTTCTCCCGGACGGTTTCCAGCCGTAGCCGATCACGTTGGGTGATTTCGCCGCCGGCCGGCCCGTAACCCGGCCCCGGCACGGCGCGTTTCTCCGGGTGCGACCGATGACCGGCCGGAAACCTCCGAGGTGGACCGGCGGCGGTGCCGACGAGGGTTTCCGTCTCCGGTGTCATGCGGTGGTCGGTCGCTGGTGGTGAACGCGGCCGACCGGCCGCGACCAGCGAGAGGAGGTGCCGCGGTGGACAACGCCCTCTTCTCCCGTCGGCGCACCGAGCGCTTCGCGCAGCTTCTCGACGAAGCCAACGGTGGCCTACGTCATCACGTCCGGTCCCGCGCCGACGACCAGCTCGCGCCGCTCGTCGCGCTCGGCCGACAACTCGGTGCCAACCCGCCGCGTACCGAGGTCGACCCGGAGTTCCGGACCGGCCTGCGGGCGATGCTGCTGGCCACCGCCGACCGGGAGGGCATCGGGGCCACCGTCGCCGCACCGGCCGCGAAGACCACCACCGGTCGCGGATCGCTGCTACCGGCCGTCACCGCCCGGCGGGCCCGCGCCCGGGGCGCGATCCTGGTCGGCATCGCGGCCGGCGCCATCGCCGTCTCCGGCATCTCCGCCGCCAGCGAGAACGCGGTGCCCGGTGACGCGCTGTACGGCATGAAGCGCAGCACCGAGCGCGCCCAGTTGGCGCTCGCCAGCTCCGAGATCAGCCGTGGGCAGCTCTTCCTCGACTTCGCCCGGACCCGGCTGGCCGAGGCGTCCTCGCTCAACGGCAGCCGCGCCGGCTACCGCGGCGTGCTGGACGACATGGACGCGGACATCCGCCAGGGCGTACGCCAACTCACCGGTGCCGCCGTCCGGCGCGCGGACCCGACGGCACTGAACACCGTCGACGCTTTCCTCACCGGGCAGCGGCGCACACTCGACGCGCTGGCCGAGCGGGGTTCCCGCGCCGACCGGGAGCGGACCGCCGAGTCGTTGGAGCTGCTGGACATGGTCGCGGAGCGCACCGAGGCCCTGCGCGCCGCCATCGCCTGCGGCCGGTCGGGTGGCACCGCCAGCGACGACCTCGGCCCCACCCCCGGCGCCTGCGCCTGACCCGGCGGGCGTACGCCGTCCCCGCGTCCGGCGGCGGTGACCGCTGCTCCGGATACCCTCGCTGAGGACAGTGGGCTCAGGGTGGGCGACATGAGGGGGTGCAGGTGGCGCGCAGCCGCAAGGTGACCGTCAGCACCGACGTGCACGGGCACACCACCGGTTGGGCGCAGACCGAGCCCGCTCCCCCGGCCGCGCCGGATCCCCGCGCCGCCGCCTTCTTCGACGTGGACAACACGATGATGCAGGGCGCCTCGATCTACTGGTTCGCCCGTGGGCTCGCCGCACGCAACTACTTCACCACGGGGGACCTGGCCCGGTTCGCCTGGCAGCAGTTGCGGTTCCGGCTGCTCGCCCGCGAACACGCCGGGGACATCTCCCAGGCCAAGGAGGCCGCACTCGCCTTCGTCGAGGGCTGGCGGGTCCAGGACGTCGAACGGCTTGCCGAGGAGATCTTCGACGAGCTGATGGCGCCGAGGATCTGGGCCGGGACCCGCCGGTTGGCGCAGGGCCACCTGGACACCGGTGAACGGGTGTGGCTGGTCAGCGCCGCCCCGGTGGAGATCGGTCGGGTGATCGCCACCCGGCTCGGGTTGACCGGCGCGATCGGTACGGTCGCCGAGATCGTCGACGGGGCGTACACCGGTCGGTTGGTCGGTGACCTGATGCACGGCCCGCTCAAGGCCGAGGCGGTCGCCCAGCTCGCCGCGGTGGAGGGCCTCGACCTGACCCGGTGCGCTGCCTACAGCGACTCCGCCAACGACCTGCCGATGTTGTCGCTGGTGGGGCGCGCGGTGGCGGTCAACCCGGACGGCACGTTGCTGCGTCAGGCCCGGCAGCGCGGCTGGGAGGTACGCGACTTCCGCACCGGCCGTCGGGCGGTCAAGATCGCTCTCCCGTCCACGGCAGCAGCGGGACTCGTCGCCGGAGCGGTCACCGCCGGAGTCGCCCTTCAACGCCGCCGCCGCGCGGCCGACGCCCCCTCCGGACGCACCCGACGCGGCACCGCACCCTAGACCGGGTCGACGCCACGCACCGGGTCGACGCCGGCGGCAGGGGACGGCTACGGGCCGAACGGGTCCGGGCGGCGTTCGAGCAGTTGGTGCACGGTCTGCTGGATGGTCTCCCGCACCTGGTCGGCAAGGTTGAACACGACCAGCGGGTCGTCCGCCGAGTCGACCAGGTGGGCCGTCGGGATCGGCGGACAGAACTCGATCAGCCACTTGCTCGGCAGCGGCACCATGCCCAGCGGCCCGAGCCAGGGGAAGGTCGGTGTCACGGGGAAGTACGGAAGTTTGAGCAGTCGGGCGAGCGGCTTGAGGTCGGCGAGCATCGGATAGGTCTCCTCGCCACCGACGATCGCCACCGGGATGATCGGGGTGCCGGTGCGCAGTGCCGCCGACACGAACCCGCCCCGCCCGAAGCGTTGCAGCTTGTAGCGGTCCGCGTACAGCTTGCCGATGCCCTTGAAGCCCTCCGGGAAGACACCCACCAGCTCGCCGCCGCGCAGCAGTCGTTCGGCGTCCGGGTTGCAGGCCACCGTGCCACCGGTCTTGCGGGCGATCTCGGAGACCACCGGCATCCGGAAGACCAGGTCGGCGCCGAGCAGGCGAAGATACCGGTTGGCGGGGTGCTCGTGGTGCAGCGCCGTGGAGAGGATCAGCGCGTCCAGCGCCACGGTGCCGGAGTGGTTGCCGACCACCAGTCCCGCCCCGTCGGCGGGTACGTTCGCAAGCCCCGTGACCTCGGTCCGGAACCAGTCGCGATAAAGGCGGCGCAGCAGCGGATGGAAGACCGCCTCGGTCAGCTCCGGGTCGAAGCCGAACTCGTCCACCTCGTAGTCGCCGGCCAACCGCCGACGCAGGAACGCGAGTCCGCCGGCGACCCGCCGGTCCCAGACGTCACCGGTCCGGTCCGGCACCGCCGCCTCGGCGGGACGGTGCCCGTTGCGCCGGACGGGGTCGAGCTCCGCCGGCACCGGGGACGGGGCGTACCGGTCGTCCAGGTGCGCCTCGTCGCGCTGCTCCTCCGGCCCGGTCACGAACGCTCCCGTACGGCGGCCCGGGCCTGGCGGATGCTGTCGAGCACCATCTGCTCGGCGACGGCCAACTGTTCCCGGGTCACCACGGCCCGGCCGTGGTGGGCGCGGATGAAGTCGTCGAAGGCGGCGGCGGTCGAGCGGGGGGTGAAGCCGTACTCCTGCTCCAGACGGGAGATGTCCACCACCCGGCCGTGCACGAAGAGGTCGACCTGATCGAGCCCGTACCGCCCGAAGCCCATCGTCCGGGCCAACGCGACGGCACCGGCGACGCCCGGTTCCAGGACCGGCACCGAGATCCGGCCGGCCCGCCGGATCGCCTGGGACAGCGCGAGCACACCGGGACCGGCCACGTTGTAGGTGCCCGGATGGTCCTCGACGACCGACCGGTGCAGCACTTCGAGGGCGTCGTCGAAGTGCAGGAACTGCAACCGGGCGTCCCGGCCGAAGATGGTCGGCACCACCGGTTGGGAGAAGTACCGGGTCAGCGTGGTGTCGGCGGTCGAGCCGATGAAGGGGGCGAAGCGCAGCACCGTGGCGGTGACGTCGGAGCGCCGGCGACGGAAGCCGCGCACGTACCCCTCGATGTCGAGGATGTCGCGGCCGAAACCGCCGCGCGGCACCTCGCGGGGTTCGGTCTCCTCGGTGAAGACGGCCGGGTCGCGGAACGAGGCGCCGTACGCCGCGGTGGAGGACCGGACCACGATCTTGCGCAACCGTGGAGCCCGCTGGCACGCGGCGAGCAGCTGCATGGTGCCGATGACGTTCTGTTCCTTCATCGCCGCACGCCCGCCGTGCTGCGAATCCGGGGCGCTGACCAGGGCCAGGTGCACCACGGTGTCGACGTCGAGGTCGGCGAGCAGACCGCCGATCGACCCGGCGTCCACCCGGACCCGTTCCACCTGCGCCAACAGCTCGGCCACCTCGGGGCCGGGCTCGGCCAGGTCGACGCCGATGACCCGGGCGATCCGGGGATCACCCGCGAGGCGGGCGGCGACGTGCGCGCCGAGGTATCGACTGACCCCGGTCACGACGACAACCCCCGGAGGGCTCGATGAGCCACCGGGGGTCATGTCTCGCACCTACCCCGGCCTACGGGACCGAGCCGGGACAGCCACGGCCTGATCACCTGAGCCTCCGAGGGTCGACAGTTGGCAAGCGACGAATGCCGGGCCAGGGCCCGGCACACGGTCACTTGCCGAGACGGCGACGCTGGACGCGGGTCTTGCGCAGCAGCTTGCGGTGCTTCTTCTTAGCCATGCGCTTGCGGCGCTTCTTGACCACCGAGCCCATACGAAAGCCTTTCGATGCAACGTGCGGCGCGACCGGTAAGACACCACGAGTCCGTGGTGTCGGCGACCGCTTGCGGACAGCGGACCGGACCGGCGGAGTGGGCGGCAGAGCGCACCAGCGGTCACGATCTCCAGTCCAGCGTAGCGGGGATGCGTCAGCAGGACCAACGCGCCCCCGGTCGATGCCCGTTCACCGGGCCCGCAGCGACCGGGTCGGCCCCGTGGATCAGGCGGTCTCCTGGAAGGCGCCACGGAGATATTCGTGCACCGCGTGCTCGGGCACCCGGAACGACCTGCCCACCCGCACCGCGGTCAGCTCACCGCTGTGCACGAGACGGTAGACCGTCATCTTGGAGACCCGCATGACCGTTGCCACCTCGGCGACGGTCAGGAACTTGACATCCGACAGCCGACCATCGGACTGCGACCCGGCCATGGCTCACCGACCCATCCCATGCCCGGCGCGTGCCGCCCCACGGGTCCTCCCGCGCGGCCGGCGACGCGCGTGTTACCAGTACGGTAGCGGGACGGCTGTGACCGGCGCGATCCCTTCCTGCAACTGATCATGATTCGACCGGGGCACTGGGGCGAAAAACCCCTGGTCGGGTGGATGCGAGCGGATCCGGCAACCGATCATCCTCGGCCACCTGACGAGAACCGTCACTCGGCGCGCAGCGCCACCACCGGGTCGAGCCGACCGGCCCGCTGTGCGGGCAACACTCCGAAGACGATCCCGACCGCGGCCGAGACACCGAAGGCCAGCGCCAACGACCACCAGGTCACCGCCGCCGGGATCGGCGACAGGGCGGACACCAGCAGCGCCCCGCCGATTCCCAGGGCCATCCCGGTCAGCCCGCCGACCGAGGTCAACAGCACCGCCTCCAGCAGGAACTGCATGCCGATGTCGCGCGGACGGGCGCCCACCGCCTTGCGCAGCCCGATCTCCCGGGTCCGCTCGCGCACCGAGACGAGCATGATGTTGGAGACCCCGACGCCGCCGACCAGCAGCGAGATCCCGGCGATGGCGGCGAGTACGCCGGTCAGGATGCCGAGGATGTCACCGAGTACGCCGAGGATCTGCTCCTGGGTGACCGCGCTGAACTCGGTGCCCGGATGCCGGCCGTTCAACTCGGCCACGATCCGCTCGCCCAGTTCGTCGATGCGCTCCCGGTCCGGGGCCTTGACCGCGATCGCGTCGACCCGCTGGGTGCCGTACAACCGTTGGGCCGCCGTCACCGGGATGTGCACCTCGTCGTCCCGGTCCACGCCGAGGCTCTGCCCCAGCGGCGTGAAGACCCCGATCACCCGGAACCGTACGCCGGCCACGGTGACCTGCTGGCCGACCGCCTCCCGGTCGGGGAAGAGCGCCCGGGCGACCGAGTCGCCGAGCACCGCGACCCGCCGTCCGGTGTCCACGTCGGACCGGGTCAGGTAGCGGCCCCGGCCCAACTCCCGGGCGAAGACCTCCGGGGTGGTCTCCAGCACCCCCTGGACGGTGGTGAAGTCCTGCCGGGTCCCGGCCCGCACGGTGGCGCCGGAGGCGACCGTCACGGCCACCCGGCTGGGATCCCCGACCACCCGGCCGACCGCGTCCACGTCCTTGAGGGTCAGCGGCGACACCGCCGGGGCCGACCCGACGTCGAGGCGCCCCGGCACGACCAGCAGCAGGTTGGAGCCGAGCCCCTCGACCTGCTGTTCCACCGTCTGTTTGGTGCCGGTGCCGATCGCCACCAGCAGCACCACCGAGGCGACGCCGATGATCACCCCGAGCATGGTCAGCGCGCTGCGCATCCGGTTCGCGCGCAGCGCGTCCCAGGCCACCCGCCATGCCTCCGCGAGCCTCACCGGAGTACCCCGTCGTCCGTGCCGGCCGCGCTGTCCGCGACCATCACCCCGTCGCGCATCGTGATCCGGCGGCGGGCCCGGGCCGCCACCTCCGCGTCGTGGGTGACCATCACCAGCGCCACGCCGGACTCGACGTTGAGCTGTTCCAGCAGTTCCAGGACGGCCGCGCCGGTGGTGCTGTCCAGGTTGCCGGTCGGCTCGTCGGCGAGCAGCACCGTCGGGTCGGTGACCAGCGCCCGCGCGATCGCCACCCGCTGCTGCTCACCGCCGGAGAGTTGGTTGGGACGGTGGTCCAACCGGTGCCCCAGACCGACCCGCCCGAGCATCGCGGCGGCCCGCGCGCGGCGCTCGCGGGCCCCCACCCCCCGATACACCAGGGGCAACGCCACGTTCTCCACCGCCGAGGTACGCGGCAGCAGGTGGAACGCCTGGAAGACGAAGCCGATGGTCTCGTTGCGCAGCCGGGCCAGCTCGGGTGCGGAGAGCGCACCGACCTGCCGCCCGTCGATCGCCAGCCGACCACCGGTCGGCCGGTCCAGGCCGCCGAGCAGGTGCATCAGCGTGGACTTGCCCGAACCGGACGGCCCGATCAGCGCCACGTAGTCACCGGCCGCCACGGTCAGCGTGACGCCGCGCAGGGCGGGTACCGAGATCCCGTCGAGCTGGTACGTCCGGGAGACGTCCACCGCCTCGATCGCCGGAACCCGGCTCACCCGACCTCCTGGCCGTCCCGGACCTGGTCGGTGCCGCGCACCACGATCCGGTCGCCGGGCTGCACCCCGTCGACGATCTGCACCAGGTCCTGGCCCTGCACGCCGACGGTGACCGCCGCCTGGCCGGCCCGACCCTCGCGGATCAGCCAGACCGTGTCCCGACCGTCGACGGAGAAGACCGCCGAGGCGGGTACGGTCACCGCGTCCGCCGCCTCCCGGACCCGCAGCCGCACCACCGCGTTCATGCCGGGGCGCGGCGCCGGAGCCGGTTCCGCCTCGCCGAACCGCCCCGGGCCGAGAGAGAGCCGGACGCGATAGCTGACCCCGCCCCGGGCCGAGGTGCTGGGTAGCACGTCGATCGACTTCACGGTGGCGTCGTACACGGCACCGGTCACCGCGTCCAGCTCCACCGTGCCGGTCAGCCCGGTCCGGACCAGCAGCACGTCGGTCTCGTCGACCTCGGCCAGCAGACCCAGCTCGCCGGTGTCCACCACGGTCAGCACCGGAGTGCCGGCGGTGACCCGGCCGCCGACCGGGACGGCGGTGTCCACGCCGGCCGGGGGTCCCGCCGGGGCGCCACCGAGCGCGGCCGGGTCGAGCCCGGGCGGCAGCCCGCCCGATTCGAGCAGACCGGCGAGCGCACCGGACGGATCGCCCCCGGCAGCGACGCCGCCCGGCTGCACCACTCCGGCGATCGGCGCCCGCAACGTCAACGCGTCGACGGTCGACTTGGCCAGGTCGTACGCCTGCTGGGCCTGGAGGCGCTGGGCGGTGGCGAGCGCGCCGACGGCGGAGTTCAGGTTGCGTACGCCGCGCTGCACCTCGCGTACCGCCTGGTCGGCGGTGCGGGCGGCGGCGTCGTACCGCTTCTGCGCGGCCTTGACCTGGGCCAGCAGCGCCTTGCGCAACGTCGGATCGCTGATCTTGCGGGCGGCGGCGCGGGCCGCCTCGTGCGCCTCGTCGGCCGCGCGGTCGGTGCCGCGCAGGCTACCGGCGAGATCGCCACCGCCACCGCCGGCCCCGGCCCGCCTGGCGGCGGTGAGCGCGCCCCGCGCCTGCCGGAGCCGCTCCCGCGCGGCGGGTGACTCGACCACGGCGAGCACCTGGCCGCGCCGGACGCGTTCGCCCGGCTCGACACGGAGGCTGGCCAGCGTGCCGTCGGCGGGGGCGGTGAGGGTGGCCGCCGCGCGGGCGGTCACGGTGGCCGGAGCGTCGATCTCCTCGGCCACCGGGGCGAGCACGGCCGAGGCGAGCGAGATCGAGGGCGGATCCTCGCCGCACGAGGCGGCACCGGTGAGGGTCAGGACGGCGACGGCGGTCAGGGCGGTGAGCAGGCGGGGCCGCGTGACTGCGGGCAGCCGCGGCGAGTCGGTGCGGCGCACCCGCCCATGCTACGAGTCGCCCCCGTCAGACCTGCGGCGCGCCGCCGTGGTCAGCGCACCGTGGCGCGGATGTACGCGACACACTCCTTGTGCAGGGTGCTCCACTCCTCCTCGAAGATCTCCTCGCTGACCTGTGCCGGCACACGAAGGTCGTGCAGCACGGCCTTGGCGAAGGCGAGCACCCGCTCCTCACCGAACCGGTCGACGAGGTAGCGGACCGCCAGGAAGGCGGTGCCGTAGCTGCCGTTGACCAGTTCCTGCGGGGTGTCGGCGTCGGGGATCAGGCTCTCCAGCTTCCCGTCCCAGTCCCCCTCGACCAGCTCACGGACCGCGTCCAGCCCCTCGTACCGCCCGACCGGCTGGCCGTCGACGCCCGCCTGCTCGGCCAGTCCCTCGCTCAGCCACCACGTCGAATCGTCCGCGTAGTTCTTCTCCGGCAACGACGCGGCGTGGGCCAGCTCGTGTCGCAGCAACTCGTCCAGGTAGGGGCCGTACTCGAAGCTCTCCGGTCCGAGCACGATCTCGTAGTGGCCACCGCCGACGTTGATCGCGTACCCGGCACCCCACTCCGGCTGCTCACCGCCGTACCAGCGTTTCCACTCCTTCGGCCCGGCGTAGAAGATCCGGTACCGGTCGGGCGGGCTGCCCGCGACCACGTACGCGTCGGCCACCGTCGCCGCCGCCTCGGCCCGCCGCAGCAGGCCCGGCAGCCGTTTGCGGTACGCCGGCGTGGTGGCCACGACCGTACGCTCGCCCACCGCCACGACCAGGTCGCTGACCTCCCAGGGCAGGCTGCCGGGCTGCCCGTTGGACCGGCCGCTGACGTGGTGCGCGGGCTTCGACCTGGAGAGCGCGAGCAGGCGGGGCTCCGCGCCGTCGCGCCACCGGGTCTCGATCACCACCGGGCTGGGCGTGCAGTCGGGCAGCACGAAGCAGTACCGGTACTCGACCGGCAACCGCCATTCGCCCGCCCGTCCGGCCGAGGTGGGCAGCCCGCTCGGGCGCGCCTCCCAGCGGGTGACCCGCAGCGCGGTCAGTGCGCCGTACCGGCGGCGCAGGTCCTTCTGCGCGGCGGGTGCGGCGATCGCCAGGAAGCCGGCCCGGTCCCGACCGAGCAGCGCCGCCGACTGCTTCTCCAACTGCGCGGTGATCCGCTCGGCCGCCTGCCGGGCGGCGATCGTGGTCGGGTTCTCGGTCGGCGAGGCGGCGGTGGCGGGCTTCCCGAGGTCGGTGTCGGGCAGCCCGCCGGCCAGCAGCACCACCGGCACGCCGCAGGCCAGCACCAGCACTCCCGCGACCAGTGCCGTCCAGAGTGGCCATCGCCGACGCGGCGTCGCGTCAGCCGATGTCGCGTCAGCCGATGTCGCGTCAGCCGATGTCGCGTCGACCGGCGTCGTTGCGGCCGGCGTCGTTGGCGCTTGCGTCACGTCAGCCGGCGTCGGATGGTCGCCGGCCGTGGATCCCCCGTCGGTCACCGGCGCAGAGTACGGGTCCACCTGTGCGGGCGGAAGTGCCGCGACGCGCCGGGTGTGGGGCGGTCAGCCCTCGGACCCGGGCCAACTCCGGTAGGCGACTCCGAGGGCGGTCACCATCTGGTCGAACGAGCGGTCGACCTCGCGCGGCAGGCCGAAGTCACCGCCCGCCTCCAGCGAGACGAAGCCGTGCACGGCGGCACGGAACATCCGCACCCCGTCCACCGCCGCGTCGCCCTCGATCCCGTACCCGCGCAGAATGGCGTAGACCACCTCCACCGCGCGCCGACCGGCGGCCACGTGCGCGGGGTCGTCCGGGTCCGGTACCCGCTGCGTGGCCGGGTAGCGGCCGGGATGACGGCGGGCGTACGACCGGTAGGCGACGGCGACGGCACGCAACGCGTCCTCGCCACTACGACCGGCGGCAGCCGTCGTCATCTCGTCGGCGATCTCGGCGGTGGCCAGTGCGGAGAGTTGCTGCGCGAGCGCGTCGGCGCCCCTGACGTGCTTGTAGAGGCTGGGCAGGGCGACGCCGAGCCGGCCGGCCAACGCGGCGAGCGTGAGCTTGTGGTAGCCGACCTCGTCCGCCAGCCTCGCCGCCTCGCGTACCACCACCTGGGGGTTGAGCCCGGCCCTAGGCACGGTCGATCACCGCGAGGAACTCGGTCAGCTCACCGGCCATCGCCTCGGGACGGTCGGCGTGCGGGTAGTGGCCGGCCTCGCTGATCATGCGCGCCTCGGCGACCGGGAAGAGTCGTCGTGCGGCACGCGCCTCGGCGGCCGGGTCGGCGAAGTCCGGGTCCTTCGTACCCATCAGCACCAGCACCGGCTGCCGCACCCGGGGCGCGACGGCGGTCCAGTACGGCTCGACCGGGACGATCAGGCCGCGTACCGCCGCCATCCGGCCGGGCCGGCGCAGCGCCGCCACCATCGCCGTGCGGTACGCCGCGTCGTCGGCGGGCCGGTGGACCGGGAAGAGGGTGCGGTGGAAGAGCCCGAACAGGCGGGCACTGCGCAGCACCGCACCGATGGCCAGCCGCATGAACGGGTTGAGCTTGCGCTGCTCGACGAACGCGCCGACCAGCACGATGCCCTCGACCAGGTCCGGTGCCTCGGTCGCGGCGAAGACGACGGCCGCGCCGCTGGACGAGTTGCCGACCAGGGTGGCCGGGCCACCGCCGATGTCCCGGACCACCGCCAGCAGGTCGGCGCCGACCTCCGCCGGGGCGTACGACGGCCACCCGACGCTGGAGTCGCCGTGCCCCCGGACGTCGACCGACGCCACCCGGTACCCCGCCGACACCAGCAGCGGGACCAGGTGCCGGTAGGAGTGCCGGTTCTCCCCCATGCCGTGCGACAGGACGACCAACGGCCCCTGCCCGTGCACCTCGTAGGCGACACGTCCACCGTCGCGCGCGACAAAGCTAACAGTCATAGCTAGAAAGCTAACCTCATTAGCCAATTTCGTCAAGGCGACGGCCCCGGATCGCCGGTCGACGGTCCGGGGCCGGTGGGAGACGGTCGATCCCGGGAGGCCGGGCTGGCTCCGGGAGGCCGGGGTTACTTGCGGGAGGCCACGGCGCGGGCGAAGAAGGCCAGGTTGGCAGGGCGCTCGGCGAGCCGCCGCATCAGGTAGCCGTACCAGTCGTCGCCGTAGGGGACATAGGTGCGGACCGCGTAGCCCTCGCCGACCAGACGGGCCTGCTCCTCCGGTCGGATGCCGTACAGCATCTGGAACTCGAAGCGGTCGGGTCCCCGGTCGAACCAGCGGGCCCGGTCCTCGCCGATGGCGATCAGGCGCGGGTCGTGGGTGGCCAGCATCGGGTAGCCGTCACCGGACATCAGGATGTTCATGCAGCGCACGTAGGACTTGTCCACCTCGCGGGGCGACTGGTACGCCACCGACTCCGGCTCCTTGTAGGCGCCCTTGCAGAGCCGGACCCGCGACCCGGCCGAGGCCAGCTCACGGCAGTCCGACTCGGTCCGCCGCAGGTACGCCTGGAGCACCGCCCCGGTCGACGGAAAGTCCTTGCGCAGGTCAGCCAGGACGTCCAGCGTCGAATCGGTGGTGGTGTGGTCCTCCATGTCCAGGGTGACCGTGGTGCCTGCGTCGACGGCGGCGGCGCAGATCGCCCGCGCGTTGTCGTACGCCAGGTGCTCGTCGAAGGCCTGGCCGAGCGCGGACAGTTTGACGCTCACCTCGGCGGCTGGCGTCAGGCCCGCCCCGGCGAGACTCCGCAGCAGGGTGAGGTACTCGTCCCGGGTGGCGTTGGCCTGCTCGGGGGTGACGGTGTCCTCACCGAGGTTGTCGAGGGTGACCGCGAGACCGTCGTCGACGAGTACGCGGGTCACGCGCAGCGCGTCGTCGGTCCCGGCGCCGGCGACGAACCGACGCACGACGTCCCGGGAGAACGGGGCCGTCGCGACGAGCCGCTCGACCCGGGTTGACCGGGAGGCGGCGAGAATGACGGAACGGAGCATGAGCCGAGCGTAACGCCCGAGCCACCCCCCACCGCGCCCGCCCGAGGTGCAAGGAAGGGCCCCCTGTTAACACTCAGGTGTGAGAAGGGAACCCTTCTATACCTGAGGCGTTAATAGGGTGCCCTTCCTTACAAAAATCCGTACTACGGACTGCGTACCAGTACCCCGGGCGGCGGGCGTGGCGTGCATCGGTTACAACGATGGACGTGGAAAACCGCCCCCGCCGCCGGCTCCGGTCGGCCTCCGTGCAGCTCGGCGCGCTCACCGCCCTCGCGCTCGCCCTCTCCGGCTGCAACATGTCTTCCGACGACGACGATGACGACTGCGCCATGGGCCCGACCGGGGGCGGTGAGACAGTCGCCCTGGCCCTGCACACCCCGGCACCGTCGGTCGGCACGGCTGTCACGCGGGGCGCCCCGGAGCCGGTCGGCGCGTCCGTGCCGGACCGTGGCGGCTTCGGCACCCATCTCGCCTCCTGCGGCGGCTGAGCGTGCGTCGGGAGCAGGTCACCCCGCGACCCGACTGGGACGCGACGATCCGCGCGCAGGGGCTGGTGTACGTCGACACCGAGCTGCCCGACGGCGGGGTCATGTCGTACTGGGACGAGACCGCCGCGTACGCCTTCGACCTGGACGAGGTGCTGCGTCTGGAGGAGGCCACCGAGGAGTTGCACCGGATGTCGGTGGCCGCCGCCGAGCACGTGGTGGCCCGTGACCGGTACGAAGAGTTCGGCATCCCGCAGTGGGCGGCCGAGGCGGTGGCCCGGTCGCTGCGGGAGTCGCCGCCGACCCTCTACGGCCGGTTCGACCTCTGGTATGACGGCAGTTGGCCGCCGAAGCTGCTGGAGTACAACGCGGACACCCCGACCGCGCTGGTCGAGGCGAGCATCATCCAGTGGTACTGGCTGGAGCAGACCCGCCCGGAGCTGGACCAGTGGAACAGCCTGCACGAGCGGCTGGTGGGCGCCTGGGCGAAGATCGGCGCCGGCCTGCACGACCGCCGGGTGCACGTGGTCTGGTCGAACGAGGAGGAGAGCGGCGAGGACCACATGACGGCCGGTTACCTGGCCGAGACCGCCCGCCAGGCCGGGCTGGACGTGGAGCTGCTGCCGATCCAGGAGATCGGTTGGGACGGCCGTCGCTTCGTCGACACCGCCGACCGACCGGTCACCACCTGCTTCAAGCTCTACCCGTGGGAGTGGATGCTGGCCGAGCCGTACGGGCCGCTGGCGCTGGATCCGGGTACGCCGACCACCTGGATCGAGCCGGCCTGGAAGCTGCTGCTGTCGAACAAGGCGTTGTTGGCTGTGCTCTGGGAGCTGTACCCGGGGCACGAGTTGCTGCTGCCGGCGTACCTGGACTCGCCGCGCGGCATGACCGAGTACGTCGCCAAGCCCCTGCTCGGTCGGGAGGGCGCCGCCGTGCGGATCGTCACGGAAAGTGAGGAGATCACGAATCCGGGCGATTATGGCAGTGAGGGGTTCTGCTATCAGGAGTTCCGTGCACTGCCCCAATTCGACGGGAGTCACCTGGTCCTGGGCGCATGGGTGGTGGACGGCGAATCGGCCGGGGTGGGGTTGCGAGAGAGCGCCAGCCTGATCACTGATGGTTACGCCAGATTCCTTCCGCACTACATCGACGCGCCACGTCCGGGGTGAGTCGTCTACCGTTGGAGTGTGAACTTCGACGCGTACGCCCGGACCGGAGTTGACCTTGTCAACGCCCGCCTGGACGACCTCGACGACCTGCGGGCCATCTTCTGCGACGACCACGAGTGGATGCGCGACGAGGTCGCGGAACGGGATCTTGCCACCTTCCGGCGCGCACAGAAGCGGCTGCGGGACGTCTTCGAGTACGGCACCACCGGGCGGGACGGCCAGGCGGTCGCCGAGCTGAACTCGCTGCTGGAGGTCCACCCGGTGCAGCCCCGCATCTCGGGGCACGACTCCAGCGACTGGCACATGCACGCCACCGGCCGGGGCGCCTCGGTCAGCTCGGAGTACCTGGCCGGCGCGGTCTGGGGCCTGTCGGTCTGGCTCTGCGAGTACGGCAGTGCCCGTTTCGGGGTCTGCGCCGACGACCGCTGCGGCAACGTCTACCTGGACACCTCGTCGAACTGCTGCCGCCGGTTCTGCTCGGAACGCTGCGCCACCCGCTCGCACGTGGCCGCCCACCGTGCCCGCAAGCGGGCCGCCGTGCCGGCCCAGAGCGATCCGCTGACGTCGGTCTCCTGACCGGTCCCGCGTCGCCGGACGCGACCTCCGGTGCCGTCCGGGCCGGACGCGACCGAAGCCGGTCCGCCCTGTCGAGACGCGGCCGGGATCAGGCCGCCCCGACCGGACGCGGCTGAGGTCAGGCCGCCTCGACCGGGGACGGGGTGTTCAGGTGCTGGCGGGCGAAGGCCAGCGCCTCCCGCAGGTCCGCCTCGCGCACCTGTCGACTCTTCGCGCCCCGGGTGGTCACCTCGACCGCCACCGAGCCGGTGAAGCCCCGACCGGCCAGCGAGCGCAGCAGCTCGGCGCAGGGCTGGGTGCCGCGCCCGGGCACCAGGTGCTCGTCGCGACCCTCACCGGTGCCGTCACCGAGGTGCACGTGCGCCAGCCCGGCACCCATCCGGTCGGCCATCTCCAGCGCGTCGGTGTGCGAGGCGGCGCAGTGCGACAGGTCGAGCGTGTACGAGCGGTGACCCGTCTCGGTCGGGTCCCAACCGGGCGCGTACGGCACGAACTGCCGCCCGGCCATCCGCACCGGGTACATGTTCTCCACCGCGAACCGCAGCCCGCCGAACTCGTCGGCCACCGTGTCCAGCCCCTCGGCGAAGCTGCGGGCGTAGTCCCGCTGCCAGGTGAACGGCGGGTGCACCACCACGGTCGGTGCCTGGAGCGTCTCGGCCAGCATCGCCGCCCGGCGCAGCCGCTCCCACGGGTCGGTGCTCCACACCCGCTGGGTCACCAGCAGGCAGGGGGCGTGCACGCTGAGCACCGGCACGCCGTAGTGGTCGGACAACCCGCGCAGCGCGCCGGCGTCCTGGCTGACGGCGTCGGTCCAGACCATCACCTCGATCCCGTCGTAGCCGAGCTCCGCGGCGAGCTGGAACGCCGCCGCGGTCCGCTCAGGGAAGACCGAGGAAGTGGACAGGAGCACCGGGACGCGGGAAGTCACACCACCGAGGGTAGCCCCCGGCCATTGCACTAATCCGATGTTAATCCGTGAATCGGATTTTACGGACACCTGGTGTCACATCGGGTCGCGGCCCGGTCTCACACCGGCGCGAGCCGGTCCAACCGGTCCAGGATCACGCCCTCGCGCAGCGCCCAGGGGCAGATGTCCAGCGAGTCGACTCCGAGTCGGCGCATGACCGCCTCGGCCACCACGGCACCGGCCAGGAGCTGGTGCGACCGGCCGGCGCTCACCCCCTCCAACTCGACGAGCTGGGCCGGTGGGATGTGCCGGATGAAGCCGAGCACCTGCCGCAGCCCCGAGCGGGTCAGCCGACGCCGGGCCCAGAGCCCGGCACCGCTGGGCGCGGCGCCGGCGAGCCGGGCCAGCGTGCGGAACGTCTTGGAGGTGGCCACCGACCGGTCCCAGCCCACCCCGGTCATCCGCTCGACCACCGGCTCCAGCAGGCCGTCGACGTACTCGCGCAGCCCGTCCACGGTCTCCGGCGCGGGCGGACGGCCGCTCTGCGGGTCCACACCGAGCCGGTCCCGGGTCAGCCGACCGGCACCCAGCGGCAGCGAGACCGCCAGGTCCGGGTTCTCGTCGATGCCGGCCGCGATCTCCAGCGAGCCGCCGCCGATGTCCAGCACCAGCAGCCGACCGGCGGACCAGCCGAACCACCGCCGCACGGCGAGGAACGTCATCCGCGCCTCGTCCGCGCCGGGCAGGACCTCCAGGCGTACGCCGGTCGCCTCCCGGACCCGCGCCAGCACCTCGGCGGCGTTGGTGGCCTCGCGTACCGCCGAGGTGGCGAAGGCGAGCAGCTCGTCCACGCCCAGGGCATCGGCTGAGGCGCGGGCCGCGCCGACGGCCTCCACCAGGGCGTCCGCACCGGTGTCGCGGAGTGCGCCGTCCGGGCCGATCTGCTCGGCGAGCCGCAGCACCACCTTCTCCGAGTGCGCCGGCCACGGGTGCGCGCCGCGATGGGCGTCCACCACCAGCAGGTGCACCGTGTTCGAACCGACATCGAGGACACCCAGTCGCATGGGGAAACACTAGGGCCAAGGTTCGCGTCACTCACCGGCCATCCCCCTGCACCACGCGTACGCTGGGCCGAGTGACAGGGCAGATCGAACTCCGCGTGCTGGTGGACGACCCGGCGGACCCGCGCAGCCGTGAGGTGCCGCTGGACTTCCCTCGGGAGTGGATCGAGTTCGTCGACCCGGCCGACGAGCGGCACCTGATCCGGGCCGACCTCACCTGGCTGCTGTCCCGGTGGACCTGCGTCTTCGGGCAGGGCTGCCACGGCATCATCGCCGGCCGCTCCGCCGACGGCTGCTGCTCGCACGGCGCGTTCTTCACCGACTCCGACGACGAGAAGCGGGTACGCGGCGCGGTGAAGCGGCTGACCCCGCAGACCTGGCAGCACTACCGGCGCGGCACCAAGAACTGGACCGAGAACGACACCGTGGACGGCAAGAACCCGGCGCGGCGTACCGCCACCCAGGGTCCGGACGCACCGTGCGTCTTTCTCAACGACGCCGACTTCCCCGGCGGCGGCGGATGCGCGCTGCACGCCCAGGCGCTGCGCGACGGGGTGCACCCGCTGGAGTACAAGCCGGACGTCTGCTGGCAGTTGCCGGTCCGGCGGGACCAGGAGTGGGTGAAGCGGCCGGACAACACCAAGGTGCTGGTCTCCACGTTGGCCGAGTTCGACCGGCGGGGCTGGGGCGCGGGCGGGCACGACCTCGACTGGTGGTGCACGTCCTCCACCGACGCCCACGTCGGCAGCGAACCGATGTACCTCTCCTACGGGCCTGAGCTGACCGCCCTGGTCGGCGCCGCCGCGTACGCCCGGCTGGCCGAGCTGTGCGCGGCGCGGGTCCGGCAGGGCCTGGTCGCCCCGCACCCGGCCGACCCGGCCTGACGACCGGTCGCCGGTCGGTGGATCACGGCTCGAACTTGTAGCCCAGACCACGCACCGTCACGATGTGGCGCGGCGTGGACGGCTCCGGCTCGATCTTGGAGCGCAGGCGCTTGACGTGGACGTCCAGCGTCTTCGTGTCGCCCACGTAGTCGGCGCCCCAGACGCGGTCGATCAACTGTCCCCGGGTCAGCACCCGGCCGGCGTTGCGCAGCAGCAGTTCGAGCAGCTCGAACTCCTTGAGCGGCAACTGCACCGCGCCCCCGTCGACGGTCACCACGTGCCGTTCGATGTCCATCCGGACCGGGCCGGCGGCCAGCGTCGGCAGGCCCGACTCGGTCGTCTCGACGGTCTGCCGGCGCAGCACCGCCCGGATCCGGGCGACCAGTTCGCGGGGAGAGTACGGCTTGGTGACGTAGTCGTCGGCACCGATCTCCAGGCCGACCACCTTGTCGATCTCGCTGTCCCGGGCGGTGACCATGATGATCGGCACGTGCGACCGCTGCCGGAGCTGCCGGCAGACCTCGGTCCCGGACATCTCGGGCAGCATCAGGTCGAGCAGGACGATGTCGGCCCCGGTCCGGTCGAACTCGGTCAGCGCCGACGTGCCCGTGGCGGCCACAGAGACCTCGAACCCCTCCTTGCGGAGCATGTACGACAGGGCGTCGGAGAAGGACTCCTCGTCCTCGACCACCAGTACGCGGCTCAACGGTGTTTCCCTTCGATCCGGGTCGGACCGGGCGGTGCCCGGCCTGATCCATGTGTGGTTCAGACCTGCCGGAGGTCGGCCGGGCCGGCCTCGATCCCACCGGCCGGCAGTGCCGCCAGCAGGTCGTCCGGCGGTCGGGCCGGCAGCCGGAGGGTGAACGTCGACCCACCACCAAGAGTGCTCGTCACGTACACCCGGCCGCCATGGTTGCTCGCGATGTGTTTGACGATGGCCAGCCCCAGGCCGGTACCGCCGGTGGAGCGGGACCGGGCCTGGTCGGCCCGGTAGAACCGTTCGAAGATCCGGTCCACGTCGGTGGGCGCGATCCCGATGCCCTGGTCCGCCACGGCGATCTCCACGTGATCGTCGGTGGCGCGCGTGGTGATCCGTACCGTGGTGTCCTCGCCCGAGTAGTTCACGGCGTTCTCCACCAGGTTCGCCACCGCCGTGGCCAGTTGGCTGTCGCTGCCGTACACGGTCAGCCCTCGGCCGGAGTCGGCCGTCACCCGGACCCGGCGGGCGGCGGCCGTGGTCCGGGTCCGGTCCACCACCTCGGAGATGACCCAGTCCACCGCGACCGGTTCGGGGGCCGGCTGCGGCTCGGCGCCCTGGAGGCGGGTCAGCTCCAGCAGTTCCTGCACCAGCCGCCCCAAGCGGGTCGACTCGTGCTGGATCCGCTCGGCGAACCGCCGGGCCGCCACCATGTCCTCGGAGAGGTCCGGCCGGTCACCGCCGGCCGGTTCGGTGGCGTCGAGCAGCGCTTCGGCGAGCAGTTGCAGCGCGCCGATCGGGGTCTTCAGCTCGTGGCTGACGTTGGCCACGAAGTCGCGTCGCACCCGGGCCAGCCGGTGCGACTCGGTCACGTCGGTCGCCTCCACGGCGATGTAACCGCCGCCCAGGCCCATCGCCCGCAGGTGCACGCCGAGCGGGTTGTCCCCGGCGTTGTCGCGGCCCCGGGGCAGGTCCAGCTCGATCTCGCGGCGTACGCCGGTGCGGCGTACCTGCCCGGCCAGCGTACGGACCAGCGGGTGGGCGATGATCGAGCCCGGCCGGCCACCGGTCCGTAGCAGGCCCAGGGCCCGGGCCGCCGGATTGACGAGCACGGGTACGTCCTCGGGGTCGAGCACCACCACTCCGGCACGCAGCGAGTCGATCGCGCGGCGGCCGAGCCCGACCTGCACCTCGTCGACGATCGTGTGCCTCCCCCTACCGAGCCGGAGACCGGCCCACCCACGTCCGGCGGAGCCCGCCGACCGGCGCGCCGCCGGGACGAACCGGGACAGCGACAGTCCGGCGACCAGCCCGACCACCAGGGCCGAGGCCACTCCCACCGTCACCGCCCACGTCACCCGGCGATCGTAGGGTCATTGTCGACCCGGCTACCGTACGGAACGGGACGAAGCACTCTCACTTCCGGGAAAGTTCACCTGCGCGTCCGGCTCAGTTCACCGGCGTTCACCTGAGGTCCTCCCGGTGCTCCTAGCTTGGGCGGCGTACCTGCACGAACCCTCGCCGGCGCGGTGCCGGCGCCGACCGACAGGACGTGAGCATGCGCGACGAGTTCCGGGCCGATCTCGAGACGGTCAGCCAGATGCTGGTGGAGATGGCCGAGGGGGTGCGGGCGGCGCTGCGCCAGGCCACCCGGGCCCTGCTCACCGCCGACCGGCAGGCGGCCGAATCGGTGATCGCGGGGGACGCCGGGATCGACGCGCTCTACCGGCAGGTGGAGGAGCGGGTCTGTGACCTGCTGGCCCGCCAGGCACCGGTCGCGTCGGACCTGCGCGCCATGATCACCGCCCTGCACGTCGCCGCCGACCTGGAACGGATGGGCGACCTGGCCGACCACGTCGCCAAGACCGCGCTGCGCCGGCACCCGTCGCCGGCCGTGCCGGCGGAGCTGCGGCCGGTCTTCACCGACATGGCCGGCATCGCCGACCGGATGGCCGAGAAGATCGCCTCGGTGCTGGCGCGTCCCGACGCCACCGTCGCCGCCGAGCTGGACAGCGACGACGACGCGATGGACGAGCTGCACAAGGGGTTGTTCGGGGTGCTGCTCGGCGAGGACTGGCCGTACGGCGTGGAGACGGCCATCGACGCCACCCTGCTCGGACGCTTCTACGAGCGGTTCGCCGACCACGCGGTGAACAGCGGCGAGCACGTGGTCTACCTGATCACCGGCGAGCCCGTCACCCCGGCCTGAGAGCGAAGGAAGGGCCCCCTGCTAACGCCTCGCGTATAGCAGGGGGCCCTTCCTAACGTCCGAGCCCGACGGGCCGGGTGCGGGCGTCAGCGGCCCTGGTTGGCCACCGCGGCGGCGGCGGCCTTGGCGGCCTCCGGGTCGAGGTAGGTGCCGCCCAGCGTCTGCGGACGCAGCTGCGGGTCCAGGTCGTAGCGCAGCGGGATCCCGGTCGGGATGTTGAGCTTGGCGATCGCCTCGTCGCTGATCTGGTCCAGGTGCTTCACCAGCGCCCGCAGCGAGTTGCCGTGCGCCGCCACCAGCACGGTCCGACCGGCCAGGATGTCCGGCACGATCGAGTCGTACCAGTACGGCAGCATCCGGTCGACGACGTCCTTGAGGCACTCGGTGCGGGGCATCAGCTCGGTCGGCAGCAGCGCGTACCGCGGGTCACCGACCTGCGACCACTCGTCGTCGTCCGCGATCGGCGGCGGCGGGGTGTCGTACGAGCGGCGCCAGAGCATGAACTGCTCCTCGCCGTACTCGTTCAGGGTCTGCTTCTTGTCCTTGCCCTGCAGGGCGCCGTAGTGCCGCTCGTTGAGCCGCCACGACCGGCGCACCGCGATCCAGTGCCGGTCGGCGGCGTTCAACGCCAGTTCGGCGGTGCGGATGGCGCGGCGCATCACGCTCGTGTGCACCACGTCGGGGAGCAGGTCGTGCTCGCGCAGCAGCTCGCCGCCGCGGCGCGCCTCGTTCTCCCCCTTCGCGGTCAGGTCCACGTCGACCCAGCCGGTGAAGAGGTTCTTGGCGTTCCAGTCGCTTTCGCCGTGCCGCAGCAGGACCAGCGTCCCGACGGTGGGTCCCTCGCTAGCTGTCATGCGGATCATCCTGCCGCAACCCGCGAGGGGACGCGCGGGAAGGGGGGTGACGACCACCACGTGGAAAACGGCGTGACCGGGCTTCCGGCCGACATCTAAGTTGTAAGGGATCATCTCGATCATTGGTCATTACCGAAACGGGGGTGCGCCCAGGTGCGCGCGATACGGGGCTGGTTCCGGGACACCACAGGCGGTCTACCGACGACCTTCTGGTACCTCTGGACCGGAACGCTGATCAATCGCCTCGGCTCGTTCGTCCTCGTCTTCCTCGCGATCTACCTGACCCAGGAACGCGGCTTCTCGGCCTCCCAGGCGGGCCTGGTGATCGGCGCGTGGGGCGTCGGCGGCGCGGTCGGCACCACCGCCGGCGGTACGCTCACCGACCGCTGGGGACGGCGACCCACCCTGCTCACCGCCCACCTCGGCGCGGCGACCATGATGCTCGCCCTCGGCTTCGCCCGGGACCTGTCGACCCTCGCGGCGGGAGCGCTGCTGCTCGGCCTCTTCGCCGAGGCGGCCCGGCCGGCGTTCGGCGCCATGATGATCGACGTCGTGCCGGAGCGGGACCGGTTGCGCGCGTTCTCGCTCAACTACTGGGCGATCAACCTCGGCTTCGCCTGCGCGGCGGTGCTGGCCGGCTTCGCCGCCCAGGCCGGTTACCTGCTGCTGTTCGTGGTGAACGCGTCGACCACACTGGTCACCGCACTGATCATCTTCATCCGGGTACGGGAGACGCGCACCGTGAGCGTGGGGATGCCCCGCGACGGCAAGCGCCCCGGCGCCCTGCGCACCATCCTCACCGACCGGGTGTACCTGGGCTTCGTGGCACTGAACCTGCTCGGGGCGCTGGTCTTCCTCCAGCACATCTCGATGCTGCCGATCGCGATGGCCGACTCGGGCCTGAGCCCCGCCACGTACGGCTCGGTGATCGCGCTCAACGGGGTCCTCATCGTCGCCGGCCAGCTCTTCGTACCCCGGCTGATCCGGGACCGCAACCGCTCGCACGTGCTCGCCCTGGCGGCGGTGGTGATGGGCGTCGGCTTCGGGCTGACCGCCTTCGCCGACGTGGCCTGGTTCTTCGGGCTCACCGTGCTGATCTGGACGTTGGGCGAGATGCTCAACTCGCCGTCCAACGCCACCCTCATCGCCGAACTCTCCCCCGGCGAGCTGCGTGGCCGATACCAGGGCGTCTTCTCGCTCTCCTGGCAGCTCGCCGGAGCCGCCGCACCGATCCTCGGTGGCCTGGTGCGGGAGCAGGCCGGCAACGCCACCCTCTGGCTGGGCTGTGCCGCCATCGGTGCCGTGATGGCGGTCGGCCACCTGGTCTCCGGGCCAGCCCGGGAACGGCGTGCGCTGGCGCTGCGGACCGCCGGTGCCGCCCCCGTGGTGACCGTCCAGTCGACCGCACCGCAGCCGGCGGCGCCCCAGGCGGCCGAGCCGGTGGCGACCACCCGGAGCTGAGTCCGCCCCTCGTCCCACCCCTCCGACCGGCTCGGGCAAGATCTGTTAGGTAACCGAACAGATCGGGAGGTCGGGGTGCGGGCCGCAGACCAGCACGAGCGCGGTACGGCCACCGGGCCGCGCCGCTGGCTCGCCGACACGGCAGGTGGACTGCCCGCCACCTTCTGGTACCTCTGGGCCGGGCTGCTGATCAACCGAGCCGGCGCGTTCGCGATGCTCTTCCTGTCGCTCTACCTGACCGCCGCCCGAGGAGCCAGCGCGTCGCTGGCCGGGGTGGTGGTCGGGGCGTACGGGGCCGGTGGGGCGATCGGGGTACTGCTCGGCGGGGTGCTGGCCGACCGCTGGGGCCGCCGGTCGACCCTGGTGGCCGCGCACCTGGTCACCGCCGGGCTGATGGTCGCGTTGGCACTGAGCCAGCACCTCGCGGTCATCGCGGCGCTCGCCCTGCTGGTCGGCGTGACGCACTCGATGCCCAGCCCGGCGTTCGTCGCGGCGATCGTCGACGTCGTGCCGGAACACCGCCGCTCGCGCGCCTTCAACCTCCAGTTCTGGGCGTTCAACCTGGGCATGGCGGTGGCCTCGCTGCTGGCCGGACTGCTGGCCGAGGCGAGCTACGTCGCGCTCTTCCTGGTGGACGCCGCCGCCACGCTGGCCACCGCGCTGCTGATCGCGTGGAAGGTCCCGGAGACGATGCCCGCCAGGTCCACACCACCGGCGGGTACGGCACCACCGCCGCCGACCTCCGTCCGGCGACGTACCCGCCGCCCCGGGCTGCACACCGCGCTCACCGACCGGCACTTCCTGGTCTTCGTCGGGCTGACCTTCGTGCTGGCGGTCCTGACCATGCAGGCGTCGACGATCATGCCGCTGGCGATGCGCGCGGACGGGCTCGGCCCCTCCGCGTACGGCTCGGTGGTGGCTCTCGGCGGGGTGCTGATCGTGCTGGGGCAACTCTTCGTACCCCGGCTCATCGACCGGCACCGCAAGGGCACCGTCCTCGCCGTCTCCACGGCGTTGCTGGCGGTCGGCTTCGGGGCGTTGGCGTTCGCCGACGGCCTCGCCTTCTACCTGGGTGCCTGCGTGGTCTGGACGGTCGGCTCCATGCTCGCCGCGCCGCCGAACGCGCAGATCAACGCCGACCTGGCCCCACCGGCGCTGCGGGCCCGCTACCAGTCGGTGTTCTACCTGGCCTTCCCGGCGGCGTCGTTCGTGGCGCCGACGCTCGGCGGCTTCAGCCTCCAGCAGTGGGGCGACGGGCACTGGCTGATCGTCGGCGCGCTGGGGCTGGCGGCGGCCGGCGGCCACCTGCTCGCCGGCCCGGCCCGGGATCGCCGGGTGGCCGCGCTGCGGCGGGCCCCGGCCGAGCCGGTCGGCACCTCGGTCGCCGCCGCATCCTGAGACACGGCCGGCCCCGAGAACGCGTGGTGCCCGGTACGCGGGGCGTACCGGGCACTCGCGTCGTACGACCGGCGGCGGCGGGCGGCACTCACCCCCGTAAGCGACGCCCGCTCACGCCGCCGGTCCAAACAGGTGGGGCACCGTCCCCCAACGGTGTTGATCCACCCGTCCCCCGACACCCCACTCGGTGCACGGACCTGATCGATCCGCCGCTCCCCCGAACGTTTCCGAGCGTGGCGCGGTGTAATAAAGCTAGTTCGGCCAGCGGGGGCGATTCAACTCGAACGGCTGTCTCGCCCGTCACAACGCGCAGTTGGAGTCCCCTGAGCTGCGTGTTTGCCCCTGCTCGGCGCCAACAGCGGGTACCCGACCGAGATTCCCGCAAACCTCAGCCGTCCTCCCGATCGGGTGACTCCGTCCGGAAGAAGTTGCTCGGTCGACCGTCCCGCAGCTGCTCCTGGAAGATCAGGTTCAGTCTCCGCAGATCGAAGGTGCGGAACCACTCCTCCCAGGTGATCTCGCGGATCCGGCTGCTCTCCCGGTAACCCGGGATGTTGAACGTCAGCACCCCGGCCCGGCCGTCCCGCTCGGTACCGTTGATGGTCGCCGGCTTCGCACCGCGCGCCTGGGCCCACCGCCGGATCACGTCGTGGTCGGTGGTGACCAGGCTGCGACCGGGACGCTCCGGCCGGTCCTGCACCGAGGAGATGACCTGCGACGACCGGACCGACCGCGCGGTCGACCCACCGGTACGCACCGCCCCGCCCCGCGACGACGTGGCCTTCGCCGCCCCGGACCGGCCCGACGTGGCCTTCCGGGCCGTGCTCGTGCGGGCCGCACCGGTCGTGTTCCGGCCCGGACCCGCCGTCGTCTTCCGGCCCGCTGTCGTCTTCCGGGCCGCCGTCGTCTTCCGGGCCGCTGTCGTCCTGCCGGCCGTCGTCGCCTTACCGGCGGTGGCCGTCTTCCGGGCCGTCGTCGCCTTGGCGGCTGCCGTCGCCCTGCTGGCTGCCGTCGCCTTGCTGGCCGACGGCGCCTTGCGGGCGGTGGTCGCCTTGCTGGCCGACGTCGTCTTGCGGCCTGTCGTCGCCTTGCTGGCCGACGTCGTCTTGCGGGCGGTGGTCGTCTTTCGCGCCGGGCCCGACGTGGTCCTGCGGGCCGTCGTGGTCGTCCGGGCCGTGGTCGCCTTCCGGGCCGGAATCGCCTTGCGGGCGGTCGTCGCCTTGCGGGCCGTGGCCGTCTTCCGGGCGGGCGTGGCCTTTCGGGCCGGAGTCGCCCTGCGGGCGGTGGTCGCCTTGCCGGCCACGGTGCTGGTCTTGCGGGCCGAGGTGGTGCTCCGGGCCGCGCTGGTGCTCTTCCGGGCGGTGGCCGCCTTGCGGGTCGTTGCGGTCGTCGCCTTCCGGGCCGACGCTGCGCGCTTAGCCGGTGCCGCCTTCGCCCGGCCCGGAGCGATGCGGGACGACGTGGTCTGCCGCGTACCGGACGCCTTCGTGGCCTTGGCCCGACCGGCCGGACCACTGCTGCGACGGGCGGCACCACCGGACCGCAGGGTCTTCGCCAGCGCCTTCACCAGCTCCGGCTTGCGCAACGCGGAGATGCCCGAGACGCCGTACCGCCGCAACTGGCCCCGGATGTCCTCCGCCCGCATCTGCGAGATCTCCGACTCCGACATCCGTCCGCTGCTGCTGCTCCGTCGGGTGGTGCTGGTCGCGGTCCCGCCGCGACCCGAGCTGCTTCGCTGAGCCATGGACGCTCACGCTCCTCGACACTTGGTCTCGGCGCGGCGGGTCCCGAACGCCGCACCGCGCGGTGCGGCGGCTTACCCGCCAGAAGCGATCCGAATCCCCGGTCGTCGCCGGACGACCCGCCCCCTGCGGGGACGCACTCAGCTACGGCGACAGCTCGCCCTGCGGACACCCCTCACCCCGGTACGGCTGCGGCTCGCCCCGCAGGGACGTCTCGCCTTGTGGAGACGGCTCGGGCTGCGGAGACAGCTCGACGTGCAGTGGTGAGGAGGGCCCGCCAGGCTACGGCTGTGCCTCGCCATGCGCAGACGGCTCGGGCTGCGGAGACACCTCGTCCTGCGATGATGGCTCGACCTGCTGCGGCGACGGCTCGAACAGGTGCGCGAAGGCCGCGAGGTTCGCGGTGGATTCACCCCGCTTGACCCGCCACTCCCACTCCCGCCGGATCGAACTGCCGAAGCCGATTTCCAGCATCGTGTCGAAGGACTCGTCGGCGTAGGTGAGCACCGCGCCGAGCAGCCGGTCGAGTTCGTCGGCGTCGACACCGGCGGGGTTGACCCGGCCGGTCAGGTAGACGTCCCCGGACGCGTCGACGGAGAACGACACGGCGTACATCCGGGCGTTGCGCTGCAACAGCCAGGCCCACAGTTCCTCGCGCCGCTCGTCCGGCTGGCGCATCACGAACGCCTCGATCCGCAACGCGTGCTCGCCGACGATCAGGTTGCAGACCGTCTTGAGTTTGTGCGTGCCGGGCAGGGTCACCGCGTACGACCCCGGACCGGTGGACTCCCAGTCCAGCTCCCGCTCGGCGCAAACCGACTCGATCAGGGCCCCAAGGTCACTCATCGGATCAACTCTACGGCCGGCACTGTGCGTACGCCGGGTCGCCGAGGTGTTAGGAAGGGACCCCTGCTATGCACGAGGCGTTAGCAGGGGTCCCTTCCTTACACGCAGGGTGCGAGCTCTCGCGGGTACCGCTACCAGGAGCGGGACGCGGTCAGCTCGGCGGTGAGGCGGGCACGGTGGGCAGCCATCGCCTCGCCGTAGACCGTCAGCAGGCTGGCGGCGGTGCGGTGCCAGGAGAAGTCGCGAGCGTGTCGAGCCGCCGCCACGGACAGCTCGGCCCGGCCGGCCCGGTCCGGCAGCAGGCGGCCGAGCGTACGCGCCCAGTCGACGGGGTCGTGCCCACGGACCAGTACGCCGCTGACCTGATCGCGTACGGCGGTCACCAGACCGCCCACGGCGGCGGCCACCACCGGCGTACCGCAGGCCTGGGCCTCCAGCGCGACCAGCCCGAAACTCTCGTTGTACGACGGCACCGCGACCAGATCGGCTGCCTGGTAGAGCAGGGGCAGGTCGGCGCCGGTGCGCGGCGGCAGGAAGTGCACCCGGTCGGTGACACCGAGCGTGGCGGCCAGTTCGATCAGCGCGGTGGGCCGGTCCAGTCCGCTGCCGCTGGGACCGCCGCAGATCACCACCGCCACCTCCTGCGCCAGGACCGGGTCCCGGTCACGTAGCGCTGCGATCGCGCGGATCAGCACGTCCGGGGCCTTGAGTGGCTGGATCCGGCCGACGAAGGCGACCAGGTGGCCCTGGACGGGCAGGCCGAGCCGGGTACGGGCGGCGACGGTGGCGGCCTCCCGGTCGCCGGAGAGCGGCCGGAACCGGTCGAGGTCCACGCCGGGTTCGACGACCGCGACCCGGGTCGGGTCGGCGTCGTACCTGTCGATCAGGTCCCGGGCCTCGACCTCGGTGTTGGCCACCAGCCGGTCGGACTCGGCGACCACCTGTTCCTCGCCGATCACCCGGGCCTTGGGTTCCGGCCGGTCCCCGGCGGCGAGCCGCGCGTTCTTCACCTTGGCCAGGGTGTGCGCGGTGTGCACCAGCGGTACGCCCCAGCGCTCCTTGGCCAGCCAGCCGACCTGGCCGGAGAGCCAGTAGTGGGAGTGGATCAGGTCGTAGTGGCCCGGTGGGCGGGCCGCCTCGGCACGCAGCACTCCGGCGGTGAAGGCGCAGAGCTGGCCGGGCAGTTCCTCCTTGGTCAGTCCTTCGAGCGGACCGGCCATCACGTGCCGTACCTGCACGCCCGGGGCGACTTCCACCACCGGGGGCAGGTCGCCGGAGGTGGCGCGGGTGAAGATCTCCACCGCCACGTCCGCCTCGGCGAGCCGCCGGGCGACCTCCAGGATGTAGACGTTCATACCGCCCGCGTCGCCGGTACCCGGCTGGTGCAGGGGTGAGGTGTGCACCGAGAGCGTCGCGATCCGCCGGGGGCGGGGCCACGGCAGGGCACCGCGCTGACGTCCTACACCGGTGTGCATTTCCGCCACGTCCGCTCCCTTTGCCACGGTTGATGCCGTCGCGCACGACCGGCGCTCCTGCGTCAACCTCCACGCCGGATGTCATCTTCCCGATCGGCGGCCGGAAATACGCCGTCCAGGTGCCCCGGCGTGACCGACCTCATCACCAGGGTGCCGCTTCCGGCGACCGCAGGAGAGGCGAGAATGGCCGGATGAGTCGTGTCGCCGTCGTCACCGGAGCCGCCAGCGGGGTCGGCGCGGCCACCGCCCGTCGACCGGCTCACGAGGGCCGCCGCCTCCTCGTCGCACCGGCAGCGCGGCCCAGGGTCCACCGGGCGAGCTGAGCCGGTTCGCACGATGGCGACGCGGGCATCCCGGCCGCTCGGTGTGGTGACCCGGGGCACCACGAATCCCAACCGGCTGCGCCGGGTGGACAACTGGATGGTGGAGAACTGCGCGGACGCGCTGCGGGCCGCGCCGGACCCGCTGGTGGTCGACCTCGGGTACGGTGCCACGCCGGTGACGGCGGTGGAGCTGCGCGCCCGGCTGGCCGCGCGGGTCCGTAGCGACGTGCGGGTGGTCGGGCTGGAGATCGATCCGGTACGCGTCGACGCCGCCCAGCCCGCCGCCGACCCGCCCGGACTCACCTTCGCCCGGGGCGGCTTCGAGCTGGCCGGGCTCCGGCCCACCGTGGTCCGCGCCTTCAACGTGCTGCGGCAGTACGACGAGAGCGAGGTGGCCGCCGCCTGGGCCACCGTGCTCGCCGGGCTGGCCCCGGGCGGCCTGCTGGTGGAGGGCACCTGCGACGAGCCGGGCCGACTGGGCAGCTGGATCCTGCTCGACTCCACCGGCCCTCGTACGCTGACCCTGGCCGCCCGGCCGACCACCCTGGAGAGTCCGGCCGAGTTGGCCGAACGGCTGCCCAAGGCGCTGATCCACCGGAACGTGCCGGGCGAGCCGATCCACGACCTGATCCGGGCTCTCGACGACGCCTGGCGGGCTGCCGCCGGCTACGCCCCCTTCGGCCCGCGCCAACGTTGGCTGCGCGCGGTCTCCACGGTCCGCACCCAGGGCTGGCCCGTGCTGCGCCGCCCCCGCGAGTGGCGTCAGGGCCAGCTGACGATCCCCTGGCCCGCCGTCGCCCCGCGAGGCCGCGGGCAGGGACACGTGTAAGGAGGGGTCCCCTACTAACGCCTCGTGTATAGGAAGGGTCCCTTCCTTACATCTCGGCCGCACCCACCGACGACCGCGCGGCGCGGCGGGCGGGTGCGGGTGTGGTGCGGGGTCAGATGGTGCAGTTGACGAGGACGGGTTCGGGGTGGAGCGTCACGGCGAAGCGGGCCTCGACCGTGTCGCGGATCTCGCGGGCCAGCGTGATCAGGGCGTCGGTGCTGGCGGTGCCGGACTGGTTGGTCAGCGCCAGGGTGTGCTTGCTGGAGATGGCGACGCCCTCGGGGCCGGGGTGGCCCTTGCCGAAGCCCGCCTTGTCGATCAGCCAGGCCGCACTGATCTTGACCCGGTCCCCGGCGCCCGGCCAGGCCGGTGGCTCACCGATGTCGGCGGCCCGCTGCCGCAGCAGTTCGTAGCCGGCGGTGTCCAGCACCGGGTTGGTGAAGAACGAGCCGACCGAGCGGGTGTCCGGGTCGGTCGGGTCCAGCACCATGCCCTTGCCTGCGCGCAGCCGCAGCACGGTGGCGCGTGCCTGGGCCGCCGGCACCCGGTCGCCGACCGAGACACCGAGCGTCCGGGCCAGTTCCGCGTAGCGCACCGGGCCGGACAGCGGCGAGCGGGTCAGTCGGAAGTCGACCGAGAGCACCACTAACCGCTCGCTGTACTTGAAGACGCTGGCCCGGTAGGCGAAGCCACAGTCCACCGTGGGGACCGTGGTCACCTCACCGGTGACCCGGTCGTGGACGCGTACGCCGACGATGGTGTCCGCGACCTCCTGCCCGTACGCCCCGACGTTCTGGATCGGGGTCGCTCCGGTCGAGCCGGGGATGCCGGAGAGGCACTCCAACCCGGACCAGCCGTTGGCCACGGTCGCGGCGACCAGGTCGTCCCACGGCTCGCCGGCCTCGACGCGTACGGTGACGTTCGCCTCGTCTTCGGCGAGCACGCGCAGTCCCCGGGACCGGACGAGGACCACGGTGCCGGGGAAGCCGGCATCGCCGACCACCACGTTGCTACCGCCCGCGAGCAGGAGAACGTCGTCCTGCGCCTCGCGTACCCGGGCGACGATCTCGTCCTCGGTGGTGGCGGTGACGATCCGGCGAGCCGGGCCACCCAAGCGTAATGTCGTGTATTGCGCCAGATCGCCGGTGCTGGCGGGTTCAGTGGCGACTGTCGGCTGGGCGTAGGCGTCGAACACGCCTTTCACCCTAGGCTGGTGGGTAGCCGCGGCACCCATTGGTGGCCGGGTCACCCCCGGGAGGATGGCGATGAGCAGATTGCAGGGCAGCAAGGACTTCTGGATCGGCGCGCTTCGGACGGAGGGGCCGGCGTTCGCCGCTGCGGTGGCCGAGGCCCCGCCTGAGACACCCGTGCTCTCCTGCCCCGGCTGGACGGTCGCCGACCTGGCCCTGCATCTCGCCGGCGTCTACCGCTGGGCGCACGCGATCGTGGGTTCGGGCGGGACGACCGCACCGGAGCGCCGGGCACAGCCGGTCGAGCCGGTGCCGGGTGTGACCGCGGCGGCGCAGTGGCAGCAGGCGTACGACGAGCTGATGACCCTCTTCGACGCCCTCGACCCCGAGGCTCCGGCGTGGAACTGGGCACCGCAGCCGAAGAAGGCGGGCTTCTGGCCGCGTCGGATGGCCCACGAGACCGCGGTGCACCGCTGGGACGCCCAGCTCGCCATCGCCGCCGGCGAACCGGTCGAGGCCAAGCTCGCGGCCGACGGGGTGAGTGAGGTGCTGGACACCTGGCTGCCGGCGGGTCGGCGGGCGGCGACCGGGGAGTGGCGCGGCGTGGTGCGGTTGAGCGCGAGCGACGCCGCCCAGGAGTGGTATCTGCGGCTGCGCGGCGAGGGGGTGGCCCTGCTCGACACCGGCACCATCCTCGACCACGACGACCACCATGCCCGGGTACACGTCAACGCCACCGCGAGCGACCTGCTGTTGGCGCTCTGGGGACGGGTCAGCTTCGACACCCTGACCGTGGCGGGCGACCGCGCCCTGCTGGAGGGGATCCGCGCCGCCTGAGCCCCACCGCACCGACACGCCACGGGCGGCCCTTCCGATCGGGAGGGCCGCCCGTGGCCATTCTGTGACCTCGCCGAGAGAGCGCTCTCTTGACATCGATCGAGGGCGGACCGCAAGCTTCGTGAGAGCGCTCTCTGGACTTAATCCACCACCACCCCGACCTGAGAGGGGTCACCAGACCATGGGCACCTTCCCGCGCCACCGCCTCGCTGCGGTCGCCCTGGCCGCCGTCGGCGCGTTGCTCGTCACCAGCGGCTGCGGTGGCGGCGACGACGCCGAGGACGGCACGACAACCCTCACCGTCGACGTCTTCGGACAGTTCGGCTACGAGGAGCTGTACAAGCAGTACATGGACGCCAACCCCGGCGTGAAGATCGTCGAGCGGGGCACCGGCGGCAACCTCGACGAGTACTCGCCGAAGCTGACCCAGTGGCTCGCGGCGGGCAAGGGCGCCGGTGACGTGGTCGCCATCGAAGAGGGTCTGATGGTCGAGTACAAGGCCAACCCGGACAACTTCGTCAACCTCCTCGACCACGGTGCCGCCGACCTCAAGGGCAACTTCCTGGAGTGGAAGTGGAACCAGGGGCTCACCGCCGACGGCCAGAAGCTGATCGGCCTCGGCACCGACGTCGGCGGCATGGCCATGTGCTACCGCACCGACCTGTTCGACAAGGCCGGGCTGCCGACCGACCGCGAAGAGGTCTCGAAGCTCTGGCCGACCTGGCAGGAGTACATCGCCACCGGTGAGAAGTTCAAGGCGGCGAACACCGGTGCCGCGTTCCTGGACGCGGCGACCAACACGTTCAACACGATCGTGCTCCAGACCGCCGGCAACGCGCAGGGCTACCACTACTACGACACCAGCGACAACCTCGTGGTGGACAGCAACCCGGCGGTGAAGCAGGCCTGGGACACCACCATGGCGATCATCAACGCCGGGCTGTCCGGCAAGTACGGCTCCTGGTCCGACGAGTGGGTCTCCGCCTTCAAGCAGTCCAAGTTCGCCACCATCGCCTGCCCCGCCTGGATGACCGGGGTGATCGAGGGCAACGCCGGGCCGGAGGCCAACGGCAAGTGGGACATCGCCCGGGTGCCCGGTGACGGCGGCAACTGGGGCGGCTCGCACCTCGCCGTGCCGCGCCAGAGCAAGAACCAGGAAGAGGCGATCAAGCTGGTCAAGTTCCTGACCAGCGCCGAGGGCCACATCGGCGCCTTCAAGGCCAAGGGCCCGCTGCCGTCGTCGCCGCAGGCGCTGGAGGACTCGGCCATCACCGAGGCCACCAACGCGTACTTCTCCGGCGCGCCGGTCGGCCGGATCTTCGGCGAGGGCGCCAAGACCCTCAAGCCGGTCTACATGGGCCCGAAGAACCAGGCCGTACGCACCGAGGTCGAGAACGCCGTGCGCACCGTCGAGCTGGGACAGCGCAACCCCGAGCAGGGGTGGCAGGACGCGATCGCCAACGCCAAGAAGGCCGCCGCCAAGTAGCCGGCCCGACGGTCCCCACCCCGTCGCCGATCCACCGGACCCGACGCGTCCACGTCGACGCGACGGCGAACCTGGATCGGCGCGGGGCGGGGGCGTGGAAAGGAGTCACGGGTCATGGCGTTGCAGCTCGACGCGCACCCGCCGGCCACCCCGGCACCGCGGAAAACCCGCCCGCCCCGGTCCGGCCGGCTGAGCCGGATCGACGCGAAGTACTCGCCCTACCTCTACATCGCCCCGTTCTTCGTGATCTTCGCGATCTTCGGGGCGTGGCCCCTGGCGTACACCTTCTGGGTCTCGCTGCACGACTGGGACCTGCTCGGCACCGATCCCACCTTCATCGGCGCGGACAACTACACCCAGCTGCTGGTCGACAGCGACTTCTGGCACTCGGTGGTGAACACGCTCGGCATCTTCGTGATCAGCACCGTGCCGCAGCTGCTCCTGGCGCTCTGGCTGGCCAACCTGCTCAACCGGCACCTGCGCTTCCGGACCGGGTGGCGGATGGCGGTGCTGGTCCCCAACGTCACCTCCACGGCCGCCGTGGCGATCGTCTTCGGGGTGCTGTTCGGTCGCGAGTTCGGCATGGTCAACTGGATGCTCGACCTGGTGGGCCTCGACCCGATCGGGTGGAAGTCCGACCGGTTCGCCTCCTGGGTGGCCATCTCCGCCATGGTCGACTGGCGCTGGACCGGCTACAACGCGCTGATCTTCCTGGCCGCCATGCAGGCCATCCCCCGCGACCTGTACGAGGCGGCGGCGATCGACGGCGCGAACCGGGCCCGCCAGTTCTGGGCCGTCACCGTGCCGCTGCTCAAGCCCACGATCATCTTCTGCGTCATCATCTCCACCATCGGCGGGCTCCAACTCTTCACCGAGCCACGGCTGTTCCACTCCGGCACCAACGCGATCCGGGGCGGCCCGATGCGCGAGTCGCAGACGCTGACCATGTACATGTTCGAGAACGCGTTCGCGCCCTACTACAACTTCGGCTACGGCTCTGCGGTGGCGTGGCTGCTCTTCGCCCTGATCGCCATCGTCGCGGCGATCAACGTACTGATCATCCGCCGGCTCGGGGCCGGTGCCCGCCCGAAAATCGGCGGGCGGAAGGGAGGCCCGCAATGAGCGAGCGCAGCGAGCGAATCATTCGGTGCAGCGCGTTGGGGCCTCGTCGGGACGCCGAGCGAAGCGAGGTGGCGCGATGAGCGAGCGCAGCGAGCGAATCATTCGGTGCAGCGCGTTGGGGCCTCGTCGCGACGCCGAGCGAAGCGAGGTGGCGCGATGAGCCGGCTCTGGCGGGCCAGCCCGCTCACGTACTGCGCGCTGATCGCCGCCACCGTGATGTCGCTCTTCCCGATCTACTGGATGTTCGTGGTCGCCAGCCGCAGCAGCGACGCGATGGGGCAGTTGCCGCCACCGATGACGCCCGGCGGCAACCTCGGCGCCAACATCGCCCGGCTCTTCGACAACACCGACGCCTACTTCCTGACCGGTCTGATCAACTCCGCGATCGTGGCGACCACGGTCACCGTCTCGGTGGTGTTCTTCTGCAGCCTGGCCGGGTTCGCTTTCGCCAAGCTGCGGTTCCGGGGCCGTAACGCGATGCTGATGGTCATCATCGCCACCATGATGGTGCCCACCCAGCTCGGCGTCATTCCGCTGTACATCCTGATGACGAAACTGAACCTGAACGACCGGCTGCCCGCCGTGATCCTGCCCGCCCTGGTCACCGGTTTCGGCGTGTTCATGATGCGTCAGTACGCCGGTCAGGCGGTCAGCACCGAGCTGATCGAGGCGGCCCGGGTGGACGGATGCGGCACCGCCCGGATCTACTGGAACGTGGTGGTACCGGCACTGCGGCCGGCCGCCGCCGTGCTCGGCCTGCTCACCTTCATGACCACGTGGAACGATTTCCTCTGGCCGTACGCGGTGCTCAACGACCCGGAGAATCCCACCGTGCAGTTGTCGCTGCGGGCCCTGTCCGACGGCTACTACCAGGACATGTCCCAGGTGTTCACCGGTACGGCCATCGCCACGCTGCCGTTGCTGCTGGTATTCGTCCTGTTCGGCCGCCAGATCATCGGCGGGATCATGGAAGGTGCGGTGAAGGCGTGAGCGAGCGTCAGCGAGCGAGCCATCAACACAGGGTGGCTCAGGCAGGCATGCAGCGAAGCGGAGTGCCGGCATGAGCGAGCGTCAGCGAGCGAACCATCAACACAGGGCCGTGCCTCGTGGCGGCACGCAGCGAAGCGGAGTGCCGGCATGAGCGAGTTGAGTTTTCCGGACAATTTCCTGTGGGGTGCGGCCACGGCGGCGTACCAGATCGAGGGGGCGGCCCGCGACGACGGGCGCGGCGACTCGATCTGGGACACGTTCAGCCGTACGCCGGGCAAGGTCCACGCCGGGCACACCGGTGACGTCGCCTGCGACCACTACCACCGGTACGCCGACGACGTGGCGATGATGGCCGAGCTGGGCCTCCAGGCGTACCGCTTCTCGGTGTCCTGGCCCCGCATCCAGCCCGACGGCAGCGGGCCGGTCAACCCGCGCGGCCTGGACTTCTACGACCGGTTGACCGATGCGCTGCTCGGTCGGGGCATCGACCCGATCGTCACCCTGTACCACTGGGACCTGCCGCAGACGTTGCAGGACCGGGGCGGCTGGACGGACCGGGACACCGCCGAGCACTTCGCCACCTACGCCAGTGCCGTGCACACCCGGCTCGGCGACCGGATCGACACCTGGACGACGCTCAACGAGCCGTGGTGCTCCGCCTACCTCGGGTACGGCAACGGGGTGCACGCGCCCGGGGTGCAGGACGCCGGGGCGGCCTTCTCCGCCGTACACCATCTGCTGCTCGCGCACGGCCTGGCCGCCCAGGCGCTGCGGACCGGCGGGGCGGCCCGGGTCGGCATCACGCTCAACCCCGCCGACGTGCAGCCCGCCGACGCGGACAGCGCGGCCGACGCCGCCGCCGTACGCCTGGTCGACGGCCTGCACAACCGGATCTTCCTCGATCCACTGCTGGTCGGCGGGTACCCGGACGACGTCCGTGAGCACGTGGCACGGCTGGTCGAGCCGACCTTCGTCCGGGACGGCGACGAGAAGATCATCGCGGCGCCGATCGACCTGCTCGGCATCAACTACTACTCGCCCACGTACGTGGCGGGCCGTCCGGACGGCGGCGGGGGCGGCGGCGCGTACCCGGGCACCGAGGGCGCGGTGGAGTTCCTACCGGCGGTCGGTCCGCTGACCGATATGGGGTGGATGATCGAGCCCGCCGGGTTGACCCGGCTGCTGACGCGGATCGCCGCCGACTACCCCGGTGTGCCGTTGCTGATCACCGAGAACGGTGCGGCTTTTCCGGACAAGAACGCCGACCCGACGAGCCCGCTCCAGGACTCCGACCGCGTCGCCTATCTCGACGGCCACCTGCGTGCCGCGCACGAGGCCATCGCCCGGGGCGTCGACCTGCGGGGCTATCTCGTATGGTCATTGCTGGACAACTTCGAGTGGGCCGAGGGGTACCGGAAGCGGTTCGGCATCGTGCACGTCGACTACCTCACCCAGCGGCGTACACCGAAGGCGAGTGCCCGGTGGTACCAGGAGGTGATCTCCCGGAACGGGCTGTGACGAGATGGTGGTTTCTCCTATGACGGGGGCGCAGCGGCCCACTCTGGAAGCGGTGGCACGACGGGCCGGGGTGTCCCGGGCCACCGTCTCCCGGGTGGTCAACGGCTCGACCACGGTCGCCGAGCCGATCCAGGAGGCGGTCCGCCAGGCGGTGGCCGAGTTGGGGTACGTGCCGAACCTGGCCGCCCGCACCCTCGTCACCCAACGCACCGACTCGATCGCCCTGGTCATGCCGGAGGAGGCCACCCGGGTCTTCTCCGACGACCAGGTGTTCCCCGGCATCATCCGGGGCGCCGCGCAGGAGTTGGAGGCCGCCGACAAGCAGCTCGTGCTGATGCTGGCCGGATCACCGGCCGGTCACGAGCGGGTGGAGCGGTACACCACCGGTCGGCACGTCGACGGGGTGCTGTTCGCCTCGCTGCACGGCGCCGACCCGCTCCCCGCCAAGCTGGCCGCGCTCGGCATCCCGGTGGTGTGCAGTGGCCGCCCGCTCGACGGGGCGGACATCCCGTACGTCGACGTCGACCAGGTGGCCGGCGTGACCCGCGCGGTACGGCACCTGATCGACGGGGGTCGCCGCCGGATCGCCACCATCGCCGGCCCGCAGGACATGGTCGCCGGGATCGAGCGGTTGACCGGATACCGGGAGACCGTGGCCGCCGCCGGACTGACGGAGATGGTGGCCGTCGGTGACTTCACCCGCGAGTCCGGGGCGGCGGCGATGCGGCAACTGCTCGACGCCCACCCCGACCTGGACGCCGTCTTCGCCGCGTCGGACCTGATGGCACACGCCGCCATGCGTACGCTCCGCGAGACGGGACGGCGGGTGCCGGACGACGTGGCGGTGATCGGCTTCGACGACATCGAGACCGCCGCCTACACCGATCCGCCGCTGACCACAGTGCGGCAGCCGATAGTCGAGCTGGGCCGGCAGGGCACCCGCCTGCTGCTGCGCCTGGCCGCCGGGGAGGACGTCGAGCCGGCGCTGATCCTCCCCACCGAGCTGATCATCCGCGAGTCCGCCTGACGGCTTCGTGCTTCGCGCTCTTGGTGCAAGGAAGGGCACCTTATTAACGCCTCGTGTATAGAAAGGGTCCCTTCCTAACATCGAAACCAGGTGGCAAGCGGCTCGCCGGACTGGTTAGCCTGCCGCGCATGTCCAGTTCCATCCGATTGCTGCCCGTACCCGCTCTCAGCGCCGCCCCCTACGCCTACCTGACCACCGTGGAACCCTCCACCCGGCTGGTCTACACCGCAGGAGCCTGCCCGCTGGACGCCGACGGGAACACCGTCGCCCCCGGTGACTACGCGGCCCAGGCCCGGCAGGTCATGGCCAACCTGGAGACCGCCCTGCGCGCCGCCGGTGCCACCCTCGCCGACGTGGTCAAGAGCACCGTCTACGTGGCCTCGACCCAGCAGGCCGACCTGGTCGCGACGTGGGAGGTGGTACGCGACGCCTTCGGCGACCACGACGCACCGAGCACGCTGCTCGGCGTGGCGGTGCTCGGCTACGACGACCAGCTCGTCGAGGTCGAGGCGATCGCCGCCGTACCGGCCGGCTGACCTCGCAGCCGGCAGACGTCACAGCCGGGAGACGTCGTAGCCGGCAGACGTTGTAGCCGGTGACCGTCTCCGGCCTACGCCCGACACTGGCCGGGTGACCGTCCCGGCAGTAGGCCCCGCACGTAACAGAACAGGGCGACCGGCCCGATCCAGGCCCGCACCAACCAAGGTGACCGGCCGGGCCCGGGCCCAGCACCAAACGGGTGCGCCGACCTGCCGCACACCGGAACCGGCTGGGTACGCCAGCCGCCCCACCCAGGAACCGGTTCGTGCGCTGCTCTGCCGCACCCGGCTGGCGCCCACCCTGAACGCCGCCTGTTGCCGCACCCCGGCTCTCCCCGGGTATGCGAAGGCGGGGCGACCACGAAGGTGGGGAGATTTATTGTCGTTCCAGCGACAACAGATCTACCCACCTCGGGGTTCAATCGATTCGTGCGGATGCCCCGAGACGACGCCGACCCGTTGCAGTGGCTGCTGTTCGAGCAGTCGGGGATTCTCACCTGGGCGCAGGCCACGGCCGCGCTGAGCCCAGCCAAGGTGCGCCACCTGCTGGCGTCCGGGCGATGGGGCCGGGTGTGCCGGGGCATCCTGCGGGCGGAGCCGCCCGGTGGGCCGTACCCGCGTACGCAGGCATGGTGGGTGGCGGTGCTCGCGGCCGGGGAGGGCGCGATCCTCGCCGGGTTGGCAGCAGCGACAGCCGGCGGGCTGCGCGGCACTCATCGCTACGACATCGTCGACGTGCTGATCCCGCACGATCGGCAGAACGCCGACCTGCTGCGCCGGCTTCCGCTGGGCCTGCCTGCGGTCCGGGTACGCCGGGCTCGACACCTGCCCGACACCGACCGCCAGCGGGGCCGCTCCGACCGTACGTCGACGGCACGATCCCTGGTCGACGCGGCGCAGTGGGTGCGTACCGACGACGAGGCGCAACTGATCCTCGCGGCCGGCTGCCAACAGCGGCGGGTGACCCCGGCGGAGATCGGGGCGGTGTTGGACCGGATGCCCCAGGCCCGCCGGGGCGCGCTGATCCGGGAGACGCTGCACGACATCGCGGGCGGCGCGGAGGCGCTCTCCGAGATCGACCTGACCCGGCTGTGCCGTCGCCACGGGCTGCCGCCCCCGCAGGGACAACATCGGCGGCGGGACACCGACGGACGGGTGCGCTATCTGGACGCCTACTGGCCGCGCTGGCGGCTGCATGTGGAGATCGACGGCGGGCACCACATGGACGTCCGACACTGGGCTGCTGACCTGCGCCGACAGAACCGGATCTGGATCGAGGGCGACCGCATCCTCCGCTTCACCGCCTTCGACGTCCGACACCGCCCGGCCGAGGTGGTGGCCCAGCTCCGCGCGGCCCTGGAGGCCGCCGGCTGGCAGGGCTGAGGGTGGGTACGGCCGAAGTCCGATCGGCGAAGCCTGAGGTGTTAGGAAGGGTCCCTTCCTAACACCTCAAAAGACCAGGGGTCGGTGCGGAAAGGGCGGTCGGGGTCGTCAGATCGCACCCAGCTCTCTGGGTCCACCGATTGGCAAGGCCCCACGTCACGGCACCGCCCAGCCGCAACCCGGCGAACCGCCCGTCGACGTGACCCGACGTCGCGGCCACAGCACGGTCGCGCCGCGCTGCCCAGCGCCGCCCGCACACCCGCAGACCGCCGGATGGCAAGGCCCACGTCGCGGGCACCGCCCGGCCGCAGCCCCACGTCGCGGGCACCGCCCGGCCGCAGCCCGACGGGCCGCCCGACATCGAGGCTGACGGGTGAGGTGGGGAGAGTTGTTGTCGCTGGAACGACAACAACTCTCCCCACCTCCCGCGATAACCCGAGGCGGAGCCGGCGGTGGACCCGCTAGCCTCCGCCGGATGCCTGAAGCACCGTTCCTCATCCGCCCGGCCCGCCCCGACGACGCCCCGGCGGTGGTCGCGCTGCGGAGACTCGTGCTCCCCTTCCTGCTGCGGGGCGTCGCGTCCACCCGGCAACTGATCGCCACACCGCCCCCGGGTCTGCACTGGACCGGCTTCGTGGCCGAGGTCGACGGGCAGATCGTGGGCTGGGTGTGCGCGTCCCGCAACGAGCACACGGCCGAGGCGGTCGGCGAGGTGTCACTGCTGCACGTACACCCTGACCAGCGGCGGCGCGGGATCGGCAGTGCGCTGCTGGCCGAGGCGGAGAGGCACCTCGCCCCGCTCGGTCTGACCCGGTTGCACGGGCGTGCGCTGCCGGAGGCGCTGCCGTTCGCCCGCCGGCACCATTTCACGCCGAGCCGCCAGGAGCACTTCTCGGCCCTGGACCTACACACGTTGCCGCCCATGCCGACGCCTCCCGACGGCGTCCGGCTGGTCCCGCTGGCGGACGTCGACCCGCGCCACGTGCACCGGGTGGACGTACTGGCCAGTGCCGACGAGCCGGGCGACGTCGTGTCCGGCGCGATCGGCTACGCCGACTGGCTCGCCACGACCTGGGACAACGTCGGCCTGGACCGGGAGGCCAGCACCGGGGCCGAGGTCGACGGCGAGCTGGCCGCGATCAGCCTGGTGAAGCGGGACGGTACGCGGATGTGGTCGGATTACACCGGCACGGTGCCGCAGCACCGGGGACGTGGACTGGCCCGGCTGGTCAAGCTGGCTGCGCTACACCGTGCGGCGCAGGACGGGGTCACCACCGCGTACACCGGGAACGATGCGGCGAACGCGCCGATGTTGGCGGTCAACACCCGGCTCGGTTATCGGCAGGTCGCCACCCAGTGGTCCTGCGTACGAGAGCTGTGAACCGTGGCGGAGCCGGATGCGGGGCGGACGGCTCCGGCGCAAATCGGTGGAAGCGTCGGGGACAGCACGCCTACGCTGGCCGGATTCCAGCGGACGTTCCGAGTGAGGTGCATTGATGACGGTCCGAGCAGCGGCGACCGGCTCCGGTCGACCGCCCTTCCCAGGCGCCCTGACCTCATCGAACCCGAGGAGCACCTCCCGTGGACCTGCCACGTATCTTCACCATTCGCGAGAGTAACCATCGCATTCACAACCCGTTCACTCCCGGCAAGCTAGCCGCCCTGGGGCAGGCGCTGCGCCTCGCCCCCGGCACCCGCGTGCTCGACCTCGCCAGCGGTTCGGGCGAGATGCTGTGCACCTGGGCCCGCGACCATCGGATCACCGGGACCGGGGTGGACATCAGCACGGTCTTCACCGGGCAGGCCCGTGCCCGCGCCACTGAACTCGGCGTCGCCGACCGGGTCTCCTTCGTGCACGACGACGCCTCCGGGTACGTCGCGGACGAGCCGGTCGACCTGGTGGCCTGCGTCGGCGCCACCTGGATCGGTGGCGGCGTCACCGGCACCGTCGAGCTGCTGGGCAACAGTCTCCGCCCCGGCGGTCTGATGCTCGTCGGCGAGCCGTACTGGCGTCGGGAGGTGCCGGATCGGGAGACCGCCAGAGCGTGTCTGGCGCAGGACGTGGAGGACTTCCTGCTGCTGCCGGAGCTGGTCCAACGGTTCGGCGACCTCGGGTACGACGTCGTGGAGATGGTGCTGGCCGATCAGGACAGCTGGGACCGTTACCAGGCGGCACAGTGGCTCAACCTTCGCCGCTGGCTCGACGACAACCCCGATGACGAGCTGACCGCCACGGTGCGGGCGGAGCTCACCACCGAGCCTGTCCGCTACACGCGGTACCAGCGTGAGTACCTGGGCTGGGGGGTCTTCGCACTGATGGCCCGCTGAGGCGGGTCCGCAGCGGTCGAGAAGGGGCGGGGTGGCATGGCCGTCCCGCCCCTGCCGGCAGGCGTCAGCCGGTCGCCTGGACGCGCTCGGCGACAGCCAACGTGTCCGCACCGAACAGCACCAGTCGGGCCTCGGTGATCGTCGTCGGGCTGGCCGCGCGCAGCACCGAGAGTGCCTGGCGGACCGCGTCGTCGACCGGCCAGCCGTAGATCCCGGCGGAGATCAGCGGGAAGGCGACGGTGGTCGCGCCCAGGTCGTCGGCGACCGCCAGGCTGTTGGCGTAGCAGGCGCGCAGCAGCGGCGAGCGGTCCTCGGTGTCCGTCCACACCGGGCCGACGGTGTGCACCACCCAGCGGGCCGGCAGGTCACCGGCGGTGGTGGCCACGGCCTGCCCGGTCGGCAGGCCCCGGCCGTACCGGGACGCGCGCAACGCACGGCACTCGGCGAGGATGGCCGGTCCGCCCCGGCGGTGGATGGCGCCGTCGACTCCCCCGCCGCCGAGCAGCGACGAGTTGGCGGCGTTGACGATCGCGTCCACCCGCTCGGCGGTGATGTCCCCCTCGACCAGCGTGACGTCCACCGTCACGCCTCCGTGATGGGTTGGCCGAGCGAGCGGCGGGCCAGCAGGGCCGCACCGGCGACCGCCGCCGGCATCAGCAGGACGGCACCGAGCGGGATCAGGAAGCAGACGAAGACGGCCACGCCGAAGCCGAGCGCGGTGGGGCGGTCCGCCTTCAGCACGGCCCGACGGTCCCGCAGCCCCTTGCCCCGACGATAGAAGGGCGCGCCGACCAGCTCCACGGCGAGCAGCCAGCCGCCGACCGCCGCGCCGATCACCGGTACGACGGTCTGGCCGAGCAGCGGAATGAATCCGGCGGCGAACAGCGGGATGCCGACCAGGACGGCCAGCGCCACCAGCCGGAGCGAGTCGGCGACGCTGCGCCGCAGCGACGACCAGAACGGCACCTCGACCGCGTCGGGGGTGCCGCCGTACCGCTGCTCCACCCGCTCGGAGATCTTCTCGTAGAACGGGTCGCCGATGACCAGCGTGACCGCCGTGAAGGTGAGCACCGTGAGCAGGCCGCCGAGGCCGAGGATCGCCAGGCCCGCGATCACCCGGACCGCGTTGCGTCCGGTCGTCGCCCAGTCGTCGGCGAACGGCGTCACGAATCGGGCCAGGTCGCCGACGAAGTACACCAGCGTGGCGTACACGGCGAGGAAGATCGTCCCGGAGATCAGCGCGGGCACGATGCCGAGCAGCATCAGGCCGGGGCTGCGGACGTACAGGGCGAGACCGCGCAGCAGCAGCGTGGCGCCGCCGACGAACCGGCGGGCGCTGCCCACGGCGGCGCCGGGGATCGCGGATGCGTTCACGTCGCAGAGCCTAGTCACCGCCGCCACATCAACCAGTTGACGGATCGCCGGGATCAACCGGGGCCGTCGCCGAGCATCGCCCGTTGGTCGATCCGCCGCCGGGCCGCCGCCACGACGCTTGAGGGGTACGCGAACACGGCGGCGGGAGGCGGCGGCATGTCGGTCATCGAGGTGACCAGTCTGCACAAGCGGTACGGCGAGACGGTGGCGGTGGCGGACGTCTCCTTCGCCGTGGAGCCCGGAGAGATCTTCGGCGTACTCGGGCCGAACGGCGCCGGCAAGAGCACCACGGTGGAGTGCGTCGCCGGGCTGCGCGTCCCTGACGGGGGCGGGGTGTCGGTCCTCGGGCTCGACCCCCGCCGGGACGGGGCCCGGCTGCGCCAGCAGGTCGGGGTGCAACTCCAGGAGAGCCAACTGCCGGACCGGCTGCGGGTCACGGAGGCGCTGGAGTTGTACGCGTCGTTCTACCGCGAGCCGGACGACCCGGCCCGGCTGATCGACGAACTCGGCCTCGGCGAGAAGCGGCACACCCCGTACGCGAAGCTCTCCGGCGGGCAGAAGCAGCGACTGTCGATCGCGTTGGCCCTGGTCGGCAGGCCCCGGATCGCCATCCTCGACGAGCTGACCACCGGCCTGGACCCGCAGGCCCGGCGGGACACCTGGGGCCTGATCGAACGGGTACGCGACCGGGGCGTGACGATCGTGCTGGTCACCCATTTCATGGCGGAGGCCGAACGGCTCTGCGACCGGGTGGCGGTGATCGACCGGGGCCGGGTGGCGGCGCTGGACACGCCGGCCGGGCTGGTCGCGACGGTGGCACCGGAGCAGCGGGTACGGTTCCGGCCCTCGGCGCCACTGGACGACCGGCTGCTCACCGACCTGCCGCAGGTCAGCGCCGTGACGCGGACCGGCACGCAGGTGCTGGTCAGCGGCACCGGCGACCTGCTGCACGCGGTCACCTCGATACTCGCCCGGCACCGGATCACCGCCGCCGACCTGCGGCTGGAGCAGGCGACGCTCGACGACGCGTTCGTCGAGCTGACCGGGCACCGGCTCACCGACTGAAGGGACGACCATGCATGCCTTCGGCCAGATCCTCAGGACCGAGACCAGGCTCTATCTGCGGGACCTCCCGACTCTCCTGCTCACCGTCCTGCTGCCCACCGGGATCCTGACGGTGCTCGGGCTGGTCCCGTCGTTCCGCGAACCGGACCCGAACCTCGGTGGGCAGTCCTTCCTCACGTACTTCACTCCGTCGCTGCTGGTCGCCTCGGTGGCGATGGTCGGGGTGAACGTACTCCCGTCGGTGCTGGCCACCTACCGTGAGCGCGGCATCCTGCGGCGGTTGGCGACCACCCCGGCCAGCCCGGCGGCGCTGCTGGTCGCCCAGCTCGTCCTCGCCCTCGCCGGGATCCTGGCCAGCGCGGTGCTGCTCGCCCTGGTCGCCCGGTTCGCGTTCGGTTCACCGTTGCCGCAGCATCCGGTGGGGTTCGCCGCCGCCCTGGTCCTGGGTACGGCGGCCCTGCTGGCGTTGGGCCTGGTGATCGCGGCGGTGGCTGGCTCCGGCCGGTCGGCGCAGGCGATGTCGGTGCCGTTGTTCATGGTGGTGATGTTCTTCGGCGGGGTCTACCTGCCCCGGTTCCTGCTGCCCGACGTGCTGGCCGACCTCGGTGCCTATCTGCCGCCCGGGGTGCAGGCCCTGCTGGACGCCTGGACCGGCACCGCACCGGACCCGCTGCACCTGGGGATAATGGCGACGATCGCCCTGACGGCCGGCACCGTCGCGGCTAAACTGTTCCGCTGGCAGTGAGCGGGGGCCGGATGACCAGCAGCAGCGAGACCGGGCATCGGCCGGAGGTCTGGCAGGAGCGGCTCTACCGGGTGCTGCCCTTCGGCGGGCTCGCCGTGGGCACCCTGCTGACCGTTCTCGCACCGACCCCGCACAGTCTCCCGCTCACGATCATCCTGCCCGTCGTCGCAGCCGCCGCCTGCTGGGTCGCCTGGTTCGTCACCCTGCACCCGCACTGGTACGAGCGACGCGGCCCGATGGCCTTCTTCTACGTGGGGCTGCTGGGGTTCGCCACGACGCTGGTGATCGCCAGCCCGTGGTACGGCTTCTTCGCCTGGGTCGGCTTCGTGTACGCGTTCGTCCTGCCGGGCCGCTGGCCGATGGCCGGGGTGGTCGTCACCGCCGCGCTGCTCGGCACGTCGCAGAGCGGCGGGCTGCCGGTGCTCGCCTCGCACTGGTTGGTCTGGCTGGTGATGGTGCTGTTCAACCTGGTGGTCGCCGGGGGCGTGAGCTGGTTCGCCTTCGTGGCCGAACGGGAGGGCGAGAAGCGCAAGCGGCTGGTGGCGGAGCTGACCTCGGCCAACGAACGGCTCGCCGAGACCGTACGGGAGAACGAGGGGCTGCACGCGCAGCTCGTCACGCAGGCGCGGGAGGCCGGTGTGCGGGACGAACGCCAGCGGATGGCCCGGGAGATCCACGACACGCTGGCCCAGGGGCTGACCGGCATCATCACCCAGTTGGAGGCGGCCGAGCAGTCCCGGGACCGCTCCGCCGACTGGCAGCGGCACGTGGACAACGCGCTGGACCTGGCACGGGAGAGTCTGACCGAGGCGCGCCGGTCGGTGCGGGCGGTGCGCCCGGAGCCGCTGGAGACCGCCCGGCTGCCCGACGTACTCGCCGAGCTGGGTGGGCGCTGGTCGGCCCGGCACGGGGTGGCGGCCAGCGTCAGCACCACCGGTACGCCCCGCCCGCTGCATCCGGAGATCGAGGTGACGCTGCTCCGGGCCGCCCAGGAGGCGCTGGCGAACGTGGCCCGGCACGCCGCCGCGTCCCGGGTCGGGCTCACCCTGTCGTACATGTCGGACGTGGTGACGTTGGACGTCCGCGACGACGGGTCGGGGTTCGACGTCGACGGTGGCGCCGTACCGGACCGGGACGGCGGCTACGGCCTGACCGCGATGCGGCAACGGGTGACGCGGGTCGGCGGGCGGCTCGCCGTCGAGTCCGAACCCGGAACCGGCACCGCTGTCTCCGCGTCCGTGCCGGCTCTGCCCGGAGCCGCCGCATGACCGGCCCGGTACGCCTGCTCATCGTCGACGACCACCCGGTGGTGCGGGACGGGCTGCGGGGCATGTTCACCGGCGACCCCGGCTTCGAGGTGCTCGGCGAGGCGGCGGACGGCGCCGAGGCGCTCGCCCTGGCCGAGGCGCTGCGGCCGGACGTGGTGCTGATGGACCTGCGGATGCCGGGCATGGACGGGGTGACCGCGATCAGGCGGCTGGCCGCCTCCGGAAGCCCGGCGAAGGTGCTGGTGCTGACCACCTACGACACCGACGCCGACGTGCTGCCGGCGATCGAGGCGGGTGCCACCGGCTACCTGCTCAAGGACGCACCCCGGGAGGAACTGGTCCGGGCGGTCCGCGCCGCCGCCCGGGGCGAGTCGGTGCTCTCCCCCAGCGTCGCCGGACGGTTGATGGGGCGGCTGCGGTCGCCGCGTACGCCGGCCGAGGAGCCGCTGAGCCAGCGGGAACTCGACGTACTCACGCTGGTGGCCCGAGGTTCGTCGAACCGCGAGGCCGCCGCCCGGCTGTTCATCAGCGAGGCCACCGTCAAGACGCACCTGCTGCACGTGTACGCCAAGCTCGGCGTCAACGACCGGGCGGCGGCGGTGGCCGCCGCGTACGACCGGGGCCTGCTCACCCCCGGCGGGCGGTGACCGGTGCGCGCCGCCCGCCTGATCTCGTTGCTGCTGTTGTTGCAGGCCCGGGAGGTGATGACGGCGGCGGAGCTGGCCCGTGAGCTGGAGGTCTCCGAACGCACCGTCTACCGGGACGTGGTGGCGCTCTCCGCCGCCGGGGTGCCGGTCTATGCCGACCGGGGGCCGACGGGCGGCTACCGGCTGCTCGGCGGCTACCGGACCCGGTTGACCGGGATGACCCGGGACGAGGCGGAGGCCCTCTTCCTGGCCGGACTGCCCGGCCCGGCCGGTGAGATGGGACTCGCCGACGCGGTGGCGGCGGCGGAACTCAAGGTGCTCGCCGCGCTGCCACCGAGCCTGCGCGACGCCCCGGCCCGTACCGGACAGCGGTTCCACCTGGACGTGCCGGGCTGGTACCACCACCGGACCGCACCGCCGACGTGGCTGACCGAGCTGGCCGGAGCGGTCTGGCGGGACCGTGTGGTGACGCTGCGCTACCGGCGTGGGGAGCACGAGGTGACCCGCCGGATCTGCCCGTACGGCCTCGTGCTCAAGAGCGGGACCTGGTATCTCGTCGGCCGGGTCGGCGAGGACGTCCGCACCTACCGGGTGGACCGGGTCACCGCCGTCACGGCGGACGAGGAGACCTTCGACCGGGAACCGGACTTCGACCTGGCGGCGTACTGGCAGCGCCAGGCGGCGGCGTTCCTGCGGAGCATGCTGCGGGCCGAGGTGACGCTCCGGCTGAGCCCGGTCGGTCTGCGCGTGCTCCGGCACCTGGTCGACGCCCCCTTCGGGTACGACGAGGCGGTCGCCGCCGCCGACGGACCCGACGACCAGGGCTGGTCGACGATCCGGCTGCCCGTCGAGTCCGTCGATGTGGCCTACGCCCAACTGCTCGGGCTCGGGCCGGAGGTGGAGGTCTGCGACCCGCCCGAGTTGCGGGCCCGACTGGCCGAGGCGGCGGCCCGGACGGTCGCCCTCTACGCCACAGGCCGTCAGTCGCCCACCGATGGGGAGAGCGGCCGGCGGTGAAGGACAGCGGGCCGTGAGCCGCCGACCGGCGCGCACGGCCGGTCGGCGGAGGACGGTCAGCGGTAGCCGGTGACGTCGGCGGGACGGCCGGCGTCGACCACCTCGCTGATGTATCGGAAGGCGTCCGGCTGGCTGCCGTCGACGTCGGTGAAGCCGTACACCTGGGCCAGCTCACCGGCGGAGACCGACCGGCCGTTCCAGCGGTGCCGGTCGGAGTCGGTGGCGAGTGCGGCGACCGCCCGGCCGACGAAGGCGGGTGTCTCGGAGATGAGGAAGTGCGGGTCGGTGGCGGCACCGTCGCGCCAGTTCTCCTCGGTGACGCCGAAGTGCTCCAGCATCGCCTCCGACCGCAGCCACCCCGGGCTGAGCGCGACGGCCGTGCCGCCGTACTCCTTCAGCTCGTGCGCCCAGATGAAGGCGAGCCGGTTGACCGAGGTCTTGGCCAGGTCGTAGAAGACCGACAACCGGTAGTTGTCGTCGTTGTACGCCTTCGTGCCGTCGCCGATCTCCACGACCAGCCCACCCGGGCTGCGGGTCAGCAGCGCCAACGCGAAGTGGCTGGTGACCACGTGGGTCTCCACCGCCAGCCGCAGCGTCCGGAAACCGGCGTCGAGCGGCTGCTCCCAGACCGGCTTCTCCCAGGTGATCAGCGGGTCGGCGCCCCACACGTCGTTGACCAGCACGTCGAGTCGGCCCTGCTCGGCGTCGATCCGCTCGACCAGGGCCCGCACCTCGTCCGGTACCAGATGATCGGTGCGGACCGCGATCCCGGTGCCCCCGGCGGCGGTCACCAGCTCGGCGGTCTCCTCGATGGTCTCCGGCCGGTTCAGCTCGGAGCGCGCCGCCCGGCTGCTGCGCCCGGTGGCGTACACGGTGGCGCCGGCCGCGCCGAGCTGCACCGCGATCTGCCGGCCGGCTCCCCGGGTGGCCCCGGCGACCAGCGCCACCCTTCCCGTCAACGATGTCGTCATGACGGTCACGTTGCCAGGGATACCTGACAACCGACGTCAGCTTTGCCGACCACATCCCGCCGGTTCTTCGCGACGAGCCGGACCTGGCGGTGCCGCCGTCAACGGTCCTGCCGTCAGCCCTGCCGGCGGCGTCCGCCGGGCCGGGCACGGGCGGAGAAGGCCGCCGCTCCGGTGCGTGTCCCGCCGACCGGGGCCGCACCGGCTCGGGCCGACTGCGACCGCCCGCCCTGGGAACGACCGGAACCGGCCTGCGCCCCCTGGGCCCGGCCCGCACCGGTCTGGGTTTCCGAGGACCGGCCCAGGCTGGTCTGCGCGCCACGTGACCGACCGGTGCCCGCCTGGCTGCCATGGGACCGGCCGGTGCCGGGCTGTGCCGTCTGGGATCGGGCCCCACCGCTCTTGGCCGGTGCCGACGTGCCGCCGCGACGGCCGCCCCGGTTCGACCGTGGCTCGCGTGCCGACTCGGCGGACTCCACCGGCAGGGCGACCAGCGTCCGCTCCCCCGGGGCGATCTCGCGCAACAGCGCGTCACCCGGACGCAGCCGGGTGGTGGTCGCCCGGATGCCCGCCTTGCGGGTCAACTCCCGCACCTCGGACGCCTGCTGGTCGGTCATCAACGTGACGACGGTGCCGGCAGCGCCCGCCCGGGCGGTACGCCCCGACCGGTGCAGGTATGCCTTGTGCTCGGCGGGCGGGTCGGCGTGCACCACGAGGGCCACGTCGTCGATGTGGATGCCCCGGGCGGCGATGTCGGTGGCGACGAGCGTCTGCACCTCACCGTCGGAGAACGCCTGGAGATTGCGGGCCCGCGCCCCCTGGGCCAGGTTGCCGTGCAGCTCCACGGACTTCACCCCGGCGGCGACCAGTCGACGGGTGAGCGTCTTGGCTCCCCGCTTGGTCCGGGTGAACACCACGCTGCGCCCCGGCGTGGCGACCAGGTCCACCAGCACGGCGAACCGCTCGTCGGCGAGCACGTGCAGCACGTGGTGCGTCATCGCGGTGACCGGGGACTGCGCCGAGTCGACACTGTGCGTGATCGGGTCGGTGAGGAACCGGCGGACGAGCACGTCCACACCGGCGTCCAGGGTGGCGGAGAAGAGCAGGCGCTGACCGTCGCGTGGGGTCTGGTCCATCAACCGTCGCACGGTGGGCAGGAAGCCGAGGTCGGCCATGTGGTCGGCCTCGTCGAGCACGGTGATCTCGACCGCGTCCAGGTGTGCGTGGCCCGAGTCGACGTGATCGGCGAGGCGGCCCGGACAGGCCACCACGACGTCGACCCCGGCACGCAGCCCCTTGATCTGCGGGCCGGCGGCCACGCCGCCGAAGACGGTCATCGTGCGCAGCGACAGCGCCTGCGCCAGCGGCGCCATCACGGCGTCGATCTGGGAGGCCAGCTCACGGGTGGGCGCGAGGATCAGCGCCCGGGGACGCCCGGCCCGACGGGGCGCGGGAGTGGCCGCCAGACGGGTCAGCACCGCCAGCACGAAGGCGTAGGTCTTGCCCGAACCGGTGCGGCCACGGCCGAGCACGTCGCGCCCGGCGATCGCGTCGGGCAGCGTCGCCGCCTGGATCGGGAAGGGCCGGTCCACCCCGGTGACGGCGAGGACGCGGGTGAGCGCCTCGGGCACGCCGAGGTCGGCGAAGGTCGAAGTGGTCGAGGAGGTGTTCTGCTGCTGTGGGCGGCGTGCCGCCATGAATGCTCCGAACGTCGAAGAAAGATCCCCGCCCGGCGCTGACCGCTAGTTGGCCGCGGCGCGTGGCCTGGGACATCGAACCGGCCCGCCAGGACAGGGCCGCACGGTCAGTCTACCCCCTGCCGCCCGTCGACGTGTGGGAGCACGATCTGCTCAGGTCGCGACGTCCTGCCACTTGCGCTGGCCGTCCATCCACGCTCCGGCCAGGATTTCCGCCGACCGCAGGCCAGGACAGGGAATGATCTTCGACCCGCCGGCGCCGCCGCCGGCCCGGGCCTCGACCTCCCACGACTCGCCGTCGGTGCGGATGAACACGTCGCGACGACCACGCACGGTGCGGTCGCCGTTCCACCAGTGACGCTCGGTTCTCACCCACAGACCGTACAGCAGAAATCGCCGCGAAAGATGAGATGATCTTGTAACCTGTCGCGACGATCGGGTAAAGGATGCCGAGTCGGCCCAGCGTGCACCGGCTAACGGCTAGTCGGCGAGGAGGATGCGGACCCGGCGGCTGGCCCGACCCTCGCTCTCGACCATGACCACCCGAACCTGGCCGATCTGTGCCATCGACGCCACGTGGGGCCTTCGGGCCCCCAGGTCACCCGTTCAGGAACTCGGAGATCCGTCCGCGCAGATCGGCGCGGTCCGTCCACAGCACGCCGGGGCGGGCGTACCGGTGCAGGGTGGCATTCGGCAACACGGCGGCGATTTCCTCGGCCACCTCCACCGGGTGCAGGTCGTCGCCCTCGGCGGCGATCACCAGGGCCGGTGTGGTCACCGCCGCCAGCGCCGTGGCGTCCGGCACCGGCACCTGCCCCGGCAGGTCGGCCAGTCCGGCGGCGAGTCCGTCGCGGAGCAGGTGGTCCAGCCGCTGCCGCAGGTACGCCCAGCCGGCCGGAGTGTTGCGGACGGCCGGCGGCATCTCGGCCGAGACCACCTCGGCCACCGCCGAGGCGTCCCCGACCTCCACCGCCGCGAGCAGCTCGGTCAGCCGGGCGTGGGCCAGCGGCCCCCGGGGCCGGTCCAGCGCGGCGGGCAGGAAGAAGACCAACCGGTCGAAGCGGTCCGGGCTCTCCACCAGCAGGCGGCACAGCGCGCCCGCGCCGAGACTGACCCCGAGGGCGCGGGTCGCCGCGCTGAGATCGGCGACGGCGCGCAGGTCACGGGCGAGGTCGAGATAGCTCCACGGGCCGTCCGGCGCGTCCGAGCGACCGTGGCCACGGAACTGGAAGAAGACCTTGCGCCCGTTCACCCCGCTGCCGAACGGGCGGGTGGTGGCGATGCCGCTGCCGAACCCGTGCGCGAACACGGTCACCGGGTCACCGACGCCGGTGACCAGCCGCTCCAGGCGTACGCCGTGCGGGGTATCGAGCAGTTCGGTCTCCGGGTCCGGCAGCGGCGGGCGACCGGTACGCGGTGCGCCGGGCCCCGGCCCGCAGGTGCGTGGTCCGCCGTCCGGTGGTGGTGGCCAGCGGAAGGCCCTCACCAGGATCCTCTACCGTTGCCCAGTTCACGCAGGCCGACGCGCACGTCGAGCAGGTAGATGAGGGCGGCGGCGACACCGATCAGCCCGAAGATGCTCAGCGTGCTGCGGGTCAGCAGGGTCAGCAGGGTGGTGACCGCCAGGATCGCGATCCACCCGCCCTTCGGCAGGGTGCCGATTGCGGGGAAGGCGTCGGAGCGCTGGGTGACGGAGTGCACGAGTGCCACCCCCTGCACGACCAGTGCGAACACGAACAGGATCAGTTCGATCACGTAGCGGACGTCGAAGACGAAGATCGGCGCGGCGTTGGCCATGACGGCAAGCTTATGCTGGCGACCCCGGTTCCGTCCGACAGGACGGTGACCGGGGTCGCCGTGGTCTATGCGTCTGTCGTCGTCACTCGGCGGCGGGGCGGGTCCGCTTCGTGGCCCGGGGCAGCTTCGCCGACGGCGTGGTCCGCTTGACGGCCGGCTGTCCGGTGCCCGCCTTGGCCCGGGTGGCCTTCTTGGCGACGGCCGGCTTGGCCTCCACGATCTCGGCGACCTCGGCCGGGCTGGGCACCTCGGCCTTCTTGCGCCGCGTCACCGGCGCGGCGTCCGGCGTGATCGCGGTGGGCTCCACCGTGGCCTCGGTGGCGTCGATGTCGGCGTTCACCGTCTCGGCGGCCTCCACCACGCCCGCACCGACGACCCGCTCACCGTGCGCGACCAGCGCGCCGTACGCGGCCAGCGCCCGCTCCTGGGCGGCGTGGGCACCGGCGACGACCACGGCGGCGTTGCGGGTCGCCAGCTCCCGCAGCCGGTCGAGGTCGGTGGCCTCGCGCAGCTTCTGCACGTCGGCGGCCTCGCGCAGCTTCGCCGGGTCGGCGACCTCGCGCAGCCGGTGGAGGTCGGCGACCGGAGTGGCCTTCTGTCGCAGCGACTCGGCGGTCTGGTTGGCGTTGCGCAGCGCGTCGTTGGCCTTCTGCCGCAGCTCGAACCCGGCGACGACAGCCTTGCCGCCGAGGTCGCTCACGACCCGGCCACCGTCGGTGGCAACCCGGTCACGCAGCTCGCCGACCACCGTCGGCAGTCGGCGCAACTGCTTCAGGGCGAGGTCGCCGGCACCGGCGGCGGCGTAGAGCGGGGCGGGAATGCGGTCGGTCTTCGGCTGGGTCATGACGTCTCCTCCTGAGCCGCGTCGGCGGCCTTGCTGACGACCGTGCGGGCGGTCTTCTTGGCTGGGGTGCGGGTCGGCGCGGGGGCCTGACCGGCCTCCGTCACGGCGACCGATTCGAGGACGGCCTCGGTCGGCGAGCCCTCGGCGGTGGTGGGGCCGGTGGCGGCCAGGTTCGCCAGGTCGGGCGAGGTGAGGTCGGGACCGTCGTTCGCGGCGTTCGGCCCGGTGGACACGTCGGTGTCGGCGGTGCCCTCCCGTGCGGCGTCCGCTGCGGCGGTGGCATCGGCGAGCCGGGCGTTCTCCCGGCGGAACGTCTCGTAGATCTGGGTCAGGGACTGCTTCTGGGCCATGGTCAGGTCCTGGTCGACCGCGATGGCCGCCAGCACGCCCTGGCCCTCCTTGTCGTCGAGGAGCCCGGCGCGCAGGTACATCGCCGGGGTGGAGACCCGCAGGGCGCTCGCGAGCTGCTGGAGCACCTCGGCGCTCGGGCGGCGCAGACCCCGCTCTATCTGGCTCAGGTAGGGGTTGCTGACCCCGGCCTGCTCGGCGAGCTGCCGCAGCGAGATCTTCGCGTTCCGCCGCAGGTCACGTATGAACCCGCCGACGTCGGGAAGGTCCTTGGAAGTGGCCATGACCTCACGCTATCCGTCCCTGCTAGCTGCTGCAAGCAAAACGCTAGCCCGAGTTAGCAAGGTCTCAACGGGCAGGTGACCGCCGGTCGCACCGTCCCGCCGCGTGCAGGTTTGCGCCCACACGCGGCCGGTCGTACCGTCTCGCCGTGACCAAGATCGAAGTGAATGGCGCACGGTTGGCGTACGACGAGACGGGCTCCGGATCACCGGTCGTCCTGCTGCACGCCGGCATCGCGGACCGCCGGATGTGGCACGCGCAACTCGACGCGCTCGCCGTCCGGCACCGGGTGATCGCCGTCGACCTGCGTGGCTATGGCGAGTCCGAGTTGCCGGGCACCGCCTTCGCCCACCACCACGACGTGGCCGGCCTGCTCGACGCGCTCGACCTGCCCCGGGCCGCCCTGGTCGGCTGCTCGTTCGGCGGTGCGGTGGCGATCGACACCGCACTGGCATACCCGGCACGGGTCGGCGCACTCGCCCTGCTCGGCACCGCCGTCTCCGGCCACGAGTGGTCCGAGCAGACGAACGACCTGTGGGAAAGCCTGGTCGGCGAAGTGGACCCGGAGGACTTGGCCGCCACCGCCGCCGGTGAGGTGCGGTTCTGGGTGGTGGGCCCGGAACGGGACCCGTCGGACGTCGACCCGCACCTGCTGGCGTTCGCCACCGCCATGGACGAACGCGCACTCGCGGCCGAACTGGCGCTCAGCGCGGTGGACATCGCCGAACTGGATCCGCCGGCCACCGGGCGACTCGGCGAGCTGACCATGCCCGTACTGGTCATGGCGGGCGCGGCGGACGTACCCGACATCCGGCATCTGGCCGACCGCATCGCGGCGGAGGCCCCACACGCGGTCCGGCTGCCCGACGTCCCGGACGCCGCCCACCTGCTGCCCCTGGAGCGGCCGACCCCGGTCAACGCCGCCCTGCTCGACTTCCTGCCTTCGCCGTAAGGGTTTGGTGTAAGGAAGGGCCCCCTGCTAACGCCTGCGGTAGAGCACGGGTCCCCTCCTAACATCCACCCCACACATCCACCCCACATCCACCCGGCAGCGGTCGACGGCCGTTGCCGGGGAGCGGGCGTCACCAGAGCGGACGGACGGCACCGACGGGCAGGCCACCACCGAAGATCGGCACCTCGGCGAACTCCGTCAGCACCGGCGCGTCGACACCGAGCCGACGCAGCGCGGAGACCAGCACCGGCATCCGAGGACGACCAGCACCGTCGTCGATCTTCAAGGCAACAGCACCGACGCCGGGCAGCGCCGTCGCGATCACGCCCTCCGCGCCCACCTTCGCCAGCAGCCCCGGTACGCCCCGCATCAGCCGGGTGTCGTCGGCCTCCGTACCGCCGACGATCTCCGGGTGCCCGCGCATGGCGTCGGCCACCGTACGCGACGCCGTGCCCTCCTCCGCCGTCACCAGCCGCAGGTACGCCCCGGCCAGCCCGGTCAGCGACGCCGACAGCACCGGCGCGCCGCAGCCGTCCACCCCGACCGCCACGGCCCGCTCGCCGGTCGACTCCTCGACCGCGTCGCGTACCCGCTGCTGGAGCGGGTGCTCCGGACGCCAGTACCCGTCCACCGGCCATCCGGCGGCCCGGCAGGTCAGCACCATCCCGGCGTGCTTGCCGGAACAGTTCATCTGGAGCCGGGTGGGACCGCCGCCGGCCCGCAGCACCGCCTCGCGGGCCTGCTCACCGACCGGCAGGTCCGGCGGGCAGTGCAGCGCGTCCTCGTCCAGACCGGCGGTGGCGAGCAGCCCGGCCACCCGGGCCAGGTGGAACTCCTCCCCCGCGTGGCTGGCCGACACCAGAGCCAGGTCGGCCGACTCGGTCAGCGGCAACCCGGCGCCGATCATCCCGACCGTCTGCATCGGTTTGCTGGCGGAACGCGGGAAGATCGGCGAGGTCACGTCACCTGCGGCGGCGACCACCGCGCCATCGGCGTCGAGCACCACCACCGACCCCCGGTGTACGCCCTCCACGAACCCGGACCGGACCACCTCGGCGAGGGCCACGCCGCCCTCGTACGTCTCTCCCACAACGTGGACGCTACCCACGATGCGGGCAGGGCCGACACCGGGGTGAGCAGGTACGCCACCTCCGGGTGTACAGCAACGGTGGGGAGTCTCCCCCTTACATACCGAGCATCTCGCGCGCCTCGGCGGTGGTCATCGGCGGACGCTGCGCGAGCTGGGCGAACCCGACCGCGCGGGCGACGAGCTGCATGTTGGACTCCACCGGCCGCCCCTTGGCGTACGTGACCGTGTCCTCCATGCCGACCCGTAGGTGACCACCGGCCGACAGACTGGCGAGCAGCACCGGAATGCTGGTACGGCCGACGCCGGTCGCCGAGAACGTGGTCCCCTCGGGCAGGTCCCGCAGCATCTGCTGCGCCGCCACCAGGGTCGCCGTGGTGCCCGGCATCCCGCCCGGCACCCCCATCACGAAGTCGACGTGCACATGACCGCCGTGCGGCAGCCCGTACCGGCCGAGCAGCCGCTGCAACGCGGTCAGGTGGCCGAGGTCGAAGATCTCGTACTCGGGCACGACGCCCCGCTCCTGCATCCGGGTGTGCAGGTCGACGATGAACTCCCAGCGGTTGAGGAACACGTCGTCGCCGAAGTTGACCGTGCCCATGGTGCACGAGGCCATGTCCGGTCCCGCCTCCAGCACGGCCAGCCGGTCGGACTCCGGGTCGGTGACCGCCCCGCCGGTGGAGAGCTGCACGATCAGGTCGGTGCTCTCCCGCAGCGCCGCCACGGTCTCCCGCAGCCGTCCCTGGTCCAGCGTCGGGCGCGCCTGGCCGTCGCGGATGTGGACGTGGATCACGGAGGCGCCCAGTGCCTCGCACTCCTTGGCGGTGAGCAGCAGCTCGTCCAGGGTCACCGGCAGCGCCGGCACCTCCGTCTTGGCCGACTCCGCGCCGGTGGGGGCAACCGTGATCAACGTCGCTGTCGTCATGCCGGCGATCCTAGAACCCCCGGCCCGACCTCCGGCGCAGGCAGGTGCCGTCAGCGCGAGCGGGGAGCCGCTGGAAGCAGGCAGGTGCCGTCAGCGCGAGCCGGGAGCAGGTGTTAGCAGGGGACCCCTGCTATACCGCAGGCGTTAATAAGGTGCCCTTCCTTACTCCGGGTCGATGGCGGCGGTGCTCTCGCCGACCCGGAGCGTGGCGTCGTCGGCGACCGAGCGCTTCACCACGGCCAGCGCGATCTGGCCCTGCTCGTGGTGGTGCACGGCGGTGCCGACGAAGCCGACCGTCCGGTCGCCCAGCGTGATCGGGGTACCGGCGGCCGGGAGCTGGTCGGTCATCACCCCGTCGAGGTGCAGCAGGACCAGCCGACGCGGCGGGCGCCCCATGTTGTGCACCCGGGCGACCGTCTCCTGCCCCCGGTAGCAGCCCTTGTCCAGGTGTACGGCGGGGGCGATCAGGTCCACCTCGGCGGGGATGGTCCGGTGATCGGTGTCGACGCCGACCCGGGCCCGGTGGGCGGCGACCCGCACCGCCTCGTACGCCCACAGGCCGGCGGGCCGCACACCGCCGTCGCGCAGCCGGTTCACCACCTGCTCCATCGAGGCCCGGGGCACCAGCAGGTCCACCCCGAGCGGCACCCGACGGGCCCATCCGCCGCCGGGCAGCGGCTTGACGTCGTACCGGGCGCTCGGGCGGGCGGGCAGTTCACCGGCGCGGAACTTGGCACCCGGTACGTCGAGCACCTCGGGCTCGGCGAGCGGCGGCACGTCCAGCAGGGCCACCGCGTCGGGTGTCTTCGGCCCGACCAGTGACAGCAGCGCGTACTCGGCGGTGGCGTCGCGGGGCTCGACCCGGCTGAAGAAGCGCATCTTCTCCAGGTAACCCAGCAGGCTCCCGGTGGCGCCGGGCTCGGTGTCCAGCCAGGTGGTGTCGCCGTCCTCGGTCACCATGGCGTGCTGCTCGACGTGCCCGTGCGGGGAGAGCACCAGCAACTCGGTGCCCTGCCAGGGGCCGAGCTGCGCCAGGTGCTGGGTGGTGAGGGTGTGCAGCCAGGAGATCCGCTCCGCGCCCGGCACCGCGACGACGCCCCGGTGCGAGCGGTCCACCAGGCCGACCTCGGTGTCGAGCAGCCGCTGCTCACGCATCGGGTCGCCGTAGTGCGCGGCCACCGACCGTACGCCGGCTGCCGCGTGCGCCGGCTCCGGCTGGTCCCGGCTGGCCTCGTCGATGCTCTCCACGGCCACCGCACCCGCGATGTCGATCATTTCTGGTCCCCGTCCCCGTCTCCGCACCGCTCGCACACGCCGAAGAAGGAGACGTGGCCGATGTCGACCCGGAAGCCCCGCTCGGTCGCCAACTGGTCGGCCAGCGGGCGCAACAGCTCGGGTTCCATCTCGTCGATCGCGCCGCACTCCCGGCAGACCAGGTGGACGTGCTGGTCCTCCCCGGCGGCGTGGTAGGTCGGCGAACCGTGCGACAGATGGGTGTGGGTGACCAGGCCGAGCCGCTCCAGCAGCTCCAGCGTGCGATAGATGGTGGTGATGTTGACACCGGCGGCGACCTCGCGGACCGCCGTGTGCACCTGCTCCGGGGTGGCGTGCCCCAGGTCCAGCACCGCCTGCAGGATCAGCTGCCGCTGCGCCGTCAGCCGCAGCCCACGGGCGCGGAGCAGTTCCGCCAGGGAGGATTCGGACACCCTCCGATCATAGTTCGGCGGTACGCGTACCTGCGGGTGCGGGCGTCGGCACTACGCTCGGCCCCATGGTGGCGTCGCGGATCGGCGTACTGGGACAGGGCCTGCGACCGCCCGGCGAGCCGCTGCTGCGCGGCGACGATCTCGGGGTCCTGCACGGCGACGGACTGTTCGAGACCATGCATCTGCGCGGCGGTCGGCCGTGGCTACGGCAGGAGCACCTGGCCCGGATGCGGGCCGGCGCGGCCTCCGTCGAGCTGCCCCTGCCTCCCGACGCCGAGCTGGTCGCGCTGCTGGACGACGTCGCCGCCGGTTGGCCGACCGAGGTCGAGGGCGCGCTCCGGCTGGTCTGCACCCGCGGCCCCGAGGGCGGCGGAGGACCCACCGTGTACGCCACCCTCGCCGAGGTGCCGGCGACGGCGCGGCAGGCCCGCCGGGACGGGGTACGGGTGGCCACCCTCCCGCTGGGCGTCCCCGCGCAGGCCCGCCCCGAGCTCGACTGGCTCCCCGCCGGCCTCAAGTCGACCTCGTACCGGGCGAGCACCGCCGCCCGCCGTTGGGCGGCCCGGACCGGCGTCGACGACGTGCTCTGGGTCTCCTCCGACGGGTACGTGCTGGAGGGGCCGACCGCCAACGTGGTCTGGCTGGACGGGGACGTCCTCTGCACGGTGCCGGCCCGCCGGACCGGCATCCTGCCCGGCACCACCGTCGCGTGGCTGCTGGCGCACGCCGCCGAGCTGGGCTGCACGGCCGACGAACGGATGGTCACGCCGGCCGGGCTGCGGACCGCCGACGGCGTCTGGCTCACCTCGTCCGTACGCGGCGCGGTGGCGGTCCGCAGTCTCGACGGCACGCCGCTGCCGGCCGGTACGCGTACCGGGGCGGTGCAGGAACTGCTCGGTTTCCCGCTGCCCTGACGGCTGTCGCCGCAAGCCGACCACCCGACGGCCGACCGCCGGATGCCGGACGGCTCAGCCGGCCACCCGGATCAGGCGTGCCGACAGGTGCGGCGTGAGCGGCTGACCGACCGCCGCCATGTCCTGCGCGTAGAGCAGCGCTCCCTCGACGATGCCGAAGAGCCGGTGCCCGGCGGTCACCTCCTTGGCCGTGGAGGTCCGCACCACCGCGTCGGTGACGAACTCGATCTGCGTACCCTTGCGCCGCCCGACGTGCAGCTCCATCACGCCGGTGGGGACGGTCAGCAGCGCCTCCAGCTCGTCGGTGACCCGGTCACCGTCGAGCACCGGACGCCACCAGCCGACCTCACGCCCGGCCGGGCGCACCGGCTGGCTCTGCTCGTCGAGGATCCACGCCCGCGACTCGTAGTGCAGGAACGGTCGGCCGTCGTGGCTGATCCGGATCTCCTGGGCGAAGTCGAAGTCCTCGATGGTGGGGAAACCGCCCCGGCCGCGTCCCCGCCAGACACCGACGTACGGCAGCAGCCCGTCCAGGCTCGGGTGCAGCTTCGGCCCGACCCGCAGGTCGTGGCTCTCCTCGAAGGGGTACGGCTCGACCGGCGGCGCGTTCAGCCACGGCGGCGGTGCCAGCGGATTGTCGTCCGACGCGCTCACTGTGCCTCTTTCGTTCGCGACTGCGGGGCTCGCAAAACCGGCTCACTCCTCGCGCTCACTGTCTACCTCTCGCTATGAGTACCGCCACGTAGACCAGGCCACCGGCGAGCGCGCCCAGGCCGGCGACCAGCAGGCTGACGAACCCGATCTCGGTGACCATCCGGCTCATCCTATGCTGGGCGGTATGGCCCGCACTCTCGTCGTCAAGGCCACCGCCGGCGCCGACTCGCCGGAGCGTTGCGCCCAGGCGTTCACCGTCGCCGCCACTGCTGCGGCAGCCGGGGTACCCGTCTCTCTCTGGCTCACCGGTGAGTCGACCTGGTTCGCGTTGCCCGGTCACGCACAGAACTTCGAGCTGCCGCACTCGGCGCCCCTGGCCGAGCTGCTGCACGTGATCCTCTCCACCGGCACGGTGACCGCCTGCACCCAGTGCGCCGCCCGCCGGGACATCGGCACGGGTGACGTGATCCCCGGCGTACGGATCGCCGGTGCCGCCGTCTTCGTGGAGGAGACGATGGCCGAGGGTGCACAGGCGCTCGTGTACTGACATCGCCGGCCTGCGCGCCGGAACTGGCCCGACAACTCGGACTAATGCCTACGATTCGGGTGTGACCGAGGCGACCGAGCAGTTCTTCGCGGCGCTGCCGGCCCGGGCCCCGGAGGTACTCCGCGCCCCCGTGGCGGGCACGCTCCGGATCGACCTCTCCGACGGCCACCACACCGAACACTGGCTGGTCCGGATGCGACCGGGCGCGGCCGAGGTGAGTCAGGGTCCGGAGGCCGCCGACGCCGTCTGGTACTGCGGCGTGCACCTGTTCGACCGGCTGGTCACCGGCCAGTCGCAGAGCATCTCCGCGGTGTTCCGCAACGAGAGCACGTACACCGGGGACGTGGTCCTGTTCCTCGCCTTCCGGCGCTTCTTCCCCCCGCCCCCCGGCACCCGGGACCCGCGCGAGGTGGCCCGCGAGCACGTCAGGCGGACCCGGTGAAAGAACTCGTCAGCATCCTGGACGGCAACACCTTCCTGGTCAGCGACCGGCGCGGCGACATCGAGCCGGCCCTCGACTTCCCCACCGGCCTTTTCTCCTTCGACACCCGGTTCCTCTCCACCTGGCTGCTGCTGCTCGACGGCGAACGGCTGCACGCACTGTCGCTCGACGACTCGGAGTCGCACCGGACCCGCTACTTCCTGGTGCCGGGCGAGCCCACCCACTTCCTGGACGCCAAGGTCTCGGTGATCCGCAGCCGGGCCATCAGCGGCAGCTTCGAGGAGGAGCTGACCGTGCTCAACCACTCCGGGCAGTCGATGATGTTCACCGTCCGGATCGAGATGGGTGCCGACTTCGCGGACCTCTTCGAGATCAAGGACACCCAGCGCAAGCGCGGCGAGCACACCGCCACCCCCGGCGAGAACGCGCTGCGCCTGGACTACCGCCGGGAGGCGTTCCACCGGGAGACGGTGATCAGCAGCAGCGCACCGGCGGAGGTCGACCTGACCGGGATGACCTTCGCGATCGAGATCGGGCCGCACGGCGAGTGGACCACCCGGCTCGCCGTCACCACCACGATCTACGGCGCCCGGGGCGAGGACGTCCGCAGCCAACTCCCCTTCTCCGGTAGCCGGACGACCGCCGTCATCCAGGCCGAGCACGCCGAGTTCATCGCCAAGGCACCGAAGCTGAGCTGCGACTACCAACCGCTGACCGAGGCGTACCGGCGCAGCCTCGACGACCTGGCCGCGCTCCGGTACGAGTCGATCGCGCTCGGCGTACGACTGCTGGCCACCGGCCTGCCCTGGTTCATGACCCTGTTCGGCCGGGACAGCATCATCACCTCGCTCCAGGTCCTGCCGTTCCAGCCGGAACTGATCCCGCCCACGCTCACGATGCTGGCCGGTCTCCAGGGGCACCGGCTGGACGACTTCCGCGACGAGGACCCCGGCAAGATCCTGCACGAGCTGCGCTACGGCGAGACCGCCGGCTTCGAGGAGCAGCCGCACTCGCCCTACTACGGCGCCGCCGACTCCACGCCGCTGTTCGTGATCCTGCTCGACGAGTACGAGCGGTGGACCGGCGACGTGGCACTTGTCAAACGGCTGGAACTGGCCGTGAGGGGCGCACTGGCCTGGATCGACACGTACGGCGACCTGCTCGGCACCGGCTACCTCTGGTACCAGACCCGCAACCCGAAGACCGGCCTGGAGAACCAGTGCTGGAAGGACTCGTGGGACGCGATCTCCTACTCCGACGGCCGGCTGCCGAGCTTCCCCCGGGCCACCTGCGAACAGCAGGGCTACGCGTACGACGCCAAGCTGCGCGGCGCCCGGATGGCCCGGCTGTTCTGGAACGACCCGGAGTACGCCGACCGGCTGGAACGGGAGGCCGCCGAGCTGAAGGAACGGTTCAACCGGGACTTCTGGTTGCCCGAGAAGGAGTACTACGCGCTGGCCCTGGACGCCGACGGCACACCGGTGGATGCGCTCAGTTCCAACATCGGGCACCTGCTCTGGAGCGGCATCGTCGAGGAGTCGAGAGCCCGACGGATCGCCGACCACCTCGTCGGGCCGCGACTCTTCTCCGGCTGGGGTGTCCGCACCCTCGCCGAAGACCAGGGGCGGTACAACCCGATCGGCTACCACGTCGGCACGGTCTGGCCCTTCGACAACTCGATCATCGCCTGGGGACTGTGGAAGTACGGCTTCCGCGAGCAGGCCGGGCAGATCTGCGAGTCGATCCTGACGGCGGCGCGCTACTTCGACGGCCGACTGCCGGAGGCGTTCGCCGGGTACGAGCGCGACCTCACCGAGTACCCGGTGCAGTACCCGACCGCGTGCAGCCCGCAGGCCTGGTCGGCGGGGACGCCGTTGATGTTGCTGCGGGTGATGCTCGGGCTCGAACCGCAGGGCGAGCACCTGATCGTCGACCCGCACGTGCCGCAGGGGGTCGGGCGGGTCGAGCTGCTGGACATCCCCGGTCGCTGGGGTCGCGCGGACGCGCTGGGCCGCAGCCGCCGGCGGGACGACGGGAACGGTCAGCCGGTGTAGGAGATCAGCCGGCGCAGCCGGTGGTGGCGGAGAGCACCATCTCGTCCGCGCCGAGGTCGGCGAGGACCGCGACGCCGTCGCGCCGGAAGGCGTACACCTCGTCGGTGTCGACCACCGGCGTGCCGCCGGCCAGCGGCGCGAGCGTGGCCTGCGGCGACGCGGGCAACGCGGCCACAGCGGACCGGACGGTACGCGCCGACCCCCCGCCCGGACACGGCGCGGCCACCACCTCGTCGGGCTCGGTCGCCGTGCTGCCGAGCGTGCGCAGCGCCTCGGTCAGGGCACCCACCTCGGCTCCGGCGGCGTCCGCTCCCGGCGCGGCGTAGTCGTCGCCGATCATCCGGCACCCGGTGTCCGCGGTCAGCCGGATCCGGCCGTCGGCGACGACCCGCCCCTGCACGGTGACGAACTCGCCCGCGTCGGCGCGCAACCGGGGTCCCTCGGAGGTGACCCGGACACCGGCCCGCCACGCCGTGGGCAGCCGGTCGGAGATCTCCTGGAGCGCGGCCCGTTCCTCACCCACCGGCACCGCCAGGTCGACGGCGCGGATCAGCTCCGCGCCCTCCGCGAAGGGGGTGATCCGGCAGCCCCGGTCCACCTCGGGAGCGACGAGCGCGGGCACCGCACCCCAGCTCGCCGCCACCAGCTCGCCGATGGCGGCGTCCACCACCGGGCCGGCCTCGGCGAGCGTGCGCTGCTCGCGGACGGTCGGCGGATCGTTCCGGGCGGAGCGCCAGGTGAGACCGGCGAGCAGCACCGCCCAGGCCACGGTCGCCACGATCAGCCAGCGCGGCCACCGGGGGCCGGGGGCCGGCGGCCGGGGACCTGCGGGCGGGAAATACCCCGTCTGGACAGCACCGCTCACCGGGTCATGGTGTCACGCGTGGTGTACCGCCTCGCCGGGGCGCCCGTCGGCGCCCTCCGGCGGCGTGCTCAGCCGGTAGCCTACCCCACGGACCGTCTGCACCTGCGGGCCGCCGGGCAACGCCCGCAGCTTGCGCCGCAACCGCTTCACCGCCGAGTGCAGGATCGCCGTGTCACCGAGGTACGCGCCGCCCCAGACGGAGGCGAAGAGCCGCTCGTAGCTCCAGAGCGCGAGCGGCGGGCTCATCAGCCGGGCCAGCAGCTCCCGCTCGGTACGCGTCAGACCCAACGGCACGCCCCGCCAGGTGACCAGGTGCCCGGCCCGGTCCACCACGAGGTCGCCCCAGTTCGTCGGTCGGCCGTTCGACTCGTCGGGCAGCGCGGCGGGCTCGGCCAGCGGAGCCGGGAACATCGCGCGCAACTGCGCGAGGTCACTACAGATCACCACCGGTCCCACGCCGTCCAACCGCTGCATGACCCGTTGTCGCACCGAGGCGTCGGAGCTGACGCAGACCAGGATCGGTATCTCCTCAACGGACACGTTGCCTCCCCCGAGAGCACCGTGCTGACCTGCGACTTTCCATTAATCGCCAACGATAGTCACCGATGGAGCCCCCGCCTGAAGACTAACGGTCAGCAACCCGCCCCGTCACTGACCGAGTACTGACCGACGCCGTCCATTGATCACCGACTGTCGGGGCAAGAGCATGACTCTCAGCGGGCGGGCGCTCACCATCAGCCACCCACATCGCCCCGTCCGCTCCGCGACGTCGTAAGCCGACGCGCGGGTTGTCCGGGCCCCGAACGGATCGGGACCGACGACGTGGGGGAGGAACCTTGTTCACACGACCATCCGCACCGTCATCACGGTGGCGGGCGGTGACGTTGCTGGCCGCCGCCGTACTCGCCGTCACCGCCCAGCCCGCCGTCGCCGCACCGGCCCCACAGCCGACGGCACACCGGGCCGCCGTCGACCAGGGCCTGATCGACCGGTTCGACACCGCGTCGACCGCGACGTTCCTGGTGTACCTGCGCGAGACCGCCACACTGGCCGACGCCGCCCGGCTGCGTGACGCCGACCGCCGGGCGGACGAGGTGCACCGGCTGCTGACCGGCACCGCCAGCCGTACCCAACACGACCTGCGGGCGATGCTCGACGAGCGCAAGGTGCCGCACACCGCGTACTGGATCGCCAACGCGATCCGGGTCGAGGGCGACAAGGCGCTGCTGGACGAGATCGCCCGGCGGCCCGAGGTGGCCCGGATCTCCCCCAGCCGCAGCTACCCGCTGGTCCGGCCGACCGCCACCGACACCACCCGGGCCCGCACCACGGCCGTCGAGTGGGGCCTGACCAACATCGGCGCGCCCCGGGTCTGGGACGAGTTCGGCGACCGTGGCGAGGGCGTCGTGGTCGCCAACATCGACAGCGGCGTGCGCTACGACCACCCCGCGCTGGTCGGCTCCTACCGGGGCAACCTCGGCGACGGCTTCGACCACGCGTACAACTGGTTCGACCCGACCGGCGTCTGCGCGGGCACCGCGCCCTGCGACAACAACGACCACGGCACGCACACCATGGGCACCATGGTCGGCGACGACGGCGCCGGCAACCAGATCGGCGTGGCCCCGGGAGCCCGGTGGATCGCCGCCAAGGGCTGCGGCACGAACAGCTGCGCGGACGCCTCGTTGCTCGCCGCCGGGCAGTGGGTGCTCGCGCCGACCGACGCCGCCGGGCAGAACCCCCGACCGGACCTGCGCCCCGACATCGTCAACAACTCCTGGGGCGGCGACGGGGGCGACCCGTGGTACCAGCAGACCGTCGCGGCCTGGCGGGCCGCCGGCATGTTCCCGGTCTTCTCCTCCGGTAACGACGGACCGGCCTGCGGCAGCGCCGGCTCTCCCGGCGACAACGCCGACTCGTACGCGGTCGGCGCGTACGACGTGAACAACGCCATCGCCGACTTCTCCGGCCGGGGCTTCGGCACCGACCTGATCAAGCCGAACATCGCCGCACCCGGCAGCAACGTGCGGTCCAGCGTCCGCAACGGCGGGTACGCCTCGTTCAGCGGCACCTCGATGGCCGCCCCGCACGTGGCCGGGACGATCGCGCTGGTCTGGGCGGCGGCACCGAGCCTGCGCGGCGACGTGGCCGGCACCGAGGAACTGCTCGACCGCACCGCCCGGGACGTCGACGCCACCACCTGCGGCGGCACCCCGGCCGACAACAACGTCTTCGGCGAGGGACGTCTGGACGCGTACGCGGCGGTGCGGGACGCCCCGCGCGGCCCGGTGGGCCGGGTCAGCGGCATGGTCACCGACGCGGCCGACGACGACCCGGTGGCCGGAGCCACGGTGACCGACGGCACCCGCAGCGCCACCACCGGCACCGACGGCCGGTACGCGTTGAACGTGCCGGCCGGCGAGACCCGCCTGACCGTCAGCGCCTACGGCTACGCCGGTCAGTCGGCGACCGTCACGGTGGCCGAGGGCGGGGCCGTCACCCGGAACTTCGCGCTGGCGGCCACCCCGACGGTCACGGTCAGCGGCAAGGTCACCGACGGTTCCGGACACGGCTGGCCGCTGTACGCGAAGGTCGAGGTGGCCGGACGGCCCGGCGGGCCGGTCTTCACCGACCCGGTCACCGGTCGCTACTCGTTCACCGCACCGGGCGACACCACGTACCGGCTCACCGTCACGGCCCGCTACCCGGGCTACCGCACGGTGACCCGGGAGGTGCCGGTCGGCGGCGCGGCCACCACGGTCGACGTGGCCGTTCCGGTCGATGCCGGGTGCACCGCCGCCGGTTACACCGGACGGTTCGGGACCCCGCTGCTGACCCAGAGCTTCGACGGCACCGGCACCCCGGCCGGCTGGCGGGTCGACAACCGCACCGCCTCCGGTGGCTGGACCTTCACCGACGCCCGGTCGCGCGGCAACCTGACCGGTGGTGCCGGCGGGTTCGCCATCGTCGACAGTGACGCCCTCGGCAGTGGCAACAGCCAGGACACCGACCTGGTCACCCCGCCGCTGGACTTCTCCGGCACCGCCGCACCGGTGCTGCGTTTCCGCAGCGACTGGCGGGCCGTCGGGATCTCCGACACCGCGGACGTCGACGTCTCCGTCGACTCCGGCGCCACCTGGACCACCGTCTGGCACCAGACCACCAGCCGGCGTGGCCCCCGCGTCGAGGAGGTGGCACTGACCCCGGCCGCGAACGCCGCCTCGGCCCTGGTCCGCTTCCGGTTCAAGGGCACCTTCGCCTGGTGGTGGCAGGTGGACGACGTGGAGGTGGTCAACCGCGAGTGCACGCCGGTGCCCGGTGGTCTGGTGGTGGGCACCACCACCGACCGCAACACCGGGGTACCCGTGGACGGGGTGACCGTGGTCAGCGACGACCGGCCGCAGGACCGGGCCGTGTCGGCGGCGACCCCGGAGGACACCGCCGAGCCGGACGGCTTCTACTGGCTCTTCTCCGGTCTGACCGGCGCCCACCCGTTCACCGCCAGTCGTCCGCCGTACCAACCGGCCACCAAGCAGGTCACGGTCGAGGCCGACCGGGTCAAGCGGGCCGACTTCGCCCTCGGCGCCGGGCGGCTCACGGTCAGCCCCGCGTCCGTCGTGGCGCACCAGCCCTACAACAGCACCCGGACCACCAAGCTGACCGTCCGCAACACCGGCAGCGCGCCGGCCGCCGTCGAGCTGCTGGAACGCACCGGCGCGTTCGAGCTGCTCCGCCAGTCCGGCGCACCGCTGCGGGAACAGAAGATGAAGGGCATCAGCAAGGCCCACACCGGAGTCGCGTACGGCGGGGCGGCACCCGAGGTGCGTACCACGGCCGACGACGCGTGGAGCCCGATCGCCAAGCTGCCGGCCGCGATCTACGACAACGCCGCCGCGTGGCTGGGCGGGAAGATCTACTCCGTCGGTGGTGGCGGTGACACCGGCACCGAGCGGCGGGCCTGGGCGTACGACCCGGGTGCCGACGCCTGGACCGCCCTGCCGGACCTGCCGGTGGCGCGCTCCAAGCCGGTCGCGGCAGCGGTCAACGGCAAGCTGTACGTGTTCGGGGGCTGGGGCGCGGACGACCGTCCGGTGGCCACCGTCGACGTCTTCGATCCGGTCGCCGGCACCTGGAGCACCGTGCCGGGGGCGACGAACCCGGCACCGACCGCAGCGGCCGGTGGGGCGGTGGTCGACGGGAAGGTCTACCTGGTGGGCGGCTGTGCCGACGCCACCTGCACGGACTCCGACCGACTGGTGGTCTTCGACCCGGCGACCGGCACGTTCGGCACCCGGGCGGCCTACCCGCACCCGGTGTCCTGGCTGGCCTGCGGTGGGCTCGGCGAGACGGTGCACTGCGCCGGTGGCACCGGCAGCACCGAGTACACCGACGCCTACCGGTACGACCCGACGGCCGACGCGTGGAGCCCGCTGCCGAGCATGCCGACCGAGCTGTGGGGCTCCCAGTACGCGGCAGCCGGCGGGATGCTCGTGCTGGCCGGTGGCGTGACGGCCGGTTCGACGGCGGTCAGCAACCGCACCATCGCCTACGACCCCGCCACCGGGGCCTGGCGTGACCTGCCCAACGCCCAGTTCGGCCGGTACCGGGGCGCCGCCGCCTGCGGCGCGTACAAGATCGGTGGTTCGCCCAGTTCCTTCGTGGGCTCGGCGGACAGCGAGCTGCTCGGTGGTCTGGAGCAGTGCGCCGCCGCAGCGGACGTGCCCTGGCTGTCCAGCTCGCCGGCGACCTTCACGCTGGCACCGGGCGCGTCCCGGACGGTGACGGTGACGCTCACCGCGACGGCGGCGGCCGGACTGCAACAGCCGGGACGGTACGACGCCGAACTGGTGGTCGCCTCGGACACCCCGTACCCGGTGACGCCGGTGTCGGTGGAGATGAACGTCTCGCCGCCGTCGAGCTGGGGCAAGGTCCAGGGCACCGTCACCGGCACCACCTGCGGTGGGGTGACGGTGACGGTGGCGGCGACCGTCCGGGTGAACCTGATCTCGGCCGGCACCGGCACGACGTTGACCTCCGGCGCCGACGGCACGTACGCCTGGTGGCTGCCGAAGGGCCGGTACGAGGTGATCGTGGCCAAGGACGGCTGGGTGCCGCAGGTCAAGCGGCACCAGATCGAGGCGGGCATCGTCGGCTCCCTCGACTTCGCCCTTGATCCGGCATCCACCTGCACCAGAGCGACCGGTATCTGACGCACTACCCCTGGTGGCCGCCGGTTCGTCACGAACCGGCGGCCATCGCCGCCCTGTCCGCCCGGAATACAGGTCAGGGCTTGCGAAGCCAGGTGCTCGGATCGGTCACGACAACACCCTTGCCCTGCCGCCTGTCGATCACTTCGAGCGCCTCAAGGCGAGCAGAAGCGCGGGGAACCCGGGCGGTTGAGAACCGGGCGAAGGCAGCCGAGTCAATGCCAGCCGGACGCATGAACGCCGGACCAATGGCGGCAGGGCGCATGAACGCCGGACGAATGGCGGCAGGAGGCATGACCGCCGGACGAATGACCGGCGGGCGCATCGCGGTCGGGCGGACGAAACCGGACTGCGGCATGACGCCTGATCCGTTCTCGCCGTCAGCTCGAAAGGACCCGACCCGACAGGGTGCGCACCCGCCACCCACCGCCGCCGTCCACCCACCGCCGCCGTCCAGCCACCGGGCGGCGTCCAGCCCTGTCGCGCGTCCGTCCACCCGACTGTTTCTCCTGGTCATCGGCGTTTCCGACCGACCGGAGGGCCATCCGGCCGTCGGCCGAACGGACGAAAGCGATCACCGCTCTTGGCGACCGACGGTCCGTCACTTAGCGTTAGCAGCACGCCTCAACGCGAGCGGCGTTCACATCCCCTCCCGCCTGCGGATTGGCTGTCATGCTGGAAGTCCTCCTGGCCTCGACCATCACTGTGAGTGCCGTCGCGCTGCTGCTGATCGTCGGGTCTTTCGGCTACGGCTTCGTCCGCCCCGAGGTGGCCTACCGGCCGCGTCACGCGCTCCGGTCGCCGCGCTACGGCCCGGTACGCCCGGACCAGGTGGCCGTCCTGATCGCCTGCCGTAACGGCGCCGCGACCATCGCCGAGACGGTACGCGCGGCACGCGCCACCGGCAGCGACGTGTACCTCGTCTCCGACGCCTCGACCGACGACACCGCTCACCTCGCCGAGTCCGTCGGCGCCCGGGTGCTGGCCCTGGCCCGCAACGTCGGCAAGCCGGCCGCCCTGCACGCCGGATACGTCGAGTTCGGTCTCGGTACGCACTACCGCGCGGTCGCCATCCTCGACGACGACGTGGTGGTCGCGCCGGACTTCGTCACCGCCGCCCTGGCCGAGCTGACCGAGGAGGTCGGCATCGCGGTGGGCCACAACGTCACGTGGTGGCCGCCGGAACGGCGGTGGAACCCGTGGCTGGCCAAGCGCGCCTACAGCTACTGGATGTATCAGGCGGTGATCCGCCGGATCCAGAGCCACTTCAACGTCATGAACTGCATCTCCGGCTCGAACTCGGTGTACCGCACCGAACTGCTGGACGCCGTGCTGCCGCAGCAGCCGCCCTACATCGTCGACGACACGTACTGGGTGCTGGAGACGCACCGGCGCCACCTCGGCCGGGTCGTGTACGCGCCGCGCGCACTGGCACACCTCCAGGACCCGACCACGCTGCCCGACTGGTACCGGCAGAACCTGCGCTGGATGTGGGGCACCTTCCAGGGCGTCATCGGGCACCGGGTGGGTCGGCACACGAGCCGCTTCGACTTCGCGTACCTGCTGCTGATGCTGCACTGGGTGCTCTATGTGGCCGGCGCCCCGATGACCCTCTGGCTGCTCGCCACCGCCGGTCCGGGGCTGTTGGCCGGGCTGGGGCTCATGCTGGCCGGGCAGAGCCTCTGGGTCGGGCTGGCCGCCTGGCGGCTCCGGCGCCCCCGCCTACCGCTGTTCCTCCCCGTGATCGTCTTCGCCGACCTGCTGTACCGGGTGATCCTGGTGCACGCCCTGGTGAAGGCGATCCGACAGCCGACGGTCGACCGGTGCGTCTGGGATTCCCCGGCGCGCATGGCGGTCGGCGTGAAGGGCTGAGGGAGGTGACAACATGTCCGCGAACCAGGACCTCCCGCTGACCGGCGCCTCCACCGCCACCGTCGGCCTGCTCGGCAGCATCCTGCTGGGGCTCGGCGCCCTGCTGGTGACCGCCGCCAAGTGGGGCGCCAAGGCCCGCCGCAAGGTCGGCTGACGTACCGCGTCGCGGAAGGGCGCAGACGGCTCGTGGCCCGGGTCCCCCGGTGGATATGGGGGACGCGGGCCACGAGGCCGATCAGAGCGTGGGTCAGTCGGTGACCGTGACGGTCACCTCGTTGACGCCCCGTCCGGCGGTGACGGCGGTGTCGCCGTTGCCGTGCCGGGACAGCGCCCGCAGGGTCCAGTTGCCGGGAGCGGCGAAGAACCGGAACTGACCGGCCGGAGAGGTCACCACCTCGGCGGTGAACTCGCCGGTCGAGTCGAGCAGCCGAACGTAGGCACCCGGCACCGGCTCACCCTCGGTGGAGCGGACGAGGCCGGTGATGACCGTCTCCTTCTCCAGGTCGATGCTGGCCGGCAACGGCGCGGCCTGATCCGGTGCGGCGCAACCGGCGGCGGTCGGTGCGGTCATCTCAGGCCTCCCCGGGCTCGTCGCCGAGCGCCACCGGCACGCCGACCAGCGAGCCGTACTCGGTCCAGGATCCGTCGTAGTTCTTCACGTTGCGGTGGCCGAGCAGCTCCTGGAGCACGAACCAGGTGTGCGAGGAGCGCTCGCCGATCCGGCAGTACGCGATGGTCTCCTTGCCGTCGTCCAGCCCGGCCTCGCCGTAGATCTTGCGCAGCTCGTCGTCGGACTTGAAGGTGCCGTCCTCGTTGGCCGCCTTCGACCACGGCACGCTGATCGCGGTGGGGATGTGGCCACCCCGCTGGGCCTGCTCCTGCGGCAGGTGGGCGGGGGCGAGCAGGCGACCGGCGAACTCGTCGGGGCTGCGCACGTCGACCAGGTTCTTGGTGCCGATCGCGGCGACGACCTCGTCGCGGAAGGCCCGGATGCTGTTGTCCGGCTCCTGCGCGACGTACTGGGTCGCCGAGCGGGTCACCTCGTCCCGGACCAGCGGACGGCCGTCCAGCTCCCACTTCTTGCGACCGCCGTCGAGCAGCTTGACGTCGCCGTGGCCGTAGAGCTTGAAGTACCAGTACGCGTACGCGGCGAACCAGTTGTTGTTGCCGCCGTACAGGACGACGATGTCGTCGTTGCCGACGCCACGCTCGGAGAGCAGCGCCTCGAACTGGGTCTTGTTGACGAAGTCCCGGCGGACCGGGTCCTGCAGGTCGGTCTTCCAGTCGAGCTTGATCGCACCGGCGATGTGACCGGTGTGGTAGGCCGAGGTGTCCTCGTCGACCTCGACGAAGACGACGCCCGGGGCGTCGAGGTTCTTCTCGGCCCACTCGGCCGAGACGAGTGCGGTGTCGCGACTCATCAGATCACTCCCTGGTGAGGATGGATGGTGAGCCAGCGCGCGGAATTCGCTGTGATGAAGGAGTCGCACCACGCGCGGGACCCATAGCTAGGAACGGATCACGGGATTCGTGCGACGGCGCCGCTGCCGGGCGTCCGGTGGGGTGCACCGGGATCAGGTACGCGTACCCCAAGTGCCGAAGGCCGCTAGGCGGCCCGAAACAGCCCCGCCGTCAGATGACGGGGCGACACAGGCAGGTGGCCACGCGGCACAGGTCGACCGCGCGCCGTTTGGTGAGGAGCGTCCCCATGACCAGGGAGCCTATCAGCGATCTCACGAATCTCCACCGGCCCGACCAGCATCCGGGACGTGGGCGCCGGGATCAGCCGACCGAGTTGATCGGCACGTCCCGTGCGTCCGCCGTCACCGTCAGCCCCTCCGGCCTCGGCACGACCTCCCGGACGGTGAGCTGGAACGGCAGCTCCGGCAGGGGTACGTCGACCGAGATGCTGCGGGCGAAATTGTTCAGCAGGGTGCGGGCGATCGGCAGGCTGGGCAGGCCCTCGGCGTCCAGGTCGTCGAAGCGGAGCGCGATCTGCCCCTGCTCCCCGACGACGATCTCGGCGGTGCCGGTGACCGTGAGGCGCTGGCCGAGCACGTCCAACGGGGCGGTCACCGAGAGCTTGCCGTCCTGCTCGCCGAGGGTCAGCCCCTCCCGGTCGAGCAACGCGGCGAGACTCTGGTAGTCGATGGTGCCGGTCCCGTTGACCGTCTCGGCCACCACGTCGCCCTGGCCGGTACGCAGCGTGTCCAGGCTGGCGCGGACGTTGCGGGCGTCCACGTCCAGGCTGGGCAGCGCGACCGCGTCGCCCTGCACCGAGCCCTGCACGTCCCGCAGCCGGATGGTGACCCGCTCGTAGCGGCCGTCGAGCACCTGGGTGAGGAAGGGGAACCCGCCCAGCTCGACCTCGGGCGGGGAGGACTGCGCACCCTGCTGGGCCACCTGCTGGCGGACCTCGTCGGCGATGGTGCGTTCGGCCACGTTGGCCGCGACCCGGTCGGCGATCGCGAGCAGACCGACGAGTACGACCAGCAGGACAACGAAGCCGATCAGTACCTTGCGCCCCCGTCGCCGCGGGCGCCGTCCATAGGTCTGCTCGTGCTCCACACCTTCTCCTTGTCCTGTCGCACGTCGATCCCGGCCGAATCGCCGGTACGCCCGGCGGCGCACCGGTGTTACCCGATGTCCGGATTCCTCAACCGCCCGCCGCAGCGGCCGGCTACAACACCAGTCGGCACATCAGGTACGCGGCCGGGGCGGCCATCGCGAAGCCGGCGAGCGGCCCCTGCACGTGCCGCGCCGCCCACGCGTCGGGCAGCTCGCCCGCCATCAGTCGACCGGCCTCGGCGTATCCGGAGGCCAGGTCGGCCAGCACGGCGACGACTGCGGTGACCAGGGCGATGATCGCGGCCCGGGTCGGGGTGAACGGGGTGACCAGATAGCCGCCGAGCAACGCGCTCCCGAGCGTACCCACCATCGCGCCACCGACCACCCCGGCGGCCCCTCGCGGCACCTGGGGGGCGAGCCGGGGCCAGGCCGCGACGGCGTCGGTCAGCCGGGCCACGGTGAGCGCGACCGCGCTCGCCGCGAGGCAGACCACGATCGCCTGGGTGCCGGCGGGAACCCGGGTGAGCACGATGAGCGTGGCGAAGGCGACCGGGCCGAGCACGATGGTCGCGGTGGTCCGCACCGAGTCGGTCACCCGTAGCCGGTCCACCCGCCGGACCAACTGGCCGAGCACCGCCACGAGCACCCCACCGGCCGCGACGTAGAACAGCGGCAGGATGCGGGGTTCGGCCGTCCGGATGGCCACGGTGTCGGCCACGGCGGCGGCCAGTACGCCGGCACCGATCACCACCGCGGCGGCGGGCGGCCGGTTCACCACCGTCCAGACCAGCACGAACAGCACCTGCACGAGGAACACCACGATGGCGAAGGGCACCCGGTCGCCGGGTCCGGAGGTCTGCGCGCCGATGATCAGCCCGATGCCGAGCAGCGCGGCGAACCCGCCGACGGCGAGGGAGAGCTTCGTGGGGACCTCGACCGGTGGCTCGTCGTACTCGTCCTCCTCCTCGTCGAGCGCGTCGTCGGCACGTCGGGGCGAGCCGCCGCGCCTGAGGCGTCGCGGGCCCCGGGAGCGGCCCCGCTCCTCGGTTTCCACGGCCGGACCGGTACGCGGTGCCGAGCCGTCCCCGGGGGGCACGTCGTCCACCCACTGTTCGCGGTCGGCCTCGGGCGAGTTGGAGGGAAACACGCACCGATCGTGCCAGACCAGATGCACAACTCGGGTGCCACGGTTTCCACGACGTTAAAACCTTGGCCGCGATCATGGGCAGAAGGGGCAAACCGGAAACCATTACGCGGTCCAAGCAGGGCCATCGGCTATTCTCAAGCCGAAACCCGCCCGTCAGCGACGCCGGGACCCACGGAAGTTCCCAGCGCCCACTCGCCCTGAGTGCCGCTGGTCGCGTGCGGCCACACCGGCCGCCGGGACGGAGGTGATCGTGGAGATCCTGCTGCTGGTGACCGCACGGGCAGGCGAACCATCCGCTGTGCTGCCCGCACTCGACCTGCTGCCGCACTCGGTGCGCACCGCACCACGCGACGTCCGCACCCTGGTCGCCGGTCCGAGCCCGGACGCCGTGCTCGTCGACGCCCGCTCCGAACTCAGCGAGGCCCGGGCGACCTGCCGCATGCTGCACGCCACCGGGCTGGGCGTACCGCTGGTCGCGGTCGTCACCGAGGCCGGCCTGATCGCGCTCAACGCCGACTGGGGCGTGGACGACGTCATCCTCGCCTCCGCCGGTCCGGCCGAGGTGGAGGCCAGGCTGCGGCTCGCGGTCGGCCGGTTGAGCAACGCCACGGCCGGTGCCGGCGGCTCGATCCGGGCCGGCGAGCTGATGATCGACCCCGACACGTACGCCGCCAAGCTCAAGGGCCGCCCGCTCGACCTCACCTACAAGGAGTTCGAGCTGCTGAAGTTCCTGGCCCAGCACCCGGGCCGGGTGTTCACCCGCGACCAGTTGCTGCGCGAGGTCTGGGGCTACGACTACTTCGGCGGCACCCGGACGGTGGACGTGCACGTGCGTCGGCTGCGGGCCAAGCTCGGCTCCGAGTACGAGTCGATGATCGGCACCGTGCGCCAGGTGGGCTACAAGTTCGTCGTACCGTCGAACCGGGCGCTGGCCGAGGCCACCGAGCACGCGTCCCTGGCGTTGCACCCTCTCACCGTCGAGGGCTAATTCCCCCATATGCCCCTTTTGGGCAACTCGTCAGCCTTATGGTGACTGCCGAGTTGACCAGCAAAAGGGGCTGCGGTGGGCACGTATTACGGGAGCTCGGCACGACGGCCGGTGAGTACGACACAGGCGGTCGGCATCATCGTGCTCGTGGTGTCCGCGGTGCTCGGCTCGACGTACCTGCTCGGGCGCAACCTGCTGCCCCAGGAGCCGCGCGACAACTCCGCGGTCACCGCGACCGGTGCCGAGCATCCCGAGTACGCCGACCAGGTCCCGCCCTCGGCGGACGCCCCCGCACCCACCGGCACGCCCGGCGCCGTCCCGCCCAGCGGCGTCCCGCACGACCCGGACCAGGGCGAGGCCCAGGACCCCAACTTCGGTCCGATGGGCACCCGGGTCACCACCGGCACCGGCACCGTCGCCCTCACCTTCGACGACGGGCCGAACCCGGACTACACCCCGCAGGTGCTCGCCCTGCTGCGGGAGCACCGGGTCACCGCGACCTTCTGCCTGGTGGGCCAGAACGCCCAGGCGTACCCGTGGCTCGTCCAGCAGATCGTGGCCGACGGCCACACGCTGTGCAACCACAGCTGGGAACACGACGTGACGCTGGGCGCGCGGTCACCGGAACGGATCCGGAACGACCTGCTGCGCACCAGCGAGGCGATCCGCGCCGCCGTGCCGGACGCCCCGATCGCCTGGTACCGCCAGCCCGGCGGCGCCTGGACGTACTCGCTGATCGCCACCGCCCGGGAACTCGGCATGACGCCGCTGCACTGGACGCTGGACACCTCCGACTGGCAGCGGCCCGGCGCGAACCGGATCGCCGCGTCGGTGCTCGACGGGGTGCAACCCGGCTCGATCGTGCTGCTGCACGACGCCGGAGGCGACCGACAGGGCACAGTGGACGCCTTGTACCGCATCCTGCCCGAACTGCGTGGCCGACTCGACGTCCAGGCGCTACCGCGTCACGGATTCTGACCGGCGCCGGCCCGCCCACCGCCGCGATGTCGCCGGTGACCCGGATACGGTGACGGGATGAGCGGCACTCGATCGACCGGCGACCAGGTCCACCGCACCGAACGGCTCGGGCCCACGGAGATCGCCGAGGTGCTGGCGCTGGCCCGTACGGCGGGCGACACCGACGGCGCGGACCCGTTGGACGAACACGTCCTGCTCCGGCTGCGCGACGAGCGGGCACCCGCGATCCACCTGCTGACCCGCGCCGACGACGACACCCTCACCGGGTACGCCCACCTGGACACCGGCGACCCGGCCGACGGGATCGGCGCGGAACTCGTGGTGCACCCCGCGTACCGCCGACGCGGCATCGGTCGGGCGCTGGCCCGCGAGATGGTCGTCGCCGCCACCGGGCCACTGCGCGCCTGGGCCCACGGCGACCACCCGTCGGCCGCCGCGCTCGCGGTGGACCTCGGTTTCCGCCGTGCCCGGGTGCTCTGGCAACTGCGTCGACCGCTGACCGCACCACTGGACCCGCCGCGCCTGCCCGACGGGGTGGAACTGCGCGCGTTCCGACCGGGTCAGGACGACGACGCCTGGCTGGCCCTGAACGCCCGCGCCTTCGCCGACCATCCCGAGCAGGGCCGCTGGACCGCTGACGACCTGCGCGTACGCCTCGACGAGCCGTGGTTCGACCCGGCCGGTTTCCTGCTCGCCGTCGAATCGTCGACCGGGCGGCTGCTCGGCTTCCACTGGACGAAGGTGCACGCGCGGGAAGGGTCGGCGCGCATCGGCGAGGTCTACGTACTCGGGGTCGAGCCCACCGCGCACGGCGGCGGGCTCGGTCGGGCGCTGACCACGGCCGGGCTGGCGTACCTGCGGGAGCAGCGCGGGCTGGACCGGGTGATGCTCTACGTGGACGAGTCCAACACCGGCGCGGTGGCGCTCTACGAGCGGACCGGGTTCGCCCGCTGGTCCGCCCACGTCAACTACCACCTCGGCTGAGGTGGGTCAGCGCGTCGGCGGGGTATCCAGATAGAAGCGGGGATCGGCCTCGTCGGAGAGGTCCAGGACCGGCGTGATCGGGCTGCCCGCGTCCCGGGCCGCCGCCGCCCGCGCCACCGCCGCCAGGTCGGCACAGGCGGCCACCTCGGCGAGGGTGACCTGGGTCGGCGGCAGCATCGTCAACTCACCGGCCGCCGCGCGCTCGCAGGCGTCGCCGGGCCTGATCCACAGGGCGTGGTCGGCCTCGCCGGAGACCTCCCGGGTCCGCTGCCCCTCGGGCAGCAACGCGACGAAGAAGTACGTGTCGAAGCGGCGCGGCTCGAAGTCCGGGGTCACCCACCGGCTCCACGGCAGCAGCAGATCGGACCGGAGCGTCAGGTCCCGCGCGGCAAGCAACTCGGCGAAGCCGGTCCGGCGCTGCTCCAGGTCGACCCGGGCGGCCTCCCAGCCGTCGTCGCTGACGTCGCCGACCACCCGTTCCGCGTCCGGACCGGCGAGCAGCACCCCGGCCTCCTCGAACACCTCCCGGGCCGCCGCGCAGACCACCGCCTGCGCGGCCTGCGGCGGCACGCCGAGGCGTACGCCCCAGTCGGCCGGTTCGGGCCCCGCCCAGTCGAGGTGCGCGGTCGAGTCCGAGGGGTCGACCCCGCCGCCGGGGAAGGCGTACATGCCGCCGAAGGCCATCGCCGCGACCCGGCGGATCAGGTAGACCTCGAAACCCTCGTCGGCGGGACGAAGCAGCAGCACGGTGGCGGCCGTCCGGGGCACCGTGGGAACCCCGCCCGACGCCTGGAACCGGCGGGCGTGCTCCACCAGTGCGGGCGGCGCGGGATAACCACGGTCCAGGGTCATACGCCGAGCTTAGAGCGATGTCCCGGCCGGTGGATCAGCGGTGCCGCCCGGAGGTGATCTTCGGTAGCGTCACGCCATGACTCGTTGGGGCATCCTGGCCACCGGCCACATCGCCGCCCGCTTCGCCGAAGACCTCCGCCTGGTGCCGGGCGCGGAACTGGTCGCGGTCGGCTCACGGACCACCGCCAGCGCCGAGCGCTTCGCCGAGCAGCACGGCGCGACGCGGGCGTACGGCACCTGGGACGATCTGGTCGCCGACCCCGAGGTGGACGTGATCTACGTCGCCACCCCGCACGCCGCCCACCACGAGGCGGCCCGCACCTGCCTGGTGGCCGGCAAGCCGGCGCTGGTGGAGAAGCCGTTCACGCTCGACCTGGCCACCAGCACCGAGCTGGTGGAGATCGCGCGCGCGGGCAACGTCTTCCTGATGGAGGCCATGTGGATGCGGTGCAACCCGCTCATCCTGCGTGCCTGTGAGCTGATCGCCGAGGGGGCGATCGGCACCGTCACCGGCGTACGGGCCGATTTCGGCGTGGCCGGGCCGTTCCCGCCCGAGCACCGGATGCGGGCCCGGGCATTGGGTGGGGGTGCCCTGCTCGACCTGGGCGTCTACCCGGTGAGCCTGGCCCACCTGATCCTCGGTGTGCCGCAGCACCTTCGGTCGTGGGCGAAGCTGGGGCCGGAGGGCACGGACGAGAACACCGGCATCGTGCTCGGGTACGACTCCGGTGCCGTCGCCACGCTGAGCTGCGGCATGGTCGGGGCGACCGGGCTGACCGCCTCGATCGTCGGCACGACCGGGCGGATCGAGCTGCCCGATCCGTTCTTCCGGCCGGACGGCTTCACCCTGCACCGGGCGGACGAGCCGGCCGAGACGATCACCGCCGAGCTGGTCGGCAACGGCTACCAGTACGAGGCGATCGAGGTGCAGCGCTGCCTGACCGAGGGGCTGACCGAGAGCCCGTTGGTGCCGCACTCGGCGACCCTGGAGATCATGACCCTGCTGGACGACGTCCGCGCCCAGATCGGCGTCTCCTACCTCTGAGCGATGTTAGGAAGGGTCCCCTGCTATACGCGAGGCGTTAGCAGGGGACCCTTCCTTTCATCTCAGCTGAACAGGGGGCGGACGACGAAGTACATCAGCGCGCCGATCGAACCGGCGGCCGGGAACGTCAGGATCCAGGCGCCGACGATGTTGCCGGCCACGCCCCACCGCACGGCGGAGAGCCGCTTGGTCGCCCCGACGCCCATGATCGCCGAGGTGATCGTGTGCGTGGTGGAGATGGGCGCGCCGAGCACCAGCGCGTTGAAGTAGAGCACGCCGCTGGCCACGGTCTCGGCCGCGAAGCCCTCCGGCGGGCGCAGGTCGATGATCTTCCGACCGAGGGTCCGGATGATCCGCCATCCACCGGCGTACGTGCCGGCGGCCAGCACGGCGGCGGAGGTCCAGAACGCCCACTCCGGGATGTAGGTGGCGTCGTCCTGGTAACCACCGACGAAGAGGGCGAGCACCACGATGCCGATGGTCTTGGCGGCGTCCTGCATGCCGTGGCCGACCGACATGGCCGCCGCCGAGGCGGTCTGCGCCCAGCGGAAGCCCCGGTTGAGCTTGCCCGGGTGCCCCTTCCGGAAGATCCACTGCACGGCGATCATCGCGATGTAGCCGAGGATGAAACCGACCATCGGCGAGAGGATCATCGGAATGATCACGCTCTCGCCGATGCCCTTCCAGAGCACGGTGCCCGAGGCCGCGACGGTCGAGCCGACCAGACCACCGATCAGGGCGTGCGAGGAGGACGAGGGAAGTCCGAAGTACCAGGTGATGATGTTCCAGGTGATCGCGCCGATCACACCGGCGAAGACGATACCGAGGCTGGACACACCGGTGGGCAGGTCCACCAGCCCGCTGCCGACGGTCTTGGCGACCTCGGCGCCGAAGTGCGCGCCGATGAAGTTGCCGACCGCCGCCATGGCGAGCGCGACCCGGGGTGTGAGCGCCCGGGTGGAGATGCTGGTCGCGATCGCGTTGGCGGCATCGTGGAAGCCGTTGGTGTAGTCGAACACCAGGGCCACCCCGATCACCGCCAGCACCGCGATGAGCTCGGGACTCACAGGATCAGGACTCCTTGACCGCGATGGTCTCGACGGTGTTCGCCACGTGCTCGAAGGCGTCGCAGGCGGCCTCCAGCTCGTCGGCGACCTCCTTCATCTTCAGCACGGTCAAGGCGTCGTACTCGCCGGAGAAGAGTCGCACCAGCAGCATCCGGTACGCCTGGTCGCCGTCGTTCTCCAGCCGGTTGATCTCGATCCAGTAGTCCTCCAGGTCCTTCATCGACTTCAACCGGGGCATCGCCTCGGCGGTCAACTTGGCCTGCTGGTCGAGGACGTGCACCAGCTCGTGCATCTCCCGGGGCAGCGAGGGCAGCTTGGTCAGCCCGTAGAGGTAGAGCAGGTTGCCGACCGCCTCCAGGTGGTCCATCACGTCGTCCAGCAGCGACCCCAACCGGTAGATGTCCTCCCGGTCGAACGGAGTGACGAAGGTCGAGTTGATCTTCTTGAACAACTCATGTGTGATCTTGTCACTGTCGTGCTCGACCTCGGTGAGCCGCTCACTGACCGACTGCACCTCGACGTCGGGCAGGGCCAGCTCGTTCAGCAGCGCGGTACCCCGGACCAGGTTCTGCGCAGCCCTGGTGAAGAGCTCGTAGAAGGCGCCCTCGTTGGGGCGAAATGAAAACCTCACAGCACGGACCTCGTCGTGTCGGTGGTAGGGGTGCAGCCGCCGTCCGGCGCCCTGCTGAGGGAATGCTAGGGAACCCCCCGAGCGGACCTTCGGCGGCCCACCCCTGGCCAGGTGCCATTCACCGCTCGTTCAACTTCCGTTCACCTTCAGCAGACCCGTTGTCCTCAGCAATCGCTCCCGTTCCCCCGCGATGTCGAAGTCCGCGGGCGGATACCCCAGCGGGAGGGTGTCGAACGTCTCACGCAGCAGGTGCGCCACCGCCCAGTCCCGGTACCACTTCCGGTCCGCCGGCACCGCGTACCAGGGCGCGGCGTCGCTGCCGGCGCGGCCCAGCAGCTCCGCGTACGCGGACTGGTAGTCGTCCCAGCGGGCGCGGGCGTCGATGTCGGAGGGGTGGTACTTCCAGTGCTTCGTCGGATCGTCCAGCCGGGCCAGCAGCCGACGCGCCTGCTCGGTGTGGGAGATGTGCAGGAAGACCTTGACGATCGCCACCCCGTCGTCGGTCAACTCCCGCTCGAAGTCGTCGATCTCGGCGTACCGGGGGCGCCAGACGTTCTCCGGTGCGCGTTCCTGCACCCGGGGCACCAGGATGTCCTCGTAGTGCGAGCGGTTGAACACCCCCAGGTGTCCCGCCGGCGGCAGCGCCTGTCGGATTCGCCACAGGAAATGGTGTCGGAGTTCCTCGGCGGTCGGCGGCCCGAACGCCCGGATGTGCACGCCGAGCGGGTTCATCGCGCCGACCACCCGCTTGACCGTGCCGTCCTTGCCACCGCAGTCCATCGCCTGGAGGACCAGCAGCACCCGCCGCCCCGACCCCGGGTCGGCCTTCGCACCCGCGAACAGCATCTCCTGCTGGCGGGCCAGTCCGGCACCGACGTACCTGACCTGCCGACGGGCCCACCCCTTGCGATCCGGCCCGGTCACCTCCGAGCCGGGCAACCCGGGCGTCGCGCGCGGGTTTGTCGCCCCGAGGTCGACCGGCGCTCCGGGTGGCACCCGGAGCAGGTCGCGTACGGTGCCGCCGATCGGCGCCACCACGTCAGTTCCACCGTCGTCGCCCATCGCAGCATCATCGCGCGCCGACGGTGGTGGCGCGCGGCGACGCCGGAGCCGGTCGGGCTCAGACCACCAGAGCCAACCACTTGCGGTACGAGGAGGCGAACGGCTCGGTGCCGTCACCCAGGGCGCCGAGCAGCCACCGTGCCGCCGCCTCGGCCTCCGCCACCAGGTCGTCGGGGTAGCCGAAGCGGGCCCGGTGCTCGGCGAACTCGTCCTCGTCGCGCAGCTCGACCAGGCCGGTCTCCCGCCGCCGGACCACGTCCAGGTCCAGGTCGATCAGGTGCACCGTGTCCTCGCCGTCCCAGCGGGCCGGGCTGGTGATGTCGCAGTAGACCTCGCTGGTGCGCGGGGGCGGGTTGAACATGCCGGTCCACCAGGCGTGATGCGGCACGAGCAGCACGAACGGGATCTGCTCGACCGACGGGCGGCCGTGGTAGACGGAGCTGGTGCCGGCCGACACGCCGAGCCAGACCCCGAGGTCGTCCTCGGTCAGTCGGCGGGCCGGGTAGTCGCGGTGGGCGCTGCCGTCGTACTTGCGGTAGATCACGCGGACCACGTCGCTCGGCATGAGTCGCACCCTAACCGATTTCGCCCACCCGTCGCCGTCAGGAAGTTACCGGACGACGGGGAGATATGTGCCGCACCGTGACGCCGCAACACGGCCGATCGGTACGGCCCGCGTCAGCCCCGCCGGGTACCGTGCCACGGTGACTCCGCCCCGCGCCGCCACCGGCTCCGCCCGCGCCAAGGCCCGCCGTCGAGGTGACCGGCCCGGCGGGGCCGACCTGCTCGCCGCCGCCGTCGGCGCGGTGCCCGGCGGGGCCGCCCGCCCCGGGCAGCAGCAGATGGCCACGGCGATCGAGGAGTGCGTCGCCTCCGGCGACCACCTGCTGGTGCAGGCCGGCACCGGGACCGGCAAGTCCCTGGCCTACCTGGCGCCCGCCCTGACCGTCGACGGGCCGGTGGTGGTCTCCACCGCGACCCTGGCGTTGCAGTCCCAACTGGTCGAGCACGACCTGCCGCGACTGGCCGACGCGGTGGAGCCGGTGCTCGGTCGCCGGCCGACCTTCGCCGTGCTCAAGGGCCGCCACCACTACCTCTGCCTGGCCCGGTTGGAGAACTCCAACGAGGACGAGCCGGAGGACACCCTCTTCGACGCCCCCACCGAGCGCCCCGGCGGTGGCGCCAAGTGGCTGGGCGAGGCCGGTCGGCTCGGCAAGCAGATCCAGCGCCTGCGGGACTGGGCCATGGAGACCGACACCGGTGACCGGGACGAACTCGACCCCGGCGTCGACGACCAGTCCTGGCGGCTGGTGTCCATGCCGGCCCGGGAGTGTGTCGGCGCGAGCCGCTGCCCGTACGGCGCGGAGTGCTTCGCGGAGGCGTCCCGGGCCCGCGCCCGCGAGGCCGACATCGTGGTGACCAACCACAGCCTGCTCGCCGTCGACATGCTCGCCGGACGGCACATCGTCCCGCCGCACAAGCTGCTGGTGGTGGACGAGGCGCACGAGCTGGCCGACCGGGTCTCCTCCGCGGCCCAGGCCGAGCTGACCCCGGAGCTGATCGACCGTTCCGCCCGGCGGGCCCGTCCGTTGCTGCGGCCGGAGACCGCCGAGGCGCTGACCGCGTCCGGTGACGCCCTCGCGGTCGGGCTGGCCGAGGCACCGGCCGGACGGATCACCGACGGCCTGCCCGACCCGCTGCGGAATGCCTGCACGCTGCTCGACGCGGCGACCCGCGCGGCGCTGGACGGCATCGGCGACATCAAGGCCGACGACCCCGACCCGGTACGCAAACAGCAGGCCAAGTCCGTGCTGGACGAACTCTCCACCACCGCCCAGCGGCTGCTGGACGAGGCGGAGCACGACGTGGCGTGGGTGGAGCGCAACGACAACACCGGGCGGCGGGCCCTCGTCGTCGCGCCCCTCTCGGTCGCCGGCACGCTCGCCACCCACCTCTACGACGAGCGGACCGTGGTGGCCACCTCGGCGACCCTGGCCCTGGGTGGGCGATTCGACACCGTGGCCCGTGCCCTGGGTCTGGACGCGCCGCCGCCCACCCCGCCGACGCCGGCCGCCGCCGCGCTCGCCGACACCACCCGTCGACCCCGGACGGCACCGGGTGACGCGGCCCCCGCCGAGACCGGGTCGGGCGGCGCTCCCGTCGGGTCCGGCGCGGCGACCGACTCCGGCTCCGGCTGGCGGTCGCTGGACGTCGGATCTCCCTTCGACTATCCCCGCCAGGGCATCCTCTATGTGGCCGCGCACCTGCCCCGGCCCGGTGTCTCCGGGCTACCGGACGCCGCCGGGGAGGAGTTGCTCTCGCTGGTCACCGCGCTCGGTGGCCGTACGCTCGGGCTGTTCTCCTCCCGGCGGGCCGCGCAGCAGGCGGCGGAGCTGCTGCGGGCACGCACCGACCTGCCTGTGCTGCTCCAGGGCGAGGAGACGCTGCCGCTGCTGGTGCGCAGGTTCCGCGAGGAACGGTCGAGCTGCCTGTTCGGGGTGATGTCGCTGTGGCAGGGGGTGGACGTGCCCGGCGACTCGTGCCAACTGGTGGTGATCGACCGGTTGCCCTTCCCCCGGCCGGACGAGCCGCTGGCCGCCGCGCGGGCGGCGGCGGTGGACGCCCAGGGCGGCTCCGGCTTCGCCGCCGTCAGCGTCCCCATCGCGGCGGTCCGCCTGGCCCAGGGGGTCGGGCGGCTGATCCGGGCCAACGGTGACCGGGGCGTGGTGGCGGTGCTCGACTCGCGGCTGGAGACCGCCCGTGGGTACGGGCCGTTCCTGCGCCGGTCGCTGCCGCCGTTCTGGTACACGACCCGCCGTGAGGTGGTCCAGGGCGCGCTGACCCGGCTCGCCGCCGACTGACCGGGCCGGGCAGGGCAGGGCAGGGCAGGGCCCGGCCGCTGCGGGTCAGGGGGCGCGGGAGGCGACGACCACCGCGTCCGGTGGGGTGTCCGGCACGGTACGCGCGGCGAGGCGGCGGACCGCCGTGTTGAGCACCGCGATCAACGGCACGGCGACCAGGGCGCCGGTGATCCCGGCGAGCACCACGCCGGCGGCCAGCCCGATGATCACCGCGAGCGGGTGGATGGCCACCGCCCGGCCCATGATCAGCGGCTGGAGGATGTGCCCCTCCACCTGCTGTACGCCGATCACCACGCCGAGGATGATCAGCGCGGTCACCGGGCCGCTGTCGACCAGCGCCACCAGCACCGCCACGCCACCGGAAAGGGTGGCGCCGACGATCGGGATGAACGCGCCGAGGAAGACCAGCGCGGCCAGCGGGAACGCGAACGGGATGTCGAAGATGACGAGGAAGATGCCGATGCCGACGGCGTCGATGAACGCGACCAGCACCGTGGCCCGGACGTAGGCGCCCAGGGTCGCCCAGGAGGCCCGGCCGGCGTCGTCGACCTTCCAGCGTGCCGCCACCGGCAGCAGCCGGACCAGGAACCGCCAGATGACGGTGCCGTCACGGAGGAAGAAGAACGCCGCGAAGAGCACCAGGACCGTGCCGGTCAGCACCTCGGCCAGGGTCGCGGCGGTGGAGAGGGCGCCGCTGGTGAAGCGCTCGGTGTTGTTGTTGACGAACTGCTGGACCTCCTCGATGTACCGGTCGAGGTCGTTGTCGGAGAGGTGCAGCGGCCCGGTCTTGAGCCAGTCCTGGATCTGTTGCAGGCCCTGGGTCGACTTCGCGGCCAGCTCCGGTACGCCCTTGATGAACTCGTTGACCACCAGGGTCAACGTGCCGATCACCGCGGCCAGGCCGGCGACCAGCACCACCGCCGTCGCCAGCGACCTCGGGAACCGGGCCCGCAGCAGCCACCCGACGGCAGGCGCCAGCAACGCCGACAGCAGCAGGGCGACGGCGAGCGGAATGATCACGATGCTGATCGTGCTGACGACCTTCACCAGCGCCCAGAACACGACACCGACCACGATCAACCGCCACGACCAGCCGGCGGCGATGCGTAACGCGTGCGGCACGTCCGCGTCGTCACGGCTGGAGGTGGAGGCGGGCCCTGGCTCCGGGGACTCCTCGTCGACCACGGTGGCGGTCGGCGACGCCACCGGACCGGGCCGCGACGGCGAGGCCGTAGCGGCGGGCTCCGGGACGTCCGGCGGCCGGTTCCGGGCGGTACGCACCGAATCCCGACCCGACTCGTACGCGCGACGCACGCGGCTGCGGATCCGCTCGAACCGGCTCACGGGCACCTCCAGGCAGATTTCGGCCCGCGCATGGGCGCCAGGGGCGGACAGGATACGTCCGACCGCTCCACGGTAGGGCAAACTTCCGCCACACATTGCCCCCACGGACGGCTGCCCAACCCGGGTGACCACCGGCGGCGCGCCGGAGGCGACACGGTAGCGTCTGCGGCGTGACAGCGGACCCGAATCTCGACTCCGGCCTGCCCATCCGGCTGCTGCACGACCGCGTGCTGGTGCGGGTGGAGGGAAGCGAGGGCGAGCGCCGTTCCACCGCCGGCATCGTGATCCCCGCGACCGCGGCCGTGGGCAAGCGCCTGGCCTGGGCCACCGCCGTGGGAGTCGGGCCGCACGTACGCTCGATCGTCTCCGGCGACCGGGTGCTCTTCGACCCGGACGACCGCTCCGAGGTGGAGTTGCACGGGCGCGGCTACGTGCTGCTGCGCGAGCGTGACGTGCACGCGGTGGCCGCCGAGCGGGTCGAGGAGGACGCCACCGGGCTCTATCTGTGACCCCGGCGGCACCGAGACACCCGAAGGCACCAGGACACCCGGCGACGACTGCGCTCCTCGTGGGCTGCCCGACCGTCCCCGGACGGCACTGACACCGTCCGCGTCGTTTGCCACGCTCCCCGGCGGGAAGCCAGCCGCACCACCGGCCCTGGGGAGGGACGATGCCGGTATTCGTGAAGAAGGTGCTGGCCTGGGGCAGCCTCGCGTTCCTGATCTATTTCATGGCCTTCCGGCCGGAGGGCGCCGCCCAGATGTTCCGGTCGATCGGAGCGGCCCTGATGATGATGGCGCAGGGGCTCGGGGACTTCCTGACCAGCCTGATGGCCTGACCGGGCACCCGTCCGCTCAGCGGTGGCCCGGCGGCCAGTGCGCGGGCGGGTGCTGCCCGTGCCAGCCGTACGGGCCGTACCCGGCGGGGTAGGCGGGCGGCGGTGGTGGCTGCGGCGGCGTGAGCACCACCGGGATGGGCACCACCGGTTCGTCCGGTGCCTCGACCGCCCGCTGGGAGCCGTCGGGGAAGCGCAGGTGGTACCGCTCGCCGTCCCAGACTCCCACCGGGGTCTGCGGGTCCCGGCCCACGAAGTACGACCGGTACAGGCTGATCGAGTCCAGTAGCTCCCGTTCCTCCCGCGCCGTCCGTTCCCGGTCGGCGGGCCGACGGTCCAGGCCCCGCGTCACGCCGTCGCGCAACAGCGCCAACCGGGTCGCCGCGAACTGGTAGCCGCGCATCGCCCGCAGCCCGGCCTCGCCACCCACCCGCTGGGCCCACACCCGGGCCGCGTGCCGCCGCCCGAGGCTGCTCAACGCCGCCACCTCCGGCGGGGTCAGCCAGCCGGCGCGGACGTAGTCGGGCAGGGTCCGCTCGGTGAGCCGGCCCTCCCAGGCCCGCAGCCAGACCGCGAAACCGACCATGCCGAAGAAGATCGGCACCATCACCCCGACGATGCCGACCACCGAGATCAGCACCTCGCCGGTGGCCTCGGCCAGCGTCGGCAGCAGGTTCCACGCGCCGTGCAGCATCATCGCCAGCAGCAGACCGGCGACCGGGGCGAAGAAACGGACCCGCCGGTCCGCCGCCCGGGCGGCGATACCGAGCCCGATACCCGCCAACGAGGTGAACAGTGGGTGGGCGAAGCCGAACAGCAGGATCCGGCCGATGAAGATGGCGATGACCTGCTGCGCACCGGTCGCCGGGCCGTACTGCTCGACGCCGGAGGCGTACCCGAGGCCGCCGAGGTAGAGGATGTTCTCCACCATCGCGAAGCCGATCGCGGAGAGTCCGCAGTAGACCAGCCCGTCGGTGATGCCCGACCACTCCCGCCGCCGGAAGATCAGCAGCAGGATCGGGCCGAGGGTCTTGGTCAGCTCCTCGATGAACGGCGCGACCAGCACCGCGGTCAGACCGGCGGGCAGTCCCTGGTCGTCGAACCAGTTGGCGGCCGTCTCGTTCACCAGCAACGAGATCGAGGTGGAGACGAAGGCACCCCACGCGAAGCAGAAGACGAGGTATTTCAACGGCTCCGGCTCGTACCGGTCGAGCCAGAGGAAGCAGGCCACCAGCACCGGGACCGGCAGGATCGCGGCGGCCGTACCGACCAGCAACGCCTCCCCGCCGAGACTGGCACCGAGCGTGAAGATGATGAAGATCGCGCTGGCCGCGATCACCAGGATCACCCCGGCCAGCACCAGCGCCCGCCGCCAGCGGAACCGGCGACGCGGCATGCCGGGCGTACCGGGGCCACCGGGTGGCGCGCCGGGCACGGGAGGCGACGGCGGCAGGTATCCGCCGGACGGGGTGTCGGCCATGCGGTCAGCGTAGTCATGCCGAGCCCACCCGGCCCGGCGCATCGGCACCCCGCCCCCGGCTCAGCCGACCGGGGGTGCGGTGGGCGCCTTGGCGGCCGGTTCCGGGCCGGACGGCGCACCCGGCCGGTCCAGCTCACCGAAGGACTGCCGGACCAGCCGGTTCGCCTCCTCCTGGCTGATCCCCGACGCCACCATCAGGTCGCTGGCGGTGGTACGCACCTGGGCCACCACCACGCTGCCGGAGAACCCGACCCCCTCGGCGTACGCCCGGCCGGCCTCGCTGACCGCGCGCAGCGACCGTTCCCGGGCCTGCTCGGGCTCCTCGCCCTGGGCGAACTCCTTCTTGAGCAGACGGACCGACTCGGCGAGGTGTGCGATCGCGTCCGGCATCGGCCCCGGGACCGGTTCGTCGTCCTCGACGAGGGTGACGGCCCGCCGGATCAGCGTGCCGCTGTTGCGCATCGCCCGGTCGATCGGCTCGGCCGCCTCCGCGTAGTGGGTCAGTTCGCTGCGCCGGTGCCAGCGTGCCGGGGAGAGCAGGGCGGTCTCCTTCGCCCCCTCGATCGCCTCGCTGAGTGCGGACAGTTCCTCCTTGTTGTTCCGCAGCCGGTCCAGCGCCTCCTGGATCCGGTCGCGGTCCCGGTCGCGCAGGCCGTCGGCGGCGTTGTCGAGTTGCTCGGCGAGCAGGTCCAGGGCCGGCCGGGCGGCGCGGTTGAGCACCCGTAGCGGGTTGAGCGGCAGCAGGACGGCGGTGACCAGCAACGCGATGCTGCCGCCGACGAGCGCGTCGATGAACCGGGGGATCTCCAGGTCCTCGACGGAGGGGCTGAGCGTCGCGATCAGCACCGCGGTGGCCGCCGCCTGGATGACGATGGCGACGCTGCCACCGGCGAAGATGGTGAGCAGGATCGCCGAGGTGACGATCAACGCGAGCTGCCACGGACCGGTGCCCAGGAAATAGACCAGCAGGTCACCGACGAACACCCCGACACCCACCCCGATGATCAGCTCGGCGGTCCGGCGGAACCGCTGGCCCACCGAGACGGCGAGGGTGCCGACCGCCGAGATCGGGGCGAAGACCGGCTGCGGGTTGCCCAGCAGTTCGTGCGCGGCCACCCAGGCCAGCCCGGCCGCGAGACCCGCCTGGAGGGCCAGGGCGAGCGACATCCGGACCCGGTGCAGGCGGTCCTTGAGGGTGGCCTTGCCCCGGTGGTGCAGTTGCGCCACCGTCTCCGCGATCCGCTGGGTGTCCACGTCCGACAGGCCGTCCCGCATGCGGTTGCCGCGTAGCAGGGTGAATCGTCGGTCCCGGGCCACCGCCATGGCCGCGACTACCCGCCGCACGTCGGGACATTCCTCGCCGACCGGGTGCATCCTCCCGTCGGGTGACGGTCCGCCCGTCCCGGACACTGCCGGACGCGACGCCCGCCGGAGGCGGTTCGGGCCGGGCCGGCACGGATCCGGAACCGCCGCGACGCGGACTCCCGGCCGGTGCGGCAGACTCGTCCGGGTGACGGGGTTGACGCAACGGTGGCGCACTGCCGCCCTCTCGGCGGGCGCGACCCGGCCGACGGCGGTGGACGACGCCGGGGCCGAGCTGGTCGCCCGGTGGCAGGAGCCGCACCGCCACTACCACACCCTCGACCACCTGACCGCCGTGCTCGACGTCGTCGACCGGTACGCACCCGCCGCGCACCAGCCCGATCTGGTCCGGCTCGCCGCCTGGTGCCACGACGCGGTGTACGACCCCCGGGCGCCCGGCGACCGCAACGAACGTGACAGCGCGGCGCTCGCGGAGGTCCTGCTCACCCGGGTCGGGCTGCCCGCCGCCGAGGTGGCCGAGGTCGGCCGGTTGGTCCTGCTCACCGCCGGGCACGCGGTGGACCCGGCGGACGCCGACGGCGTACTGCTCTGCGACGCCGACCTGGCGGTGCTGGCCGCACCCGAGCCGGAGTACGACAGGTACGCGGCGGCGATCCGGCGGGAGTACGCCCACGTGCCGGAGCCGGACTACCGGGTCGGTCGGGCCCGGGTGCTCTCCGGGCTGATCGCCCTGCCCGCGCTGTTCCGGTCAGCTCCGCTGGCCGACGCCGGACAGGCGCGGGCCCGGGCCAACCTGACCCGCGAGCTGGCCGCCCTCACCGGCCGGGACCCGGGCGGCGAGGTGTTTGGGGCGACGTAGGCCGGTGGCCCGCAGGAGCCGGGCGATCTCGCGGCTCGGCACCACCTGCGCGCCGAGCCAGACCGCCATCGCGAAGCGTTCCGCCGGGATGTCGTAGTGGTCCCGGTCGAAGCCGCGCCGGGGCGCACCGAGCGCCTCGGCGAAGGCGTGCAGCTCGGCGACGGAGACGTCACTGATCAGGTGGGACCAGAGTCGGCCCCGTGCCGGCCAGGCCGGCCGGTCCACGAAGATCACGGCAGTCACGGTACCCGGCAGCGACCCGAGGTTGATGATCGCCAGCGGCCGGTCGTAGCCTCGGCCCATGGCCAGCCTCCTCGACGACCTCCGCGCCGCGCTCGGCCCGGACGCCGTCCTCACCGACCCGGACCTGCTGCGCGGGCACGAGCGGGACGAGGCCGACCTGTGCGCGTCCGGCACCCCACTGGCGGTCGTCCGGCCGCGCAGCACCGAGGAGGTGGCCGCCGTGGTCCGGGCGGCCGGGCGGCACGGCGTACCCGTGGTGCCGCAGGGCGCGCGGACCGGTCTGGCCGGTGCGGCGAACGCCGTCGCGGGCGCGGTGGTGTTGAGCACGGTGGCGATGGACACCATCCTGGAGATCGACCCGGTGAGTCGGATCGCGGTGGTCCAGCCCGGCGTGGTCAACGCGGCGCTCAGCGCCGCCGTGGCCGAGCAGGGCCTGTGGTATCCGCCGGACCCGGGTTCCTGGGAGTCGTCCACGATCGGCGGCAACGTCGCCACCAACGCGGGCGGGATGTGCTGCGTCAAGTACGGCGTCACCACCGAGTACGTGCTCGGCCTGGAGGTGGTGCTCGCCTCCGGTGAGGTGCTGCGCACCGGCCGGCGTACCGCCAAGGGGGTCGCCGGGTACGACCTCACCCGGCTCTTCGTCGGCTCCGAGGGCACCCTCGGGGTGGTCACCGAGGTGACCGTGGCGCTGCGGCCCGCTCCGGCGGAGTCGTTGACGATGGTGGCGGTCTTCGGCTCCACCGCCGAGGCGGGCGACGCGGTGGCCCGGATCGCCGCCCGTGGCCTCTCCCCCAGCCTGCTCGAACTGCTCGACCGCACCCACCTGGTGGCGATCGAGGCGTACCGGCCGATGGGGTTGCGCACCGACGCCGAGGCGCTGCTGCTGGCCGCCGCCGACACCGGTCCCCGCGCCGCCGAGGACCTGGCCGAGCTGGCCGCCGTCTGCACGGCGGCCGGTGCCGCCGAGGTGTACGCGGCCACCGACGCGGTGGAGGCCGCCGCCCTCCTCCAGGCCCGACGCCTGGCGCACCCGGCGATGGAGAAGTACGCCTCGGACACGTATCCGGACGGCAACGGTGGGCTGATCATCGACGACGTGGCGGTGCCCCGGGCGGCGTTGGCCGCGCTGCTCGACGGGGTCGCCCGGATCGCCGCCGAGTGCCGGGTGCCGATCGGTGTGGTCGGTCACGCCGGTGACGGCAACATGCACCCCAACATCGTGGTCGACCGGGCCGATCCGGCCAGTCTGGAGCGGGGCCGCCGGGCCTTCGACGAGATCATGCGACTCGGCCTGGCACTCGGCGGCACCTGCACCGGCGAGCACGGCGTCGGGCTGCTCAAGCGGGAGTGGCTGGCCCGCGAGATCGGGCCGGTGGGCGTCCGGGTGCATCAGGCGATCAAGGACGCACTCGACCCGGCCGGGCTGCTCAACCCCGGCAAGGTGCTCTGATCCGGGCCGTCCGGGGGCGGGGTGCTTCTGACGGGCCGCCTCAGCCGACCATCTCGGCCGGGGTGTTCTGGGTGAGCAGCAGCAGGATCTCCTCGGCCACCTCGGGTCGTTCCTCGCCGGGGCAGTCCTGCGAGGTGATCAGGCCCGCCGAGGTGAGCAGGCTGGACGTCAACGCGCCGACGCAGGTGACCCGGTAACCCCGGGCCTCGTCGGTCTCCCGGGCCAGCCTCGGATCGGCGAGCAACTGCTGCAACCGCTCGCGGAGTTCCTCGTTGAGTGTGCCGGTCGAGGTGACGCCGTCGCCGGCACAGTCGATGCACTCCCAGCGGCCGTCGGGGGTCACGTTCAGGGTGCGCAGCGGCCCGTCGCTGCCGAGGTTCTGCAACAGGCTGACCCGCCCCTGGCCGCTGGTCGCGGCGCCGCCGGCACCCGGCTGGTCGGCGGCCGGTCCGCTCACCGACGTCTCCGGTTCGGCGCGCTGGCCGAACGGGGCGCATCCGCTCAGGGCGACCACCACCAGGGCGGTGACGGGCAGGGACAGCAGCCGTGACCAGGGTTGCGCTATCACGCGCGGAACTTACCTTACCGTAGGTAGGGCACGGAACCGTCCGGACGGACATCCACCGGCAGCGATATCCAGAATGGACCTGGTCAGCGTGGCAGCCCCGCCGCCCCGTCGTCGGCACCACGGTCCGCCGGATAGCCGCGCACGTCCGGCGCACCCAGCCGGGCGGCGTCCGCCGTCGCGTCGTCCGGCATCAACTGCGACTGCCGCTCCGCCTCCACCCGTGCCCGGTAGTGCGTCACCTCGCGCTCCCGCCGTGCCTCGTCCCAGCCCAGCACCGCACCCATCAACTCGGCCGCGTGTCCGGCCGACTCCAGCCCCCGGTGCGTGGTCTCGAAGGAGACCCGGGTACGCCGGGTGAGCACGTCCTCCAGGTGCAGCGCGCCCTCGGCACGGGCCGCGTAGGTCACCTCCGCCGCGAGGTACTCCGGCGCACCGGCCAGCGGAGACGCCTGCAACGGGTCGGCGTCGATCAGGGCGAGCAGGTCCATGGCCAGGCTGCCGTAACGCTCCAGCAGGTGCTCGACCACACCGACCGGCACCCCGTGCCGGCGGGCCAGGTCGGCCCGGTCCCGCCACATCGACGCGTACCCGTCCGCGCCGAGCAACGGCAGGTCGGCGGTGCGCGAGGGACGTTGTGCCCCGAGCCGGTGCGCGGCCCGGTCGACCACGTCCGAGGCCATCACCCGGTACGTCGTGTACTTGCCGCCGGCCACCAGCAACAACCCGAGCATCGGCTCGATGACGGCGTGCTCCCGGGACAGCTTCGAGGTGGAGTCGGCCTCGCCGGCCAACAACGGGCGCAGCCCGGCGTAGACGCCCTCGATGTCGGCCGTGGTGAGCGGCCGGTCCAGCACGGTGTTCACCTGTTGTAGCAGATAGTCGATGTCGCTGGCGGAGGCCGCCGGATGCGAGCGGTCCAACTGCCAGTCGGTGTCCGTGGTGCCGATGATCCAGTGCCCGCCCCACGGGATCACGAACAACACGCTCCGGGCGGTACGCAGGATCAGCCCGGTCTCACCGGTGATCGCCGAGCGGGGCACCACCAGGTGCACCCCCTTGGACGCCCGGACCCGGATGCCACGCCGCAACCCGACGTCGTCGAGCATCCGTGACATGTCGTCGGTCCACACGCCGGTGGCGGCGATCACGGTGCGGGCGCGTACCTCGAACTCGCCCTCCGGGGACCCGGCGGGCGACTCCAGGTCACGGACCCGCACCCCGGTCACCTCCCGGGCCTGCCGGATCAACCCGACCGCCCGGGTGCTGCTCACCACCGTCGCGCCCAGGCTCGCCGCGGTCCGGGCCAGCGTCACCACCAGGCGGGCGTCGTCCACCTGGCCGTCGTAGTAGCGGATCGCGCCGGCCAGTCCCTCGGTCCGCAGGCTCGGGAAGACCCGGCGGGCGCCCTCGCGACTGAGGTGCCGGTGCAACGGCATGCCCCGGCCACCGCCGAAGAGACCCGCGAAGGCGTCGTACGCGGCCACCCCGGCGCCGTAATAGGCCCGCCGCAGCACCCGGGCCGGAAGATCGCGTACGCCCTGCCCGGCGGGAAGCGGCACCAGGATCGGCACCGGACGCACCAGGTGCGGCGCCAGCCGGGTGGCCAGCAGACCTCGCTCGGTGAGCGCCTCGTGCACCAGGTGGAACTCCAACTGCTCCAGGTAGCGCAGGCCGCCGTGGATCAGTTTGCTGGACCGGCTGGACGTGCCGGCCGCGAAGTCGCGGGCCTCGACCAGGGCCACCTTCAGCCCCCGGGAGGCCGCGTCGACGGCGGCACCGGCACCGGTCACACCACCGCCGATGACCAGAACGTCGAAGCGCTCGGCCCGTAGCCGACGCAGGTCGTCGGCCCGGCGGGCGGGCGAGAGCTGGCCGGCAACGGATCGCAAGACGTGGGGATCGCGCACCCGTCCACGGTAGCCGCAGCGATCACCTGGTGGCATGCCACGGCCGCCGGGGACGACCGGTGGAGGCCGGACCGTAGGGTGTGCGGATGCGTGACGATCACTTGACGTCCGGTGACGCCGGGAGCCCCTGGGCCGTTGTCGCGGCGGTGCTGGTCGGCGGGGCGACAGTCACCATCGCCCTGCTGACACAGGCCGGTGGCTGGCTGGTCGACCAGGTGCTGCTGCTCAGCGGGCTGGACCGGTTCGTGCCGCTCTGGCCGCTGGCCGCACTGTTCACCGTGCTCCTGATCGGTGCCGCCACGCTGCCGCTGGCCCTGGTCCCCCGCTCGACGACGATCCGCGCCGCCGGCCGGGGCTGGCTGGTCGGGGCGCTCGCGATGGGCGTGCTCGGGCTGCTGCGGACGATTCCCCCGGTGCACCACGAGGCGTACCTGGCCGCGCTGGCCGTGACCGCCGCGCTGCTGGCGCTGCTCGCCCACCGGCTCTCCCCCCGTCTGGCCCCCGCTCCCCGCCCGGCCCGTCCCGGTCCCCTCCCGCCGCCCGGGTGGCACACCACACCGCCGGGTTGGCCCACGACACCGCCGGGTCCGACCGGGGCGGGGCCAGGTCCGACCGGGGCGGGGCCGGAGTCGTCCGGCGAGCAGCCCGTCCCCACGCCGGGCGGCGATCGGGCCGAGCCGGTGGGTGATCCGCCGGGCACGGCCGGACCCGACCCGGCCGCTCCCCCGGCTTCCCGGCCGACCCCGGTGACCCTGCTCGGCATCGCGGGCGGGCTGGTCCTGCTGATGCCCTGGGTCCGGTTCGGCGCGCTCGGCGGGCTGCTGGAGACGGTGCTGGCCGGGCTGGCCGCCGCCGCCGTGGGCGCGCTGGCCGCCGAACTGCTGGACGCCCGCTTCTGGGGCCACCACGAGGTCGGCGAGCCACCCCGACCGGCCCGGCTGGTGCTGCTCGGCGGGCTGGTCGCCGGCGTGGTGCTGCTGCTGGTCGGCGCCGGTACCGGTCAGTCGGGTGCCCAGTTGCCGCTGCTGCTGACCCTGCCACCGGCCGCCTTCGCGCTGGCCGCGCTGCGGGCCCTGGCCCGGCGTACCGACCGGCGGCACGGTCGCCTCCCCACCGCCTGGCTGGTCGGGCTGGGCGTGTTCGGTCCGCTGGCCTTCACCGACCCGGAGGAGGTCACCCTGCTCCTGTCGGGCAGCCGGGACATCCCGTTCTGGGTGGCCGTCACCACCGGCGCCGGGCTCCTCGTCGCGCTGCTGCTGTCGGCCGCGTACGCGGTGGTGCTGGCCCGGCCCTCGGCGCGCCCGCCACGCCGGGCCACCGCCTGGACGACCGCCGTGGTGATGCTGCTGACGGTCGGCGTCGGTGGCGTCGTCGCCGGCCAGCCCGGGCTGCACGGGGAACGGTTGTTCGTGGTGCTGCGCGAGCAGGCCGATCTGACCGGTCTGCCCGCCGGGGCGGGGAAGGCAGGTCGGGACGCCCGCGCCGAGGAGGTCTACCGGCGTCTGGTCGACACCGCCGAGCGGACCCAGGCCGACCTGCGCCGGGACCTGCGCCGGCTAGGGCTGGACCACACCGCCTACTACCTGGTCAACGCGATCGAGGTGGACGGCGGGCCGGTGACGCGAGCCTGGTTGTCGACCCGACCCGAGGTGGCGAAGGTCCTGGTCAGCCAGCGGCTGCGTCCGCTACCGGTGCCGGACGGTACGACGCGCGGCGACGCGTCCGCGCCGACCGGCCCACCCTGGAACATCACCATGATCGGTGCGGACCGCGTCTGGTCCGAGCTGGCGGTGACCGGCGCCGGGGTGACGGTGGGGAGTTCGGACTCCGGAGTGGACGGTGGACATCCGACCCTCGCCCCGGGTTTCCGGGGCGGTGACGACTCGTGGTTCGACCCCTGGAACGACACCCGTACGCCGACCGACCGCAGCGGGCACGGCACCCACACGGCGGGCAGCGCCGTCGGGCGGGGTGGTATCGGTGTGGCACCGGGGGCGCAATGGGTGGGCTGCGTGAACCTCGACCGCAACCTGGGCAGCCCCGCCGCGTACCTGGACTGCCTCCAGTTCATGCTGGCGCCCTTCCCGCCCGGCGGCGACCCGTTCGCGCAGGGGCGCCCGGCCCGGGCCCCGGAGATCCTCACCAACTCGTGGGGCTGCCCACCGATCGAGGGCTGCGACCCCCGGGTGCTGCTGCCGGCCGTCGACGCGCTGGAGGCCGCCGGGATCCTGGTGGTGGCCGCCGCCGGCAACACCGGCCCGTACTGCCGGTCCATCCAGGACCCGCCGGCCCCGTACCCGGACGTGCTGACGGTCGGTGCGGTGGACGAGCGGCGGCGGGTCACCGACTTCTCGTCCCGGGGACCCACCCCGTCGGGCGTGAACAAGCCGGACCTGGTGGCGCCGGGCGCGGACGTCCTCTCCGCGATGCCCGGGGGCGGTTACGCCACGCTCGCCGGTACGTCGATGGCGACCCCGCAGGTGGCCGGCGTGGTGGCGTTGATGTGGTCGGCCAACCCGGACCTCGTCGGTGACCTGGACCGGACCCGGCGGATCCTGCGCGAGACGGCCACCCCGATCGACGCCCCGACCGGCTCCGGCAACTGCGGCGGTACGGCGAACGTGGCCGGTGCCGGGCTGGTCGACGCGTACGCCGCCGTCGAGGCCGCCCGGGACTGACGCCGGATCACGGACTGACACCGGACTCGATGTGATCTAGGGTCGGCTGCCATGGACGCGACCACCATCGCCGAGTTGACCGTCGAGCGGGCCGCCGAGGTGGTCGAGCTCTGTCGCCGGGCGCTCGACCTGCCGGAGGACGCGGCCGAGGCGGAACCGCTCGTGGCGACGCTCTGGCACCGGGCCGCCGCCGACCGGCCGGTGCGGGTGTTCGGCGCGTACCGGGGTGACGACCTGGTCGGGGTCCTGATCGGATCGCACTCCGGCGAGGCGGGGCACGTCGACCTGCTGGCCGTGCACCCGCGGGTACGCCGTCAGGGCGTGGCCCGGGCCCTGCTCGGGCACGCCGAACGGGCGCTGGCCGAGTCGGGCGCGGTCGAGATGGTGCTCGCCGGCAACCCGCCGTACTACGGCTGGCCCGGCATCGACGTCCGCTACACCCCGGCGATCTGTCTCGCGCTCGCCCTCGGCTACCGCCAGGACCGCACCGCGTGGAACATGACCGCCGACCTGTCGTCCGACTCGTCACCGGCGCTGCGCGCCACCGAGGCGGCCGAGGCCCGGCTGGCCGGGCAGGGCGTGACGGTACGCCGGGCCGAGCCGAGCGACCTGCCGGCGCTCACCACCTTCGCCCGTACCACCTTCGGCGGGGCGTGGGACGGCGAGCTGGCCGGTTCGGTGGGTCGCCCCGACGCCGGCTGCCATCTGGCCGAGCGCGACGGCGAGCTGCTCGGCTTCGCCGCGTACGGATCGTCCCGGCCGAGCTGGTTCGGGCCGATGGGCACCGTCCCCGCTGCCGAGGGGTCCGGCATCGGCGGCGTCCTGCTGCGGCGCTGCCTGCGGGACCAGCGGACGGCCGGCATCGAGTCCGCGCAGATCGGCTGGGTCGGTCCGGTGCCCTTCTACTCGCGCAGCGCGGGTGCCCGGATCGAGCGGGTCTTCTTCCTGTACCGCAGGGCGCTCGGCAGCCCGAACGAGTCAACCGGCGCATAGGCGCCGATACCACCGTTCACCCTCCCCGGTCATCGACGCCCCCTACGGTTTTGCGTAGAGGAGGCAGCCATGACCACGGATGACGAGCAGACCCGGGACACCCTGGCGGTGCCCTTGGTCGCGGTTCCCGAACTCCCGGCCCAACTGCCGATCGACCGGCTGGACTACGGCGACGCCGAGCAGTTGGCGGAGATGACCGGGGCAGCCGAACCACCCGAGGAGCCGCTCATCCTGGTCGACGAACCGGCACCGCACCGCCCACCGTACGACCGGGCGCAGCAGCGGCGCGACGAGCGGCCGCTACCGACATAGGAAAAGGGCGGACCGCTGACGCGGCCCGCCCTTTCCGGCGTGTGGAGCTGGACTCAGAAGTCCATGTCCCCGCCACCCGGACCAGCCGGGGCGGCCGGGGTCTTCTCCGGCTTGTCCGCCACGACGGCCTCGGTGGTGAGGAACAGCGCGGCGATCGACGCGGCGTTCTGCAGCGCCGAGCGGGTCACCTTGGCCGGGTCGATGATGCCCGCGGCCAGCAGGTCCACGTACTCACCCGACGCGGCGTTCAGGCCGTGACCGGCGTCGAGGTTGCGGACGCGCTCGACGACGACGCCACCCTCCAGGCCGGCGTTGACGGCGATCTGCCGCAGCGGGGCGTCCAGCGCGATCTTGACGATCTGCGCGCCGGTCGCCTCGTCGCCGGCCAGGTCCAGCTTGTCGAAGGCGGTCTTGCCGGCCTGCACCAGCGCGACACCACCACCCGGGACGATGCCCTCCTCGACGGCGGCCTTGGCGTTGCGGACGGCGTCCTCGATGCGGTGCTTGCGCTCCTTGAGCTCGACCTCGGTGGCCGCGCCGACCTTGATCACCGCAACACCGCCGGCCAGCTTGGCCAGGCGCTCCTGCAGCTTCTCCCGGTCGTAGTCGGAGTCGCTCTTGTCGATCTCGGCCCGGATCTGGTTCACCCGGCCCTGGATCTGCTCGGCGTCACCGGCACCGTCGACGATGGTGGTCTCGTCCTTGGTCACCACGACCTTGCGGGCGCGGCCCAGCATGTCGAGACCGGCGGCGTCCAGCTTGAGGCCGACCTCCTCGCTGATGACCTGACCACCGGTGAGGATGGCGATGTCGGTCAGCATGGCCTTGCGGCGGTCACCGAAGCCCGGCGCCTTGACGGCGACCGACTTGAAGGTGCCCCGGACCTTGTTGACCACCAGGGTGGCCAGGGCCTCGCCCTCCAGGTCCTCGGCGATGATCAGCAGCGGCTTGCCGCCCTGCATGACCTTCTCCAGGATCGGGAGCAGGTCCTTGACCGACGAGATCTTGCTGTTGGCGATCAGGATGTACGGGTCGTCGAAGACGGCCTCCATACGCTCCGGGTCGGTCATGAAGTAGGCCGAGATGTAGCCCTTGTCGAAGCGCATACCCTCGGTGAGCTCCAGCTCCAGCCCGAAGGTGTTGCTCTCCTCGACGGTGATGACGCCTTCCTTGCCCACCTTGTCCATCGCCTCGGCGATGATCTCACCGACGGTGTTGTCACCGGCGGAGATGGAGGCGGTGGAGGCGATCTGCTCCTTGGTCTCGACGTCCTTGGCGAGCTTCAGCAGCTCCTCCGAGACGCTGGCCACGGCGGACTCGATGCCACGCTTCAGGGCCATCGGGTTGGCACCGGCAGCCACGTTGCGCAGACCCTCGCGAACGAGAGCCTGGGCCAGGACGGTCGCCGTCGTCGTGCCGTCACCGGCGACGTCGTCGGTCTTCTTGGCGACCTCCTTGACCAGCTCGGCGCCGATCTTCTCGTACGGGTCCTCGAGCTCGATCTCCTTGGCGATGCTCACACCATCGTTGGTGATGGTGGGGGCACCCCACTTCTTCTCGAGCACGACGTTGCGGCCCTTGGGGCCGAGGGTCACCTTCACGGCGTCGGCGAGCTGGTTCATGCCCCGCTCGAGGCCGCGGCGAGCCTCTTCGTCGAACGCGATCATCTTGGCCATACGGCGTTGTCCTCCTGGACACTCACGGACCAGCCGGGGTGTGCCCCGGACGGGCCGTCTGGTGTACGCACCTTGGGACGTCGCCACCTGGCGACGGCGACGTCTCCTCGGCCGGGCCGGATAGCCCGCGACGACCGGCCACTGCCCCGCCCGAGGTGATCCCCCGGGTGCGACGGTGGCCCCACCGTCCCGACCAACTGGCACTCACGCCATGCGAGTGCCAATGACTTGTTTAGCACTCTGCCCTGCCGAGTGCAAGCACGACCGCCGTGATCAGCCGAGTTCATGGGCCAGTTGGGCGTCGTTCACCGGCCCCTCGTGTCCCCGCTGCTCGGCGTACGTGACGACCAGCCCGACCAACTGGGCAAGCTGGCCCGGCAGGGTGAGCAGCGCCGCCAGCACCGTCACCACGACCGTGCCCGCCGTCACAGTCCGGGTCTCCATCGGGCCGGTGCCGATCAGCAGCAGGCCCACCTGCTCGATCGCAGCCGCGACCAACGACACGGCGACCACCGCGCCGATCACCAGCGCCAACCGGCCGAGCAGCAGGCCCAGGCGCTGCCGCAGCATCTGGTGCGAGCGGCCGATCGGGTTGTCCCGCTCGAACAGGTAGACCGGGCCGACCATGGCCAGCGCGAACACCGCGTAGATGCCGGGCAGGAAGCAGAGGCAGAGGCCGAACAGCACGATCATGCCGAACAGCAGGGTCCATCCCCAGAGCCCGAGCGCCCGCCGGACCCCGTAGCGCATGGCCGCGCCCAGGTCGACCGGCGTACCGGCCGCCTGCCGGGCGATCACCCAGGTCCCGGCCGCCCAGCCCACACACTGCACCAGGCTCGCGATCAGACCCGCCCCGAAGAGGCTGCCCACCCACACGAGGCTGTCGGCCCAGAATCCGGAGGGCAACGCGCTGCTGTCGTCGGCGAGCTGCTCCTCCCAGCGCGCGGTGGGGTCGATCACCAGCGCGAGCACCGCCAGCACCACCGCCGGCAGCACCTGGGTCAGCAGGACGATCGGCAGCAGGAGCGACCAGCCCCGGCGGAGCGCGCCGACACAGCGCGCGTACCAACCACCTACACCGGCACCGGGCGGATTCACCAACGGGCTGGCCGGGTCGAGGCCGTACCCCGGTTGCGGGTACCCACCGTAGGGCGACGTCGGATATGGCTGGCCCGGGTAGGGCTGGCTTGGATAGGGCTGGCTTGGATAGGGCTGGCCCGGATAGGGGGCGGTCGGGTCGACCGGTGGCCGCCCGTCCCCCCGATCGGGCTCGTTCGCCGGCGGGGTCGGCTCGTTCGCCGGCGAAGGCCGGGCCGGCTCGTCGGGGGACGAGGACGGACCCGCCGGGGGCGGCTGGTCGGACATGGACGCTCCTCAGCGATGGCTGGATCGGCCCATGATCTTCCCTGGTCGGCCCCGGCGCCGCTGCCCTGCACCGGCCACGATCCCATAACCCCACCCGAGGATCAGCCGGCGAGGTGGACGCGGCGGGTGACTCAGATGGCGCGTACCCGCTCGGCCTGCGGGCCCTTCTGGCCCTGGCCGATCTCGAACTCCACCCGCTGGCCGTCGTCCAGCGCCTTGTAGCCGTCCATCTCGATCGCGGAGAAGTGAACGAAGACGTCCTGCCCGCCGTCGACGGCGATGAAGCCGTAACCCTTTTCGGCGTTGAACCACTTCACGGTGCCCTGTGCCACGGTGTTGTCCTCACTCTGCGCGGCGTACCACAACTCCGGGCACCGGCACGCCGAACACCCGGAGACCACCGGTTTCAGCGATCCGCGACGACCCCGAAAAACGGTGACCGAAATCGCACGGTACACGAGGCGTGACGACCGCGCACGACCACAAATCGGGCATATTCCGACTGACGGCATCGCCGTACGTCATTGTGGTAAGCATGCCGACATGACCAGCGCGCTCGACGAGACCAGCACCCTGCGGGCGGACGTCCGTCGGGTCGAGCCGGCGGACGCCGCCCGGATGCGGGCCCTCCGTCTGGAGATGCTCGCCGACGCCCCGCTGGCCTTCCTGGAGACGATCGCGGAGGCCGCCGCGCGCCCGCACGCCGAGTACGCCGCCCGCGTCGCCCAGGTCTCGGCCGGCACCCACACCGCCCAGTTCGTGGCGGACCCCGGTGGCCGACTGGTCGGGCACGCAGGTGGCGTCGCCCATCCCACGGAACTCGCGGTCACCGTGGTCTACGCGGTCTACGTCACCCCGACGTGGCGCGGCACGGGCCTGCTCGCATCCCTGATCGATGCGGTCGGCGCCTGGTCACGGGAGTGCGGGCGGCAGGAGCTGATGCTCGAAGTCGTGGTGGGCAACGACCGCGCCTACCGCGCCTACCAGCGGATCGGCTTCGCCGACACCGGCGTACGGGTGCCGCACCCGACCGTCCCCGCCCTCCGCGAACTCCAGATGCGCCGCCGGGCGTAGTAGGTGTGGGTGGGGGTTTACGGGCAGCCCACCCTGCTCCGGGCGGTCAGGCTTGATTCCTCCGCAGGGTGGGCTGCCCGGAAACCCGACGTGGTCCGGCTGATCGGGTGGCCTGCCCTCGGATCGGACCGACCCACTCCCCTCGCCCTGCTCGGTAGCGACGGTCGCGGGCTGGCCAGGGTGTCCGGCGGATGCGGCGGGTGCCAGGTCTCCCGCGCCGCCTTTGCTCTGCTTCAATCCACGCAACGAACAGGGCGATTCGTTCCTCCTGGCAAATGCCGCACTGGCAAAGCCATGACAATTGACCAGAACCGGTGCGTTCTCCCGAGAGTATTGCGTGGAGTGAAGCAGAGCAAAGGCGGCAAGGCGCAGTACCGCCGCCCACCGTCCGCCTCCGCACCGCACCGCACCGCACCGCCCAAGCTCAACTCAGCTCATGCTCCAACGGTGACCCAGCAGGGTTCCGGGGCAGCCTGACCCGCGCAGGGATCAAGCCTGACCGCCCGGAGCGGGTCAGGCTGCCCCGGAACCCCCACCGTGAGAAGACCCGCCCCCCCCACCGTGAGCAGCAGACCTAGGCGTGCCGCCGACTCTGCACGATGCGGAAACGGTTGGCGACGTACGCCCCGTCGGTGAGGGCCGAGTTGGCCGCCGCGTTCGCCCCGCTGCCGTGGAAGTCGGAGAACGCCGCCGACTGGTTCACGAAGACGCCTCCGGTGAGGTTGCCGGACAGGTGCACTCCGACCTCGATCGCGGCGTTCTCGGCGGCGTCCAGCACCGCCTCGTCGGTGGAGTAGACGGCTGCCGTGAGCGCGCCCTTCTCCCCCACGGTCGCCCGGAGGATGTCCAGGCTGTGCGTGGTGGAGTCGGTGGCGATGGCGAAGGAGATGGGTCCGAACCACTCCCGCGAGTAGGTCGCGGTGTCGCCGGCGTCCAGCTTGACGACGGTGGGCGTACGGACCACCGCGTCCGGGAACGACGGGTGCGTGACGGTACGCGACTCCAGCACCGGCGTACCGACCTTGGTGACCTCGTCGAGGCGGTCCAGGACGCCGTCGTTGACGATGGCGCCGGTCAGCTCGACCCCACGCGCCGGGTCGGCGGTGAGCTTGCCGACGGCGGCGGCGATCCCGGCGGCCACCTCGTCGAAGCTCTTGTGTCCCTGGTCGGTGTCGATGCCGTCGCGGGGAATGAGGATGTTCTGCGAGGTGGTGCACATCTGGCCGCTGTAGAGCGTCAGGGTGAACCCGAGGTTGCGGCACATGCCGGCGAAGTCGTCGGTGGAGTCGACCACCACCGTGTTGAGTCCGGCCTTCTCGGTGTAGACCGCCGCCTGGCGGGCGTTGGCCTCCAGCCAGTCGCCGTACTCGGTGGAACCGGTGAAGTCCACGATCTTGACGGCCGGGTGCAGGGCCAGGGTCGAGGCCAGCTTCTCGCCGGGCGCCTCCGGGGCGAGCAGGACCAGGTTCGGGTCGAAACCGGCCTCGGCGAGCACCTGCCGGGCGTAGCGCACCGTCACGGCCAGCGGGAGTACGGCGCGCGGGTGCGGCTTGACGACCACCGGGTTGCCGGTGACCAGCGACGCGAACAAGCCCGGGTAGGAGTTCCAGGTCGGGAACGTGTTGCAGCCGATGACCAGGGCGACTCCTCGCGGCACCACATGGAACGTCTTGGTCATCCGCAGCGGGTCGCCCTTACCGGCGGCCTTCTCCCAGGCGGCGGTCCCCGGATGCCGGGTCATCTCCGCGTACGCGTAGGCGACGGCCTCCAGCGCCCGGTCGAGCGCGTGCGCGCCGCCGGCCTGGAAGGCCATCACGAATGCCTGCCCGCTGGTGAACTGCACCGCGTTGGCCAGTTCGAAGACGTTCTTGTGCAGCCGGTCGAGGATCTCCAGGCAGACCCCGACCCGCGCCTGCGGACCGGCGTCCCGCCACGCGGGCAGCGCCGTGGACGCGGCGGCGACGAGCTGTTCGGCGGTGGCGTGCGGGTAGCGGACGTCCAGCGGGACGCCGAAGGGGCTGGTCTCGGTGGCGACCTGGTCGCCGTCGCCCGACTGGTCGAGCGGGAAGTCTCCACCCAGGTACGCCTCGAATGCGGCCTTGCCGTCGGCGGCTGCGGTCTCGCCGTACACCCGGGGGCTGGGTGATTCCGGGTAGGCGGACCAGTACCCGCGCTCCGTGATCGCGGTCAGCGCGCGGTCGAGGGTCTCGGCGTGCCTGTCGTACAGGGGGTGCGGGGTCTCCGTCATGCCCGCCATCATGCAACAGGAAGCCCCGCGATCAGTAGGGGCGTGTCACAGCTCAGACGTCGAGTTGCCAGTTGCTCCAGCGATCCATCACCCGGAAACCGAGCTGCTCGTTGATCGTGATCATGTGATCGTTGCTGTCCGCGTTGAAGGTGTCGATCACCTGGATCGCGGGTTCGTGGGCGAGCAGGTGACGAAGGTTCTCGATCTTCGTGAGCAGGCCGAGGCGGCGGCCCCGGTGCTCCGGGTCGACGATGGTGATCTGTTGGAAGGCGTGCCAGTCGGCGGTCGGTGACATGTCGAGCAGGGTCCAGGCGACCAGCCGACCGGACTCCTGATGCCGTACGCCCGCGTGGTAGCGCCGCTTGCCGCGCGCTTCGAGCGCCCGCTCGGTGCCGCGTACCCGCTCCGCGTCGACCTGCTCGGGCTCCCATGCCAGGTCACCCATGGGCGCGTCGGCCAGCAGCCGCCCGTCCAGGTACGCGACGTCGGCGATCAGATCGTCCGGCGTACCCCCGCGCCAGAACAGCACCTCGTAGCCGGTTGCCCGGGATCGTGCGTCGGCCAGCAGCGCGTCCAGGGCGGCCTGGTCCAGTTCGGCGACGTGCAGTCGCCGTCGTACGTCGGCCAGGGCGTCGACCGCGCCGACGGTGGCGGCGAACCGGGCGGCCGGGGCGGGGTGGTCGGGATCGTCGCGCAGGTGCGCCCGGCTCAACGCACTGACCCGTTTCCGCCCGCGCTCGCGCAGTACGCGCAGGCCGCGCTCGAACAGCGCCCGACCGACCCCCCGGCTGCGATGGTCCGGGTGCACGACCAACTCGCCGGAGGCGTTCTCGGTGTTGTCGAGTTGCGGCAGGTCGAGCAGCAGGTAGCCGGCCGGGGTGCCGTCGGCGTGGGCCAGCAGGGCGAGGGTCTCGGTGCCCGGCATCGGCTGGTGGAACAGCGAGGTGAACCGCTGCCGGCTGAACGGGGGGTAGTCCGGCAGGTCGGTCGCGGTGTAGTCGGCACCGATCCGGTACGCCTGTTCGATGGCCGACTCGTCGTCGGGACCGAAGGAGGTGATGGTGATGGCCATCTCCGCAGCCTGCGGGACGACCGACGAAGGGGCCAGCGATTATTCGCCGGCCCCTTCGGAAAGCTTGGTCGGGAGGGACGATCGCACAACGCCTCCGGCGCTGGGTCGTAAAGACTGAAAGTCTACGGCGAAACGCCCTCCCGCACGAAGCATCTTGCGCCGCCCGGTTCCTGCCGTCAAGTACTCGACGGCGTGTTTTCCGCACTCACCGCTAAAAGCCCGTTACCCGGCGGATCGGTCGGCGTGCACCATGCCACTCGGGCGACGGGCTCGCGGTGTGTCTCAGCCGAGCAGGCCGGCGTCGCGGGCGGCCCGCAGCGACGGCTTGATCCGGTGGGTCGGCCCGACCTCGCCCGCGACCGCGTCGAGCGTCTTGAGCCCCTCACCGGTGTTGTAGACCACCGTCTCCGCGGTCGGGTCCAGCTTTCCGGACTCGACCAGCTTGCGCAGCACCGCGACGGTCACCCCGCCCGCCGTCTCGGCGAAGACCCCGGTGGTACGCGCCAGCAGCCGCACGGCGGCACGGATCTCGTCGTCGTCGGCGTAGTCCATCCAGCCGCCGGTCCGGCGTACCGCCTCCAGGGCGTACAGGCCGGCCGCCGGGTCGCCGATGTTGAGCGACTTGGCGATCCCGGTCGGCTTGACCGGGGTGATGGTGTCACCGCCGCCGTGCAGGGCGGTGGCGATCGGGTTGCATCCGGCCGACTGGGCGCCGAAGACCTTCCACCCGCCGGCCGGCGCCTCGACCAGGCCGATCTCGACCAGTTCGCTGAACGCCTTGTCGACCTTGGTGAGCAGCTCACCGGAGGCCATCGGGATGACCACCTGGGCCGGGATCCGCCAGCCGAGCTGCTCGGCGACCTCGTAGCCGAGCGTCTTGGAGCCCTCCGCGTAGTACGGCCGGACGTTGACGTTGACGAAGGCGGTGTCCTCGAACTCGTCGGTCTCCACCAGCTCGCCGCAGAGCCGGTTCACGTCGTCGTACGAACCGTCGATGGCGACCAGCTCGCCGCCGTAGACGGCGGTGGTCACGACCTTGCCCTGCTCCAGGTCGCTGGGGATGAACACCACCGACGGGGTGCCGGCGCGGGCCGCGTGGGCGGCGACGGAGTTGGCCAGGTTGCCGGTGGAGGCGCAGGCGAACCGGGCGAAGCCGAGCGCCCGGGCGGCGGTCAGCGCGACCGAGACGACCCGGTCCTTGAACGAGTGGGTGGGGTTGGCGCTGTCGTCCTTGATCCAGAGCGGGCCGGTGATGCCCAGCTCGGCGGCGAGCTGGTCGGCGGCGACCAGCGGCGTGAAACCGGGGTCCAGGGTGACCCGGGTGGCCGGGTCCTGGCCGGCGGGGAGCAGCGCCGCGTAGCGCCAGATGTTCTGCGGGCCCGCCTCGATCTGCTCACGGGTCACGGTGGCGAGGGCCGCCGGGTCGTAGTCGACCTCCAGCGGGCCGAAACACTCGTAACAGGCGTGCTGCGCGGCCAACGGGTAGCGGGCGGAACAGGCGCGGCAGACCAGGGCGCGGGCGGGGCTGGCGGTGGTGTCGATCCCGGTAGGGGCGAGCGTCGACGTCATGTCCGAGTCCTCTCATCTTCCCCCACATCGCACCCTGCGGCGGGGACGGAATTGGCACCTGCCCCACGGGACGCTCAGCGATGAGCGCGCGGGGTGGTTGCCGGGGCGTCTTCGGGCCGTATCCCTCAGCCCCTCTGGATGAGGTATTCAGTTGTGCCGCCGAGTCTAGGCAATCCCGCCGCGCTCGTCAGCGTTCGATCTCAGCCTGTGAGCGATTCCTCACCGCCGCCACCACCCGCGCAAGCGCGTCGACCCTGGATCGGGCAGCCCCGGCAGCGCCGGGTTGACCTGGTCCAGGGTCGCGCACGAGCGTCGGTCGGTCACCGCACCGGCCGGGTCAGGCCGGTACGGACCTGCGTTCGGCCGCCTTCAGGTCCAGTGCGGCACCGTTGCGCTGGCGCAGCAGGTTGTCCAGCGCCCAGCTACCCGGGCCGAGCACCGCGATCAGCAGGAACGACCAGCAGAACAGCACCGACAGCTCGCCGTGGTTGCGTAGCGGCAGCAGCGCCTCGGGCTGGTGGACGACGAAGTAGGCGTAGGCCATCGAGCCCGACGCCACCAGTGCCGCCGGTCGGGTGAAGAGACCGAGGAGCACGAGGGCACCGCAGACGGCCTGGATCAGCGCGGCCCACCAGCCCGGCCAGGTGCCGAGCGGGACGGGTTCACCGCTCCCCCGGGCACCGCCGAAGACGCCGAACAGAGACGACAACCCGTGGCAGAGAAACAGCAGGCCGATGACCATGCGGAACAGGGACAGGGCCGGCCCGCCGAACCGGTCAGTACGCATTCCGGAACCTCCATTGTGGATGGACGAGGGCAACCAGAATGCGGGACTGATAAATATTTGTCGATGCAATCTCTTCCTTTGGGAACGCTCCCACATCGATGGTAGCGACTGGAACTCCCGAGGGAACCCCCCTCGGCGAAGATCATTTCGATCACCCTCCGTAACGACCCCCTGTACACCCTGGACATCTGACGGCAACAAGTCGCGGTCATCCGATCCGGGGCCGCGCGCCCACCCGGGTCCGGAAGCGGCCACCGTCGTCCCACCAGCCGGTACGCGGGGCGGTCCCCGACCGACCGGAAAGCCGTCCCGAAGCGCCCACCTCGCCACCCCGACTGCCCGCCGAACGATCGAGGACCGTGATGCGACGATGGGCCGATGCGAGAAATCCACGGGGGATCGATGCCGGATACGACCACGAGACGCGGCGACGGAGGCCGGGCCTACCGGCGTCCTCGGCTCGTCGCGCTGCTGACCGCCTTCGCGCTGCTCGCCGGCTGCGCACCGACCGACGCGTCCGGCAACGTCCCGGGTGACGGACCGACGGAGCAGGCCGACCCGGCCACGAGCCCGACCACCGCCGGCCCGGACGCGCCGGAGGTCTGCCCCGAATCGGGGGTACGGATCCGCTACCTCGGCGTCAGCGCGGCCATGGGGCTCCGGGCGATGGGCGTGGAGCTGGTCAACTGCGGCGACCGCCCGTACAAGCTGCGCGGCTATCCGGCGCTGCGTCTGTTCGACGGCGAGGGGGCACCGATCACCGTCCGGGTGGTCGAGGGGGCGGCCGGGATCGCCTCGGGCTTCGACGACCCACCCCGGCCGCTGGTGCTGGCACCGGGCGCCACGGCCGGAGCGGCCGTGATCTGGCGCAACCTGGTCGACGATCCGACCGTGGTCGCCACCGACGCCGCGCGGGTGGAGATCGCGGCGGCCAAGGGGCAGCCGGGGCAGGAACTCGACATGGAGGGGCCGATCGACCTCGGCAACACCGACCGGATCGGAGTCAGCGCCTGGAAGAAGCGGACGGGCCCGACGCCGACGCCCACCGAGTCGGCGGACGACGGCGTCGACGCCGCACTCAGCTGGTGATGTCCTTGCGGGTGAAGCGCCAGAAGGCGAGCCCCCAGAAGAGGGTGGCGTAGCAGATCGCCGAGACGGCGCCCCGGACGATGTCGTCGGTCTGCACCGGCGTGGAGAGCAACCCCAGCCAGGCGGTGCTGTAGTGGGTCGGCAGGAACGACCGGATCGCGCCGAGCGCGGTGATCTGGTCCAGGATGCTGGAGAGGATCCACAGCAGCACCGCACCACCCACCGCGCCCAGCGCGGCATCGGTGACCACCGAGAGCAGGAACGCCAGGCCGGCGACGACCAGCAGGACGACCGCCAGGTAGCCGAGCACCGCGAGCAGGCGGAGCAAACCCTCGCCGGGTTCGAGCTGTGCGGCGACCGTGCTGCGCAGCGGCGACCAGCCGTACCGCAGGGTGCCGATCAGCAGGGCCGTACCGGCGAGCAGCACCAGCGCGAACGCCGAGTAGGCGAGCGCCACCAGCAGCTTCACCGTCAACAGCCGGGCCCGGGGCACCGGCACCGCCAACAGGTAACGCAGGCTGCCCCAGCTCGCCTCGCTGGCCACCGTGTCGCCGCAGAACAGCGCCACCACCACGACCAGCAGGAACGAGGCGGAGACGAAGATGGTGAACAGGGTGAAGTTCAGTCCGCCGGAGGTGGCGAACGAGACGAGGCTGCCGAACTCGCCCCGGCCGCTGTCGTCGTCACCCGAGTCGAACTGGAAGGCGATCAGGATGATCAACGGCAGCAGCACCATGAAGCCGAGCGCCAACTGGGTACGCCGCCGCGCCGCCTGACGGCGGAACTCGGCGCCGAACGGCAACGTCCTCGACGGCCGGTAGCCGGCGGCGGCACCCGACGGAGCCACCCCGGACTCCTCCCGCGTCGGCTGCACGGTCGATCCCGCCATCACCGGTCCCCGCTTCCCCGAGAGTTCTCGCCCACCAGGGCGAGGAACGCGTCCTCCAGGCGGCGCCGGGGCACCACCCGGTCCACTCCGATACCGGCCCGTACCAACTCGGCGACCACCTCGCTGCGCGCGGTGCCGTTGGTGTCCACCACCAGGTGCCCGTCGGCGTCGTCCAGCACCCGTACGCCACCGAGGTCGTTGAGCACGTCCCGGGCCGCGGTCGGGTCGCTCACCTCGAACAGCACGCTGGGCGAGTCACCGACGATGTCCTCCACCGGCCCGGAGGCCACGATCCGGCCCTTGTTGACCACCACGGCGTGGGTGCAGGTCTGCTCCACCTCGGCGAGCAGGTGACTGGAGACCAGCACCGCGCGCCCGTCGGTGGCGTACCGCTGAAGCACCCGGCGCATCTCGGCGATCTGTGGCGGGTCCAGCCCGTCGGTCGGCTCGTCGAGCACCAGCAGCTCGGGCAGGCCGAGCATGGCCTGGGCGATGGCCAACCGTTGCCGCATCCCGTGGCTGTACTTGCGGACCCGCCGGTGCACCGACGAGCCCAGACCGGCGATCTCCAGCGCCTGCTCGAAGTGTGCGTCGGCCTCCGGCCGTCCGGTCGCCCGCCAGTACGCCCTGAGGTTCTCCAGGCCGGAGAGGTGCGGCAGGAATCCGGGCCCCTCGACGAGAGCGCCGATCCGGGAGAGCACCGGCGAGCCCGGCACCAGCCGGTGCCCGAAGACGTAGATCTCCCCGGCGGTCGGCTGGGTCAGCCCCATCAGCACCCGCAGGGTGGTGGTCTTGCCGGCGCCGTTGGGCCCGAGCAGGCCGACCACCTGACCGGGGTGCACCTCGAAGTCCACCTCGGAGACTGCCACGAAGCCGTCGGCGTACTCCTTGCGCAAGTGGCGCACGGCCAACGGGGTGTCCGCGTACTCGGGATGGATCGAGGTGTCCTGGCGGCGGTGCCGCAGGCGCAGCACGGCCACGAGCACGACGAGCCCGATCACGATCGCGGCGATCAGCCCGACCAGCACCCAGCGCCAGAGCGCCGCCTCGGTGGGGATCGGGTCGCTGTCGACCGTCGGCAGGCTGACCGGCGTGTCACCGACCGCGACCGTGTACACGGCCGGCTCGATCGGGGTCGTGTAGGCCTGGTCCGAGGTGGCCACCACCAGCCGGAGCCGGTGCCCGGCCTCCACCCGGTGCACGATCGCCGGCAGGGTCACGGTGACCGGCGCGGCGGCGTCGACGGTGGCCGGCAGACCGCTGAGCCGGATCGGCGCGATGAGTCCGCTGGGCAGGGTGGCCGCCCCCTCCGGGTCGACCACGTAGAGCTTGGCGAAGAGGACCGCCTCGCCGCTGCTCGACGCGGCGCGCACCGACACGGTGGGCGCGCCGACGATGTCGACCGCCTCGGTCAACGGCTCGGACTCGAACCGGGCGTGCTGCCCGGGTATGTCACCGGCCACCCCGCTGAGGAGTGAGCTCAACGAGCCGGCGAACGGCACCGAGGAGATCGCGGCGGGGTTGCCGCCGGGCGGGTTGGCCACCGGCTGGGGCGGCCCGGCCACGGTCACCTCGCGGCGGGCGTCGCCGCCGAGACCGGGGTAGTCGTCGGTGCGGTATCCGGTGGCGACCAGCCCCCGGTCCATCGCGTCGAAGCCGGCGATCCGGGAGAAGGTGAAGGTGTCGCCGGGCGCGTCCCCGGTTCCCGCGACGTAGTGGTCGAGCCACTGCGCGGTCAGGAACTTCACCCGGTCGGAGTCGGTCTGCGGGCCGGAGCCGCCGTCGTGGCCGCCGGTGAACCAGGCGACCCGCACCGGGGTGCCGTTGGCGGCGATGCCCCGGGCGTTGGCGTCGGCCTCGCCGAGCGGGAAGAGGGTGTCCGCCGCGCCCTGGACCAGCAGGGTGGGTGCCTCGATCCGGTCCAGTACGCCGGCCGGGCTGGACCGGCGTAGCAGGTCGACGGCGGCCTGGTCGGCCTGACCGGTGGCGGCGATGCGCAGGTACGCGGCGCAGACGTCGGAGGCGAAGCGGCCGCAGGAGGGGTCGGGCAGGCCGCCGGCCATCGGGGCGCCCGGCGCGGTGCCCGGTCCCTGGCCCGGCGCGGGGCTGGGCGGCCCGGCGTCCGGCGCGCCCTCCGGCGACTCGGCGCCGGTGCCGGAGATCCCGGCCGGTCCGGAGCCGGCGGCACCGCCGCCACCGAAGAAGATGCCGGCCCAGCCGGACTTGAACACTCCGGCGGTCGGTTCCCCTCCGGTGCTCTCCGGCAGGAAGGAGCGGGACAGGTCGTTCCAGGTGATCATCGGGACGATCGCGTCCACCCGCTGGTCCTGGGCGGCGAGCAACAACGCCAGCGCGCCGCCGTAGGAGCCGCCGACCACGCCGACCCGGGGGTCGCCGGTCGCGTCGGTCCGGATCTCCGGGCGGTCGGCCAGCCAGTCCAGCAGTCGTTGCGCGTCGCGTACCTCGTGGTCGGGGCTGTCCAGGTGGATCTGGCCACCACTGCGGCCGAAGCCCCGGGCGGTCCAGGTCAACACCGCGTAGCCCCGGTCGGCGAGGTCCTCGGCGTCGGTGCGGACCGAGTTCTTGGTGCCGCCGAACCCGTGCGCGAGCAGCACCGCGGGCACCTTCTGGTCGGCGGCGGCCTCGCGCGGCAGGTACAGCGTGGTGTCCAGGTCGACGGGCTCGTCGCCGTTCGGCCCGGACCGGACGGTGAGCATCGCGGACTCGGTCCGGAAGCTCGGCCGCTCCGGCCACACCGCCCAGACGACGACCGCCGCGAGCAGGGCGACGGCCACTGACGCGGCGACGGCCCGGCGGCTGGTGGGCAGGGCACGGCGGATCCGCGCGGCCGAGAACGGCGATCTCATGCGGCACACGGTACGGCGCGCAACCTGAGTGGTAGCTGAGATCCGCCGTACGTCCGTCCTACTCGGCCGATCGTCATCCGCAAGAGGTCGACCGCACATCCTCCGCAGGCGAACCTTTGGGATGAGTTCGCATCATGGAAATTAATGCCTTTCACTGGAAAATACGCGTAACCACGACGTACCTCCACGGAAAGAGCCACCCACCGTAGTCAATCAGTTAATCCTCCGTCACATCGCTCGAAGTGACGCAAACCTGACCCGGAGAGACCGATACAGACAGTCCCGGTTCGATTAGTTTTCCGGTCCGGCGCACGGGACCGGCTCCTTGACGCCATCCCCCGATCGTTGCGCCACCCGGAGGAGTAACCATGACCGTTCCCGCTTCGCGGGTCCGTCGCCGGCCCCCGACGCCGGGCCGCTTGTTGCCGCTGCTACTCGCCACCGCGCTGCTGCTGCCGGTGGCGTTCCTCGTCGTGCGGGCCCACCAGTACATCGACGCCGACCGGGAGGCCCTCAAGCAGGAGCGGTTGGGCGTGGAGTACCTGCGCGCCCTCGGACCGGTGACCGAGGCGCTGGTGGACGCGCAGAGCGCCGCCGTGGCCGACCGCCAACCGCCCCGGGAGAACCTCCAGAAGGCCGTCGAGCGGGCCGCCGCCGTCGACGCCCGCATCGGTGCCGAGCTGAGCACCAGCGAACGGTGGGCCGGGATCCGGGCCAAGCTGGAGGCGCTGCCCGAGCGGTCGCTCGACCCGGAGGCGGCCTTTGGCGCGTACCGGGAGGTCACGGATCTGCTGCTGGCCCTGCACGGCAAGGTGCGCGAGACCTCCGGCCTGATCCGGGACTCCGGCGCCGCCTCGTACTTCCTCCAGGACGGCGTCGGCGAGGAGATGCCGGAGGCGACGGTGGCCGGCGGGCGGCTCGTCGACATGGCCGTCCTGGCCGCGCAGCGGCCCGTCGCCGACCGGGTACGCACCCTGAGCGAGCTGGCGACCCTGCGGCTCGCCGCGCTGCAACCCGCCAACGACCTGGTGAACAACCTGCGCGCGGTGGTGGACAGCTCGGCCAGCGCCGACCTGGGCGCGAGCGTGCTCACGCCGTTCGACGCCTATCAGCGGGCGACCGAGGCGATGGCGGTCCACTCCCAGCCGGACAACCGGACCGGCACGATCAACCTGGTCCGGCTGACCAGTGCGCGGGACGACGCCCAGCGGGCCGCCACGCAGCTCCAGCCGATCCTGCTCGACGAGATCGACCGGCTGCTGGTGGAACGGATCGACCAGCTCGACCGGGACGACCTGCTGACCATGGTCGCGGGCGGCGTGGCCGGTCTGCTGCTGATCGCCCTGGCGGTGACCGGATGGCTGTCCCGTTCGAGGGACACCACCGGTCGACCGCAGGCCACCGACGCCGCAGCCGGGGACCCGGAGCAGCCCGTCGACGACCGGTGGGAGCCCGCTCGTCCGCCGGGCGACCGCGCGCTCCAGCCGGTCGGACACGGCCACGACCCGGATCGGTGGAGGCCCTTCGATGCTGCTCGATAGGCTCCGGATCCGGGGCAAACTCGCCCTGTTGGTGCTCATCCCCCTGCTCTGCATGCTCGGGCTGACGTTTCCGGTGGTGTGGGAACGCGCCGGGGTCGCCCAGCGGGCCGGCGACATCGAGAGCACCGTCAAGGTCGCCAGCCGGATCGGCACCCTGCTCCAGCACCTCCAGCGGGAGCGGATGCTCGCCATCGGTCTGCTGCTGCGGCAGGTCGAGCGCACCGATCTGGTGCAGGAGATCGCGGAGGTGGACGACCTGATCGTCGACCTGCGCACCGAGTTGGCCGACGACCTGTCCCCCGACGTGTCGACCGCGCTCGACGGGGTCCGGCAACTCGCCCCGGTACGCACCGCCACGCTGGCCGGACAGGCCAGCCCGGACCAGGTCATCGGCGCGTACGGGCCGGTCCACCTCAAGCTGATCGACTCGTTGCGGCTGCCGTACGACGTGGACACCCGCACCTCGGCCGGACGGCAGGTGCTGGCGCTGGACGGGATCCTGCGCAAGAGCGAGGGGCTCGGCAGTGGCGCCGCCCTGCTGGTGCTGGTCGCGGCCAAGCCCAGCCCGCAGCTCGCCACCGTCTTCGTGGCCAACATGGCCACCCTCCAGTCGGAGACCAACCAGTTGCTCGGCCTGATCACGCCCGAGCAACTGGCGCTGATGGACGTCGAGCAGGCCGCCCTGGACGCCCGGACCGGGCCGGGCTTCCTGGACCAGAGCTCGCTGGACCCGGTGGGCGCGGTGTCGCAGACGCCCGTCGAGGTCCTCTACCCGACCATCTCCTCCCTGATCACGCTGGGTCAGTTCGTGGAGAAGAAGCTGGTCGCCGACGTGACCGCCGAGGTGCGGGCGGACCGGCAGACCGCGATCGCCGAGGCGTACTGGGTGGCCGCCCTGGTGCTGCTGATCCTGGTCGTGGTGGTGCTGCTCGCCCTCGCCATCGGCCGGACCGTCGCCCGGCCGCTGACCCGGCTCACCCGCTCCGCCGACCGGGTCGCCCGGGTCGCCGAGTCCGAACTGGTGCGGGTCGCCGACGACGAGACCGACGCCGCCCAGCCGATCCGGCTCGACCGGGTCGACGTCCGTGCCCGGGACGAGATCGGTGACCTGGCCCGCGCCTTCGAGCGGGTGCAGAGCACCGCCGCCCTGCTGGTGGAACGCCAGGTGGCCAGCCGGCGCAACGTGGCCCAGATGTTCGGGCACGTCGGCCGACGTACGCAGAACCTGGTCGGTCGGCAGATCGCGCTGATCGACCGGCTGGAGCAGCAGGAGGCCGACCAGGGGCGGCTGGAGAGCCTGTACCGCCTCGACCACATCTCCAGCCGGCTGCGGCGTAACGCGGGGAACCTGGTGGTGCTCTCCGGCGCCACGGGCGACGTCACCCACGTCGCGCCGGTCCCGCTGGCCGACGCGGTCCGCCTCGCGCTCGGTGAGATCGAGGACTACACCCGGGTCGACGTCGCGGTCCCGGCCGAGGTGTCGGCGGCCCCGGCGATCATCGGTGACCTGGTGCTGGCGCTGGCCGAGCTGATGGAGAACGCCACCGTCTTCTCCCCGCCGCACACCCGTGTGGTGGTCGGCGGTGAGATCACCGACGACGGCGCCCGGCTGACCGTGGTCGACCACGGGATCGGCATGACCGAGGCGCGGCTGGCCGCCGAGAACGTCCGGCTCACCCGCCGGGAACGGCTCGACCTCGCCCCGACCGAGGTGCTCGGACTCTTCGTGGTGGGTCGACTGGCGCGCCGGCACGGCTGGGGCGTCGGCCTGTCCGCGACGCCGGGCGGTGGCGTCACCGCCACCCTGCTGATCCCCCGGTCGTCGCTGGTCTTCGGCACCGGCGGGGCGACACCCACCGCCCGGGCCAGCGTGCCCGTCGCGCTGCCGACCCGGCACCAGCCCGAGCCCGGCATCCCGATGTCGCCGCCGGTGCCGACGCTGGACGGCCCGGCCCAGGCCGAGCCGGTCCACGTCGGCGTGGGCGGTCCGACCCACCTGCCGGCCGAGGCCGCCGCATTGCCCGGCTTCGACCAGAAGCTGCTCAGCCGGGCCACCGAGAGCATGGAGGTGGGTGCGTCCTGGGACGCCTTCGCCACCGCTCCGGGCGCCGTCGAACCGGACGGCACCGTCACGCCGGACCGACCGGCCGACGGCGACCCCGCCGTACCGACCGGGAGAGGGCCGGCACCGGCGGAGACCCCGCTACCCGCCCCGACCGGTCCGGTGCCCGGCATCCGGCAGCGGGTGCCCGGCGCCAGCCTGTCCAGGAGCGCACCCCGGGTGGGTCCGGTGGACGCCACCCGCGCCGACCCGGTCGCCGCCCGCGCCCTCGTCGAGCAGTTCGAGTCGGGCGTACGGCGGGCCGAGCAGAGCCGGGCGGCGGCACTTCCGCAGCCGGTCGAGCCCGCGCCCTCCGGCGCACCCACCCAACTGAGTCGGCGGGTGCCGGGCGCGAACCTGATCGCCACCACGCCCCGCCAGACGATGGCGCAGAACCCCGGCGACCCGGCCGAGGTCCGCGATCTCCTCAACGCGTTCGAGACCGGCGTCGCCCGGGCTCTGCGCGATGTCCGTCCCGACCACAGCGACGAAGAAGGAACGCCACTTTGACCAGCCCGCACGTACACGAGAACCTCGACCACCAGAGCCACCCGGCCGGGGACCTGAGCCCCGAGGCCCGCACGTTCAACTGGCTCCTGGACACCTTCACCTCGAGCACGGCAGGGGTGCTGGAGGCGATCGCCGTCTCGTCGGACGGGTTGCTGATGGCCATGTCCGCGATCAAGGACCGGTCCAACGCGGAGCGGCTCGCCGCAGTGGTCTCCGGCATGACCAGCCTGGCCGGCGGCGCCGCCAGCTGGTACGCGTTGGGCGGGCTGAACCGGGTCGTGGTGGACATGGCCGAGGGCTACCTGCTCATCAGCGCGATCAGCAGCGGCTCGGTGCTCGGTGTGGTCGCCGACCGGTCGGCCAACCTCGGCACCGTCGCGTACGAGATGACCCTCTTCGCCGGTCGGGCCGGAAGCGCGCTCACCCCGCGCCTGATCGCCGAACTCAAGAACTCCGTTCAGCAATGAACCCCGACGCCGCCGGTGCGGAACAGGAGCCGGTGTTCCGGATCCGGCCCTACCTGCGTGAGCCCTCCTCGGTCGGCGACGCCGCCCCGGTGGACGCACCGGCGGCGGTCGGATCGGCGGCGGCGTCGGTCGTCGGATCGGAACCCGAGGCGGCCGGTCCGACCGGACTCCGCCCGTTCGTGCTCACGGCCGGGCGGGTGGCCGGCGCCGACCCGTCGATCGGCCTGGAGACCCAGGTGACCGCCCGGCCCGGCCCCGAGCCGTGGACCAGTGTGACCGCGCGGCTGACCCCGGAACTCCAGGCGATCGTGGCACTCTGCGGCGACCCGATCTCGGTCGCCGAGATCTCCGCCAAGACCCGGTTGCACTTCGGTGTGACCCGGGTCCTGGTGGGCGACCTGCGGGCCGCCGGCCACCTGGACGTACACGTCAACGACGCCGACGACGCCCTCGACCCCGACGTCATCCTGCGAGTGATTGATGGACTTCGTGCAATCTCCTGACTGGCCGGTCGCCCCGCAGGGCGCGCTCGCCGCCAACAGCGCCACGGCCCGCTACGGCGGCTCCGCGCCGGTCCCCCCGTCGGTGGGACGGGCCACCCCGCCGCCGCCCCCCGCACCGGTTGCTTCGCCCCCGCCGTACCGGCCGCCCGCGGCGACCGGCGGAAGGGGTGCGCACCGCCGGACCCCGCCGATCCCGGTCAAGATCCTGGTGGCCGGGGGCTTCGGGGTGGGTAAGACGACCACCGTGGGTGCCATCTCGGAGATCGTGCCGCTGACCACCGAGGCGGAGATGACGATCGCCGGTATCGGGGTCGACGACCCCGGCCAGCGCTCGGACAAGACCACGACCACCGTGGCGATGGACTTCGGCTGCGTCACCATCGACCGCAGCCTGAAGCTCTACCTGTTCGGCACGCCCGGCCAGGCCCGCTTCGGCTTCATGTGGGACGACCTGGCCCGGGGCGCGCTCGGCGCGCTGGTGGTGGTGGACAGCGCCCGGCTGGACGACTGCTACCCGGCGATCGACTTCTTCGAGCGGGCCGGCCTACCGTTCGTGGTCGGGGTGAACGCCTTCGACGGGCAGCTGGCGCACGACCTCAACGCGATCCGGTGGGCCCTGGCCATCGGTGAGCACGTACCTCTGGTGCAGTTCGACGCCCGGGACCGGCTCTCCGTGCGGGACGCCCTGCTGGTCGTCCTCGATCGGGCGTTGGACCGGGCGATCCGGGACAAGCGGGCCTGAGCCGACCGGCTCACGGCCGCTCGTGGGAAGGGGTGAGGCGGATGAGGGGCGGACTGGACGAGACACTGGCCCGGATGCGTCGGCGCGAGGAGGCGCTGCGCCGCCGGTCCACGGATCCGTCGACCGACGACCAGCCCGATCCGGGGCCGGACGCGCCGTCCGGTGCGGCGGCGAGCCGGACGGACAGCCGGAATGCGGGACCCGGCTGGACGGGTGCGCCGGAACGCGTACCCGGGACGTCTCCGCGGCAGGTCGCGGAGGAGGTGGCCGAGGCGTTGCGCGTCGTGGTCGCGGCCCGTCCGGGCACCAGCGTCACCGCCCGGGTCGACCACGACGGCACCGCGTACGACCTGCGGGTGGCCTGGATCGGCCAGGAGGTCGTGGTCAGCGGGCAGCCCGCCACGCCGCCGCCGGCCTGGCCGGTACCGATCAGCGACGCGACCGGCTGGTCCGACGCTCCGGAAGCACCGCAGCCGGACCCGGCGGCCCGGCTGGCCGAGCTGATCCGTCGTGACCCGTCGCTGCTCACCGGTGAGGATCAGCCGGGCTGATCGCACGGGGGGTGACCGGGCCGGTTAGGGTCGCTCGGGTGGGCGAACCCGAGTTGACCCTGATCGCCAGTCTGCGTCCGGCCGCGCTGGACGCCCGGCGTGGCATCGTCCGGCTGCACCCCGAGGCGCTCACCGCGCTCGCGCTGCGGCCAGGCGATCCGGTCCGGTTGACCGGCAGGCGGGTGACCGCCGGCATCGCCGCCGAGGCCGAACCGGGCTCCGGTGCCGGCCTGCTGCACGCCGACGACCTGACGCTGGGCAACCTCGGCGTCCGCGACGGCGGGGAGGTCACGGTGCGCCCGGCACCCGTCACCGCCGCCCGCCGGGTGCTGCTCTCCGGCCCGGCCCAGATCGTCGCGGTGGTCTCCCCGGAGATGCTGCGACTGGCGTTGCTCGGCAAGGTGGTCACCGCCGGGGACGACGTCTCCCTGCTGCCCCAGGACGTCCTCCCGGACGCGTCGACGCGCACGCTGGTGGAGGCGGCCCGACGCAGCCTCTCCACCCGGGTCGGCTACGCCTGGACCAGCACGCTCCTCCGCGTCGTCGACGCCGACCCGGCCCCGGGGGCGCTGGTCACCATGGACACCCTGGTCGGGTGGGAGCACGGCCCGCAGACCCGGGGGGAGACCGACGCCCGCAGGTCGGCGACCGCCGTCTCCGCCGGGCTCGGGCGACCGACCGGTGGGCGTACGACGGTGGGCGCTGACCGGCACACCGACGCGGACGCGGAGACCGGTGCCGAGGTCTGGGCCGACAGCGAGGTGCACCAGGAGCACCTTCCGTCGGTGGACGAGCTGCCCGGCCTGCGGTCCCAGGCGGAGGAGCTGACCGAACTGCTGGACCTGGGCTTCCACCACGGTGAGGTGCTCGGCCGACTCGGCACCACCGTCGCGCTCGGCGTACTCGTCGCCGGTCCGGCCGGCTCCGGGAAGTCCGCGCTGGTCCGGGCGGTGGCCGCGCAGGTCGGTGCCCGGGTGCACCAGCTCTGGGCTCCCGAGGTCGCGGCGCTGACCAACTCCTCGGCCGCGGCCCGGCTCCGGGCGGTGACCGCCGAGGTGGTCGCCGGTGGCCCGGCCGTGCTGCTGGTCTCGGACGTGGAGGCGCTGGCCCCGGCGGACAGCCCCGGCCCGGTGGGGACCGTGTTCCGGCAGTGCCTGGCCGAGGTCGTCCGGGCCGGCTCGGCGGTGGTCTGCACCACGGGCCGACCGGAGGCCGTGGACCCGGCGCTCCGCGCCCCGGACCTGCTCTCGCTGCGGATCGACGTCCCGCTGCCGGACGCCGCCCTGCGCCGGGAACAGCTCACCGTGCTGACCCGCCCGGTGCCGCTCGCCGAGGACGTACGGCTGGACGAGGTCGCCGGGCGTACCCCCGGGTTCGTCGCCGCCGACCTGGCCGCGCTGGTGCGGGAGGCCGGTGTACGCGCGGCCCTGCGCCAGAAGTCGGTGGAGAACCCGACCGTAGCGATGGCCGACTTCACCGCCGCGTTGGAGGTGGTACGGCCGACCACCATGGCCGCCTCCACGCTCGAACTGGCCCGGGTGACCCTCGACGACGTCGGTGACCTGGTCGAGGTCAAGCAGACGCTGACCGAGTCGGTGCTGTGGCCGCTGACCTACCCGGACACGTTCGCCCGCCTCGGCGTGCAGCCACCGCGCGGCGTCCTGCTCTACGGTCCGCCCGGCTGCGGCAAGACGTACCTGGTGACCGCGCTGGCCGGGTCCGGCCGGGCGAACGTGCTCTCGGTCAAGGGCGCCGAACTGCTGTCGAAGTGGGTCGGCGAGAGCGAACGCGCGGTCCGTGAACTGTTCCGGCGGGCCCGGGAAGCCGCGCCGACGCTGGTGTTCCTGGACGAGGTGGACGCCCTGGCCCCGGTACGCGGCCAGGCCAGCGACGGCGGCACCACCGACCGGGTGGTGGCCGCGCTGCTGACCGAGATGGACGGCGTCGAGTCACTGCGCAACGTGGTGGTGATCGGCGCGACGAACCGGCCCGACCTGATCGACCCGGCGCTGCTGCGGCCCGGACGGCTGGAACGGCTGGTCTACGTCCCGCCGCCGGACGCCGAGGCACGGACGGCGATCCTGCGGGCCGCGGCCCGCAACGTACCGCTCGCCGAGGACGTCGACCTGCCCTCGCTCGGCGCGGAGCTGGACGGCTTCTCCGCCGCCGACTGCGCGGCGCTGGTCCGGGAGGCGGCGCTGGCCGCGATGCGCGAGTCGCTGACCGCCGCCACGGTCACCGCCGACCACGTCGCCACCGCCCGATCCCGGGTACGCCCGTCCCTGGACCCCGACCAGGTCGCCTGGCTGGCCGCCTACGCCGACAAACGCAGCTGACCCCACCACGGTGGGGTCAGGGGGCGGGGTTGAGGGCGATCTCGGCGTACACCCGGTCGCCGTCCTCGCGCAGTTTGGCGCCGCACCTCTCCAGCACGTACAGGGCACCGTGGTTGTCCGCCGTGGTGTCCGCGACCACGGTCCGCACTCCGACGTCCGGCGCGAGGTTCATCAGCTCGCACAGCGCCGCCCGCCCGATGCCCTGGCCCCGGGCGGACTGGCCCAGCCACATGCCCACCTCGACGGTGTCCGGGGCGTCCCGCCGGGTCATCCGGATCATGCCGACCACCTCACCGCCGGCCAGGATGGCGTACATGGCGGTGCGTGTGGGCCCGTCGAGCCCGCCGAAGCTGGCGCGGTGGAACTCCCGGAACGCCTCCCGCCGCGCGTGCGACCAGCCCGCCGGTGCCTCCACCGGCGGCATCACCTCGGCCGGTTCCGCCTCGGCCGCCGCTACGGAGAGCAACGGTTCGAGGTTCTTCTCGTCTACCGGCTCCAACCGGACCGCACCCGTCACGTGCCGCAGTCTCCCGCGCCCGACGCCGCAAGTCCACCCGGTCCGCGTCGACCGACCCCTCCGGCGGACGGGTTCGACCGGTCGGACCGGATTTCGTCCGACCTCACGCTCCGCTGTCGTCCGACCGAGTGAATTCGCAGTAGACGGCAGACGCGTCGTCGGCCGGCTTGTGCCGGCGCAGCCGGTCGGGGTGCTCCCGCTCGGCCGACCGGACCAGGTCGACGAGCGCGCCCGGACCGCCGGTGGACACCACGTCCAGCAGGCCGGCCCAGTCGAAGAGGCCGAACTCCTCGACGGCGGCGGAGGCCCCGTCGGTGAGCAGCACCGCGCGCCGCAGCGCCTCCGGGCCCCGCAAAGGCAATGTGCCGACCACCGCCTGGTAGGCGGCGTCCGGATCGGCGGCGGCGACCCAGTAGCCGTGCGTACGGTTCATCCGCTCGCGCTGCGCGGTGACGGCGTGCCGGAAGCGGGTCGCCCGGTCCGTCGAGTCGGGCAGTGCGGTGGCGACGGCGCGTAACCGGGCCACCGAGGCGGCCAACCGGTCGTCGGTGACCACCCCGACCCGACCACCGATGTCGAGCACCAGCGGGCTGTCGCAGAGCACCAGGTAGTCGACCTGGTCACCACCGTCGCGCAGCAGGCACACCGTGCTCGACGGCGTTCCGGGGTGGTCGAGATCACACTGCCCGCCGTGGTCGGAGCGGACCGCCAGGATCGCCGCCGCCAGGTTGCTCACCAGCGTCGCCGCCGGGCGCGCCGCCTCGGCCAGCCCCAGTCGGGCGGCCAGGTGCCGGACGTACCACTGCGGCCCGTGTACGCAGCCGGTGTCGAAGCCCTCCGGCACGGTCGCCCCGTCCAGGACACCGACCAGCGGGCCGAACCGGAACACCAGGTCCTCGTTGACCGCCCGGCCCGGTGGCGGGGCGGACGCGGAGCGTACCCGCATGGTCGGCGCGGCACCGACCGCCGGGCCCCGCCGACGCTCCTCGGAGACGGCCTCGGGCAGCCCCGCGTCCGTCCTCGGATACGTCACCTGTGCGGTACGCCTCGGTCGCGTCGGGCCTGATCCGGTCATCGTCGCCACCTCCGTGCCCCGGCTACCCGCCGCGCGGTCCGACATTCTCCCCGGTCAGCGGCGCCTGTTCCGTGCGCGGGAAGCGCGCAGCCGGACCAGCCGGCCCACCAGCACCGGGTCTGCGGCCAGCGCGGCCGGATTGTCCAGCAACGCGTTCAGCAGCTGGTAGTAGCGGGTCGCGGAGAGCCCGAAACGGTCCCGGATGGCCTGTTCCTTCGCACCGGCGTGTCGCCACCACTGGCGTTCGAAGGCGAGGATCTCGCGGTCCCGGTCGCCGAGCCCCCCGGCGGGCGGAACGGCTGCCTCGGGGGCACTCTCCGCTGCGGCGTCCTCGGCGGTGTCCTCGGGTCCTTCGGGGCCGACGACACCCGCGTCCGGCGCCCGGGTCGACTCCACCTCGGGGGCGGACCGTGGCGGCGGCACCGTGACGGCGTCCGGACCGGTCTCCGCTGTCTCAGCGGCGTCGGCGGGCTGCATGGGGCTCCTCTGCGAGGGGCGGCCGGCACGAGCAGCGCCGACCGGGTCCACCAGCCTAACCAGGGGCATCTTCCGACGCATCGTGACGCGTACGCACCACCGCCACCACGACCCGAGGGCGGTGGTGGCGGTGGCGTCCGCAGTCGGTCGAGTCAGTTGATGTCGCGGCGGCGCATCGCCCACATCGCCGCGCCGAGGAAGAGCACGACGCCGACCGTGAACAGCAGCGACGAGTGCTGCCAGGTGATCGCCAGCGTCGCCGGCTCACAGTTGCCCGTGTACGAGGCGTCGCAGGAGCGCCAGTCCTGGAGCTCGATCTCCTTGGTCATCCAGGCGTACGCGTAGGTGGGCAGCAGCCACGCGTCGAGGTACCGCACCTGGATCATGCTCAGCAGGACGGCGATCGCCATCTGACCGACCACCAGCACCCCGATCGCTCCGCCGAGCGCCATCGCGGTGTGCCGACCCAGCGACGCCAGGGCGAAGCCCACCGTCGCCGCCACCAGTGCCAGCACGATGCCGCGAAGCCCGGTGAGCAGGAACGACTGCCAGGCGCCGGAGGTCATCTGCTCGGTGCTGCCGCGCAGGTTGGCGACCAGCCACATGCTGCCGAACCAGGCCACCGTGGCGGGCAGCGCCAGGGCGAGCAGCCCGGTGAGCAGCGCGCCGAGCTTGGTCAGCAGCACGGTCAGCCGTTTCGGTCGCCAGAGCAGCAGGTTCATCATCCCGCCGGTGCTCCATTCGGCGCCCACGAAGGAGGCGCCGACCACGAACCCGATCAGGGCCAGGATCGCGGCGAGCGGGATCAGCATGTCGCCGAAGCTCTCGCGGAAGTCGAACGTCGAGGGCAGGAACCACTCCGCCTCGATGTCCTCACGTGCCGGCGGGCTGATCTCCGCGCAGTTGGTGGTGTAGAACTCCTCGCCCGTCGTCTTCGCCCGCTCGCAGGCGACGCGCTCCTGCTCGGCCCAGCGGACCTGCTCCTGGTACTGCCGGTCGGCGGACCGTTCCGCCGCGGCCCACTGGTCCGGGCCGATCTTCTGGTTGCTGACGAACATGCCGACCACGACGACGGCCAGCACCAGCAGGCCCCCCACCGCCATCCAGCGGGCGAAGCGTCGTTTGGCGAGCCGGCGCAGCTCGGTACGGAAGAGACTCACGCGCCCCAACCTCCTGCGGTGGGCGCGGACGGTGCCGCCCCATCGATTCGTACGGACTGGTCGACCTGCCGGTGCTGACCGGGGACCGGTGCGGTGGCGGTCAGTTCGAGGAAGACGCTCTCCAGGTCGACCGCGATAGGTGCGAGTTCGCTGACGTAGAGCCCCTGCTCGGCGAGGAGCCGGGTGACGGTGGCCGGCTTGTCCACCCCGGCGAGCATCAGGTGGTCGGCGTTCGTGGTGACCCGTACGCCCGCCTGGGTCAGCGCGGCGACGGCGACCGGCAGGTCGGTCACGGCCTCCAGCCGGACCCGCACCCCGCCCGACGAGTGCTGCGCCAGCACCTCGTCGACCGGGCCGAAGGCGACCCGACGACCCAACGAGATGATGGTGACCGAGTCGCAGATGAGCTGGATCTCGCCGAGGATGTGGCTGGACAGCACCACCGTCATGCCGGATTCGGAGAGATTGCGCATCAGGGAGCGCATCTCCCGGATGCCGCCCGGGTCGAGGCCGTTGGCCGGCTCGTCCAGGATCAGCAGCCGTGGGTTCTTGAGCAGTGCCGAGGCGACCGCGAGCCGCTGCTTCATGCCGAGCGAGTACGTCTTGACCCGCTCCCCGGCCCGGTCGCGCAAGCCGACCAGTTCCAGCACCTCGTCGACCCGCTGCGCGGGCACGTCACCGGCGCCGGCCAGCAGCGACAGGGTGTCCTTGGCGCTGAAGTGCGGGAAGAACTGCGGGCTCTCCACGATCGCGCCGACCTGACCGGCGACCTGCGGCAGCGCTGCGGGCACCTCGTGCCCGAGGATCGCCATCCGGCCGCCGTCGGGCCGGATCAGGCCGAGCAGCGTACGCAGTGTGGTGGTCTTGCCCGACCCGTTGGGGCCGAGGAAGCCGTGCACCTGTCCCGCCTCGACGCGCATGTCGAAGCCGTCCAAGGCGTTGCGGGTGCCACGTCGTCGGCTGCGGTACGTCTTTCGTAGACCTTCGATTTCCAGGACAGCTGGCAAGCTGCACCTCCCCCGTTGGTGTGTGGGCGACGACGACACCATACGCGGTATGCAGCGGAAGGCAATACCCGGTATGCAGTGCCACGCCGGGGGTGTTGTTAGCAGGGGTCCCCTGCTCTACCGGAGGCGCTAGGAGGGGGCCCTTCCTTGCACGTCAGGCGCAGATGACGTGGACACCGGCGACGCGGAAGGCATCGACCACCTCGGGTGCCGCACCCGAGTCGGTGACCAGCGTCTCGACCCGCTCCACAGAGCAGATGCGGGCGAAGGCGTGACCGCCCAGTTTGGACGAGTCCGCAATGATCACGACCCGCTTGGCGCGGGCCACCATCAGGTTGTTCATCGCCGCCTCACCCTCGTGGTGGGCGGCGGCGCCGAGCTGCGGATCGATGGCGTCCACGCCGAGCAGCGCCACGTCGAGGGTGACCTCGCGCAGCAGCGCCCCACCCAACGGGCCGACCAGCTCGAACGACTTCGGCCGCACCACCCCGCCGGCCACCACGACCTTCATCCGGGACCGGACCAGTAGCTCGTTGGCGATGTTCAGGGCGTTGGTGACCACGGTCAGCTGCGCGCCCTCGGCATTGGTGTTGAGATCCGGGCGGACGGCCAGCGCCCGCGCCACCTCGGTGCTGGTGGTGCCGCCGTTGAGGCCGACCACGGTGCCCGGGGACACCAGCGCGGCGGCGGCCGCGCCGATCCGCTGCTTCTCGGCGGAGTGCTTGGCGGTCTTGTAGCGCAGCGGCAGGTCGTACGAGACACCGTTGGCGACCGCGCCACCCCGGGTACGCGTGATCATCTGCTGTTGGGCGAGCTGGTCGAAGTCGCGGCGGATGGTGGCCTGCGAGACGTCCAGGCGTTCGGCGGCCTCCTCGACGGTGACCCGACCGGAGTCGGTCAGCATTTCGAGCAGGGCGTTCCATCTCGCGTAGCGGTCCACCCCGGAGCCTCCGTCACTGCACGATCCGTGATTGGTTGCGTGCACAGTAGTGCGCGAAACTACGATGAGGCAAAACCTCTGGCTGCGCGTTCACCCCTGCGGTTGCCATTACCACCGCGTTTCGAGCAGAATGGCGCTCGAAAGATGCGGTTAACGAGCCGTATTGCGCAGCCAGCGGCAACGCACGTCGAGCCGCACTGCGCAACAAGCCGTGCTGCGCGACAAGCTGCACTGCGCAACGAAGGGCATGACGCAGCGAACTGGCCTGCGAGGAGTTCTCATGGCGTACGTTTCCGCGGAGATCACGAGCCAGCCGGACTGCTGGCGCCAGGCGGCCGACCTGGCCCCCTCGGTGGTCGACCGGCTCCCCCGCACCGGCGAACGGGTCGCCGTCGTCGGCTGTGGCACCTCGTGGTTCATGGCCACCGCGTACGCGGCCCGCCGCGAGGCCGTCGGGCACGGCGAGACCGACGCCTTCCAGGCCAGCGAGTTCCCCGCCGGACGGCGGTACGACCGGCTGCTGGCGATCACCCGCTCCGGCACCACGACCGAGGTCCTCGACCTGCTCACCGCCGTACGCGGACAGATCCCGACCACCGTGCTGGTGGGCGACCCCGCCGCACCGGCGGTCGACATCGCCGACGCCAGCGTCACCATGCCCTTCGCCGACGAACGTTCGGTGATCCAGACCCGCTTCCCCACCACCGCGCTGGCGCTGCTCCGCGCCCACCTGGGTGACAACATCACCGCGCTGGTCGCCGACGCGGAGGTCGCGGTCCGCGCCCCGCTGCCGATCGACCCGAGCCTGATCGAGCAGGTCACCTTCCTCGGCCGGGGCTGGACGATCGGGCTGGCCCAGGAGGCGGCGCTCAAGTGCCGCGAGGCGGCCACCTTCTGGGCCGAGGCGTACCCGGCGATGGACTACCGGCACGGCCCGATCTCCGTCGCCGCACCGGGCCGGCTGGTCTGGGCCTTCGGCGAGCTGCCCGACGGGCTGCCCGAGGACGTCGCCGCCACCGGTGCCGCCTTCGCGCACAGCCGCACCCACGGTGTCCGTACCGTGCTGGGCCGCTGGGCCGCCGGGCGTACCCCGGTCGACCCGATGGCCGACCTGATCCTGGCGCAACGCTTCGCCGTCGCCCTGGCCACCAGTCGCGGGCTCGACCCCGACGCACCCCGGCACCTGAGCAGGTCCGTGGTACTCACGTGACCGCAGATCACGAGCGGGTCGTCGTCGCGTTGGACGTCGGCGGCACCGGGATGAAGTGCGCGCTGATCCGGCCCGACGGTGCCGTGGTGCACGCCGAACGGCACCCCACCGAGGCGGCCCGGGGTGCCGAGGCGGTCGTCGACACGATCCTCGCCGTGGCCGAGGGGCTGGCCGACAAGGCCCGCGCCGACGGCCTCGCCCCGGCCGCGCTCGGCGTCGTGGTGCCGGGCGTCGTCGACGAGGCACGCGGCGTCGCGGTCTGGTCGGCGAACGTGGGCTTCCGGGACGTACCCCTGCGGGAACTGGCCACGGCACGCCTCGGCCTGCCCACGGCGCTCGGGCACGACGTGCGGGCCGGCGGGCTCGCCGAGGCGCGCCTCGGCGCCGGCCGCGACGCCGGGCACGTGCTCTTCGTGGCCATCGGCACCGGCATCGCCGCCGCGCACGTGGTCGCCGGGTCGGCCGCCACCGGCGCACACGGCGCGGCCGGGGAACTCGGCCACATCCTGGTCCGCCCGGACGGCCCGCCCTGCGGCTGCGGCCGGGCCGGCTGCCTGGAGTCGATCGCCTCCGCCTCGGCCGTCGCCCGCCGCTACGCCGCACTCACCGCCGGGTCGGACGTCGGGTGCGCCACCGGTTCCGGTACGCCGCCGACGATGGTGAGCGCCGCCGAGGTGGCCGCGCGCGCGGCTGCCGGTGAGGAGATCGCCAGCCGGGTGTGGCGGGAGGCCGTCGCGGCATTGGCCGACGGGTTGGCCACCGGCCAGGCCCTCTTCGACGTGGAGACGATCGTCCTGGGCGGTGGGCTCGCCCAGGCCGGTGCCGGGCTGTTCGACCCGCTGCGTGCCGCGCTGCGGGACCGGCTGACGTTCCACCGGGAGCCACGACTGGTCCCGGCCGCCCTCGGCGACGAGGCGGGCTGCCTCGGTGCCGCCCTGCTCGCCCTCGACCAGCTGGAGACGTGATGACCGTACGGGTTAACGGCAAGGTGGTGACCCCGAGCGGGGTGATCCGGCAGGGTTGCGTCGAGGTCCGGGATGACCGGATCAGCGCTGTCGCCGAGTACCCGTCGGTCCAGGACGGCCACTGGGTGGTGCCCGGCTTCGTCGACATGCACACCCACGGCGGCGGTGGGCACACCTTCACCACCGGCGACGCCGACCAGGCCCGTGCCGCCGCCGCGTTCCACCTGCGGCACGGCACCACCAGCCTGCTCGCCAGCCTGGTCAGCGCGCCGTTCGACCTGATGCGCGCGGCCACCGCCGCGTTCGCCCCGCTGGTGGGCGACGGCGTGCTGGCCGGTATCCACTTCGAGGGGCCGTACCTCTCCGCCGCCCGGTGCGGCGCGCAGAACCCGGAGTTCCTCCGCGATCCGTCCACCGACGAGCTGAACGAGTTGATCAAGATCGGTGACGGCGCGGTGCGGATGGTCACCCTCGCCCCGGAGCGCCCGGGCGCGTTGGAGGCCATCGAGCTGCTCACCCGGCAGGGCGTGGTCGCCGCCGTCGGGCACACCGACGCGACGTACGAGCAGACCGTCGCCGCGGTGGCGGCCGGGGCGAACGTCGGCACCCACCTGTTCAACGGGATGCGTCCGGTGCACCACCGCGAGCCGGGACCGGTGGTGGCGTTGCTGACCGCCCCGAACGTCGTGTGCGAGCTGGTCGCCGACGGGGTACACCTGCACCAGGGCACGTTGACCTTCGCCACCGGCACCGCCGGTCCGGAACGCTGTGCGCTGATCACCGATGCGATGGCCGCCGCCGGGATGCCCGACGGCGAGTACGAGCTGGGCGGGCAGGCGGTGACCGTGACCGACGGAGAGGCCCGGCTGGCCCGGGACGGGGCGATCGCCGGCAGCACCCTGACCATGGACGCGGCGCTGCGCAACGCGGTGGCCGCCGGGATCCCGGTGCCCGACGCGGTGCGCATGGTGTCCACCACGCCGGCGCTCGCGATCGGCCTCGGCGACCAGGTAGGCGCCCTCCAGCCCGGCCTCCGCGCCGACCTGGTGGTGCTCGACGACGACCTGCGGGTCGTCCGGGTGATGCGCGGTGGCGACTGGGTCGAGTGACCTGGCCGGTCAGCGGGGCGCCGGGATCTCCACGCCGAGCACCGCCTGCTCGTCGGGGCGGTGCACCAGCACGTCGCCGAGGAACGAGTGCACGGCGTGCCGCATGCCGACGTCCCGCCCGGCCTCCTCGGAGAGCAGCCACTTGTGCTCGATGATCTGCGCGAACAGCTCCTGCGGCTCCAGCTTGCGCCGCAGGTGCGCGGGCACGGCGCGGACCACCGGCTCGAACACCTCGGTCAGCCAGCGGTGCGCGGCCTGCTGCTCGTCGATCAGGTCGCTCTCCGCCCGGTACGCGTCGAGGTCGTTGAGCAGCCGGCGGGCCTGGTTCTCCTCGGCGTCCAGACCGGTGAGCCGGAGCAGCCGCCGGTGGTGGTAGCCGGCGTCGACCACCTTCGGCCGGATGAGGTACCGCCCGTTGTCGATCGTCGACATGGCCACCTCGGCCACGTCGAAGCCCATCTCGTTGAGTCGCCGGATCCGGCCCTCGACGTCGTGCCGACCGTCCCGCTCCACCTGCTGCTCGTAGGTGATCTCGTGCCAGAGCCGCTCGTACCGCTGCACGACCTCCTCGCAGACCACCTCCGGGTCGATCGAGTCGTGCAGCAGGCCGGCAGCGGCGAGGTCGAGCGCCTCGCCGAAGATGTTGACCCGGGCGATCTCCAGGTCCTCGCCACGCTGGCCGTTGGAGAGCGCGCTGCGCAGCGCCCCGGTCTCCGCGTCGACCAGGTACGCGGCGAACGCGCCCGCGTCCCGCCGGAACAGCGTGTTCGACAGCGAGCAGTCGCCCCAGAAGAAGCCGGTCAGGTGCATCCGGACCAGCAGCGCGGCGAGCGCGTCCAGCAGCCGGCCCATCGTCTCCGGCCGCAGCGTGTGCGAGAACAACGCCCGGTACGGCAGGGAGAACTGGAGGTGCCGGGTGATCAGCACCGGGTCGAGCGGCTCACCGGCGTCGGACTGCCGGTCGGCGACGATCGCCACCGCCTGCACCGACGGGAAGTCGATCCGTTCCAGCGCCCGCAGCAGGTCGTACTCCCGCTCGGCCACCCGCTCGCCGGTCTCCTTGACCGCGTAGACGAACCCGCCGAGGCGGACGAAACGCACCACGTGCCGGGAGATGCCCTGCGGAAGTGCGACCAGATGTTCGGCCGGCCACTCCTCCAACGGTGTCGACCAGGGCAGGTCGAGCAACGCCGGGTCTACGAGGGCCGAAGTGATCCGCACGGCGTCAAGTCTGACGGCTCGCCGCCCGGAACGCTCCCCCGCGTGGTCGGCCCCACAGTGCCGGGACGGAGGCGCGGTCGATCCACCCCGACGGCCCGGTAGCGTGGCGGGGTGCGGGAAACGACACCCCGGAGGCTGCGCCCGGCGCCGGTACGCCCGGCCGGCTGGTGGTGCGACGCCCTGCTGATCGCCGGGTTCGCGGCGCTGACCGCCGTGCTCGCCACCGGCCGGTTCTACGGCCTCGACCTCGCGGTGAGCGAGTGGGCCTTCGCTCACGCACCCAACCCGCTGTACTGGATCGCCCGAGCGTTCAACCTGCTCGGTCAGGGTGGTGGGCTGCTGCTGCCGCTCTCCGGCGGACTCGCGGTGGCGGTGGCCTGGCGACGCCGTACGATCCGGCCGTTCCTGTTGGTGGGTGCCGCTCTCGTGGTCACCACGCTGACGATCGGTCCGCTCAAGCTCTGGACCGACCGGGCCGCCCCGACCGCCTCGGTCAAGGAGCCGTTCCTGGCACCGGAGGAGGCGGTGCGGATCTTCCACGAGCTGCCACCGGACGCCTACTCGCTGTCGTACCCGTCGGGCCACGTCGCGAACGCGATCGTCTGGTACGGCGTGATCGCCGCACTGCTGCTCGCGCTGACCGCCGGCCGGCTCCGGACCGGGCTCTACCGACTGGTCCGGTACGCGCCCCCGGCGATCCTGCTGGTCACCACCACGTACCTGAACTTCCACTGGCTCACCGACGGGCTCGCCGCCCTGCTGCTGGGCCTGCTGCTGGACCGGCTGCTGCACCGGGTGCCCTGGGACGGGTTGCCGCTCCCCGAACGGCTACGCCACTGGAGCGCTCCGTTCACCGAACGCCCCTAGGCTGCGGGCCGTGGAACGGTTGGTGCGGCGGCTGGGCGTACCGGATGCGGTCGTCATCGGTCTGGGCTCGATGCTCGGCGCGGGCGTCTTCGTGGTCTTCGCTCCGGCCGCCGCGGCAGCCGGCGGCACCGGACTGCTGGTCGCGCTGGCGCTGGCCGGTGCGGTGGCGTTCTGCAACGCGACCAGCTCGGCCCGACTGGCGGCCCGCTACCCGGAGTCCGGCGGCACCTACGTCTACGGGCGGGAACGGCTCGGCCCGTTCGCCGGGTTCGTCGCCGGCTGGGGGTTCGTGGTCGGCAAGACGGCGAGTTGCGCGGCGATGGCGCTGACCGTCGGGGCGTACCTCTGGCCCGGACAGGCCCGGCTCGTGGCCGTCGCCGCCGTCGTCGCGGTGACCGGCGTGAACCTGCGCGGCGTCGCCAAGACCGCCACCGCCACCCGGCTTCTGGTGCTGGTCGTGCTGGCGGTGCTGGCTGTGGTGGCGGTGGCCGGCGCGACCGGCGTCCAGCTCGCTCGGATCGACCAGCCCGGCGGCTCCGCGCGCGGCGTGCTCACCGCCGCCGGCCTGCTCTTCTTCGCCTTCGCCGGGTACGCCCGGATCGCCACCCTCGGCGAGGAGGTCCGGGAGCCGGAGCGGACCATCCCCCGGGCGGTGCCGCTGGCGCTCGGCCTGGTGCTGGTGGTCTACCTGGTGCTGGCCGTGATCGCACTCGGTGTGCTCGGGCCGGACCGGCTCGCCGGGTCGACCGCACCGCTGGCCGACGTGGTGAGCGCCGCCGGGCTGCCCGGCCTGGCCTGGGTGGTCCGCGCCGGGGCGACCGTCGCGGTGACCGGGGTGCTGCTGTCCCTGCTGGCCGGGGTGGGTCGCACCACGCTGGCGATGGCCCGCCGCCGCGACCTGCCCGCCGCCCTGGCCACCGTGCACCCCGTACACCGGGTGCCGCACCGCGCCGAACTGGCCGTCGCCGCCGTGGTGATCCTGGTGGTGGCGCTCGGTGACGTCCGGGCCGCGATCGGCTTCTCCAGCGTCACCGTGCTGGTCTACTACGCGATCACCAACGCGGCGGCGCTGACCCTCGGCCGGGACCCGGAGCGGAGACTGCCGGTGCGGGCCCTCGCCGTGCTGGGGCTGGTCGGCTGTGTCCTGCTCGCGGTCAACCTGCCGCTGACCAGCGTGCTCGCCGGCCTCGGCGTACTCGCCCTCGGCGCCGCCTGGTACGCGCTGCGCCCCACCCGCGCCTGACCCGAGCTGCTCACTCGGTGGTGGCCGGTGCCGTCACTCCTCGGCCTCGCGCGGCACCGGTGGGCCGGTCGGTGCCGGCGGCTCCGGCTCGGGTGGAGCGACCTCGCGGAGCAGGGAGTTCAGCCCGGCCCGGCGGGCCATCACGGTCAGCCGGTCCCCCGCCGAGACCATCATCCGCCGGTCCGGTGACCAGTCGAGACGCTGCCCGACCCGGGCGTGCGCGAGCAACCGGACGCTGCCCGGTCGGCCGACGCTGGCGAGTGTCCGGCCGTCCAGCCTCGAACCGGCCGCCACCGCGACCTCGGTGACCAGCAGCGCGTGCCGGCCGACCGGGATGGTGGCGATCACCGCGCGGTCCAGCAGGGCCGCCGCGAACGACGGTGCCGCCAGATAGGAGACGCTGCGGGAGGTGCCGATGCCGAAGGCCCGCTGCACCCGCTCGGCGAAGTCGCCGTCGAAGAGCCGCAGCACCACCCGGAGCTGGTCGTTCACCGTCCGGCCGTTCAGCGCCGCCCGCAGGTTGGCGCCGTCGTCGGTGGAGACCACCACCAGCGCCTGGCAGGTGGCGATCGAGGCGGCGCGCAGCGTCTCCTCCTGCGCCGCGTCGCCCACCACCAGCGGTACGCCCAGCCGCCGGGCCAACCCGGCACCCCGGGCGTCGGCGTTGCTGTCGATCGCGACCACCTCGACGCCGAAGTCGTTGAGCTGGGCCATCACCCGGGTGCCGATGTTGCCCAGGCCGACCACCACGACGTGCCCGGAACGCTCGACAAAGTTCCGCCCGGCGTGCAGGGCCAGCCTCGCCCGGACCACACCGTCGACGACCACCGCCGTGATCAGCGGAATCAGGGCCACCCCGGCGAGGTTGAGCACCACCTGCATGACCTTCTCGGCCCTGTCCTTCTCGATGTCCGGGTCCTGCCCGGTGAGCGTGGTGACCATGGTCAGGTAGAGCGCATTGGCCCAGGAGACGTGAGCGGCGCGCCCGTAGAGGGCACCAAACGCGGCGATCACGGCGAGCAGCACGAACACCGCGATGCCGATCTTGCGGGTGGCGAAGCCGCGTACGGCCCCGAGCAGCATCGCCACCGGGCGCCGTCGACGCCGGGCCCGGACCAGCCGGCGGGCGGCCAACTCGGTGCCGGCCGGGCGGCCGACGGCCTCCGCGAGCACCACGTCGGCGTCCTCGTCGTCGGCGGGAAGCACCAGGTCCTGCTGGGGGTCGCGGGTGTCGGCCACCCCGCAGACGATCTCGCTCGGGCGGACGTCGTCGCGGCGGGCCACGTACAGGGTGCGCCCGCCGTGTCGGAAGTGCGTCGGCGCGACCTCGCCGAGCGCGGCGGCCACGAAGGCCGGGGCGGCCATCGAGGCGTCGGAGAGCACCGACGAGTCGGGGAAGATCTGCCGTACGCCGTTGGCCAGGCCGGTGTTGAACATCCGCACGACCAGCCGCAGCCGGGGCTCGACCTCCTGCGCGCAGAGGGCGGCCTGCATGTTGCCCACGTCATCCTGGTGCAACAGGGCCAACCCGGCCGCGCCGGCCAACCCGGCCCGGCGGAACGTCGCCTCGTCCAGCCGGTCGGCCGGGACCACCTCGATGCCGGGCAGGTCACGCCCGTCCGGGCCGGGCGACCGCTGCCGCTCGGGCACGACGAGGGTGATCCTCAACCGCCCGGTCTGCGTCTCGCTGGCCAGCATCGCCCGCACCACCCAGTACGCCAGCGGATCCTGGCCGCAGACCACGTAGTGCGCCCGTGGCTCGCCGTTGACCCGCAACCGGCGGCCTGCCCGCCGGGCGCGATCGATCAGCGGCTCCGCCATGCTTCGCATGGTAAACAGCCGGTCGCAGTCCGCGCAGCCCCGCGACGATCATGAAGACCCCTGCCCGGCATGTCCGGGTCGAGGACGGGTACGGCAAGCCCCATGCAGACCTTCCTGCCGTACCCGGACTTCCTGGCCAGCGCCCACGTGCTGGACCAACGGCGGCTCGGCAAGCAGCGGGTGGAGGCGATCCAGGTGCTGCGTGGACTGACCCGCCCCGGGTACGGCTGGCGGCACCACCCCGCGGTGAAGATGTGGACCGGCTACGAGGAGGCCCTCACCCGGTACGGCCTGGACGTCTGCGCGGTCTGGAGCGCCACCGGACGGGCCGACACCTGCGCCACCACGCTGACCGTCGACCTCGCCGACGCCCGGGACATCACGCGGGTCCGTACCCAGCAGGAGCTGGCCGAGGCGGGTGAGCTGCCGCCCTGGCTCGGTCGCGCCGACCTGCACCTGAGCCACCGCTCGTCGCTGCTGCGCAAGGATCCCACGCACTACCGCCCGATCTTCGGGGACGACACCCCCATCGACGTCGAGTACGTCTGGCCCGACTCCGACCGCCGCCCCACCGTGTAAGGAAGGGCCCCCTGCTATCGCCTCGTGTATTACAGGGGTCCCCTCCTTACACTTCGGGCGCTGCCGACCGCGTCGGGCAGACTGTGGGGCGATCGGGAGGTGCGGTGTGAAGCTGTCTCAGGTGTTCGGTCGGCTCATCGGCGTACGGCCGCACCAGGTGGACCCGGGCGGCGGTGGCGCGACCCGGGTGCCGCGTCCCGTGCAGGCGGTCGTGGTCGGTGGCGGCATCGCCGGCATGTCGGCGGCGGTGGTGCTCGCCGAACGCGGTGTCGAGGTGACGGTGCTGGAGGCCGCGCCGACGCTCGGCGGCCGGCTCGGCGCCTGGCCCGACGCGCTCGCCGACGGCACCCCGCAGGTCGACGAACACGGCTTCCACGCCTTCTTCCGGCAGTACTACAACTGGCGCAACATCCTGCGTCGGGTCGATCCGACGCTGCGGTTCCTGCGCCCGATGCCCGGTTACCCGGTGCTCAGCGCGCAGTGGCCGACCGAGGAGTTCGGACGGTTGCCACCCGCCCCGCCGGCCAACCTGCTCACCCTGCTCGCCCGCAGCCCCAGCCTGCGGCTGCGTGACCTGCGCACGATGGACCGGGACGCCGCCCTGCCGCTGCTGACCTACCACCCGGAGCGCACCTACGCCGAGTTCGACCACCGCACCGCCGACGAGTTGCTCACCTCGCTGCGGCTGCCGGACCGCGCCCGGGCCATGCTCTTCGAGGTCTTCTCGCACTCGTTCTTCAACCACGAGGCGCAGATGTCGGCCGCCGAGATGATCGCGCAGTTCCACTTCTATCTGCTCGGCAACCCCGAGGGGCTGGCCTTCGACTGCCCGGACGAGGACTACGCCACCGCGATCTGGCAGCCGCTGACCCGGTACGTGGAACGCCACGGCGGTCGCGTCCGCACCCGTGTCGCGGCGACCGCGCTGGACCGTGAGGGCACCGGCTGGCGGGTACGCACCACCGACGGCTCGTACCCGGCCCGGCACGTGGTGCTGGCCCTCGACCCGCCGGCCCTGGCCGACCTGGTCGCTGCCGCACCGGCACTGGCCGAGGAGGCACCGACGCTGGCGGCGGCGATGCCCGCGTACGGTCGGCCCGGCCCGCCGTACGCGGTGGCGAGGCACTGGTGCGACGGGGACGTGGACCCGGGTCGGGCGACCTTCAACGGGGTGTCCCGGCAGGCCACCCTGGACTCGGTGACGCTGTACCACCGGTTGGAGGAGGAGCCGCGACGCTGGGCCGCGCAGACCGGCGGCTCGGTGATCGAGCTGCACGCGTACGCCTGCGATCCGGACGTGCCCGCCGACGAGGTGGCCGACCGGATGTGGGCCGAGCTGGGCGCGCTCTGGCCGGAGGCGCACCGGCTGCGGGTCCGCGAGCGGCGTGCCCGGGTCGAGGCCAAGGCCCCCGCCTTCACCCCCGGCAGTCATCCCGGCCGGCCCGGGGTACGCACCGAGGCCGCCGGGCTCTACCTGGCCGGCGACGGCATCCGCACCGACTTCCCCAGCGCGCTGATGGAACGGTCCGCGGCCACCGGCATCCTGGCCGCCAACCACATCCTGCGGGCCGAGGGGGGCGCGGCCGAGCCGATCCACTCGGTACGCCCCCGAGGTCTGCTCGCCCGTCCCTGAGCCGTCGGTTCTCGCCCGCCCCCTGACCGGCAGGATCAGGGCGAGCGGGTCGCGGCGGCCGGGTCAGGGCGAGCAGGTCGGCGCGGCCGGGCCAGCACCGGCAAGTCAGGGCGAGCCGGTCAGGCCGAGCAGCTCAGGCGGGCGGGTCAGCCGGCAGTAGGCGGGGTCCAGCCGAACCGGGCCGGACGCCGTTCGTGGAAGGCCGCGACGCCCTCCCGAGCCTCGCCGCTGTCCCGCGCCTGCCCGTGCCACCAGGCGACGCGGTCCGCGTCGGCCCGACCGTCCACGATCTCCTTGGCGGCGGCGACGCTGAGCTGTGAACGCTCGGCGATCGTCGCGGTGAGTGCGTCGACCCGGGCGGCCAGACCGTCGCCGGGCAGCACCTCGTCCACCAGGCCGGTCCGCAGCGCCCGGCCGGCGTCGACCAGCTCACCGGTGAAGAGCAGGTGTTTGGCCGTCGACGGGCCGACCAGCCGGGTCAGCCGTCGGGTGGCCGGCGCCGGATAGACCAGGCCGAGCCGCGCAGGCGGTACGCCGAACCGCGCGTCATCGGCGGCCAGCCGCAGGTCACAGGCGACGGCGAGCAGGCAGCCGCCGCCGACGCAGGCACCCTGCACCGCGGCGACGGTCGGCTTGGCGACGTCGGCCAGCCGTTGCTCCGCCACGTCCACCACGTTGCCGTCACCGGGGTCCAGCACCTCGTCGAGGTCACCCAGATCGGCACCGGCGCAGAAGGTGCCGTCCGCGCCGGTGAGCACCAGGACGCGTACCGCCGGATCGGCCTCCAGGCCGTCGAGCAGCACCGGCAGCTGCCGCCACATCGCCGTCGTCATCGCGTTGCGGCGACCCGGGTTGCGGATCACCACCGTGGCCACCGGGCCGGTCACCTCGACCACGAGTTCCGCGTCCGCCACCGTCCACCCCCTCCTGCCGACGGCCTGAGGGTAACCCGCACCGCCGCCGGGCCCGTCGGCCGTCCGGTGACCCGAGGTGTACGCCTGGTAGCTGCCCGGCATTCACCGGCGGGCCGCCCACGCCTGACAGCGTCGTCCTGCGCGCACCTCCCACCCGGCCCGAGCGAGCAGGTGAGCATGGTTTCCACACCCCAGGTCAGCGTGGTCGTGCCGACCTTCGCCCGGCCCGCGTTGGTGACCCGCGCGGTCCGCAGCGTCCTCGCCCAGACCGTGACCGACATCGAGGTCATCGTGGTCGTCGACGGACCGGACGCCGCCACCGGCGCGGCCCTCGCCGAGATCGGCGACCCCCGGGTACGCGTGGTGGAGCTGCCCGGCCGGGGCGGCGCGCCGAACGCCCGCAACAGCGGCGTACGCGAGGCCCGCGCGCCGTGGACGGCACTGCTCGACGATGACGACGAATGGCTGCCCACCAAGCTCGCCGTCCAGCTCGACCTGGCCCGACGCACCCGCGTGCCCAGCCCGGTCGTGGCCAGCCGTCTGATCAACAAGACGCCCCGGGCGGAGTTCGTGCTGCCCCGCCGCCTCCCCGAGCCGGGCGAGCCGATCAGCGAGTACCTGACCGTGCGCCGGGGCCTGTTCCACGGTGACGGCTTCATCCAGACCTCGACGATCATGGCACCGACCGAGTTGCTGCGCCGGGTCCCGTTCACCGTCGGCCTACGCCGGCAGCAGGAACTCGACTGGACCGTCCGCGCCACCGGCCACCCCGACGTCGCACTGGTCTTCGCCGCCGAACCGCTGGTGCTGTGGCACCAGGACGAGGACCGTCCCCGGATCAGCCTCAGCTCGCCGTGGGAGGCGCAACTCGCCTGGCTGCGCGGCATCCGGCCGCTGATCACCCCGCGCGCGTACGCGGCGATCACGATGAGCATCATCAGCTCGATGGCCGCGCCCACCCGCAGTCTCCGGGTCTTCCGCCTGCTGCTGGCCGAAGCACACCGGCACGGCGACCCGGGGCTGGTCGACTACCTCACGTTCGCGCAGATCTGGCTGATCCCACCATCCCTGCGCCACCGGGTACGCGATCGCATCCTCGGCCGTCGACCCGTACGCCCCGTCCCTGCCCCGCCTCCCACCTCGGACCCGGTGGCGGCGGAGCCCGGAGCCGATGTCCGGCGATAGGGTCGTGGTGGTCTGGCGGAGTTGCCTGCTGCCCGGGTCGGAGACGTTCGTCCGCCACCAGGCCGACGCGCTGCCCACCTGGCGCGCGGTCCACCTGGGTGCGGTCCGGATCGACTCGCCGTTGAGCCGGGACACCGACGTCCTGCTCTGCCCGGACACCCCCCGTGGCCGCCGGGACTGGCTGCGGCTCCGGCTGACCGGCGAGCTGCCCCGCCTGCACCGGATGCTGGCCCGGCTCCGGCCCGACGTGGTCCACGCCCACTTCGGCGGAGACGGCTGGCTGGTCAGCCGCACCGCGACCCGGCTCGGCATCCCGCTGGTGATCACCCTGCACGGGCTGGACGTCACCCGACAGCCGTCCACCCCGGGTTGGCGGGGCACCCGCCACCGACGTCACCTCCGGACCGCCTTCGACCGGGCCGCGATGATCCTGGCCGTCTCCGGCCCGATCCGCGACCGGGCGCTGGAGCTGGGCGCGGACCCGACCAAGGTACGTGTCCACCACACCGGCGTACCCGTACCGGCCGAGCCGCCCAACGGCCCCAAGAACTGGGACGTCGTCTTCGTCGGCCGCTTCGTCGAGAAGAAGGGCGTGGACGACCTCGTCGAGGCCGTGAGCCTGCTCGACGATCTGCGCCCCCGGGTACTGCTCATCGGCACCGGTCCACTGCACGCCCACGTACGCGCCCAGGCCGAGCGGTCGGGAGTGGACGCCACCTTCGCCGGGGCACTGCCACCGGACGAGGTGATGCGACACATCGCCGGATCCCGGGTGCTCGCCGCCCCGTCCCGTACCGCCGCCGACGGCGACACCGAGGGGCTTCCCACCACGATCCTGGAGGCGGCGAGTCTGGGCGTACCGGTGGTGTCGACGTACCACAGCGGCATCCCCGAAGCGGTCACGCACGAGGTGAACGGCCTGCTCGGACCCGAGGCCGATCCACCCGCTCTCGCCGCCAACCTCCGTCGGCTCCTCACCGACACACGCCTACGCCACCGTCTCGGTGACCACGCCCACCGTCACGCCGCCACCCGCTTCGACCTCCACCGCCAAACCCGCGCCCTGGAATCCCTCTACGCCGCCCTCCGCTGACCTCGTCGCCCCGCCCCCGCCCCCCTCTTCCCTCGGCGATCATGGAGTGGTGGTAGGCGATACGCACCTTTGAGCCCTCTTTGCACTGACCACCACTCCATGATCGGCGGAATCCGGGCGGCGCGGGGCGGACGGGATCGCGCGGGCGGGGCGGGTGGGTGGGTGGGTGGGGTGGGGTGGGGTCAGGTGGGGTGGCGGAGGTGGTGGAGGGCGGTGCGGGCGGTACGACGGGCGGTGCGGGCACCGGCGAGCAGGATTCGGCCGGCACGGGCGGTCGGGGTGCCACTCACCAGCGAGACGATCCGCCGCAACCGGGTCAACTCGCGGTCCCGCTCGGTCAGCGTCCGCTCGTACCACTGCGTCAGGGCACGGGCCTCGGCCACCTCCCGGGCCAGCTCGTCCCGGTCGACGAGCAGTTCCCGCCACCCCCCTGCGACCGCCTGCGCACGGTCGTCGGCGAACGGCACCGGATCCCGCCCCGCCAGGGTGGCCAGAGTGGACGTCAGCTCACCGGCCGGCCAGAGGTACGCCAGCCCGGCATCGATCATCCGGGACGCCAACCGGCGCAACACCACGTCCGACCCGACCTCCCGCGACTCCCCCTCCACCGGCCCGGTCGGGGACTCGGTGCGGCCCGTCGCCTCGGCGTACGCCCGCCGGACCACCTCGGTCGGCTCGGCCGCCGTCACGGCGTGCCAGGCACCGTGCGGTGGGACCACCACCTGGTCCGCCGGCACGTCCGCGAGCGGACCGGCCTGCCAGGCGGTCAACAGCGCACGCAGCGCGGGCACCTCCCGCCGCGCCGTCGCGGCAAGCACCAGATCCTCGGCGGTACGCCCCGACGGCACCACCGCCCCGTCGGCGTACCGCCATCCGCCAGCCGGACCACGGTGGACCTCTCGCCCCCGCCGGCCGCCCCAGCTCAGCACCGCCGCCGGCGGTCGACTCCCGACCGGATCGGCGCCCTCGTCCGAGTCGTCATGCCGTTCCGGAGTGGTGTTGGTGTTGGTGTTGGTGCCGGCGAGTCGCTCGGCCAGCACCACCCAGCCGGGGGCCAGCTCCGTGGCGCCCCCGTGCCGGAGCGCCACCACGGCCAACCGCGCCGGATCGGCGAGCGGCGGCACGGATCGGCCCAGTTCGGCGAGCGGGCCCAGTTCGGCGGGCGGCGGCACGGAAGGCCCCGGATCGGTCGCGCTCAGGGCTGCCTGGAGAAAGCCGGTCAGGTCGGTGTCGGCCAGCAGGTCGGTACCGAGCAGGGCGGTCGGCGTACGCGGGCCGGGGAACGTGGCCCAGGTGCCGACGGTCCACAGACCGGACGCGGCCAGCCGGTCCCGCAGCCGGGGCAGGCCGCCAGGGCGGGTGTGGTCGTACTCCTCCGGCGCGGTCCAGTCGGAGTCGGTGCGTTCCGGCGGCGGCCACGGCAGCCGGTGCAGCCCGAGGAGGTTCTCCGCTCCGAGCAGCAGTCGACCGGTGGGGCGCAGCATCGACACCAGCAGGTCGAACAGGTCCGTCCAGCTCAGATCCGACCCTTCGACCGAGGTGAGCCGACCCAGGCCGTCCAGGGCGACCAGGGTGTCGTACTGCGGCGAGGCGGGCAGCTTCTCGGGGCTGCCGCAGTACACCTGGACTTCCGGCCGATCGGCGTACCGGGTGGTCAGTGTCTCGGCGTCCGGCAGCCCGCGTACCAGGATCGTCAGGTCGGGCGACGGCACCGCGTCGAGCAGGTCGGGGTGGTGCGGGCCGACCACCAGGGTGCGTCCGCCGACGGCGGTCAGCAGCCCGGTCAACGTCGGACCGCCCACCGGGCCGGGGCCACGCGATCCGTCGAGGTCCGACCAGGCGAGCATCTCGCCGCCGAGCAGGCGCGGGCTTCCGGAGGTCATACCGGAGCCGGTACGACGGCAGGGTGCGGCCAGCGGAACAGGTGGCGCATCTCGGCGGGGGTGAGCAGGCGGTCGGCACCCAGCTCGGCGTCGGCCAGTTCGCGGGCGACGGTCACCTCGACCCGGGAGCCGTGCAGGTCGGCCCACTGGCGACGGATGCGTGGCTGGCCGCCCCAGACGGGAGTCTCCCCGGCCAGTTCCATCGGGTCGCCGTACACGGCGGGCTCGCAGCCGGCCAGGACGCCGTAGAGGATCGCGCTGCACAGCCGGTTGGAGGCGACCCGCCGGTGCCGGCGCAGTTCGGTGAGCTGCCGGCCGAGGAACTCCGGGTCGAGGTCGGTCCACCGGCCACCCCGGTAGCCGTGGCAGACGACCCGGAACCCGGCCCGCTCGTAGTACGTGCGGACCCGCTTCGACCGGTGCTCCTGCCAGTAGAGGCAGACCGTCACCGGGCCCGGCTCCACGGCCCGGATCTCGTCGACCAGCCGGCCGTGGTCGCCGAGGATCCGCTGTCCCTCCCAGCCGTGGAAGGGGTACCAGATGGTGCCCTCCCGCCGGGACGGCTCCTCGGGCGTCAGGGCGGCCAGGTACGCGAAGGGCGCGCCGACCACGTACGTCCGCCGGTGCCCGAGGGACCAGGCGCGTCGACGCGTCCGCTCGGACCAGAGGAACAACGGCACCCCGGGTACGAACTCGTGGTCGGGAGCCATCCCGTCGCCGATGTTCCAGCCGTGTTGCAGGTAACCGGGTACGCGGGGCGGCTCCCGGTCGTCGAGTCCGCAGTAGCGGGACAGCACGTGGGAGTGCCCGTAGTAGTGGTTCGCGTGGTGCACGGCGGTGGGTGTCCCTGGTGGTGGCGGGGGCGTTCAGGCGGACGGTAACCAGCCCGCCTGAACGCCCGGCCACGACGAGGTGTCGCCCGGTGTTCCGTGCGCGATACGGATGGAGCCCCCGGCCGGGATCGAACCGGCGACATCCCGCTTACAAGGCGGGTGCTCTGGCCAGCTGAGCTACAGGGGCGTTGTTTCCCGGTCAGCATAGCGACCGACGTCTGCTTTTCCCGCTCGGCAGGGGTCCCGAGCACGGGAAACGTCAACATCCCGACCCGCAGGCGTCGATTCGTGTCCGACCGTGCCCGAGTGACCGGAATGCGAATGCTCTCAGTCCCATGCATCGTCCCGAACCTTGGCATTGCGGCGAAAGCCGTTTACCGTGCATTGACACGGACGACACCGGGGTTCGCCTCACGTCGTCCGTCGCGCCGGTACGGGTCTCCTGTGCCGGTCGCTCCTTCACTCGGATCGTCCGGCACGTTCCTGCCGGTGAAAGGAAGCGCACCCCCTCATGGCTACGGTCACGTACGCGAAGGCGTCCCGGATCTACCCGGGCACCGAACGCCCCGCGGTCAACCAGCTCGACCTCCAGATCGGCGACGGGGAGTTCCTCGTCCTGGTCGGCCCCTCCGGTTGTGGTAAGTCCACCAGCCTGCGCATGCTCGCCGGCCTGGAGGACGTCGACGACGGCGCGATCTACATCGACGACCGGGACGTCACGCACCTCCCCCCGAAGGCCCGCGACATCGCGATGGTCTTCCAGAACTACGCCCTGTACCCGCACATGACGGTGTACGAGAACATGGCGTTCGCGCTCAAGCTGCGCAAGACCTCCAAGGCCGAGATCGACCGTCGGGTCAAGGAGGCGGCGGCGCTGCTCCAGCTGGAGGAGTACCTCAGCCGTAAGCCCAAGGCGCTCTCCGGTGGTCAGCGCCAGCGGGTCGCGATGGGCCGGGCCATCGTCCGGGAGCCCCAGGTCTTCCTCATGGACGAGCCGCTGTCGAACCTCGACGCCAAGCTCCGGGTGCAGACCCGTACCCAGATCGCCTCGCTGCAGGCCAAGCTCGGCGTCACCACCGTCTACGTGACGCACGACCAGGTCGAGGCCATGACCATGGGTCACCGGGTGGCGGTCATGCTCGACGGTGTGCTCCAGCAGGTGGACACCCCGCGTGCGCTCTACGACACCCCGGCCAACGTCTTCGTCGCCGGCTTCATGGGTTCGCCCGCGATGAACATCAAGACCGTGCCGCTCACCGAACAGGGCGCGGCGTTCGCCGAGCTGTTCGTCCCGCTGACCCGCGAGCAGGCCGAGGCGGCCCGCGCCGAGGGTGGCGACGGCAAGGTCACCGTGGGCTTCCGCCCGGAGGACTGCGACATCGTCAGCCCGACCGAGGGCGGCATGCCGGTCGTCGTCGAGCTGGTCGAGGACCTCGGTTCGGACGCCAACGTCTACGGGCACGCCGCCCTGGACGGCTCCTCCGAGCGCTTCGTGGTGCGGACCGACCGGCAGCACAGCCCGAACATGGGCGACACGATCTTCGTGAAGCCGCGTACCGGCCGCAGCCACGTCTTCCACGCCACCAACGGCAAGCGGATCTGACGTAGCAACCGCGAAGGGGCGGCCCGCCGATCGGCGGGCCGCCCCTTCCGCGTACTCCTCGTGGCTCGTGACGGGGTCAGAGCTCGACGGCGCGGCGACGCGCCACCTCGGCGAGCGCCACCGCGGCGGCGACGCTCGCGTTGAGCGACTCCACCTCGGAGATCATCGGGATGCTCACCGTCAGGTCACAGGTCTGCCCGACCAACCGGGACAGCCCGCGCCCCTCCGAGCCGACCACCACGACCAGCGGGCCGACGGCGGCCTCCAGGTCGTAGAGGTCCGTCTCACCGTCGGCGTCCAGGCCGACGACCAGGAAACCGGCGTCCTGGCACGCCTTCAGCGAACGGGTCAGGTTGGTGACCTGCGCCACCGGCACCCGGGCCGCCGCGCCGGCACTGGTCCGCCAGGCGGTCGCGGTGATCCCGGCAGCCCGCCGCTCGGGTACGAACACACCCTGCGCGCCGAACGCGGCGGCCGAGCGGATCACCGCGCCGAGGTTGCGCGGGTCGGTGACGCCGTCCAGCGCCACCAGCAGCGGCGCCGCCTGCTCCACCGCCGCCGCGACCAGGTCCTCGAACGGCTGGTACGCGAACGGCGGCACCTGGAGGCCGACGCCCTGGTGCAGCACGCCCCCGGTCATCCTGTCCAGCTCGGCGCGGCTGACCTCAAGGATCGCGATGCCCCGGTCGGCCGCCGTCCGGACGATCTCCTTCATCCGGTCGTCGACGTCGATGCCCTGCGCGGTGTAGAGCGCGGTGGCCGGCACCTGGGCGCGCAGCGCCTCCAGCACCGGGTTGCGCCCGACCAGCAGCTCCGGCGTGTCCTTCGCCGGGTTCGACTTGCGGCCCGGCGCGACCCGGGGGCCGCCACGCCCGGCGGGCTGCTTACCCCGGGCCGGTTTGGCCGCAGGGGTGCCCCGACCGCCGCCACGACCCCAGGTGGTGTCCTTGCTGCCGGGCTGGCCGATCTTGGGGGCGCGCCCCTCCTCGGCCGCCGCCCGACGCTCCTTCTCCTGCTTCCAGGCGGTGCGCTGGGGCAGCTTCTCGGTGCCCGAGTAACCCTTGTGCCAGGGACGTTCGTCGGCCGGCAGGGTCCGGCCACGCCCGGCGAGGGAGTCCCGGTTCTTGCCGCCGGAGCCCTTCGGGGCCCCCGCCTTCGACGTCATCCGCCGGCCACGGCGTTGCGAATTGCCGGCCATCAGTCATGTTCTCCAATTGTCCAACGCGGGCCCTGCGGGGTGTCCTCGACCACCACACCGGCTCGCTTGAGTTGATCCCGCAGCGCGTCGGCGGCGGCCCAGTCCTTGCGGACCCGGGCCTGTGCGCGCTGTTCGAGTGCCAGGGCGACCAGGGAGTCCACCACACCACGGAGGTCGCTCGCCCGGGCGCCGCCCGCCCACGCCGGGTCGAGCGGGTCGACGCCGAGGATATCCAGCATGGCCCGGACGTCGGCGAGCGTCGTGCGGACGGTCACATCGTCCGCGCACGCCAACGCGGAGTTGCCGTCGCGCAGCACGTCGTGCAGCACGGCCAGCGCGGCCGAGGTGTTGAGGTCGTCGTCCATCGCCGCCGCGAACGCCGCCGGCACCTCGCCGACCTGGCCGACCCCGACCCGTTCGACGGCCCGCTGGACGAAGCCCTCGATCCGCCGGTACGCGACCGCAGCCTCCCGCAACGCGTCCTCGGAGTAGTCGATCCGGGAGCGGTAGTGCGCGGCCACGTAGTAGTAGCGCAGCTCGACCGGGCGTACCCCGAGCGAGGCGACGTAGGCGAGGTCGAGGGTGTTGCCCAGCGACTTGCCCATCTTGGTCCCGCCGATGCCGAGCAGGCCGTGGTGCACCCAGTACCGGGCGAACGGCAGGTCGGCGGCCTGCGACTGGGCCAGCTCGTTCTCGTGGTGCGGGAAGATCAGGTCCAGCCCGCCGCCGTGGATGTCGAACTCGGCGCCGAGGTAGCGCCAGCACATCGCCGAGCACTCGATGTGCCAGCCGGGACGTCCCCGTCCCCACGGCGACGACCAGTAGGCGTCGGTCGGCTCGTCCGGTTTCGCACCCTTCCAGAGTGCGAAGTCACGCGGGTCCCGCTTGCCGCGTTCCGGGCCCTCGCAGGCGGAGAGCATGTCGTCCGGCGACTGGTTGGACAACGCGCCGTACGCCGACCAGGACCGCACGTCGAAGTAGACGTCCCCGGAGTCGTCGGTGGCCGGGTACGCGTGCCCCCGGTCGATCAACTCCGCGATGAGCTGGTGCATCTCCGGGATGTGCCCGGTGGCGCGCGGTTCGTAGGTCGGCGGCAGCACGTTCAACGCCCGGTACGCCTCGCCGAGCTTCAACTCGTTGGCGTACGCGATCGACCAGAACGGCTGCGCCTGCTCCTGCGCCTTGACCAGGATCTTGTCGTCGATGTCGGTCAGGTTGCGGACGAAGGTGACCTCGAAACCGGCGGCCAGCAGCCAACGCCGTAACACGTCGTAGTTGACGCCGGAACGGAGATGGCCGATGTGCGGCGGTGCCTGGAGGGTGAGACCACACAGGTAGACCCCCACCTTGCCGGCTTCCCGCGGGACGAAGTCCCGCACCGATCGGGTGGCGGTGTCATACAGGCGTAGCGTCACCGTACAAGGGTAGCCGTCCGTCGTTTTCCGGGTCCGCCGGAGCCGGGTCGTACGCTGCTGCTCGTGGACTCCGCAGCGACACCCGACATCGATCCGCCGTCACCCGCCGTACCCGGTGGCGAGACGTCGCAGACGTTGGACCGGGGTCTGCGGCTGCTGCACCTGGTCGCGGAGGCGTCGGGCGGGCTGACGGTCACCGAGGCGGCGACCCGGCTGGGCATCGGTCGGGCGGCCGTCTACCGTCTGGTCGGCCCGCTGGCCGGGCACGGGATGCTGCGCCGGGACGCCGCAGGTCGACTCCGCCTCGGTGCCGGCGTGCTGCACCTGGCCCGGCGGGCCCAACCGCTGCTCGCCGAGGGGGCGCTGCCCGCGCTGCGTCGCCTGGCCGAGCAGGCCGGGGCCACCGCCCACCTGACCGTGGTGGAGGGCGGCGAGGGGGTGGCGCTGGCGGTGGTCGAGCCGAGTTGGACGTCGTTCCACGTCGCGTACCGGACCGGGGCCCGGCACCCGCTGGAGCGGGGTGCCGCCGGGCAGGCCATCCTCGCCGGGCGGACCGGCGCCGTCGGCCCGGTGAGCACCGCCGGTGAGCTGCAACCCGGCGCGTACGGGGTGGCCGCGCCGGTGCTCGGGGTGCCCGGTCTGGAGGCGAGCGTGGGGGTCGTCGCGCTGGCTCCACTGGATGCCGAGGCGGTCGGTGCGCAGGTGCTCGCCGCCGCCACCGCGATCGCCACCGCGCTGAGCTGACCGCATACCACATCACGCGCACTCGGTGAGCGTTGTCCACAGGCGGTGGTCCCGGTCGTCGTCGCGGTTGTCCACAGGGGTCGCCCGGTCGGTGAGCCGGACCGCAGGCTGCTGTCATGCCAGTTCGCACACAGCCACCGGACGCCCTGGCGTGGCAGGTCTTCCGCGGGTCGGACGTCGTCCGCCGAGGTCTGCTCACCGCCCACCAACTCCGCAACTCCGCCTGGGTCCGACTGCGGCACGACGTCTACGCCGACGCGCGGCTCGACCGCGACCACACCCTGGCCTGCCGCGCAGCGGCCCTGCAACTGCCCGCCGGGGCGGCCGTCGCCGGGCCCTCCGCGGCCTACCTGCACGGCATCGGGCACGCCGCCGACTTCGACCAGGCCGTCCACGTCCTGGTGCCACCCCGGGCCGGGCTGCGCAGTCAGCGTGGGCTCCAGGTGCACACCGAGCCCCCGCAGTCGCTGGCCGGGTTGACGATCAAGGGCGTCCCCCCGCACACCGACACCGCCCGCGCCGCCTGGGAGAGCGCGGTGTGGTTGGAGCCGAGCCGCTCGGTCGGCATCGTGGACGCGCTGCTGGGCCGGGGGCTGACCACCCGGGCGGCGTTGGACGAGGTGGCGGCCGTGAACGACGACCGTCCCGGCGGACGCCGGGCGCGCTGGGTGTTCGATCTGGCCGACCCGGCCGCGCAGTCCCCCGACGAGTCGCGGCTGCGGGTCGGGCTGGTGTTGGCCGGTCTGCCCCGCCCGGTCGCCCACCATCCGGTGCCCCTGCCCGGCGGCGTGGTGCTGCGGCCCGGCCTGGCCTGGCCGGAGCAGCGCGTGGCGGTGGAGTTCGACGGTCAGCGGCTCTATCCACTGGTCGGTGCGGGCTGGCTGGTGCGACATGTGACCGGCCGGCGCCTGCACCAGGACCTCCCCGGGGTCGCTCGCGAGATCGGCAGCGCGCTTCTCGACGGTGACCGCCGGTGACGGAGCAGAACGGGGGACGGCCCGGCCGGGGGCAACCCGGCCGGGCCGTGTGTTCGCCCGTCGAGGGCGGGTGTCCTACCCGGTCACCGGCGCAGCGGGGCGGTCACCGCCGCGTACGCGTCGATGATGCCGTGGCCGTAGAAGCCGTTGAAGTTCACCGAACCGTCGCAGTACGCGTCGAACTCGGCCGGCCGGCCCTCGTCGGTGTAGGTCTGCAACCGAGGTTCGGGGCAGGCCCGCTCGGTGGCGGTGCGGAGCAGGTGCTTCTCGACCAGCTTCGGAGCCAGGCCGAAGCCGCCCCGGCCCTGCGGCTTGCCGTGCCTGCTCACGATGAGCGCGGCCACGCCGGAGGCGTGCGGAGCGGCCATCGAGGTGCCCTGGAGGTACGTGTAGTAGCCGCACTGCCCGTTGGCCTTGCACTCCTTGAACACGAAGGTCTCGGCGCCCGGCACCACGTTGCCGGCCTCGTCGACCGTCCCCTCCTCCTGGAGCACCTTCTTCGGGTAGGTGGAGAGGATCATGTTGGCGTCGGTGCGGAACGTGTCGGTGCCGAACCCGTCGCGGAACCATCCACCCGGTGCGGCCACCGCCGTCTGCTCGGTGCCGTAGTTGGAGTAGTCGGCCTTCTTGCCGGACGGGCCGACCGAGGACACGCTGATCACGTGCGGCCCCTCGGCGGGCAGGTCCCAGCAGCTGTCGTTGTCGATCTCCCGGGGGTACGGCGCGACGTCACCGTAGTTCGGGCTGGACACGTCGGTCCGGGGGTCGCCCAGGTCCTCGTGGTTGTTGCCGAGCGCGCCGACCAGGGTCACGCCCCGGTTGTGGGCATAGGTCAGGGCCCGCTTCATGGCGCGGATGGTGGCCCGCTGCGCCGCCTGCGCCTCCGGGGAGTCGGCCGGGTTGGCGGTGCAGTTATAGAGCCACGGGTCGACGTAGAACGACATGTTCACCACGTCCAGGCCCGACCGGCCGGCGTGCAGCAGCGCGTTGACCACCGGGTTCAGGAAGAAGTACCCGGAGTCCTGGCCACCCTTGAGGTTGACCAGGGAGACCTTCGGGGCGACGCCGGAGAGGCCGAAGCCGTTGGCGGCGGCACCGATGGTGCCGGCGACGTGCGTACCGTGCCCGCCGTCGTCGGTGCCGGCCGGGTCGAGGCAGCTCGCCACCTCGCACTCCCCGTCGATCTCGGGGATGTCCGGGGCGAAGTTGCGCGACAGGGCCCAGTTGAAGTTCGGCGCGATGTCCGGGTGGGCGGCGTCGACGCCGGTGTCCAACACACCGACGGTCACCCGACGGTCGCCCGGCTCGATCTTGCGCGCCTTGTCGGCCCGGATCATCTCCAGGCCCCAGAGCTTGTCGTCGAGTGGGTCCAGCTTCTTGCCCCGCTGCTTACCGGTCCCCTTCGCGGCGGCCACGGCCAGCAGGTGTTCCTGCTCGACCCGGTCCAGCTTGGGCTTGCGGCCGATCGCCTTCTGCTCGGCGGCGCCGATCAGAGCAGCGGCGGCCGTCGCCTTCGTCGCGAAGTCGGCCCGGTCACTGGTCACCTGGAACACGCCGACCTCGTCGGTGCGGGACACCACGGTCCCGCCGGCCGACCGGATCGCGGCGAGGGCCGCGTCGGCGGAGAACCCGTCCTCCGCGACCACGGTGAACGTTCGGACGGTCGTCGGCTCGGCGCTGGCCGGCACGCCCAAACCCGTCACCGTGAGTGCCAGTGCCGCCGCGGTCGCGACGACACCGACGGTGAAGCGCTTGCTCACCACATCGAATCCTCTCTTTGAGGGACGTGGCGTCATCAGACATCAACGCATGACGTTTCGCCAGACCGGCGTCGCTTACGCGGAGGAAGATCCGCTTCGCCGGAAAGGCCGACCAGGACGGCAGGCAACTCCGCGAGCGAGGACACTGTCGCGTCCGGCAGCACACCGGCCGGGAGTGAGTCGCCCCGTCGGTTCAGCCAGATCGCCCGCAGACCGGCCCGCTGCGCCCCGACCACGTCGAACGCCGGGTTGTCCCCGACGTGCACCACCTGCGACGGCGGCACCCCGGCCAACTCGTCCAGGTGGCCGCCGAGGTCCGCACGGGCCAACGAACGGGCCAGCGCCGCCCGACGGATCTCCGTCACCGGCGCCGAGGCCAGATCACCGAAGACGGCGTCCCAGTCCGACTCCAGGTCGGCGAGCGACACCTCGGCCGCCGCCGGGGTCAGTCGCCGCATCTCGTCGAGTACGGTCACCAACCCGCCGGTGACGGCCGGACGCAGATCCAGCAGAGTCTCGTCGGCGTCGAACACCACCGTGCTCAGCATGCCGAAAAGGGTGTCATGTCAGGGCGGGCTCCGCCGCCTTCGCCTGGTCGGGCATGACGGGTGCGCGCAGTTCGTCGAGGCGGACCAGGGCCACCCCGGCCACGATCAACGCCCCGCCGAGCAGTTGCACGACCGTCGGCAGCTCACCCAGCACCAGCCAGGCGATCAGCACCGCGAACATCACCTCGGTGAGCCCGACGAAGGAGGCCATCCGGGCACCGAGGACGCGGGCCGCAGCGATCCCGGCCAGATATGCGACCACCGCCGCCACCAGCGCGAGGCCGACGATCGGCACCAGCCAGCTCGTCTCCCGCCCGGCGAACTCGACCGTGCCGAAGTCGGCCCGCAGTGGTAGCGCGCCGAGCAGGCCGAGCAGCAGCAGTGCGCCGGCACCGACGGCCATCCCGCCACTGGCCATGACCACCGACGGCAGTGCGGCGTCGACCCGGCCGGCCAGTACGAAGTAGCCGGCCAGCCCGACCGCCGCGCCCAACCCCCAGAGCACCCCGATCGGGTCGAGCCGCCCGGCTCCGGTGAGATCGAGCACGAAGAAGAGGCCGGCGAGGGCAGCCGCCGAGCCGGCCACGGTCAGCCGGCGGGGGCGCTGCCCCTGGATCAGCCAGGTCCAACCGACCACGAGGATGATGCCGAGGTACTCCAGCAGCAGCGCGACCCCGACCGGCAGGTAACGGACCGCGTTGAAGAAGCACACCTGGGCGAGCGCCACCCCGAGCAGCCCGAAGACACCGATCGAGGCGATGTTGCGGCGCAGCACCGCCCACCGGCCCCGCAGCACCAGCAGAGCCGGCCCGGCCAGCACCAGAGCCGCGATGCCGACCCGGGCGACGACGACCGCCTCGGCGGACCAGCCATCATTGATCAACGAACGGGCGAAGGTGCCCGAGGTGGCGAACGTGACCGCGGAGAGCAGGGCCAGGGCGAGCCCGGCCCCCGCGACGGGGGAATGACGCATCGACTCTCCTTGGCACGGTCGCCCGCCATGGGCAAACTAGGCTTACACCGATGACGCTAAAGCGGGGCCACGACAGGAGTCAAGTTGCTTTTCGCCCATGACACCGAATGTTCGCTCACCGCCGCCGCCGCGCTGGTCAACACCGACGGGCGGGACGGCGACAAGCTGCCCGACGTCGCCGCGCTGGACGCGTTCTACGTCACCCACTCCTACAGCGGCCGGCACGAGCACAGCGAGGCCGAGCTCCGCGCGGTACGCGCCCTGCGCCCCCGGCTGCGACGATTCTGGTCCGCCGACATCGACGAGATCGTCGAGATCGTCAACGGGCTGCTCCGCGAGCATCGCGCGCTGCCGCAGCTCATCACGCACGACGACGAGCCGTACCATCTGCACGCCGTCCCCCGCGACGCCCCACTGGCCACCCGGATGGCGGTCGAGGCGGCGATGGCGATCGCCGACGTGGTCCGGGGCGGCGAGCTGCGCCGACTGCGGACCTGCGACCACCCCGACTGCGACAACGTACTGGTCGACCTCTCGAAGAACCGGTCCCGCCGGTTCTGCGAGGCGGGTTGCGGCAACCGGGCCGCCGTCAGCGCCTACCGCGCCCGCAAGGCCGCCGCCCGCACCTGAGCTGCCCGTCGCCCCGTCCTGCCCACCGCGCCAAGCTGCCCGTCGCCCCGTCCTGCTGCGCTCGGAGTCAAGGTCTAGCCCCCAAGGCCACGCGGGTCGATGTCTTGCCCAAGGCCACGCTCAGGGTCGAGGTCCTGCCCCAAGGCCACGCGGGGTCGGTGTCTCCGCCAAGGTCACGCTCGATCCAGGATCGAGTGGCATCGGCCGTCCGCGATGACCACTCGATCCTGGATCGAGCATGTTCATGGCGTCCCGAAGCACACGGAGCCGACGGGACAGCATGACTCGCCCTCCGCCCGCTCCCCCGGCCGGGCGGTCCCACTGCCGGGGGCGATGGCATATCCGACTCAGCTCGACAGGACACCCGTGCCATGTCCTGGCCCGCCCGCGCGACCTGGCTCCGCAGCACCCGCCGCGATCAGCGGCCCGCCGCACCCCCGCAGAACCGTCCCTCGCGGGGCCTCAGGGGTGGGTCATCCGGAGCAGGTCGAGCGCCTCGTCCAACTGGGTCTCGCTGAGTTTGCCGGACTCGACGTGGCCACGAGAGACCACCACATCCCGGATGGAGACCTGCTTCTCCAGCGCCTCCTTGGCGATCGAGGCGGCCTCGTCGTACCCGAGGTGGCGGTTGAGCGGGGTGACGATCGACGGCGAGCCCTCGGCGTACGACAGACAGACCTCGGCGTCCGCGACCAGGCCGACCACGCAGCGGTCGGCGAGCAGGCGGCTCGACGCGGCGATCAACCGGATCGACTCCAGGAGGTTGCGGCCCATCACCGGCAGCATGACGTTCAGTTCGAAGTCGCCCTGCGAGCCGGCGAAGGCCACCGTGGCGTCGTTACCGATCACCTGCGCGCAGACCTGCCGGACCGCCTCGCAGACCACCGGGTTGACCTTGCCCGGCATGATCGACGAGCCCGGCTGGAGGTCGGGAATACGCAGTTCGCGCAGGCCGGCGCGCGGACCGGAGCCCATCCAGCGGATGTCGTTGGCGATCTTGTAAAGCCCCACCGCGACGGTACGCAACTGGCCCGAGGTCTCCACCAGGGCGTCGCGGGCGCCCTGCGCCTCGAAGTGGTTCCGCGCCTCGCTCAGCGGCAGCCCGGTCGAGTCACGCAGCTTGTCGATCACGCGGGCGGCGAACCCGAGCGGCGTGTTGATGCCGGTGCCCACCGCCGTACCACCCAGCGGCAGCTCGGCCAGCCGGGGCAGCACGCCCTCCACCCGCTCCAGGCCGTAGCGGATCTGGGCGGCGTACCCGCCGAACTCCTGCCCGAGGGTCACCGGCGTGGCGTCCATCAGGTGGGTACGCCCGGCCTTGACCACGGTCTCGAACTCCGACGCCTTCGCCTCCAGCGCGGCGGCCAGGTGGTCGAGTGCCGGTAGCAGGTCCCGTACGACGGCCTCGGTGGCCGCCAGGTGGATCGAGGAGGGGAAGACGTCGTTGCTGGACTGCGAGGCGTTGACGTCGTCGTTGGGATGGACGGCGTTGCCCAGTTCCCGCCCGGCCAGCGTGGCGATCACCTCGTTGGTGTTCATGTTGGACGACGTGCCGGAGCCGGTCTGGAACACGTCGACCGGGAACTGGTCGTCGTACCCGCCGTCGGCCACGTGCGCGGCGGCTGCGGCGATCGCGGCGGCCACGTTCGCGTCGATCACGCCCAGATCCCCGTTGACCTCGGCCGCCGCGCCCTTGATCTGCGCAAGTGCCCGGATCTGCGCCGGCTCGATCCCCCGGCCCGAGATCGGGAAGTTCTGCACCGCTCGCTGCGTCTGGGCCCGCCAGAGCGCCTCGGCGGGCACCTCCACCTCGCCCATCGAGTCGCGTTCGATCCGGTAGCCCGTCGTCTCTGGAGTCGTCACGCGTTCCATCCTGCCCCGCCGACAGCGGACGTGCAGATGATCGCGGCAGTCGGCTCCTCAGCCGAGATCGGCGAGTGCCTTCTCCACCCGGTGCTGATCCGGCACGTCAATTTGGCGAAACAGGGCCAGTGCCCGGACCCAGTGCGAGCGTGCCGCAGCCGGATCGATCGGACGCAGACAGTGCGCGATGCCGTCCAACGCCATGGCCTGCTGATGCCGGTGATTGACCTTGGTGGCGTCCTGCAACACCCGCCGGAAGAGGTCCAACGCGCTTGGTACATCGCCCTGGTCCAGCAGGGCCAGACCCAGCAGGTTCCTTGACGCGCACTGACCGATCCGATCACCCGCCTCCCTTATCGCGATCAGCGCCTGGCGGTGCAACGTTGCCGCCGATTCCGGCCGCCCCGCATCCCGTTCGATCATTCCGAGCCCGTTGAGCATGTCTCCTTCGTCGAACCGGTTGCCGACCTGACGATGCAGTCTCAGTGCCGCCAGGAGCAGCCGAAGGGCCGGGCCGGAACCCCCCAATCGATACCTGATCAGGCCGATGTGACCCATCGAGTTCGCCATCTGCCGAGTGTCTGCGGCCTCTCGGGCCAACGCTAGGTGCACTCGGCCGAGCCAGAGGGCCTTCCGGTAGCGCCCCGCGTTGAGCAACATGCAGGTGGTGTTGTTCAACGTGATCATCTGGGTGCCAGGATCGCGGTCCGGAATGATCCGGCTGACCTCGTCGAGATATACCGCAGCCTGCTGGTGGTCGCCGTTGGACGAGTTCGACGCGACCAGGTTCCAGATCATGTTGGCCAGTCGCCCGTCGGGCTGCTTGCCCCGGGTAAGGTCCACAGCCCGTTGAAGCAGGCGTACGGCTTGCCCGAACTGTGCCCGCCGGAAATAGGCGGAGGCGAGGTAGTTCAGCACCAGGGCCACGGCTGACTCCTCGTGCAGACTCTCCGCAGCCCGCAGGCCGACGGTGTGCATCTCGGTCAGCTCGTCGATCTGACCGCCGTTGAACAGGGGACGCCAACAGGCCAACGCCAACTGCCAGCAACGTCGCGGAAAGATGCTCTCCGCCATCCTGCACAGCGCGGTCAACGCGCGCCGATTCTCGTCCACCCAGGCCGGCCCTTGCGCCGCACACACCTCGACCAGGTCGGGACGAGGCGGCTCGGGCAGAAGGAAGTCCGGCTTGCTGCCCGCCGACTCGATCCTCCGCGCGATCGAAGCGGCCACGTGTAGGTGATGGTCGAGCAGCCGCTCCAGGGCGTGCTCATGCTCGGTCTCGCCGCCCTGCCCTGTCAGGAGCGTTCGGGCGTACTCGCGGACGAGGTCATGGAGCCGGTACCGCCCGGGCTCTGGTTCCTCCACCAAGTGCGCGTCGACCAACTCGTCGAGCACTTCCTGGGCCTCCGCGAGCGGCAGGTCGGCGAGCACGGCGGCGACGGTGCTGTCGAAGCGTACGCCCGGGTGCAGGCCGAGTCGCCGGAACATCCGCTGCGCCTCAGGCGTCACCTGGGCGTACGAGAGGGCGAAGGCATCGCCGACGGACCGTTGCCCGGCGGCCAGTTCGGCCAACGGGTCGCTGGTGTCGCAAAGACGCACGACCAGATCGGCGATCCGCCACCGGGGACGGTGCGCCAGCCGCGCCCCGGCCAGCCGGATCGCCAGCGGCAGGTGACCACAGTGGCGTACCACCTCGGCCGCGGCCTCCGGCTCCGCCGCCACCCGAGCCTCACCCGCCGCCCGCCCGAGCAGCTCGACAGCCTCCGCGCTGGTGAGCGTCGCAATCGACGACGGGCGCCCCTCGTCGAGACCCACCAACCGGCGACGGCTGGTGACCAGGGTGAGGCAGTCGGGTCCGCTGGGTAACAGCGGTGCCACCTGCTCGGCGCTGGCGGCGTTATCGAGCAGGATCAGGGCACGGCGGGGCGTCAGCTCAGTCCGCCACATCGCGAGCCGGTCGTCCGTATCCAGCGGAATCCGCTCCGGGGGGACACCGAGCTGCCGCAGCAGGGCAGCGACTGCGGCGGTTGTGGTGAGCGGGCTCCGCGCGCTGTGTCCGTGCAGGTCGATGAAGAGTTGGGCATCGGGGTACCGGTCAGCCAACCGGGCCGCGACGTGCACCGCGAGAGTGGTCTTGCCGCTTCCCGGCATCCCGTCGATGAGCTGGATCCGGGCCTGGTCCTGCTCGATCTCCTCGACCAGTCGCGCGATCGTCTCCTGCCGCCCAGTGAAGTCGCTGATCGCACGGGGCAACGCCCGGATCGGTGCCAGCGGGCGAGCCTCCGGCACGGTCACCGCCAGGTCTCCGGCGAGGACCCGCTGGTGCAGTTCCTGCAGCGCGGGCCCGGGCTCGAGGCCGAGTTCCGCCGTGAACCGCCGCCGACCCTCCTGGTAGACGGTGAGGGCGTCGGCCTGTCGACCGACACCGGCCAGTGCCAACATGAGTTGCCCGCGCAGCCGTTCCCGTAGGGGCTGGCGGGCGACCGTCTCGGTCAGTTCGTCGATCAGGTCGGCGGCCAGACCGAGCCGCAACTCAATGTCCACGCAGTCTTCGAGCGCGTCCAGCCGCCGCTGGTCCAGCGCATGCGACGGCGACCGGACGTGCTGGCCGGTGATCCCGTCGAGCGCCGGTCCGCGCCAGAGCGCCAGACCGGCCCGGAAGTGCCGCCGCGCGTCGGCGAACCGACCCGCCGAGCGGGCCGTACGCGCCGAAGTCAGCTCGTCGGCGAACACCTCGGCGTCGAGTTCGCCCGGCTCCGTACGCACGCGGTAGCCCACCGGATCGGTGACGATGACCTCCGGCGGGATGCCCAGCGCGGCGAACCGCTGCCGCAGCCGCGACACACAGGTTTGCAACTGTGCCCGTGCCGTGGCCGGCGGATCTTCCTCCCAGATCGCATCGACCAGGTCGTCGACCGGCACGATGCGATTCGCCCGCAGCAGCAGCACCGCGAGTACGACCCGGTCCCGGCCCGCCGTGACGGTGGCTTCGCCACCACCGACGCGCAGTGGCCCCAGGATCTGAAACCGCATCCACTCCCCCGCCTCGCAACACGGTGCAACCCGAGCAGGGTAACTAGGTGGTCACACGAGTCCACACCGGGCCGATAGCGATATGAGAGCGGATCGACAGCGCGCGTCGGCACACTGTGGCCGGTTGCGGCTGGCCGCAATCGACGGGGGCGGTGCGCCCGCTCGACAGGGCGGGCGCACCGATGTCGAACACCGCTGACGGATCAGCGGCGACCGATGCTGAGGACCGGCTTGGTCACCTCGGCGAAGAAGTCGTTGCCCTTGTCGTCGACCACGATGAAGGCCGGGAAGTCCTCCACCTCGATCTTCCAGACCGCCTCCATGCCGAGTTCCGCGTACTCCAGAACCTCGACGTGCTTGATGCAGTCCTGCGCGAGCCGGGCCGCCGGCCCACCGATCGAGCCGAGGTAGAAGCCGCCGTGCTGCTCGCAGGAGCGGGTCACCTGGTTCGACCGGTTGCCCTTCGCGAGCATCACCATCGAGCCGCCGGCAGCCTGGAACTTCTCCACGTAGGCGTCCATCCGCCCGGCCGTGGTCGGGCCGAACGAACCGGAGGCGTACCCCTCCGGGGTCTTCGCCGGACCGGCGTAGTAGACGGCGTGGTCGCGGAGGTACTGCGGCATCGCCTCGCCCGCGTCCAGCCGCTCGGCGATCTTCGAGTGCGCGATGTCACGGGCCACCACCAGCGGGCCGGTCAACGACAGACGCGTCTTCACCGGGTACTTCGACAGCTCGGCGCGGATCTCGTCCATCGGGCGGTTCAGGTCGACTCGGACCACCTCGGTGGCGTCCAACTGCCCCTCGGTGACATCGGGCAGGTAGCGGGCCGGGTCGGTTTCGAGTCGCTCCAGCCAGACACCCGACGGGGTGATCTTCGCTACCGCCTGGCGGTCGGCCGAGCAGGACACCGCGATCGCCACCGGGCAGGACGCCCCGTGCCGGGGCAGCCGCACCACCCGCACGTCGTGGCAGAAGTACCGCCCACCGAACTGCGCGCCGATGCCGAAGTTGCGGGTCAGCTCCAGCACCTCGGCCTCCAGCTCCAGGTCCCGGAAGCCGTGCGCGGACATCGAACCGGACGTGGGCAACGCGTCGAGGTACTTGGCGCTGGCGTACTTGGCGGTCTTCAGGGCGTACTCGGCGCTGGTGCCGCCGATCACCACGGCCAGGTGGTACGGCGGACAGGCCGAGGTGCCGATCAGCCGCAGCTTCTCGTCCAGGAACTGCATCATCCGCGTCGGGTTCAGCAGCGCCTTGGTCTCCTGGTAGAGGTACGACTTGTTGGCCGAGCCGCCCCCCTTGGCCATGAACAGGAACTTGTACGCGTCCGGGTGCCCATCCGGGTCCTCCGCGTACAGATCCACCTGGGCCGGGAGGTTGCTGCCGGTGTTGCGTTCCTCCCACATGGTGAGCGGGGCGAGCTGGGAGTAGCGCAGGTTCAACCGCGTGTACGCCTGCCACACACCCCGCGAGATCGCCTCGGCGTCGCTGCCGTCGGTGAGTACGTGCCGACCACGCTTGCCCATCACGATCGCGGTGCCGGTGTCCTGGCACATCGGCAACACCCCGCCGGCCGCGATGTTGGCGTTGCGGAGCAGGTCGAGCGCCACGAACCGATCGTTCGGCGAGGCCTGCGGGTCGTCGACGATCGACCGCAGCTGGGCCAGGTGCGCCGGACGCAGGAAGTGCGCGATGTCGTGCATCGCCTCGGCGGTCAACGCGGTCAGCGCCGCCGGGTCCACGGTGAGGAAACGCCGACCACCGGGCCCGTTGACGACGTCGACGCCCTCGTCGGTGATCAGGCGGTACTCCGTCTGGTCGGGACCGGTCGGCAGCAGGGGGGCGTACGAGAAGTCCACGGCACTGCTCATGACCGCACTCCGCTTCGCTCCGCGCCGCCATGAGGCACCGCCGCACTGCGCTGATTATTCGCTCGCTGGCGCTCGCTCATGACGACACTCCGCTCCGCTGCGTGCCGCCATGAGGCCATCACCGCACCGAGTTGATGATTCGCTCGCTGGCGCTCGCTCATGACCGCAAAGCCTAGGGCAGACGGGTCGGTCGGTCCCACCCGCCGGGTGGGGTGGTGGGGCGTTGCACTCGGCCGCCCCGGAGACCGGCTCACTTGCCGGAATCGGGAGCCGTGCAGAGTTCGTTCTTGGGGCCGCAGCTTTCCTGGGGCTGCGGCACCTGCCCGGTACCGGCGGGACCCGGTACTCCCCCGTTGCCGTCGCGTGCCGGGTCACCCGTGGCGCCGAAGCGGACGTACCCGATCTCGCGGCCCTCGCCGATCACCATGCCGGCGGGGCCGACCGCGAGGGCGTTGGCGGAGGTCCGCAGCACGACCAGTTCCCGGCCGGTACGCGGATCGAGCGCCACCAGCCGGTTCGGTTTCTCGTCGGTGAGCACGGTCGCGTACGGGGTCAGCGCGGCGCCCGTCTTCTCCCCGGTGGGCCGGTTCCACCTGGTCCGGTCGGTGCCGAGTTCCCGGCCGGAGACGGTGTCCCCGTCGGCGGTCCGCACCACGCCGTACCGGTCGTCGACGGCCAGTACCCGCTCCCCCTCGGCGGCCACCAGCAGCAGCCGCCCGTCGTAGCCGTCGAGGACCGTCTCCCGGCCGTCGGGCGCGACTCCGATCAGCACGTTGCGGGCACCGTACGGGTCCTCCCGCTGCACGCAGCCCGCGCTGTCGGCGGTCCGCAGGTTGATCCCGGACCGCCGCCACGCCTCCTGGCCGGTGGCCGGGTCGCGGCCGGTGATGGCGAAGTAGCAGTTGCCGTCCTGCGAGCGGGCGGCGATGTGCAGCAGGCGCCCGCCGATCACGGCTAGCCGCTCGTCCCGGCCGGGCTCGACGTTCTGGAGTACCCGGCCGGTGGCGGTGTCGACCACGTGCACCCGGCCGTCAACCGGGAACCCGAGCAGCGGCGGCACCGACTCCGGGCCGGCCACCTCCTCGTGGATGCGGTTCGTACCGAGGCGGCGGGTGTCCAGCAGGTTCGGGTTGTCGGCGAGCAGGCCGCTGCTGACCCCGGGCAGGAACGCGGTCCAGATCGGGGCGGTGCCGCGCGGGTCCCAGGCGCTCAGCGTGCAGTCGGTGGCCTCCACGCAGCGCGCGTCGAGCAGCAGGTTCCGGTACGTCCAGACGGCCACCGCGTCGTCGTCGCGTCGTCGCGTCACGCCGGTGCTCGGGTCGAGGACCTCGTACCCCTTGACCAGCAGCTTGCCCACGGCGACGACGGACTCCGGGCCGACGCCGGCCACCGCGCTCCAGTCGGCCTTGCGTTCCCAGAGCTGGGAGCCGGTGGCCAGGCTGCGGGCCTCGACGCGGGTGCGCTGCTCGACGATCACCGCCTCACCGGCGATCGTGACGCTGCGCGGGGTGCCGCCGATGCGCTGCTGCCACTGCACATCCGGCGAGGAGATGGGCTGTCGCCGGTTCACCCAGTCCCACATGGTCGGGAAGGGGTTCCAGACGCCGGTCGCGGCGAGCGCCACCACCGTGGCGAGGCCGAGCAGCAGCCAGCCACGTACGCCGAGCCCGCTGCCCTTCGCCACCGGATCACGGTAGCCACCCGCGCCCCCAACCGCCCGCACCACCCCGCGTGTCGTGAAAGGAAGGGACCCTTGCTAACGCCTCCGGTGGTAAAAGGGTCCCTTCCTAACCGCACACCGCGACCGCACACCGCATCCGCACACCGCGACCGCGCACGGCGGCAGCACACGGCGGCCGAACGCGGCGACCGAACGCCGCGACCTCATGCGGCGGCACCTCCCGCGCCGACCGAACGCGGGCGGCCGGTCGGGGCGAGCACCGGCCACAGGATCAGCGTCGCCGTGGCCGACGCCGCGCCGGCCAACGCCATCACGAGGCCCGGTGCGAGCACCTCGCTGAGCGCGCCCGCACCCGCCGCAGCCAGCCCCTGCATCGCCATCATGCCGGTGCTCACCAGCCCGAACGCCTGCCCACGCCGGCCTTCGGGCACCGCGTCGAGGAACCGTCGGGCCAACCCGAGCTGGTAGGCGAAGCCTGCGGTCGCCACCGCGAACAGGGCTGCCGCCGGCACCAGCGACGGCCGGGCCACGAACGCGAGCATCGGTACGCCGAGCAGCAGCGCGAGCCAGGGCGTCCACCGTTCCCGCCGGGCCGGCGCGACGAACCGCCCCACCAGCAGGTCACCGACGAGCATGCCGCCCGCCCCGGCCATCAGCAGTACGCCCGCGCTGGCGCCCGGCCCGAGGTCGGCCGCGTACGGCACGGCCACCCCCTCCGCGCCCACCAGCAGCGAGCCGGGCAGCCACTGGGCGAGCAGCAGTCCCCGGATCCGCCGGTCGGCGAGCAGGCTCCGGTTGACCCGCAGGGTCTCGCGTACCGCCCCGCGCGCCGGCTTGTCGGTCGTCATCGGGGCGTAGTGGATGCGGGCCGGGCGTCGGGTGAGACCGGTCCGCACCAGCAGCGCCGAGAGCCCGCAGGTCACCGCGGTCAGCCAGAGAGCACCGTACGGGCCGACGAGCCCGAGTAGCAGCCCGCCGACCGCGAACCCGGCGACCTGGGTCCCGCCGGAGGCGACCGAGAGCAGCGAGCGTCCGAGCACGTACGCGTCGCCGTGCAGCACCTCGGGCAACAGCGCGGTGCGGGCGGCGTTGCTGACCGGGCCGAAGAGGGCCACCACCGCGACCAGCCCGAGCATGGCCGACGGGGAGAGCGCCCCGACGGCGAGTACCGCCACCATGACCATCCGCAGCAGGTCGTAGCCGACCATCATGGCTCGGGCCGGCCACCGGTCGGCCAGCGCCAGCAGGAACACCCCGCCCAGGGCGTGCGGCAGGAACCCGGTCACGTACGCCAGGGCGGCCAGCAGGCCGGACCCGGTGCGCTCGTAGACGAGCACGGACAGGGCGAGCATCTTCACCGTCTCGCCGATCATGAAGACGCTGAAGCTGGCGAAGATCACCCGGAACTCGCTGACGGCGAAGACGTCCCGGAACGTCGCCGGACGTTCGGCAGCCCCCTGAGCTGCGGTGGTGCTGGTGCTGTTCACGCCGGCAAGCTTCGTGCGCGTACCCGGTCCGGCTCTATCCTTTCGCCAGGGAACGAAAGGTCGTGGTATGCGGATCGAGGTGACCCCGGCCGACCTGGCGGCGAGCCGGTTCGCCGTCTCACCGCTGGGTGAGACGGTCTCCGCGCTGCGGCTGCTGGCCGGGCTGAACAGTGCCCCCGGGCTCGCCCCCTGGGTGGCCCGGCAACGGCCGGTGTACGAGCGGCTGCGACGCGAGCTGCCGGAGGTGGGCGCGCTGCTGGCGCTGATGCGCCGGGGCGGCTACAACGCCGACTTCATCCATCCGCCGCCGGCCGACACCGCCCAGGACTTCGCCGACGAGCTGGCGGTGGTCCGGGCCACCCCGCTCGCCCAGGCCCGGGACGAGCTGGCCCGCAACCTCGTCGCCCCGCACACCACACCCCCCGGGTACGCCCTCCGGATCTACCGGTCGCCGCATGTGGTGGACCTGCTCGCGGACGCGATCGAGGCGGCCTGGACGACACTCGTACAGCCGGACTGGCCCCGCCTGCGCGCGGTTCTCGAACGCGACCTGCTGCACCGGGCCGGTCGGCTGCTCGCGTACGGCTGGGGTGCGGCCATCGCGGGCCTGGATCCCCGGATGCGCTGGGTGCCCGGTGGCGACGTGGGCACCATCGAGGTCGACGACCCGCTCCAGGAGGAGACGCACTCGCTGGCCGGGCGGGGACTTCTCTTCGTCCCCACCGTATTCGGCATCCTGATCAAGTACCTCGAACCGCCGTGGCCGTTCGCGATCGTCTACCCGGCCTACGGTGCGGCGGAACTGCTCGGGCCACCCGATCCGAGCCGCCCGGACGACCACCTGGACCGCCTGCTCGGGCGGTCCCGGGCGGCGGTGCTGCGGGCGCTCGCGCTGCCCGCCACCACCAGTCAGCTCGTCGCCCAACTCGGGCTGAGTCTGGGCGGGGTCGGTGACCACCTGACCGTGCTGCGCGGGGCGGGCCTGGTCAGCCGGGTACGTTCCGGCCGGGCCGTCCGCTACCGACGCACCCCGCTCGGCGACGCCCTCGCCGAGCGCTGACCACTCCCGCACCGTCGCGTGCAGCGCGCCCGGATGTAAGCAGGGGTCCCTTCCTATACACCAGGCGTTAGCAGGGGACCCCTCCTTACATCAGCACCCCTCCTTACATCAGCACCCGCTGGGCGGGGGGCTCATGCGACGGCGGAGCGGACCAGGGGGAGGACGCGGTAGGGGATCTGCTCGGCGAGCGCGATGATCGTCGAGGCGCGGGTGATCCCCTCGTACGCCACGATCTGGTCGATCACCCGCTGGAGGTCGGTGTTCGACCGGGCCACGATCCGGCAGAGCACGTCGCCCGAGCCGGTGATGGTGTGCGCCTCCAGCACCTCGGGGATCGCCGCGAGGTGGCGGGTCACCGGGTCGTGCCCGAGCCGCTGGCTGATCTCCAGCGTGACGAAGCTGGTCACCGTGAAGCCGAGGGCGGCGGGTCCGAGGTCCGGTCCGAAGCCGGCGATCACGCCCCGGCCGACCAGCTTGTCCAGCCGGGCCTGGACGGTGCCCCGGGCCACCCGGAGTCGGCGGGAGCACTCCAGCACACCGATCCGCGGTTCCTCCGCGAGCAACTCGATCAGTCTCGCGTCCAGCGCATCGAGCTGTACAACCTGTCCAGGGTTCATGCGTCAACACCATACCGTTTGCGCAACCTGACCAGCGTAGGCGGAGAGTGTTGCCCAGTGAGCCCGCTCACCGCGATGCTCGCAGCAGCAGACGACCCCGTCGGCCCACGAGGCCGGCCGGTACGCAAGGGAGGCCACCATGACCCAGGCGATCGACCGACCCCAGTCGACCGAGGAGGTCGACGTCGACGCCCTCGTCGGCGCCGTCGACCACGACACCAGCAAGGACCCGTTCCCGGTCAAGGGCATGGACCACGTGCGCTTCCTGGTCGGCAACGCCAAGCAGGCCGCGCACTACTACTCCACCGCGTTCGGCATGACCTGCGTGGCCTACCGGGGCCCGGAGCAGGGCTATCGCGATCACGCCGAGTACGTGCTGACCAGCGGTTCGGCCCGGTTCGTGCTCACCGGGGCGGTACGTCCCGACGCCACCGGCACCGCGCACGTCGCCCGGCACAGTGACGGTGTCTCGGACATCGCGCTGGAGGTACCGGACGTGGACGCCGCGTACGCGCACGCCACCGCCCAGGGCGCGACGGGGCTGGCCGAGCCGCACGACGTCACCGACGAGCACGGCACCGTACGGCTGGCCGCCATCGCCACCTACGGCGAGACCCGGCACACCCTGGTGGACCGTTCGCGGTACACCGGCCCGTTCCTGCCCGGTTTCGTCGCCCGCAAGCCGATCGTGGACCGGCAGCCGATGATCGACGCCGGGGTGCAGCCCAAGCGTTTCTTCCAGGCGGTCGACCACGTGGTCGGCAACGTGGAGCTGGGCCGGATGGACGAGTGGGTCGAGTTCTACCGGCGGGTGATGGGCTTCACCAACATGGCGGAGTTCGTCGGCGACGACATCGCCACCGACTACTCGGCCCTGATGAGCAAGGTCGTCGCGAACGGCACCCGCAAGGTGAAGTTCCCGCTCAACGAGCCGGCGGTCGCCCGGAAGAAGTCGCAGATCGACGAGTACCTGGAGTTCTACCAGGGTCCGGGCGCGCAGCACATCGCCGTCGCCACCAACGACATCCTGGCCAGCGTCGACGCGATGCGCGCCGCCGGGGTCGACTTCCTGGACACCCCGGACTCGTACTACGAGGACCCGGAGCTGCGGGCCCGGATCGGTGAGGTCCGGGTACCGATCGAGGAGTTGAAGTCCCGCAAGATCCTGGTCGACCGGGACGAGGACGGCTACCTGCTCCAGATCTTCACCAAGCCGGTGCAGGACCGCCCGACCGTCTTCTTCGAGCTGATCGAGCGGCACGGCTCCCTCGGTTTCGGCAAGGGCAACTTCAAGGCGCTCTTCGAGGCGATCGAGCGGGAGCAGGAGAAGCGCGGCAACCTGTAACACTGTCCAGCGTGACCCAGCCTCCCGTGCACCCGTCGCCGGCCGGCGGGCCTACGCCCCCGGCCGGCGGCGCACCGCCGCCCCTCGGCCCGCCGCATCCGATTCCGCCCCAGTACGCACCACCGGGCCACTCGCCACCCGGTCATCCGCCACCGCCCGGCTGGGCGGGTCCACCTGGACCGCAGCAGCCGCCGGGCGCGGGCTGGGCGGGTCCGCCCGGACAGCAGCAGCCGGGCTGGGCACCGGGAGTGGCGCCACCGGTCCTCGGGCCGGGCGGGCAGCCGCTGGCCGGCTTCGGCGAGCGGCTGGCCGCGTACATGATCGACTCGTTGGTCGCCGGCGTGGTGCTGATGGTGCTCTTCGTGCCGGCCTTCGTCTTCATCTGGCTCCGGATGTTCAGCGCGATGACCCGGACGAACCCGGACGGCACCCTGGCCGAACCGGACCCGGGAACGGTGTTCACCGAGTTCCTGCTGCCGCTCCTGCTGCTCCAGGTCGGTCTCTTCGTGGTGATGTTCGCGCTGTACTGGGTCTACCACGTGGAGTACCTGATCCGGAACGGCGGGCAGAGCGTCGGCAAGCGGGTGATGAACCTGCGGGTGGTGATGCTCGACCCGACACACGACCTGGACCGCCGGGCGGCCGGCAAGCGGTACCTCGTGCAGTTCGTCGGCGGGTCCCTGGTGCCGGGTGGCAGTTACCTCGACGGGCTCTGGCAGTTGTGGGACAAGCCCTGGCAGCAGTGCCTCCACGACAAGTTCGCCGGGACCGTCGTCGTTAAGGTGTCGAGGTGAACGAGCGCAGCGAGGCCGCGACGTGAGCGTGGCACCCGGTTGGTACGTCGACCCCGCCGATCCCGAGACCCGCAGGTACTGGGACGGCGAGGGTTGGATCGGCGCGCCCATCCCGGTGGACGTCACCCCACCCGAAGGCCCACCCCCGCCGGAACCCGAGCCCACGCCCGAACCCGAGCCGGCGACCCCGGCCGCCGGGACCGCCTCGCCGACCGGCGCACCCGCCGAGCCGGGCCCGCACACCACCTGGCCCGGCCAGCCCACCGGCACACCCGGCTGGCCCGGCCAGCCCGGCGGCACGCCCGGACCACAGCCGGGCCCACCTGGCGGCACACCCGATCAGCACGGCGGCCACCCCGGACAGCAATCGGGCTGGCCGCCCGGCTCGGGACCGCCTCCCGGCTGGCCGTACCCGACCTGGCCGGGCACACCACCACCGCCCCGGCCGCACGGGTTGCCGCTGGCCTCGTTCGGTGCCCGGTTCGGTGCCCGGCTGATCGACTTCGGCATCGTCTTCCTGCTCAACGTGTTCGTGAACGGCTTCTTCGTCTATCGGCTGGCGCAGGAGTACGCCACTCCACTGAACGAGTTCTGGCGGCGGGTCGAGGCGCAGGACCGCACCACCGACCCGCTGCCCCCGGCGGGCGACCAGGCCGGCTCGCTGGTGGTGGTGATCCTGCTGCTGGCCACCGCGCTCTGGTTGGCGTACGAGGTCCCGGCGATGGCGGCCAGCGGGCAGACCTTCGGCAAGCGGCTGCTCCGGGTCAAGGCGGTGCCGATGGAGGCGGACGCACCGCTGGGCTTCGGTCGGGCCCTGCGTCGCTGGAACACGCTCGGCCTGCCCACGCTGCTCTGGTACTGCTGCGGCCTCGGCCTGTTGCTCCAGTTGATCGACGCGCTCTCGCCGCTCTTCGACCATCCGCTACGGCAGGCCCTGCACGACAAGCGGGCACAGACCGTGGTGGTCCAGCTTTCCCGCACCCCCGACGACCGCAGCCCCGACCACCGCAGCCCCGACCACCGCAGCCCCGACGACCGGGCCGACACATCGGGAGACACCCCATGACCGACACCGGACGACAGCCGGCACCCCGGTTGACCCGCGCCGACCTGGACGCACTGCCCAACTACGTACCCGGACGCAGCCCGGCCGACCTGGCCCGGGAGCTGGGTCTGCCCGAGGCCATCAAGCTGGCCAGCAACGAGGTGCCGTACGGCCCGCTCCCCGGGGTCGTGGAGGCGGTCGCCGAGGCGGTCGCCGGTGTGCACCGCTACCCGGACATGGGCGTCGTCGCGCTGCGTCAGGCGTTGGCCGACCGGTACGACGTGGCCCCGGACCGGATCGCGACCGGCTGCGGCTCGGTGGCGCTGGCCGAGCACCTGGTCCGGACCACCTGTCTGCCCGGTGACGAGCTGGTCTACTCGTGGCGTTCCTTCGAGGCGTACCCGATCATCGCGGCGACCAGCGGCGCGACCAGCGTGCAGGTGCCCAACGCGGCCGGGCACGGGCACGACCTGTCCGCGATGGCCACGGCGGTGACCGACCGGACGCGGATGATCCTGGTCTGCAACCCGAACAACCCGACCGGCGCCGCGGTACGGCGGGCCGAGCTGGACCGCTTCCTGGACGCCGTCCCGGACGACGTGCTGGTGGTCATCGACGAGGCGTACCGGGAGTTCGTCACGGATCCGGAGGTGCCGGACGGGCTGACCTACGCCGACCGGCCGAACGTGGCGGTGCTGCGCACCCTCTCCAAGGCGTGGGGCCTGGCGGGTCTGCGGATCGGTTTCCTCGTCGCGCAGCCGCAGGTGGCGGCGGCGGTCCGCAAGGTCGTCACGCCGTTCTCCACCAGCATGGCGGCGCAGGCCGGCGCGCTGGCCGCGTTGGCCCAGGCCGACGAGGTGCAGCGACGGTGTGCGCTGGTGGTGGCCGAGCGGGACCGGGTCACCGAGGCGCTGCGCAAGCTCGTCCCGGACGTGCCCACCAGTCAGGCGAACTTCGTCTGGCTGCCGTTGGGCGACCGGTCGGTGGCGTTCGGCAAGGCGTGCGAGTCGCGGGGCGTGATCGTCCGGCCGTTCGCGGGTGACGGGGTGCGGGTGACCATCGGTACGCCGGAGGAGAACGACGCGTTCCTGGCCGCCGCCGAGTCCGCCCTGGTCTGAACCACGAGCGGTGCCGGGCCGATCCGCCATCCCCCAGCGGACCGGCCCGGAAGCCCACCGAAAGCATACGTAGCTTTTGTCCGATTTGCCCGAGACTCGCTGTCGCCCCGCCGGTCAGGTAGCCGCCAGCACCAGCGGCTCCGAGGTGAGGAAGTAGCGCTGGTCGTCGGCGTCCGGAACCGGCGGCTGCCGGAGCCGCTCCAGCGCCAGGTAGCCGCCGCTCGCGTACGCCGCCCCGGGCGCCCAGCCCACCCCGTCGGCCCCCACGTTCAGCACGAAGCGGGACCGCTCGACCCCGGTGGCCGGGTCCACGGTGATCAGGTCGTTCGTCTCGGTGAGCAGGTGCACGCGGTCGGGCTGGACGGCCACGATCCGGACCGCCCCGAGGTCGGCACGCCGCCAGACCTCGTCGCCGTCGCGGGCGGAGCGTCCGGTGACCACGCCGTCCGCAGCCCGGACGACCCACTCCCCGTGCAGTTCGGCGTCGGTCGGGTCGAGTGCGGGTGCGGCCACCGGGCCGTCGGCGGCCAGCAGCCAACCTCGCCCCCCGTCGTCACCGGGGCCGGTGACGCGCAGGCCACCACAGCGCACGCCCTCGGTGACGCAGCCGACCGGCGTGACGCTCCACTCGGCAGCGGCGCCCGGCGGCTCCCAGCGGTCCACCGGCGTACCCGTGCGCACGTCGAGGAACTCGACCACCGCCGGCCCCCCGCACCGGTCCACCACGGCGAACCGACCGGTCGTGGTGGTGCCCACGTCGCTGCGGCAGTCGTCGTCCACCTCCGTGGACCAGAGGAGCCGGCCGTCGTCGAGCGCGAAGGCGGCGAGGCGCTCCGGCCCGGAGACCACGAGCGTCGACGCGCCGCCGGCTCCGGTATGGAAGAGACCGGCCGGGCTCCAGACCGCCCCGGCACCGGTGCGGCGCGCGGTCCACCCCTCGGCGGGCACCGGGCCGTCGACCTGCCAGGCCACCCGTCCGGTACGCGCGTCCAGCGCCACCAGCTTCCCGTCCGACCAGTGGCTGACCACCGTGGTCCCGTCCGCCACGACCCCGCTCACCTCGGCCGGCCACCGCCGGTACGACCAGTACGGCGTACCCCGGTGGCGGGCGTCCACCGGCCCGTCGGCGTACACCTGGCGCTGGGCGGCGTACACCCGGAGGCGGCCGTCGACGATCAGCGGCGCCACCGGCAGCCGGCCGACCACCCCGGCCTCCCGGTCGGTGGCGGCCGGATACTCGCCCCGCGCGGTCGTGCTGACCTCGGCCGGAGCGAGCACGCGGTACGCGGTGATCGCGGTGACCGCGACCATGACAGCCACGGACACCACCGCCACGATCCGTCGCCGGCCCGTCGTCAACCCCATCCCGCACCTCCGACCGGCACCCTATCCAGCCGGGCTGAGTGCGCGGGGGTACGGCCCCGAGGGCGGGCGTCACACTCCGGTCGGGGCCGACGCGTCCCGGGAAGCGGCCGTGTCCCACGAGAGCGGGGCACTCGCGGGACACGGCCGACGGCGTCAGCGGGTGAAGTGCCCGGCCCGGATCGCGCCGACGAACGACGTCCAGTCCGGCGGGCTGACCACCAGGACCGGCCCGGCCTGGTCCTTGGAGTCGCGTATGCCCACCACACCGTGGACACGGGCCAGGTTGTCGGCCACCTCCACACAGAGACCCTGGTCGTTCGAGCGGCTGCTGGTACGCCAGACCGCGCCCACGAGTTCGTGCATCGTCATCTCCTCGGTTTGTGACGTGTCGCCACCGGGCCGGGCCGACCGGAACGGGGGGCACCGGCCGGCCCGGCGCGTCGTGGCGACGCGATTCCGAGGGCATCAACGAAGAGAGTGACGGTCCTTGATCGCACATCGAGTGCGATCAAGGAATTGTGTCGGGTTGGGGTCAGTTCGCGGGCGTGACCGTGCCGGTGACCTCACCCAGCTCGACGGTGCTGCCGTCCGGTCCGGGAGCGGTCGCGGTGACGGTCACCGTGTCCCCGTCGGCGAGGAAGGTGCGCTCCGCCCCGTCGACCACGACCGGCTCGGTGCCGCCCCAGGTGAGTTCCAGGAACGAACCGACCTGGTCCCGGCGCGGGCCGGAGACGGTGCCGGAGGCGTACAGGTCGCCGGTGCGCAGCGAGGCGCCGTTGACGGTCAGGTGCGCCAACTGCTGGGCCGGCGTCCAGTACATGCCGGCGAACGGCGGCTCGCTGACCGCCTCGCCGTTCCAGCGCACCGTGAGCCGCAGGTCCAGCCCCAGGCGGGACTCCTCACGCAGGTAGTCGACCACCGGCGGGTCCTGCTCCGGGGCGGGCACGAAGGCGTGTCGCAGCGCGTCCAACGGAGTGATCCACGCGGCCACCGAGGTGGCGAACGACTTGCCGAGGAAGGGCCCGAGCGGTTGGTACTCCCACGCCTGGATGTCCCGGGCCGACCAGTCGTTGACCAGCACCACCCCGAAGACGTGGTCGGCGAAGTCGGCGGCGGCCACCCGCCGGCCGAGTGGACTCGGTACGCCCACCACGAACCCGACCTCGGCCTCGATGTCCAGGCGCGCGGACGGTCCGTAGACCGGCCCCTGCGGACCGGGCCGCTGGCCGTGCGGGCGGATCACCGGGGTGCCGGAGACCACCACCGTGCCGGCCCGGCCGTGGTAGCCGATCGGCAGGTGCTTCCAGTTCGGCAGCAGCGGCGGCTGGCCCGGCCGGAAGATCAGTCCGACGTTCGAGGCGTGGTGCTCCGAGGAGTAGAAGTCGACGTAGTCGGCCACCTCGAAGGGCAGTTCCATCGTCACCTCGGCCAGCGGCACCAGCAACGGTTCCACCGCCGCGCGGTGGGCCTCGTCGGTGAGCAGCTCGGTGATCCGCTGCCGGGCGGCGGTCCACTGCGGGCGACCCAGCGCCAGGAACGCGTTGAGCGTGGACTGCCGCAACGCGCCACCGGCCAGCACCAGGCCGGCCTCCTCCGCGCCCGCCAGGTCCAGCACGAGGTCCCCGACGCGTACGCCGATCCGGGGCTCGCCGGAATCCACCCGGAACACCCCGTACGGCAGGTGGTGCGTCCCGTACCCGGAGCCCTCGGCACCCGTCACCCAGCTCACGCCGACCCTCCGTTCCACCGTGCCCACTCGCTCATGCCTCGAATCCTCCGTTCACCAGCCCGAGCCGGATCAGGTCGGTCAGTGGTTCACTGATGCTGCACGAGCCGAAGCCCACCCAGAGCGGACGCGCCGAGTCGTGGCGTCCCTCGGTGCCCTGGACCAGCGGTCGCTCGTCGCGCACGGTGAGCAGATCGGCGACGGACTCCACCGTGGCCCCGTCGGCGGCGGCCAGCGTGGCGGCCAGCACGTTGCCGAAGCCGTGGTGGGTGAAACCGGTCTCCGGATCCACCTGCCGCACGGCGTGGTGCAGACCGGCGGTCAGCTTGAACGGCAGCCGCCGGTCCCGGCAGGCGCAGATCACCGCGGCCAGTTCGGCGGGGGTGGGGAACAGCTCGGCGGCGAGCCCGCCGGTGCGGAACTTCGCGGCGACCGGCAGCCCACCGGCCCGCGCCTCGGCCAGCGCGTCCAGCGCCCCCATCAGCCCGAAGGTCAGCGGGATCTCCGCATAGACGGGTACGCCGTCCAGCCGTTCGGTCAGCGTCACCAGCTCGGCCAGGCCGGGCTGCGGGTCCTCGCCACGCCGCGCGACGGGCGCCTCGATCTGCCGGGCGGTCACGCCGAGCGGAGGCAGGCAGGAGAGCGCGAGGGGCAGGCGGTCGAGACCGGTGTCGCCGATCAGCCCGATGGCGAGCCCGGGATCGACGAGTCCGTCCAGTTCACCTGCGGCCACGGTCGAGGCCGGCAGCAGCAGCGGGCCGACGAGGTCGGCGTACCAGGCGGCGCGGTGCTGCCGGTGGGCGGCGAGGGCGTCGGGCAGCGACGCGCTGCCCGGCGGGAAGACGGCGGCGTCGTCGACCAGTCCGGTGACGAGCGCGGGCAGCTGCGTTGACACGAGACAAGAATGTACGGGACGCTCTAAGAAGCGGACAACAGCGTCCGATTATCGGACGCGCTGGTGACGGGAGGCGAGATGCCGTACTACCGCAGCGTCGGTGAGGTGCCACGGAAACGTCACACCCAGTTCCGGCAACCCGACGGCAGCCTCTACACCGAGGAGCTGATGGGCCAGGAGGGCTTCTCCTCCGACTCGTCCCTGCTCTACCACCGGTACGCGCCGACCGCGATCGTCGCCGCCGAGGAGTTCACCCCACCGGCGGTGACCCGTACGCCCAACCTGCCGCTCAAGCCCCGGCACCTGCGGACCCACAAGCTCGACGGCACCGGCGCCGACCCGGTCCTCGGCCGGCGCTACCTGCTCGCCAACGACGACGTCCGGATCGCGTACGTGCTGGCCGACCGGCCCTCCCCGCTGTTCCGCGACGCCACCGGCGACCACTGCCTCTACGTCGAGTCCGGGGCACTACGGGTCGAGTCGACCTTCGGGGTGCTGGACGTGACCGCCGGCGACTACGTGATCATCCCGACCTCGACGGTGCACCGGCTGGTGCCGACCGGTGACACGCCGACCCGGCTGCTCGCCGTCGAGGCGTCCGGCCACATCGGCCCGCCCAAGCGCTACCTCTCGGTACGCGGCCAGTTCCTGGAGCACTCGCCGTACTGCGAGCGCGACGTCCGGGGACCGGACACGCCGCTGCTGGTCGACGGCACCGACGTGGACGTGCTGGTGCGTCACCGTCGCGGGTGGACCCGACACGTCTTCGCGAACCACCCGTTCGACGTGGTCGGCTGGGACGGGCACATGTATCCGTGGGCGTTCTCCATCCACGACTTCGAGCCGATCACCGGCCGGGTCCACCAGCCGCCACCGGTGCACCAGACGTTCCAGGGGCCGAACTTCGTGATCTGCTCGTTCGTCCCGCGCAAGGTCGACTACCACCCGGGCGCCATCCCGGTGCCGTACCACCACCACAACGTCGACTCCGACGAGATGCTCTTCTACACCGGCGGCAACTACGAGGCCCGGCGCGGCTCCGGCATCGAGCAGGGGTCCATCTCGCTGCACCCGTCCGGCTTCACGCACGGCCCGCAGCCCGGCGCCGCGGAGCGCTCGATCGGCGTGGACTTCTTCGACGAGCTGGCGGTCATGGTCGACACGTTCCGGCCACTCGACCTGTGCGACGCGGCGAGCGAGTGCGAGGACGACGCGTACGCCTGGACCTGGGCCCGCCGCCCCTGACCCGGCCCCGACCCACCCGGCCGGTCAGGCGACCGGTCGGGTGATGATCGCGAGTTGCGCGGCCATCGCCACCCCGATCGCCAGCACCAGCGGCCACGGGGTGCCCAGCAGGGCGTAGAGCAGGATCAGCACCGGTGCCACGCAGGCCCCGTAGACGGCGAACGCGAGCGTCCGGTCGGTGCGCCGCAGCACCGGCAGGACCGTCCGGGTCAGCCCGGGCAACCGCGACGCCTGCCGCCACACCACGAAGCCGCCGCCGGCTGCGGCCAGCACCGCCATCATGCGGGAGAAGCCGGACCCGGTGGCGGCCGAGCAGGCGACCAGCACGGCGGCGATCACCGACCATCCGGCGCCCCAGACGACGAGCTGCCGCAGCGCCGCCGGCACGGTGCGGTCGGCGATCGGACCCACCGGACCCGCGCCGCCCGGCGCGGCGAAGGGATCACCCTGGTACCCGCCGGCCGACCCGCTCTCGGACGGCCACGTCGGCGGCTCGTCCCGCCCGTCGGCGGACCGACCGACGCCCTCCCCGGCCTGATTCGCGCCACCCTGCCCCGGTCCGCCCTGACCCCCGCCAGGCCCGCTCAGACCGTCCGGCTGGCCGGTGACGGGGTCCGGCCGACCTGTCCCGCCCTGACCCGCCGTGGGCCAGCTCAGCCCGCCGGTGGGCCAACTCAGGCCGGTCTGACCCGCCGTCGGCCCGCCAGTCCCACTCTGGCCCGGTTTCCGCCCGTCCGGGGTCTCCGGGTCGTTCCGGGACTGGTCGAGACCGCTCAGGTCGTCCGGGACGGTGTCCGTCCGGTTCGGGTCGGTTCGCGTACCGTCGCGGCGGCTCGGGTCGTTCGACGGCAGGCTGGCCACCGCCGCCTCCGCGAGCTGTTCCAGCGTCGCGCTCCACCGGCGCTGCTCCAACCGCAGCACACCGACGTCGTCGCTCACCTCGGCCAGCCGGGGGTCCAGCCGCAGCGCCTCCCGGTAGGCGCGCTCGGCCAGGTCGTACATCTGCATGTTGGCCGCCACCAGGCCGAGCACCAGATGTGCCTGCGGCTCCTCGGGCGCCAGCTCCACCCCGTGCCAGGCCGCGTTCAGCGCCGGCTGTCCGTTGCGGGAGCCGGCCAGGATCGCCGCCGCGCTGCGCTGCGCGTACGCGTCCTCCGGCCCCAACGCCAGGATCTCGTCGGCGGTACGCGCGGCGTCTGCGTACCGTTCCAGGTCGCCCAGGGCCAGGCCCCGCACGACGAGTGGGGCGAGCTGTCCCGGCGCGGCTGCCACGGCGGTCTCGGCGGCGGTCAGCGCCTCGGCCGGGCGGCCTGCGGCCAGGTGCACCCGGGCCAGCATCGTCGACACCTCGACGGCGGCCGGGTCGAGGGCGAGGGCGAAACCCAGCTCGGCGGCGGCCTCGTCGTAACGGCCCAATTCGCCGAGGAGGGTGGCGCGCTCCAGGTAGCCATCGGCGGCGGGCGGATCGGTGGGGACGTCGGCGGACATCGCGCGAGCCTAGCTCGCCTGCTCGTGGACCAGGGCCACCGCGATGCCGGCGAGCCCCTCACCGCGCCCGGTGAAGCCCAGGCCGTCGGTGGTGGCGGCGGAGACGGTGACCGGTGCGCCGACCGCCTCGGAGAGCACCCGCTCGGCCTCCGCGCGACGCGGGCCGATCTTCGGGCGTACGCCCACCACCTGCACCGACACGTTGCCGATGGCGAAACCGGCGGCCCGGACCCGACGGGCCGACTCGGTCAGCAGCGCCACCCCGCTGGCACCCGCCCACTCGGGCTGGTCCACTCCGAAGTTGGCGCCCAGATCACCGAGACCGGCGGCGGAGAGCAACGCGTTGCAGGCGGCGTGGGCGGCGACGTCCGCGTCCGAGTGCCCCGCCAGGCCATCCTGGTCGGGCCAGTGCAGACCGGCCACCCAACACGGCCGACCAGCCTCGAAGGCGTGCACGTCGGTGCCGATGGCCACCCGAGGAACGATCATGAAACGAGGGTACGCGCTAGGCGCCGACGGAGAGCAGGTGCTCGGCCAGCGCCAGGTCGAAGGGCCGGGTGATCTTCAGGGCGTGATCCGACCCGGGTACGCAGTACACCGGTGTCCCGCGCTTCTCGACCAGCCCGGCATCGTCGGTGAGCGGGTCACCGGCGGCGGCGTGCGCGTCGGTCAGCACCGCCCGGCGGAAGCCCTGCGGGGTCTGCACGGCCCGCAACGCGGCCCGGTCGACGGTGCCGAGCACCACCTCGCCCGCGTCGACCTCCTTGATCGTGTCGACCACCGGCAGCACGGGGATCACCGCGTCGTGACCGGTCCGGACCGCGGCGGCCACCGACTCCACGAGTGCCGGTGGGGTCAACGCACGGGCCGCGTCGTGCACCAGGACGATCTCGGGGCCGTCCGGCACGGCGGCCAGGGCGGCGGCCACCGACGCCTGCCGTTCCGCCCCGCCCGGCACCACCGTCACCGGCGCGACCGGGGCGAGCAGTTCGCGTACCGCCGCGACGTCGGCGACCGGGGCGGCCACCACGATCGTGTGGACCGACGGGGCGGCGGCGAGCCGGCGGACCGCGTGCACCAGCAGCGGCTCGCCGGCCAACAGCCGGAGTGCCTTCGGACGGCCGGGCCCCAGGCGTACGCCGGCACCGGCCGCAGGCACGAGGACCGCGACGTCACCGCGCGGATTCAGCTGCGCGGTCACGTCGCGGTCCTCGATGGTTTCTTCGCTACGAAGTGGGTACGACGATGCTGTGCGGACTAGGCCTCGGTCAGCACCTTGTCGAGCAGCGTCTCCGCCTCGTCCTTGGTGCTCTTCTCGGCCAGCGCGACCTCGCCGACGAGAATGTCGCGGGCCTTGGCGAGCATCCGCTTCTCACCTGCGGACAGCCCACGCTCCCGCTCCCGGCGCCACAGGTCACGCACGACCTCGGCCACCTTCAGCGGGTTACCGGAGGCCAGCTTCTCCAGATTTGCCTTGTAACGTCGCGACCAGTTGGTCGGCTCCTCGGTGTGCGGAGCCCGGAGAACGTCGAAGACCTTGCCGAGACCCTCTTCGCCGACCACCTCGCGCACACCCACGATCTCGGCGTTCTCGGCGGGCACCCGGACCGTCAGGTCACCCTGCGCGACCCTCAGGACGAGGTACTGCTTCGGCTCGCCCTTGATGACCCGAGTCTCGATTGCCTCGATGAGTGCGGCCCCGTGGTGGGGGTAAACAACGGTCTCGCCGACACTGAAAACCATAGGTTCGAAACCCCTTTCGCTGTGTCTAGGGTAACACGCTCAGGCACCGATGTCTCACCGCTGTCCTGACCGTTGGCGCAGCTCAGGGGCCCTGTGAGAGGTATTTCTTCGGCTTGACAGACCGCCCAAACAATGATTTGACCACTCTGCGTAATCAGAAGATGACCCCCGGACGTCGTCCGGTGAGGAACATCGAAGATCACGACTGGCATCGCACATCAGGGCCTACGCCACCCGCCCTATGATATCCCGCCGTTGCGGAGTGTGGGCAGCGGTAGCGGGACCCGGGCCTGGTACGGGACGCTGGAGGGTGCCCGCGCACGCGCACCCGCGACGGTCGAGAGCGACCGGCGAGAGGGTGGTGGAGGCGGCGCGGGAACCGTCCGAGGGGGTGGTGATGGACAAGGCCGACGCCGACGGTCCCGGGTTGCCCGACCTGCCGCCCGAGTGGGGCCGGGTGGTCGTACCCGACGATGCCGCCGCGCTCGCGGACGAGGCCGAAGAGCTACGCCGGGAGCTGCGCGGCCGAGCCGCCGGGTACGCCCGCCGGTGGCGTCCGTCCGCGTTGCCCGTGCTCGCGCTGCTGCTCGCCGTCGTGGCGACCGTCGCCGGTCTGGCCGCCGCCACCTGGCCCCGCACCGGCCGCTCGCCCGGACCGACCACCAGCAGCACCCCCGACCCGGCACCGGTCCGGCTCACCGGCCGATCACTGCCCGCACTGGACCTGGTCGACGGCGGGCAGGCCCCGGTGCCGCTACGCGGCCTGGTGCCGACCGTGGTGCTGCTGGTCGACGGCTGCGCCTGCCCGGAGCGGGTCGCCGAGGCAGCGGCGGCGGCACCGCCCGGAGTGAGCGTGGTCACGGTCGCCGCCACCCGCCCCCGGGCCGCGCCGCCCGGCACCGCCGTCCGCGCGCTGGCCGACCCGGCCGGTGGCCTCCGCGACTTCCTGCACCTGCCGGCCCGGCCGGACACCGTGACCGCCCTGCTCGCCGACCGCACCGGCCGGGTCGTCCTGGTCGTGCCCGAGGTCGGCTCGCTCACCGACTACCAGGCCGAACTGGCCCGCCTGGCGGGCTGACCGACCGCGCCTCGCAGAGCCGGCCGGTGAGTCCGTGGCCGGACCCGACCCGGCCACCGCCGCGATACCCAGCCTGGCCTGCACGACCGATGTCAGGACTGAGAGACCAGGCGGGCCACCAGTTGGGCCTGCGCCGCCTCGCCGGGATGGAACGTGACCCGCAGCGGGCCACCGGCAGCGGTGATCCCGATCGTCGACACCGCCCCCGTGCACTCGACCCGGTGTGGGTAGAACGCACCCCGGGCACCGTCGACGGCGACGTTGACCTCGCCCGAGCCGGTGCAACTGACGCGCAACACCAACTGGTCACCGTCGGCGACCCGAGCCGTGCGGACCACGGGCTCGTCCGGGCGCAACACCGATCGGTCGAACCACACCACGTTGCCGCCGCCTCCCCGGCGCCGGCCCGACTCTCCGGTCTCGGGAGCGCTGACGTCACCCGAACCCGCCCCGGCCAGCACGCGCACCTTGTCGCCATCCATTTCGAGCACGAGCGAGGAACCGGTGGCCGGATCCACCCAGAACGACGCGCCGGTAGCTGGATCCACCCGGAACATCGCCGTCACCTCTGGTTGGGGCGAGTCGGTACCGCGATACTGCCGGGCCCCGGTGAGCGGATCCACCCGCCAGCCGGTCGCCTGGGAAACGCTGCTCGGCCCGGCCCCGACACCCGACCCGGTCGGTGCGGTCGCCTGCCACCACACGCCACCGGCAGCCAGCGCCACCACCCCCACACCGGCCAGCAGGACACCTCGGAGCCGATGGCGGGGATCGTCATGCATGCCGAGAAGAGTAGAGGCCCGAGCGGCTCAGGACGGGGCGATCAGGCGGGCCTCCAGGTGCAACGGCTCCGCACCGGCGGTGGAGAACGAGATGCGTACCGGGCCGCCGGTGCCGGTCACCTCCGTCGTGGCCACCGCACCGTCACAGCCGATCATGATCGGGTCGGCCGCCCGTGCCCCGACCACCACCACCAACAGGTCGCCGGGGCCGACGCACCGCAAGCGCAGCTGGAACAACTCGCCGTACCCGACCGGGGTCTGCCGGACCACCGCGGCACCCTCGCTCAGCTTCGTCGACTCGGTCCACACCACGTGGCGGACCTCCGCCCGACGAACGCCCCGGTGGCCGGCGCTGGACGGGGCCTCCGCCGAGCCGTACCCACGGCCGGGCGAGGTCGGGACGACGGAGCCGGTTCGGGCGTCGAGCATGACGCTCGTCCTCGGTTCGGGCTCCACCCGCCCCGTCGTCGTGAGCCGGAAGTCGCCGCCCGGACCGGTCGACGTTGCCGCACCCGGCGCCTGCGCCTGCCACCACCAGCCCCCGAGCACCAGCGCGACCGCACCGATCCCGGCGAGCAGAACGCCGCGCAGCCGATGAACCGGATCGACGTGCATGAGTTCCAGGGTAGCCGCCCGCACGGTCAGGCGTGCCGTTCCAGCAGCACCGCGTAGAGGGTCAGACCGGGTCCGAAGGCGAGCATCACCACCCGGCGGGGCGAGGGCGCGGCCCGCATCAGACGGTCGAGGATCAGCAGCACCGTCGGGGACGAGCAGTTGCCGTGCTCGTCCAGCGTCGCCCGGGACGCCGCCAACCCGGTCGGCGGCAGCTCCAGTTCGCGCTCCACCACGTTCAGGATGCGGGGGCCGCCCGGGTGCACCGCCCAGCCGTCCACCCCGGACACCGTGGCACCGTGCCGGGCCAGCAGGTCCTCCACCAACCCGCGTACGTGGGTCGACAGCACCTGCGGCACCTTCGGCGAGAGCCCCATCCGGAAGCCGGTGTCGGTCACGTCCCACGTCATGTGGTCGGCGGTGGAGGTGTCGGTGACCGAGGTGACCTCGCGTACCGCGTACCCCCGGCCACCGGGCAGGAGCACGGCGGCGACGGCGGCGTCCGAGAAGAGCGCGTGGGAGACGATCTGCTGAGTGTCCACCCGGGCCGACGAGGGTTGCAGGTGCAGGCTGGTCAACTCGGCGCAGAGCAGCAGCGCCGGGCGGCCCCGGGAGACCACGAAGTCACTCGCCGCACCCAACCCGGGCAGGGCCGCGTAGCACCCCATGTGACCGACGAACATCCGCTGCGTCGTCGGGGACATACCCAGGTCACGGGCGAGCAGGATGTCCAGCCCCGGGGTGGCGTACCCGGTGCAGGAGCAGACCACGAAAAGACCGACGTCCCCGGCGTCCAGGCCGGCCGAGGTCAGCGCACGGCCGACCGCCTCCTTGCCCAGCGGCAGCGCCTCCACCTGGTAGCGGCGCATCCGCCGCTCGGTCGGCCAGTCCGAGACGTCCTCGATCAGCGGACTCACCGCCGCCTGCCGGCGGGTCACCCCCGAGTTCGCGAAGATCCGCTCGGCGAGCGCCCGGGTGCTGCCGGAGTAGTGCCGGGAGAAGAACTTGTCCCATAGTTCCTGCTGGTCGGCCGAGGGCGGATGAGCCGTACCCACACCCGCGATCACCGGTACGGTCACCGTCCCACCTTCCGCTCGCTCGGGCTCCTCACGCTCACCAACGAGGAGCCGACCCGTCACGGTCCGGGTCACCGCCGAGCGCGGCGATCCCCAACCAGTCGGCGCAGACGTCGGAGGTGGCCGGGTGCAGTGATCCGCAACGGGCGTCCCGGTAGAGGCGCTCCAACGGGTGACCACGCCGGGTGGCGGAGGTGCCGGCCGCCTCCAGCATGGACGCGGCAACCTCCGCCGCAGTCGTACCGGCCAGCAGCTTGGCCCGCCACACCCAGCGGTTCGTCTCGGCGTCACCCGGCGCCTCGTCCACCCGACGGGCCGCCTCGGTGACCGCGAGCTGCGCCGCCGCCACCGCCGCGTCGGCCCGCCCCAACCGGGCACGGACCGCCGGCAGATGCGTCAGCCCCCGGGCGTGCAGGTGTTCCGCCGCCGCGTCGATCGACGCCTGCGCCACCCCGACGTAGACGGCGGCGTAGCTGGCCACCAGCCAGTGCGGCATCAGCTGGGCGACCACCAGGGCCAGGCCCTCCACCCCGCCGAGCAGCCGGTCGGCGGGCACGGTGACGTCCAGGTGCAGGTCGTGCGAGGCGGTCGCCCGCATGCCGAGCGCGTCCCAGGTCGGCTCGACGGTCAGACCGTCACCGGCCGGGACCAGGAACTGCGAGACCACCGACGGGTCGGCCGCGCTCCGGGCCGCCACCAGATAACCGTCGGCGTGACCGGCACCCGAGCAGAAGGTCTTGCTGCCCTTGATCCGCCAGCCGCCGTCGACCGGCTCGTAGACCGTGGTTAGCTGGGACAACCGGGCACCGGCGCCGCGCTCGCTCATCGCGACCGCGTACCACGCGCCCTCGGCCGCCGCCCGCAGCAACCGGTCGCGGGCGGCGAGCGCCTCCTCCGGTACGCCCAACGCCTCGGCCAGTTCCTCGGTGACCGCGCCCAGGGCGCCGGTGACCGAGGCGTGCATGTTGAACACCAGCGCCGTGGCGCCGTTGCCCCGCGCCAGTTCGGTGGCGACGGCCGCGTACCCGGCGAACGTCGCCCCGATGCCGCCCAGCTCGGCGGGGACCATCAGCCCGAACAGCCCGGCCGCACCGAGATCGGCGAAGTCATCGACCGGGAACGAACCGTCCCGGTCGTGCTCCGCCGCCCGGGCGGCCAGCCGGGGCGACAGCCTCCGCGCGGCGTCCCACGCTTCGCTCATGCCGGCACTCCGCTGCGCTGCGTGCCGCCATGAGACACCCACGCACCGAGCCGACGACTCGCTCGCTGACGCTCGCTCATGCCGGCACTCCGCTGCGCTGCGTGCCGCCATGAGACACCCACGCACCGAGCCGACGACTCGCTCGCTGACGCTCGCTCATGGAACCCCCTTCTCGGCTTCCCTTACCCCCGCCCGGACCGGCTACCCGCCGTACACCCCGCGTCCCTGGTAGAGCACGGCCGGCGAACCGGTCGGCACGATCCGCGGCGTCTGGCCGGGTGGGGTCGCCGCGCCGCGTACCTGCCGGAGCAGCCAGCGCAGCAGGCCCGGCACCGCCGGACGGACACCCCGGACCCGCAGGTCCACACCGTGCCGGGCGCACTCGGCCACCAGCTCACGATGGTCCACGAACAACCGTGGGTCGTGGATGCCGCGCGGCACGGTCGGCAGCCGTTCGGCGATGCGGACCGCGACCAGCCGACACAGCGCGGTGTCGTTGAGCGTGTCCAGCACCAGCAGCCCGCCGGGACGCAGCAGGCGACACGCCTGCGCCACCACGGCCCGCCAGTCGGGTACGTGTTCCAGCAGCTCACCGGCGGCCACCACGTCGGCGCAGCCGTCGACGAAGGGCACCCGGGTGGCGTCGCCGTTGACCACCGTCACGCCGTGCGCGGCGGCCTGGTTCAGCGCGGAGCGGGTCAGGTCCACCCCCACGTGCCGGTAGCCCTTGCCGACCAGGTGCGGGGCGAGCAGACCGGCGCCGCACCCGAGGTCGACCAGGAGCGCGTCGGGCCGCGTCGCCGGTGGGACCATCGCCGCCCGCGCCTCGGCCAGCCAGTGCAGCATGGCGAACGCGCCGTCCGGTCGCCACCATTCGCCGGCCAGGTCGTCGTACTGACGCGGGTCGTTGCGGGGCAGGCTCAGGCCGGCGTCACGCATTCACCGAGCGTGGCACGACTAGCCGGTAACGACCAGACTTCCGTTATGTCGTCCACGGTGTTAGGGCTGGTCAGAGCGAGCCATCCGGAACCGACGGCGGCCGTCACCACAGTGGCCGGTCTGCTCGCGGCCGGCGTCGGGCATCCGCCCGGCGGGATCGCCGTGGTGGCGCTGACCGTGGCGGCGAGCCAGTTCGCGGTGGGGTGGACGAACGACGCGCTCGACGCCGACCGGGACGCCGCGGTGGGGCGTACCGACAAGCCGGTGGCCGCCGGTGCGGTCAGCCGGCGGGTCGTCGCGGTGGCCGCCGTGCTGGCCGCCGCCACCACCGTGGCGCTGGCCCTGACCACGAACCCGGCCGCAGCCCTCTGCGCCGTCGTCGCGCTGGTCTCGGCCCTGCTGTACGACTGGCCGCTCAAGTGGACCCCGGTCTCGGTGCTGCCGTACGCGATCTCCTTCGGCGCGCTGCCCGCCTTCGTGGTGCTGGCGCTGCCCGGCGCGCCGACGCCGCCGGGGTGGCTGGTCACCGCAGCGGCCCTGCTCGGCGCCGGTGCGCACTTCGCCAACGTGCTGCCCGATTTCGCCGACGATGCCCGGACCGGGGTGCGCGGTCTGCCGCACCGGGTGGGTCCGGCGGGCAGCCGGGCGGCCGCCGTCGGGCTGCTCGTCGCGGCGACCGTCACGCTGGTGCTGGGTCCGCCCGGTCCGCCGTCCGGCCTGGGCCTCGCGGCGGTCGTCGCCGCCGTGGTCATCCTGGTTCTCGCCTGGTACGCCGGACGCACCGCCGACCGACCCGGCGCCCGCTCGGCGGCGGCCTTCCGGGCGGTCATGCTGGTCGCCCTGATCGATGTCGTCCTGCTGGTCACGAGCGGTCGACTGGTCTGACCACGTCCCCCGGCAGGTGGCAGCACCGGGTCGCCGTGCGGGCCACGATCAGCTCCAACTACGCTGGGAAGCGGTCTGTGCGGGGGCATGGCCAGCGGTTCCGGCGACGGCGCCGGGTGTGATCGTGACGAGGAGGACCGACGTGACGCGCTCGATCAGGGGTTCCCGGCGGGCTGCCGTACTGCTGCCCGGGATCGCGGCGGCAGCCGGGATGCTGCTGCTGTCGGGATGCGGCACCGGTCAGATCTCCGAGACGGCGAACAAGGTCCCGTCGATCCAGGGCGTCGACCTCCAGGCCGAGGACGGCCGGTACGGCGTACGCAGCGTGCTGATCTCGTACCCCGGTGTCGAGGGCTACCAGGCCGGCGACGACGCGATCCTGAACGCGCTCTTCTACAACGACTCGCCCGACCCGGTCACCGTGACCGTCACCTCGTCGGACGCCCGCGAGGTCGTGCTCACCACGGTCCAGGCCGCGACCAGCCCCTCGCCCAGCGCCTCGCCCTCGCCGACCGGCTCCCCGTCGCCGGACCCGTCCCCGGAGGGCACCCCCTCCCCGGGCAGTTCCCCGTCGCCGGACGAGACGCCCTCCCCCGACGAGACGCCCTCCCCGGACGAGACCGAGTCGTCGGCCGGCGGCCCGGCCCGGATCGAGATCCCGCCGCTGAGCTACGTGCAGCTCAACACCGAGGGCGAGCAGGTGCTCCAGCTCCTCGGGCTCAACTCGGCACTGCTCGCCGGTCAGAACGTCACGATCAGCTTCGACTTCGGCGACGGCAACACGATCACCAGCCCGGCCCCGGTGGCCGTGCCGCTCAGCCCGGCTCCGCCGCCGTCGCCGATCATCGAGCGGCACACCGAGTTCGAGGGCGAAGGCGGGCACTGACCCGTCCTGCCGGAATGTCCGACGGCACCGTCGGCGTGGTGAACCCATGCCGGCGGTGCCGTCGTCGTACCGGGGGGTTAGCGTCGCTCGGGTGAGCATCTCCCGATCGACCCCGGCCCGGGGAGCGGGTGGCGGGCGCGGCAGGGCCGCCGCTCGCGAGCCCCGCCCCGCGTACGAGTGCGACGCCTGCGGGCACCAGCCACCCAAGTGGGTGGGCCGCTGCCCCGAGTGCGGCGAATGGGGCTCGGTGGTCGAGTGCACCGTCACCGGCCCGACCGTCTCCGGCCGTGTGGTCAGCTCCCGGATGCCCGCCGAGCCGGCCCGCCCCATCGCCACCATCAGCGCCGCACCGGCCCGCGCCCGCCCCACCGGCGTCAGCGAGCTGGACCGGGTGCTCGGCGGCGGGCTGGTGCCCGGGGCGGTGGTGCTGCTCGCCGGTGAGCCCGGGGTCGGCAAGTCCACCCTGCTGCTCGACGTCGCCCAGCAGTGGGCCGTCGGCGCGGGCAGCCCCTCGCTGGTGGTCAGCGGCGAGGAGTCGGTCAGCCAGGTGCGCCTGCGGGCCGAACGCATGGGCACCCTGCACGACCAGCTCTACCTCGCCGCCGAGAGCGACCTCGCGGCGGTGCTCGGCCACCTCGACGCGGTCAAGCCGGGCCTGCTGGTGCTCGACTCGGTCCAGACCATCTCCACCACCGGCACCGAGGGCGTGCCGGGCGGGGTGACCCAGGTGCGGGCGGTCACCGCCGCACTGGTGGCGGTCGCCAAGGAGCGCGGCATCGCGACCGTGCTGGTGGGGCACGTGACCAAGGACGGGCAGGTGGCGGGTCCCCGGGTGTTGGAGCACCTGGTCGACGTGGTGCTGCACTTCGAGGGCGACAAGCACTCCTCGCTGCGGATGGTGCGCGGCGTCAAGAACCGGTTCGGCGCCGCCGACGAGGTGGGCTGCTTCGAGATGCACGAGGGCGGCATCAGCAGCCTCGCCGACCCGTCCGGGCTGTTCCTTACCCGCTACAGCGAGCCGGTGCCGGGCACCTGCGTGACGGTGGCGATGGAGGGACGCCGGGCACTGGTGACGGAGGTGCAGGCGTTGATCGGTGCCGCCGTGGCCGGTTCGCCCCGGCGTACCGTCTCCGGGCTGGACTCGGCCCGGCTGGCGATGGTGCTGGCGGTGCTCCAGCGCCGCACCGAGCGGCTCACCCTGCACGACCGGGAGGTCTTCGCGGCCACCGTCGGCGGCATCCGGGTGGTGGAGCCGGCGGCGGACCTGGCGGTCGCGCTCGCGGTCGCCTCCGGCGGCCTGAACCTGGCGATCGCGCCGCACCTGGTGGCGATCGGCGAGGTCGGCCTGACCGGCGAGGTACGCCGGGTGGGAGCGGTGCCGCGCCGGCTGTCCGAGGCGGCCCGGCTCGGGTTCCGGCTGGCCCTGGTGCCGCCCGGTTGCGGCCCGGCGAGCACCGGCGCCGGCCCGGAGCAGATGCGGGTGGTGGAGGTGGGCGACGTCCGGGCGGCGTTGCAGGCCGCAGCCCGGGCCTCGGCGGAGTGAGCCGCGTCTCCGACGGACGGGACGGACGGCACGGGCCGAATCGTGACACATCCCAGTAACCACGGGAGCACCCACCGCAGGGCAGTCCGTAGACTGTGCCCGTGCCGATCGACCGCGAAGCCACCAAGCCTGCCGGCGCGACACCCCACGCCCGCACCGGTGCCGTGGGCTCGCCCGCTCGTCCGATCAGCGTCAGCGTGACCGGAGGCGGCAGCGTCGGCGACCCGCTGCGCGCGAATCTGGCGCTGATGGCACCGGGCACCGCGCTTCGCGACGGCCTGGAGCGCATCCTGCGCGGTCGCACCGGCGCACTGATCGTCCTCGGGTACGACAAGGTGGTCGAGGGTCTGTGCACCGGCGGTTTCCCGCTGGACGTCGAGTTCTCCGCGACCCGGGTCCGTGAGCTGTGCAAGATGGACGGCGCGGTGGTGCTCTCCAGCGACGGCACCCGCATCGTCCGGGCCGCGGTGCACCTGATGCCCGACCCGACGATCCCGACCGAGGAGTCGGGCACCCGGCACCGCACCGCCGAGCGGGTCGCCCGGCAGACGGGCTACCCGGTGATCTCGGTCAGCCAGTCGATGCGGATCATCAGCCTCTACGTCAACGGCCAGCGGCACGTGCTGGACGACTCGGCGGCCATCCTGTCCCGGGCCAACCAGGCGCTGGCCACCCTGGAGCGCTACAAGCTCCGGCTGGACGAGGTCTCCGGCACCCTCTCCGCGCTGGAGATCGAGGACCTGGTCACCGTCCGGGACGCGGTCGCCGTGGTGCAGCGGCTGGAGATGGTCCGCCGGATCGCCGACGAGATCGCCGGCTACGTGGTCGAGCTGGGCACCGACGGCCGACTGCTCGCCCTGCAACTCGACGAGCTGATGGCCGGCGTGGACGCCGACCGCACCCTGGTCATCCGGGACTACCTGCCCACCGGCCGTAAGCCCCGCACCCTCGACGAGGCCCTGGTCGAGCTGGACCTGCTCAGCGCCACCGAGCTGATCGACCTGGTCTCCGTCGCCAAGGCGATCGGTTACCCGGCCGCGTCCGACGCGCTGGAGGCAGCGGTCAGCCCGCGCGGCTTCCGGCTGCTGGCCAAGGTGCCCCGACTGCCGGTGGCGGTGGTGGACCGGCTGGTGCTGCACTTCGGCAGCCTCCAGCGGCTGCTCGGCGCGACGGTCGAGGACCTCCAGGCCGTCGAGGGCGTCGGCGACGCGCGGGCCCGGGGCGTACGCGAGGGGCTCTCCCGGCTCGCCGAGGCGTCCATCCTGGAACGCTACGTCTGACCCGGGCCGCGATCACCGGCCCGGCCCGGTCCCGCCCGGTCAGCCCGTCAGACGGATCTTGGCCGGCTGGCTCAGCCGGGTCCCCACCCGCGCGAAGACCTCGTACGTCCCGGCCTGCACGACCGGGCCGTTCGCCACTCCCTCGGCGCACCGGCTGCTGTCCTTGCCGTTCCAGCCGACCTGGTAGGAGCGCTCGAAGCCCGGCGTGAAGGACTGCGTGTCCGACCCGGAGGCGGCACCGCAGGTGTCCGAGGACCAGACCACCTCGGCGCCGGACTTGATGAAGATCTCCTGCGCGTCCGCGCCGACGTCCCGGCTGCACGTCCGCTCCGACCGGTTGCGGATCTTCAGATGCAGATCGACGGCGGCGCCGCGCACCACCTCGCCGGGCAGGGCCTGGGCGGTCACCACGATCTCACTGTCGGTGCAGGTTCCGTCATCGGTCGAGGTGTTGTTGACCGGCGGGTCGTTACTGAGCGACGGCTCGGTCGACGGACTGGAGGCCGGGTCACCGGAGGGCGTCGTCGGACCGGTCCCGGCGTCGCCCGACGGAGGCGAGCCGGTCTCCGGGGTCAACACCGACCCGGTCGGCTCCGGCGTACCGGTCGACACCCCGGGATCGGGCTGACCGTCGCCGGTCGCACCGGGCTCGCTGCTCTGCCCGTTACAGGAGTAGAGCACGACAACCAGCAGGAGCAGGACCGCGCCGAGCACGACGGCACGACGCCGCCAGTACACCGCGGGAGACAGGGGGCCGACCGTCAGACGCATGATGCCCCCACCGTAGCGGCGTCGCACGCGACGGACGGTAGCGACGCGCCGGGGTCGACCGGACCCATCGGAACCCACCCTCCATTCACGACGGTGCGGGGCGTCGGCAGCGCCGATTCGTCACTCACCGTATCGACCCGCCCTCGGTCAGAGATACACCTTGCGTTGGTAGATCGCGTGCGCGCCGGCCACCCGGTCCAGGAACAACAGCCCGGCGCAGTGGTCGATCTCGTGTTGCAGGGCCCGCGCCTCGAAACCGTCGGTGACCAGGCGAACCAGCTCGCCGCTGCCCGGCAGCGTCCCCTCGACCACGAGCCGGCTGGCGCGCTTGACGTCACCGGTCAGGTCCGGCACCGACATGCACCCCTCCCGGCCCGCCTTCCACCGGGTCGCCTCGACCACCCGGGCGTTGCAGAGCGCGAACGTGCCGTGCACCGTGACCGCCTTGGAATGGCCCGTCACGTTGACCGCGAACACGTGTGCCCCCACCCCCACCTGCGGTGCGGCCAGGCCGACGCAGCCGGGCGAGACCCGCATGGTGGCGATCAGGTCGGCCGCCAGCCGGACGGTCTCCTCGGCGGTGGGGTCGACCTCCGCGCCGGCCCGGCTGAGCACCGTGTGCGGGGCGGAGACCACCGGCAGCACCGCGCCGGTGCCCAGGGACTCGGGCGTCCACTCCCCCAGCCCGGCGTACGCCTCGGCGGTCAGGTCCGGCGTACCCGCGTCGCCGCTCACAGCAGATCCGGTTCGGCGGGACGGAGAGTGACGTCGACACCGAGATTCGTGGCGGCCTCGGCCAGCCGGGCGGCGAGCGGCTCGGCCGCGCCCGGGGGCACCTCGACCTCCGCCACCACCACGTAGAGCGACCCCACCAACCGGGTACTCAGGTCGGTGACGTTACCGCCGGCCTCGGTCAGCACCCGGGTCATCGCGGCCACGATGCCCATCCGGTCCGCCCCGTGCACCGCCACCACGTACGGCTCGCCGGCCGGAGCCGTCTCCCCGTCGGGCGTCACCTCGCGTACGGTGGCCAGCAGTTGACCGTCGGCGGTCAGCGTGACCAACGCGGCCTCCACCTCGGCGGCGGCCGGGCCCACACAGATGAGGGTCATCGCGAAGTGTCCGCGCAGCCGGGTCATGGTGCTGTCGGTGAGGTTCGCCCCGAGTCGGGCCAGCACCTCGGCGACGTCGGCCACGATGCCGGGTCGGTCCCGGCCGATGACGGTGATCGCGAGCTCGTTCATCCGGGCATTCTCCCCGATCCACGTCCGCCGACGGTGGCGGCCCGCCCGGACCGTCCAGTCGGCGGAATCCGGCACCCGTGGCATGATCGGCGACGCGATGACAGAAACCACCTTCGCCGGCCAGGTGAGCCGGTGGTACGAGCGCAACGCGCGGGACCTGCCGTGGCGCCATCCCGACGTCAGCCCGTGGGCCATCCTGGTCAGCGAGGTCATGCTCCAGCAGACCCCGGTGGTCCGGGTACTGCCCGCATGGGAGGCGTGGCTGGCACGCTGGTCCACTCCGGCGGCACTGGCGCAGGACACCCCGGCCGAGGCGATCCGGATGTGGGGGCGGCTCGGCTACCCCCGCCGGGCGGTCCGGCTGCGGGAGTGCGCGGTCGCCGTCGTGGAGCGGCACGGCGGCCAGGTCCCTGATCAACTGGAGCAGTTGCTCGCCCTGCCCGGGGTCGGCACGTACACGGCGCGGGCGGTGGCGGCCTTCGCGTACGGGCAGCGGCATCCGGTGGTCGACACCAACGTGCGGCGGGTGGTCTGCCGCGCGATCGCCGGGGAGCCGGACGCCGGCCCGGCGACCCGACCGGCGGACCTGGTCGCCACCGAGGAACTGCTGCCGATCGAACCGGCGGCCGCCGCCCTGGCCAGCGCCGCCTTCATGGAGCTGGGCGCGGTGGTCTGCACCGCCCGCTCGCCTCGCTGCGGTGTCTGCCCGGTCGAGGCGACCTGTGCGTGGCGGGCGTCCGGCCAGGTCGCCCCGGACGGCCCGACGCGCCGTCCGCAGCGGTACGCCGGCACCGACCGCCAGGTACGCGGCCTCCTGCTCGGGGTGCTGCGCGAGGCGACCGGCCCGGTGCCGCACCAACGCCTGGACCAGGTCTGGTCGGACGACATGCAGCGGGCGCGGGCACTGGCCGGTCTGGTGACCGACGGTCTGGTCGAGCCGGTCGGCGAAAGCGCGTTCCGCCTGGTCGGCGACGGTCCACCGGCCCCGGTCCCGACCTGATCGCAGTAGCGGGCCGGCTCCCGGGTAAGGAGCCGGCCCGCAGAGTTCTGCCTGGTGTGGCACTGATCCGTCCCGGTATGCCGGCCCGGTCGGTGTCGCTCGGTCAGGCGGAGTAGCCGCGGCTGGCGATCCAGTCCGCCAGCACTTCGGTGTCCATCCAGTACTCGGCCTTGGCGGGATCCGCCGAGTCGGCGATCTTCACCTGGCTGCCGCCGTCCCGATAACCGGTCACCGAGATGTAGTGGCCGGACTCGAACGAGTGGCTGCCTCCGCCGAGGTCGACTGCGGTGCCGAAGACGTTGGCCACCACGCTCCGGTCGTCGTCGACGGTACGGACGATGTCCTCGCGCAACCGCTCGGTCTCGGCCTCGTCGGCGACCTGGCCGGGGATCTCCACGGTGCGGTAGACGTCCTTACCGGCCTTGTTGTTCAACGCCTTGGTGATCACGAACGCCGAGTCGGTGCCCCGCTCGGTGGTGCCCATCTCGCGGGCCAGGTCGTCCTGCGAGACGTCCTTGTCCATCACGCTGAGGGCGTTCCGCACCGCGGCCGGACCGCAGTAGTAGAAGTTCGGCTGGGCCTGGTAGCGGACCTTCAGCTGCCGCTCGCCCTTGCCGTGGCCGCGCTCCGTCACGGTGGCCAGGGCGTCGGTGCTGTTCGTCGCCCCCACCGCGGCCATCGGACCGCTGATCATCCCACCGGCACAGACGGCACCGGCGGCGGTCAGCGCGGCCTTACGCATCAATGTCGTCATGGTCATTCCTCCAGCTCGGGGGATCGACACGACACCCGGGACTGCCGAGAGGGTGGATGCCGCGTCGGAGGGAAGAAGCAGGTGACACCACGAACGGTGGGGTGCCCCGCCATGGGTGCAACGGCTCGGATAGGCCACACATTCCGGGCTTACCGGGCGTACGCCGATCCCGCTCTGCGGTGCGCCGCGACTACCTGGCCACCAGAGCCACCACGGCCACCCCCGGTGCAACCGCTCGGGGCGCCGACCCATGCCCGGCGGCCGGGTGACAGGGTCCTTCCGGCGCCCTCGCTGAGCGGAATGTAACCGGGTGCGCTGAAGCATCCGACTGTCCGGTTCGAGGATCCGCACCGAAGCGGCGACACACGACGGCGGCCCGGTGGCAGGTGCCACCGGGCCGCCGCTGGTCGAACCAGCCGACTACCTACTCGTCTGCGCCTGCCGCGGCGGTGCTGCCGCCGAGGTCGGCCGGGACCGCGTCCGGCACGGTGACCGGCCGGTCGGAGCCCTTGAAGACGAGCTTGGACTTGTCGATGTCGTTCGGGTCGCCCTCGCAGTCGACCACCACGATCTGACCGGGGGTCAGCTCGTTGAACAGGATCCGCTCGGACAGGTTGTCCTCGATGTCGCGCTGGATCGTGCGACGCAGCGGCCGAGCGCCGAGGACCGGGTCGAAGCCCTTCAGCGCCAGGTACTTCTTGGCGTTGTCGGTCAACTCGAGACCCATGTCCTTGTTGCGCAGCTGGGTCTCGATCCGGGCGATCATGATGTCCACGATCTGGAGGATCTCGTTCTGACGCAGCTGGTGGAAGACGATGGTGTCGTCGATGCGGTTGAGGAACTCGGGCCGGAAGTGCTGCTTGAGTTCGTCGTTGACCTTCTGCTTCATGCGGTCGTAGTTGGACTCGGAGTCCTCCGACTGCTGGAAGCCGAGCGAGACCGCCTTGGCCACGTCCCTCGTACCGAGGTTGGTGGTCAGGATGATGACCGTGTTCTTGAAGTCCACGATCCGGCCCTGACCGTCGGTGAGCCGACCGTCCTCCAGGATCTGGAGCAGCGTGTTGAACACGTCCGGGTGGGCCTTCTCGATCTCGTCGAAGAGGACCACCGAGAACGGCCGACGCCGCACCTTCTCGGTCAGCTGCCCGCCCTCGTCGTAGCCGACGTAGCCGGGAGGCGCACCGACGAGCCGCGACACGGTGTACCGGTCGTGGAACTCGGACATGTCCAGCTGGATCAGGGCGTCCTCGCTGCCGAACAGGAACTCGGCGAGCGCCTTGGACAGCTCGGTCTTACCGACACCCGACGGGCCGGCGAAGATGAACGAGCCCGACGGACGCTTCGGGTCCTTCAGGCCGGCGCGGGTACGCCGGATCGCCTTCGAGACCGCCTTGACGGCGTCCTCCTGCCCGATGACGCGCTTGTGAAGCTCGTCCTCCATGCGCAGCAGGCGCGAGGTCTCCTCCTCGGTCAGCTTGTAGACCGGGATGCCCGTCCAGTTGCCCAGCACCTCGGCGATCTGCTCGTCGTCGACCTCACTGACGACGTCGAGGTCGCCGGCCTTCCACTCCTTCTCCCGCTGCGCCTTCTGGCCCAGCAGCTGCTTCTCCTTGTCGCGCAGCTGAGCGGCGCGCTCGAAGTCCTGCGCGTCGATCGCGGACTCCTTGTCCCGGCGCACCTGGGCGATCCGCTCGTCGAAGTCACGCAGGTCCGGCGGCGCGGTCATCCGGCGGATCCGCATCCGGGCCCCGGCCTCGTCGATCAGGTCGATCGCCTTGTCCGGCAGGAACCGGTCGGAGATGTACCGGTCGGCCAGCGTCGCCGCCGCCACCAGCGCCGCGTCCGTGATGCTCACCCGGTGGTGCGCCTCGTACCGGTCCCGCAGGCCCTTGAGAATCTCGATGGTGTGGGCCAGCGAGGGCTCACCCACCTGGATCGGCTGGAAACGACGCTCCAACGCGGCGTCCTTCTCCAGGTGCTTGCGGTACTCGTCCAGCGTCGTCGCGCCGATGGTCTGCAGCTCACCACGGGCCAGCATCGGCTTGAGGATGCTCGCCGCGTCGATCGCGCCCTCGGCGGCGCCCGCACCGACCAGGGTGTGGATCTCGTCGATGAACAGGATGATGTCGCCCCGGGTGCGGATCTCCTTGAGCACCTTCTTCAGGCGCTCCTCGAAGTCACCCCGGTAGCGGGAGCCCGCCACCAGCGCACCCAGGTCGAGCGTGTAGAGCTGCTTGTCCTTCAGCGTCTCGGGCACCTCGCCCTTGATGATCTTCTGGGACAGGCCCTCCACCACGGCGGTCTTGCCGACGCCGGGCTCACCAATCAGGACCGGGTTGTTCTTGGTCCGGCGGGAGAGCACCTGCATCACCCGCTCGATCTCCTTCTCGCGCCCGATCACCGGGTCGAGCTTGCCCTCCCGGGCCGCCTGGGTCAGGTTCCGCCCGAACTGGTCGAGCACCAGGCTGGTCGACGGGGCCGCCTCGCCCGGGGCGGTGCCGGCGGCGGCCGGCTCCTTGCCCTGGTAGCCGGAGAGCAGCTGGATCACCTGCTGGCGGACCCGGTTCAGGTCGGCGCCCAGCTTCACCAGCACCTGCGCGGCCACGCCCTCGCCCTCGCGGATGAGACCGAGCAGGATGTGCTCCGTGCCGATGTAGTTGTGGCCGAGTTGCAGAGCCTCGCGCAGCGACAGCTCCAACACCTTCTTGGCCCGCGGCGTGAACGGGATGTGCCCGCTCGGCGCCTGCTGGCCCTGGCCGATGATCTCCTCCACCTGCTGGCGGACGCCCTCCAGCGAGATCCCCAGGCTCTCCAGGGCCTTCGCCGCGACGCCCTCGCCCTCGTGGATCAGGCCCAACAGGATGTGTTCCGTACCGATGTAGTTGTGGTTGAGCATCCGGGCCTCTTCTTGGGCCAGGACGACAACCCGTCGCGCTCGGTCGGTGAACCGCTCGAACATGCCCTCGTGCTCCTCACGTGCCGTGCGCACTCGATCTTGGTGGTCAAGACTCTCGGCGGGGCCGGATACGCAAGCGCCCGGGACGGGCGTCCGCGCCTCTTTACTCTATCGCCGCGGACCGACTCGGCTGACCTCGTGTGTCTCCGACGATGGCCCGGTACGCGTCGTTTTGCACAACCCTCCACGCTCAACGGGTGTTCCGGGCATGGTGCGTGTACGCGCAGAGCGAAATTCGAGCACGAGCCGGGGGCCGCCGGAAGCACCGCACGGAGCCCTCCCGACACCGGACGGTCACCCCTCGCCCGTTGTCCACAGGCTGTGGACAAACCGTCCACCGGCTGTGGACAACGGGCGGCGCGCCCCGTACGGCCGGACGACCGCGCCGGCCCGGAGAGGCGCTCCGAACCGGCGTGGCGGACGGCCTGGTCTCAGTGACCGGCCTTGGAGTGGTACTCGTCGACGATCTCCTGGGGGATCCGGCCCCGGTCCGAGATCTCCTTGCCGGCCTTGCGGGCCCAGGCGCGGATGGCCTTGTTCTGCTCGCGGTCCGCCGTGGCGCCGCCCCGGCCCCGGGCGGCACGCCCACCGACGACCACACCGCCGCGTCCCACCTTCGATCCACCAGCGATGTACGGCGCGAATGCCTCACGCAATTTCTCGGCGTTCGAACCCGACAGGTCGATCTCGTACTGAACGCCGTCGAGCGCGAACTTGACAGTCTCGTCCGCGTCCCCGCCGTCCAGGTCATCGACCAGCCTCTGAATGATCTGCTTGGCCACGTCCCACATTCCTTTCGCGCAGGGTTCGGTGCACCTGCCAGTTACCAGAGCACAATAGCTCGTCAGATGCTTGTTACGTCAATGGGATCCGGTAACGCGGCGGAAAGTTCCGTGTCGACTACTCGGGGCGAACCAAGGGGAACAGGATGGTTTCCCGAATTCCAAGACCGGTCAGCGCCATCAGGAGCCGGTCGATTCCCATTCCCATGCCACCCGCCGGCGGCATTCCGTACTCCATCGCCCGGAGAAAGTCCTCGTCGAGCCGCATCGCCTCGTCGTCGCCACGGGCACCCAGCTGCGCCTGCGCGACCAGCCGTTCCCGCTGCACCACCGGGTCGACCAGCTCCGAGTACGCGGTGGCCAGTTCGACCCCGCGCACGTACAGGTCCCACTTCTCGGCCAGCCCCGGCTCCTCGCGGTGCCCACGCGTCAGCGGGCTGGTCTCCTCCGGGTAGTCCCGCACGAAGGTGGGTGCCACCAGGCCGGGCACGACCAACTCCTCGAACAGTTCCTCGACCAGCTTGCCCGACCCCCACCTGGGGTCGACGGTGAGGCCCACCTTGTCCGCGTACTCGACCAGGCGGCGGTGCTCGGTGCGGACCGTGACCTCGTCACCGAGTGCCTCGGAAAGCACGCCGAACAAGCTCACCGAACGCCACTCACCGCCGAGGTCGAACTCCTGACCGTCGGCGTGAGTGACCACCGTCGACCCGGCGACCGCCATCGCCGCCTGTTGCACGAGATTGCGGGTCAGTTCGGCCATCGTGTTGTAGTCGCCGTACGCCTCGTACACCTCCAGCATCGCGAACTCCGGCGAGTGCGAGGAGTCGATGCCCTCATTACGGAAGTTACGGTTGATCTCGAAGACTCGCTCGACACCGCCGACCACGGCGCGCTTGAGAAACAGTTCCGGTGCGATTCGCAGATACAGGTCGGTGTCGAGTGCATTGCTGTGGGTCACGAAAGGACGGGCCGTCGCGCCACCGTGCAGCAACTGCAACATCGGGGTCTCCACCTCGAGGAAACCCGTGTCGTGCAGGGAATCGCGAAGACTACGGACCGCCGTTGCCCGCGTGCGTACCATCTGGCGGGCCTGCGGGCGCACGATCAGGTCGACGTAGCGCTGCCGGACCCGGGCCTCCTCGCTCAGCGGCTTGTGCGCCACCGGCAGCGGGCGCAGCGCCTTCGCGGTGGTCACCCACTCCTGCGCCAGCACCGACAACTCGCCCCGGCGGCTGCTGATCACCTCGCCGGTGACCCCGACGAGGTCACCGAGGTCGACCAGCCGCTTCCAGTCCTCCAGCCGCTCGGGGCCGACCCGGTCCAGCGAGAGCATCGCCTGGAGCTCGGTGCCGTCGCCGTCGCGCAGCGTGGCGAAACAGAGCTTGCCGGTGTTCCGTACGAAGATCACCCGGCCGGTCACCGACACCTGGTCGCCCGTCGCGGTGTCCGTCGGCAGGTCGGCGTAGCGTTCCCGCACCTGGGCCAGGGTGCTGGTCCGCAGGAAGCTGACCGGGTACGGCTCGACGCCGTCGGCGAGCATCCGGTCCCGCTTCTCCCGGCGGACCTTCATCTGCTCGGGAAGGTCGTCGGCGGGGTCGACTGGCACGGGGCTCTGCTGGGTCACGGCACGCTTCCTCAGTGGGAGATTTCGGGCGAGGTCAGGCCCGAGCGTACTCAAGCCCTCCGGCGGCCGTCGGCGGATAGCCTGCCGGTCATGACGCATCCCACCGAGGCCCGCTCGTTCGGTCCGGCGGCGGCCGACTACGACCGCTACCGGCCCCGCTACCCGGAGGCGGCACTGCACTGGGCGCTGGACGGACTGGCCCGGCCCGCCCGGGTGGTCGACCTGGCGGCCGGCACCGGCATCCTCACCCGTGGCCTGCTCGCCCTGGGACACGAGGTGATCGCCGTGGAACCCGACCCCGAGATGCGCGCCCACCTGGTCGCCACCACCCCGGGGGTACGCGCGGAGGCCGGTGCCGCGGAGTCCATGCCGCTACCCGACGGGTACGCCGACGCCGTCCTCGCCGGTCAGGCGTACCACTGGTTCGACCGGGAGACGGCGCACGCCGAGATCGCCCGGGTGCTGCGCCCCGGCGGCGTCTTCGCCCCGATCTGGAACCTCCGGGACGAGCGCGTCGACTGGGTGACCGAGCTGAGCCGGATCGCCGAGATCGGGGACACCGTCGACCACCTGCGCCAGACCGTCACCGACTTCGGCGACGCCTTCGGCCCACCCGAGTGGGCCGAGTTCCCCCACACCACCACGCTGACCCGCGACGACCTGCTGGGCCTGGTCCGGACCCGCTCCCACTACCTGACCGCCGCCCCCGCCCGCCAGGCCGAGGTCGACCACCGGGTCCGCCACCTCCTCGACACCCACCCCGCCCTGACCGCCCGGGGCCTCATAACCCTCCCCTACCGCACCCTCACCGCCCGCACCCACAAACCCTGACCCACCCACCCCGAGCCCCAGCTCGACGCTGACGCCCGTCCGAGTCCACGCCTGACGCCACGCGCCTACCCACCCCAACGAACGGACGCACCGCCCCCACCCCAGCCGACCACCCCACCGGAACGGATGACGCCGGCCCCGAGGGTTTCCGGGCCGCCCGACCGGCGCAGGGATCAAGCCTGACCGCCCGGAGCCGGTCGGGCGGCCCGGAAACCCCACCAGCAAGAAGAACAGAACCCAAAAGCGTCAGACGTTCCGCTCATACACCATGCGCAACCCGATCAACGTGATCATCGGCTCGTGATGAGTGATCGTCCGGCACTCGTTGAGCACCAGCGACGCCAGTCCACCGGTGGCGATGACCGCCTTGAGCTCGCCCAGCTCGGCGGCCATCCGCTCGACGATCCGGTCCACCTGGCCGGCGAAGCCGAAGTACAGCCCGGCCTGGAGGCACTCGACGGTGTTCTTGCCGATCACCGACCGGGGTCTGGTCGCCTCGACCTTGCGCAACTGGGCGGCGCGGGCGGCGAGCGCGTCGAAGGAGATCTCGATGCCGGGCGCGAACGCGCCACCGAGGAACTCTCCTCGACCGCTGATCACGTCGAAGTTGGTGGTGGTGCCGAAGTCGACCACGATCGACGGTCCGCCGTAGAGGCTGTGGGCCGCCAGCGTGTTCACCACCCGGTCGGCCCCGACCTCCTTGGGGTTGTCGATGGCGAGCTGTACGCCGGTGCGGACACCCGGCTCGACGATGACGCTCGGCAGGTCGGCGTAGTAGCGGGTCAGCATGGTCCGCAGCGAGCGCAGGGCGGCCGGGACGGTCGAACAGGCGGCCACCCCGGTGATCTCGACCGCGTCCCCGGCGAGCAGACCCCGGAACATCAGGCCCAGCTCGTCGGCGGTGGATCGGGCGTCGGTCTTGATCCGCCAGTTGTGCACCAGCTTGTCACCGTCGAAGGTCGCCAGGACGGTGTTGGTGTTCCCGATGTCGATGCAGAGCAGCACGCACGAAGCCTAGACGGGTTCAGTCCGTACGCAGGTCCAGGGCGATGTCCAGGATCGGCGAGGAGTGGGTGAGCGCGCCGACGGAGAGGAAGTCGACACCGGTGGCGCCCACCTCGGCGGCGTCGGCGAGGGTGAGCCCGCCGGTCGCCTCCAACTCGGCCCGGTCACCCACCGCCGCCACCACCGTGCGCAGTGTCTCCGGAGGCATGTTGTCCAGGAGCAGGAAGACCGCGCCGGCCTCCACCGCCTCCACCGCCTCGTCGAGGGTGTCCACCTCCACCTGCACCGGTACGTCCGGAAACGCCTCCCGGACCCGGCGGTAGGCGGCGGCGACACCACCGGCGGCGAACTTGTGGTTGTCCTTGACCATGGCGACGTCGTGCAGGCCCATCCGCTTGTTCGTGCCGCCACCGGCGCGGACCGCGTACTTCTCCAGGGCGCGTAGGCCGGGCGTGGTCTTGCGGGTGTCCAGGACCATCGCCTTGCTGCCGGCCAGGGCGTCCGCCCAGGCCCGGGTGTGGGTGGCGACGCCGGACATCCGGCAGAGCAGGTTCAGCGCGGTCCGCTCGGCCGTGAGCAGCACCCGGGTGGGGCCGGTGACCGTGGCGAGCACGTCGCCCCGCGCCACCCGCTCGCCGTCGCGGGCCACCAGCGACACCTCGACGGTACGTCCCGTCCCGGTCACCTCGCCGGCCAGCTCGAACACGGCGGCGGCGACGGCCAGCCCGGCGACCACCCCGTCGGCCCGGGCCACCAGGTCGGCGGTGTCGGTCTGGGTGGCCGGGATGGTGGCGACGCTGGTGACGTCGAGCAGGTCCGGACCGAGGTCCTCGACCAGCGCCGTCTCCACGATCCGGCGCACCTCCGCCGGGTCGAGCCCGTTCTCGTGCAGCATCCGTGCCGTGTCCGCCATCAGCTCTCCTCCCACCGGGTCGTCAACCGGCCCTGCGCGCCTATCGCGCCGACCAGGTGCCCCTGCCATCGCTCGTCGGCCGCCCCGTGGTCCTCCCGCCAGTGGCAGCCACGGGTCTCCTGCCGCGCGTACGCGGCGGCGACCAGCGTGGCGGCCACCGTGAGCAGGTTGGTCGCCTCCCAGTCGGCGGTACGCGGGGTGCCCCGGCCGGCGCCCAGGTCGACCAGTTCGGCGGCGGTCGCGGCGAGCGTGCCGGCGGAGCGGAGCACACCGGCGCCCCGGGTCATCGCCTGTTGCAGCCTCGGGGTCGCCGCTGCCGGCGCCACCCAGCCGGTGCCGCCGCGCCACGCTCCGGTCTCCGCCGGGCGGGCCTGCTCGGGCAGGCCGGACGCGATGTCGTCGGCGATCCGCCGGGAGAAGACCAGCCCCTCCAGCAGCGAGTTGCTGGCCAGCCGGTTGGCGCCGTGCACGCCGGTGCAGGCGACCTCGCCGCAGGCGTACAGGCCGGGGATGGAGGTCCGGCCGCGCAGGTCGGTGCGTACGCCGCCGGAGGCGTAGTGGGCGGCCGGCGCGACCGGGATCAGGTCGGCTCCCGGGTCGACGCCGATGGCCAGGCACGAGGCGACGATGGTGGGGAAGCGTCGGGCCAGGAAGTCGCCGCCGAGGTGTCGGGCGTCGAGGTGGACGTGGTCCGCGCCGGTGTCCAGCAGGACCCGGTGGATGCCCTTGGCCACCACGTCCCGGGGCGCCAGCTCGGCGAGGTCGTGCTGGCCGAGCATGAACCGCTTGCCGTCGGCGTCCACCAGGTACGCGCCCTCACCCCGCAGCGCCTCGGAGACCAGCGGCTGCTGGGCGTGCCCGGCACCGGGTACCCGGGCGGCCGGCGGCACGATCAGCGCGGTCGGGTGGAACTGCACGAACTCCACGTCGGTGACTGCCGCGCCGGCCCGCATCGCGAGCGCCACGCCGTCGCCGGTGGAGACGGCGGGATTGGTGGTCGCCGCGAAGATCTGCCCCATCCCGCCGGTGGCCAGCACCACGGCGCGTCCGAGGATGGCGCCGACCCCGTCCTCGCTGCCCTCGCCGAGCACGTGCAGGGTGATGCCGCACGCCCGGCCCAGCCCGTCCGGGCCGTCGCCGGGGGCGCGGAGCAGGTCCAGCACCAGCGCGTGCTCGACGAGCCGGATCCACGGGTCGCGGCGTACCGACTCGTGCAGGGCGCGTTGGACCTCGGCGCCGGTCGCGTCGCCGCCGGCGTGCACGATGCGGTCGGCGCGGTGTCCGCCCTCGCGGGTGAGCATCAGCGAGCCGTCCGGGTGGCGGTCGAACTCGGCACCGATCCGCATCAGCTCGCGCAGTCGGGTCGGTCCCTCCTCGACCAGTACCCGCACCGCCGCCGGGTCGCAGAGGCCGACGCCGGCGATCTCGGTGTCCGAGGCGTGCATCGCCGGGGTGTCCGCCGGGTCGAGGACCGCCGCGATGCCGCCCTGGGCCCAGCGGGTCGACCCCTCGTCGATGTTGACCTTGGTGACCACCGTGACGTGCAGTCCGGCCCGGCGCAGGTGCAGCGCGGCGGTCAGCCCGGCCACCCCGGAGCCGACCACGATCACGTCGGTGGTCTCCACCCAGCCGGGCGCCGGGGCGGCCAGCAGGCTCGGCAACGTGGGCAGGCCGACGGTCGGGAGCTCCATGCCACCAGTCAACCCGAATGCGTCTCGGCTCGGACGGCGGGGGCCGGACGAGTGGTTCTTGCTACTTCGTCCGGACCGGCAGGCCGGCCGGACCGGCACCCTTGAGCGAGCCGGTCACCTTGCGGTCACCGAGCCACAGGTAGCAGCGGACCCCCCGGTCCCCGGCCCGCCACCGGCCGGCCCCCGGCGGCCGGACCACCAGGTCGCTGCGGAAGACCAGGTCCGTGTCGTTCGGTACGCCCGCGTAGCGCGCGATCACCGCACGGCAACCCTCGTAGAACGGCGCCCACTGGGCGCTGCGCGTCGGGTACGCCCGCTCGGGCGACTGCCACACCCCGACGAACTCGGCGTCGTGGCGCGTGGCGCAGTCCACCGCGACCAGGGTCTGCACCATCCTGTTCCGGTCGGTACGCGTCTGCTGGCAACCCAACCGCACCGGCGACGGTGCCCGGAGCGCGTCCCGCAGCGAACCGGTACGCAGCACCACCGTGGCCGCCGCCTCGGCCGTGGTCACCTCCATCAGGTCGCAGCGGTACCACCGCGAACCGGCGGCCCAGCCCGGCTCGGAGGGCACCGCCACGGCCAGCCGCAGCCGGCCGGCCCGCCAGTTGTCACCGACGAAGCCATTGGCCCGGTTGTCGCACTCGGCGAAGGCGGTCCGCAGTTCGGCGGAACCCACGGCGGGCGGTGCGGCACGGTCGGCCGGCAACGCACCGACGTGCACCGTCTCCACCCGGTGCGGCTGCGCGCAGTCCACCGGCGCGTACGCGGCCAGCGAGACGGTGGGGGTGAACTCGGGCTCGTGGCAGACCTGGGCGGCCGGGGTGAACGGACCGGGTGGCGGCAGAGCCCCCCAGTCGTCGATCAGGTCACCGTCGAGCCCACCGGACCCGCTGCAGCCCACCAGCAGGGCCGCCACGGCGAAGGCCGCGACCAGGCTTCTCGTCGCACGCTGCATGACGCCGCCTCCCCCAGCCAGCGACCGTCTCCCGACGGCGCCCCCAGGGTAACCAAAAATGACCTTCCGGTGACAGACCGGATTCCCGGGCATGTGTGTAAGGAGGGGACCCTTCCTATACACGAGGCGTTAGCAGGGGGCCCTTCCTTACACCGTGAGCGGGTTGGGGATGGGGGCGCCGGCGGTGCCGGGCGCGGCGGTCGCCGGGTCGGCGTCCAGCTCGACGATCCGGTTCTCGGCGTCGACGTGCACCACCCGAGGGTGGTACGACCGCGCCTCGGCGTCGTCCATCTGCCCGTACGAGATCAGGATCACCAGGTCGCCCGGGTGCACCAGGTGGGCGGCGGCGCCGTTGATGCCGATCACGCCGCTGCCCCGCCGCCCCGGGATCACGTACGTCTCCAGCCGGGCGCCGTTGGTGATGTCCACGATCGCCACCTGCTCGCCGGGCAGCAGGTCGGCGGCGTCGAGCAGATCCTCGTCGACGGTCACCGAACCGACGTAGTGCAGGTCCGCCTGGGTGACGGTGGCCCGGTGGATCTTCGACTTGAGCATGGTGCGGTACATCGGGAACGCCTTTCGCGAGCTGCGGGGTCAGGAGGTCGGGGCGAGCCGGACCGGAGCGTTGTCGATCAGCCGGGTCTCGCCCACCCAGGCCGCGACGAGCAGCCGCGCCGGACCCTCGACCGGGCCGGGCGCCAGATCGGGATCGGCGAGCACCAGGTAGTCCAGCCGGGCACCGGCGGCTGCGGCGCCGAAGGCCGCGTGCGCGGCGGTCAGCACCGCCCCGGCGTCCCCGCCGGCCTCGGCGGCGTCGGCACCGGCGCGCAGCGCCCGCGACAGGCTCAGCGCCGCCGTCCGCTCCGGGGCGGAGAGGTACCGGTTGCGGCTGGAGAGCGCCAACCCGTCCGGTTCCCGGACCGTCGGCACGCCGACCACCTCGACCGGTACGTCCAGGTCCCGGCACATCCGCCGGACCAGGGTCAACTGCTGGTAGTCCTTCTCACCGAAGAACGTCAGATCCGGCCGGGTGAGCTGGAGCAGCTTCATCACCACGGTCAGCACGCCGTGGAAGAACCCGGGTCGGCTGAGCCCCTCCAGGTCCTCGCCGAGCGGCCCCGGGTTGACCCGGACCGCCGGCTGGCCGCCGGGGTACATGTCCGTCACCGAGGGCGCGAAGACCAGGTCGGCCCCGGCCCGCCGGCACACCTCAAGATCAGTTCCCAGGGTACGCGGATAGCGGTCGAAATCCTCGTTCGGCCCGAACTGCAACGGGTTCACGAAGATCGTCACGATCACGTGGTCGACGCGGTCCCGGGCGGCCCGGATCAGCGTCTCGTGCCCGGAGTGCAGCGCCCCCATGGTCATCACCACCCCCACCGTGCCGGTGCGGGCGGACCGCGCCCGGGCCAGGTCGGCCCGGCTGTGCACCAGTTCCGTCATCTCGTCCGCCTCCCTGGGTATCGGCCGGACCGCCCCGTCACCCGGTGTCACGCCGCCACTCCGGTCTGGTCCCGGCCGAGCACGCCGAGCAACGACTCGGCGTCCACCGGTCGCAGCCGGCCGGCGGCCACCGCCCGGTCGGCGGTACGCCGAGCCAGAGCCAGGTACGCGCCGACCGCCTCGGGCGCGGTGGCGGCGAGCGCGGCCAGGTGACGCTCGACGGTGCCCGCGTCACCCCGGGACACCGGGCCGGTCAACGCGTCGTCGCCCAGCCGTAGCGCGTTCTCCAGCGCGGCTCGCAGCAGCGGGGCCAGCACCTTCTCGGGTCGACCCACCCCGGCGTCCCGTAGCCGGTCCGCCGCCTCGTTGACCAGGGTCACCAGGTGGTTCGCACCGTGCGCCAGCGCCGCGTGGTACAGCGGCCGGTCGGCCTCCCCGATCCACTCGGGCACCCCGCCCAGATCCGTCACCAGCCGGGCGGCCAACGGCCGAAGCTCGGCCGGGGCGGTCACCCCGTACGAGATGCCGGGCAGCCGGCCGAGGTCGTCCGGCGTACCGGTGAACGTCATCGCGGGATGCAACGCCAGCGGTCGGGCACCGACCCGGACGGCCGGTGCCAGCACGGACAGGCCGTGCGCGCCGGAGGTGTGCGCGACCACCTGGCCCGGGTGCAACGCCCCGTCGGCGGCCATCGCGGCGACCACCCCGGCGAGCGCGTCGTCGGGTACGGCGATCAGCAGCAGGTCGGCGGCGGACCGGGCGACCGCCTCGGCGGGACGGCAGGCGGTGGCCGGCAGCAGCAACGCCAGCCGGGCCTGGGAGGCCCCGGAACGCCCGGTGGCGGCGACCACCCGGTGCCCGGCGGCGGCGAGCGCGGCGCCCAGCGTGGCACCGACCCGGCCGGCGCCGATGACGCCCACGGTGAGTACGGCATGGTTCACGACCTGGGCCGACGGGCCGGTCGCAGGCCGCCGAAGGGCGGCCGGATGGTGGCGCAGCGGTGCGCTCATGTCACGATCCAGTCCTCGAGATGGGTACCGGTCGGGGCAAGTATGCGTCGCTGACACGGATCTCAAACAAGGATGTGTGAAATCGTTCACCGACGCCGAGGAGGTACCCCGATGTCGATGCCTTGGCGGGCCGCCATGCAGCAGGCGCTCTACGGACCCTCGGGGTTCTTCGTCGCCGGTGCCGGGCCGGCGGCACACTTCCGCACCAGCGTGCACGCCTCCCCGGTCTTCGCCTCGGCGCTGCTGCGGTTGATCCACCACCTCGACGCGGCTCTCGGCTTTCCCGACCGGTTCGACGTGGTGGATGTGGGGGCGGGTCGGGGTGAGCTGCTCTGTTCGTTGTCTGTTGCGGTGGGGGTTTCCGGGGAGCCCACCCGCTCCGGGCGGTCAGGCTTGATCCCTGCGCGGGTGGGCTCCCCGGAAACCCTGACTTCCACGGCCGCCGTCCGTGCCGGAGGCTTCACCCCGGGGGTTGGGGGTACGGCGGGACTCGGGGAGGGTGGGACCGTCTCGTCGGCGCGCGGGGGTCCAGGGGTTCCGCTGGTGGAGCGGGTGCGGTTCACTGCGGTCGAGGTGGCACCGCGACCGGATGATCTGCCCGAACAGATCGCCTGGACAGATGAGATCCCCGACGGCGTCACCGGGCTGCTGCTGGCCACCGAATGGCTGGACAACGTGCCGCTGGACCTGGCCGTCCACACCGAGGACGGCTGGCGCTACCTCCTCGTCGACCCGACGTCGGGCGAGGAGACGACAGGTGACCCGGTCAGCCCTACAGACGCCACCTGGCTCACCACCTGGTGGCCCCCACAAAACCAACCCCACCCCACGGACCCACCCGAAGGCTCGCCGGAGCTCGCCCTTGACCTCCCACCGGACGCGAACGCCCACCCCCTGAGCCCCCACAGCCCGACCAGGTCGGGTTTCCGGGCAGCCCGACCGGCGCAGGGATCAAGCCTGACCGCCCGGAGCCGGTCGGGCTGCCCGGAAACCCCAACGGACCGCACCCTCACCGTCGAGCGCGCCGAGATCGGGCGGAGCCGGGACGAGGCGTGGGCCGCTGCGGTAGGCCACGTCGAGCGTGGGCTGGCCGTCGCGGTGGACTACGGGCACCTGCGTACGAGCCGGCCCTTCGAGGGGTCGTTGACCGGGTACCGAGGTGGGCGACAGGTGCCACCGGTGCCGGACGGGTCGTGTGACGTGACGGCGCACGTCGCCATGGACTCGGTCGCCTCTGCCGGTGAGCGGGTCGCGCGGTGTGCGTACTCCCTGGGGACTCAGCGGGAGGGGCTGCGGGCGCTCGGGGCCGACGGCGGGCGACCACCGTTGAGCCTGGCCTACCAGGATCCGGCCGGGTACGTGCGGGCGCTGGCCGAGGCGACGGCGGCGGCCGAACTGACCGATCCGGCCGGGCTCGGCGGGCATCTGTGGCTCTGGCAGCCGGTCGGGCTGGCCGTGGACCGGCTGCCACTGTGGTCCTGACGTTCATGGCACGATGGCGGGCATGACCACGGGCGACCTGCGCGAGCTGACCGTCGGCACCGGTGCCGGGCTGGTGGCGGGCACCGGTGGGGAGCAGCTCGGCACGGACATGGTGCTCAACATCGGGCCGCAGCACCCCTCCACCCACGGTGTGCTGCGGCTCAAGCTCGTCCTCGACGGCGAACGGGTGATCGCCGCCGAGCCCATCGTGGGCTACATGCACCGGGGCGCGGAGAAGCTGTTCGAGGTACGCGACTACCGGCAGATCATAGTGCTGGCCAACCGGCACGACTGGCTCTCCGCCTTCGCCAACGAGTTGGGCGTGGTGCTCGCGGTCGAACGGCTGATGGGTATGGAGGTGCCGGAGCGGGCCACCTGGCTGCGGATGGCGCTGGCCGAGCTGAACCGGGTGCTCAACCACCTGATGTTCCTCGGCTCGTACCCGCTGGAGATCGGCGCGATCACGCCGATGTTCTATGCCTTCCGGGAACGGGAGACGCTCCAGACGGTGATGGAGGAGGTCTCCGGCGGGCGGATCCACTACATGTTCAACCGGGTGGGCGGCCTGAAGGAGGAGGTGCCGTCCGGTTGGACCGGGCGGGCCCGCGCCGCCGTCGGCGAGGTACGCCGTCGAATGCCCGACCTGGACAATCTGATCCGGCGCAACGACATCTTCCTGGCCCGGACCGTCGGGGTGGGGGTGCTCTCCGCCGCCGACGCCGCCGCGTTCGGCGCCTCCGGGCCGGTCGCCCGGGCCTCCGGGCTGGACCTGGACCTACGCCGCGACGAGCCGTACCTCGCCTACGACCAGCTCGACGTGCCGGTGGTCACCCGCACCACCGGCGACTGCCACGCCCGCTTCGAGGTCCTCCTCGACCAGGTGTACGCCTCGTTGGACCTGGCCGAACAGTGCCTCGACCGGGTGGACCGGCTCACCGGGCCGATCAACACCCGGCTGCCGAAGGTGCTCAAGGCGCCCGAGGGTCACACCTATGCCTGGACGGAGAACCCGCTCGGCATCAACGGTTACTACCTGGTGTCGCGGGGTGAGAAGACGCCGTGGCGGCTCAAGTTGCGCACCGCGTCGTACGCGAACGTGCAGGCACTCGCCACGCTGCTGCCGGGCTGCCTGGTGCCGGACCTGATCGCCATTCTCGGCTCGATGTTCTTCGTGGTCGGCGACATCGACAAGTAGGCCGGCGACCGGTCAGCGCCAGCGACCCCGGTCGGGTTCGTAGCCCTGCCGGTCGTAGCCGGGCTCCTCGGCCTGGTGCCGCCGCCCGTACGGCTCCGGTTCCGGGCGCCCCCGGACCGGTTCGGGCTGTGGAGCACGCTGACGGGGCGGCCGCCACTCCTGCGGCACCGGGACCCCGCCGGGCGGCAGCGCCGGCTGGCCCTCCGGCTCGCCCCGGCCCTCCCGCCACGCCTCGTCTCGGGCCCGCCGTGGCTCGTCCTGTCGCACACTGGCCCAGCGGTCCTGCATCCGGTACTCGGTGCCGGTCTGGTCGGCGTGCACCTCGGCGCGCCGCTCACCGACCCGCAGTTCCCGGCCCTGGTCGTCGTCGCGTACGGCGGCCCAGCGGTCACCGGCGCGCATCTGCGCCCAGTACTCCCCGGTGTCGTCCGGCCGGGCCGTCCGGTTCTCGGCCGGGGCCTCGGGAGCCGCCTCCCACCGCGCGGCACCGCCGTCCCACCCCCGGTCGTCCCGGCCCGTCGGTCGGTCGTCTCGATATCCGGCGTACTCGTCCCGGTAGGCCGGGCGGTCGTCGCGGTGGCCGGCACGGTCGTCGTACGCGCCGCTCCAGGACCGTTCCTGGGGCGGTTCCCCCCAGGAGGTGTCCTCCTCGCGGGCCCGGCCGGACCGGGGACGGTCGTCGGCCCGGGCCGCACCGGACGACCAGGACCGCTCCTCCTCGCGGCCGGGCGGGGCCGACCAGGAACGGCTCTCGCCCCGGCGGGAACGCTCGTCCGCGTCGGACCACGACCGGTCGTCCCGCTCGGCGGCGTGGCCGCCCCGCTGCCGCTCGTCCGGCCAGGTCGTCCCGTAGCCGCCGTAGCGGCCACCGGACTCCCCGCCTCCACCGTCCACGACGGTGTGCCGGGTGGTGACGTGCACGGTCTCGGTGTGCCGGACCACCCCGTGCGGGCGGTGCGCGTGGTCACCAGAGCGGCTCTCCGGCTCCTGGCGGTTGGCCGCGCCGTAGACCCCCGCGGTCGCCGCCGGACGGTCGGCGCCGTACCCGGACGACCGGTCCTCACCGCCTCGCGATGCCGGACGGTCCTCGGCGAAACCGCCGGTCGTGGCGGCGTCGGGTTCGGCGGTCGCAGCCGCTCCGTACACCCCGGAAGCGGGCTCCGCGACCTGGGCCGCACCGTAGGTGCCGGTCGTGCCGGCGGGCCGCTCGGCGTACCGGGGCGGTGCCTCCGCAGCGGGCGCCGGGACCCGGGCCCGACCCGGGCCGGGTGCCTCCTCGGCACCGGCCACCTGGGCGGCACCGGCCAACTGGGCGGCGCCCGCGTCGAGCCGACGCCGCAGCCCCGCCAACGCCTCGTGGGCCCGTTGGGCCTCGGTGAGCGCCTGGTTGCCGCGCTGGGCGGCGGCCACGATCTCGCCCCGCAGTTCGCGGCGGAGCTCGTCGAGGTCCGCGCGCAGCTCCTCGCTGCGCGCCGACCCGTCCCCCTCGGTCCGCAAGGCGATGGAGAGGCCGATGAACACCACGGCCATGATGGCCAGCACCGCGGCGAAGCGGAGCGGGCCGTTGCCGTCGGCGACCAGCAGGATCAGCGCCGCGACGGGGGCCAGCGCCACACCGCCCCAGAAGAGCGCTTTCAGCATTTTTTTGTTGCGCGCGTCGACGGGTACCGGGGCAGGCATGGGTCCTGACCCTACCGAGAGTTGCGGTGGGTGGGAACGGCTCGACCGAAGACCTTTCGGTGGGCGATGCGCCGATTTCGCGGCACTTGCCGGGGACCAGCGACGACGCGGCGCCCCCGGCCGGATTCGACCGAGGGCGCCGGGAGTCGACGGGTCAGTTCTGCGCGTACGCCGCGTCGGTGGAGAAGACCAGCCCGACACTGATCGTGCCGTTACGCAGACCGGTCTTGGTCAGCGGGCCACCACCGTCGAGGGACGAGAACGAACCGACCGTGAGGCCGTACTTCTCCTCCAGGCCGGGCTTGCAGAACGGGCGCTCCTGGCACTCCGGCGGGCCGCCCAGCACGGTGGCCGTACCCGAGCACTTCTCGGCCAGCTCGGAGAGGGTCCGCACGCCGTACTTGTCGGCGAACTCCTGGGTCACCGCGAACGCGTTCTGGCTCTGGGCGGCGGCCGGGGCACCGAAGGTCAGGCCGGCCTTCTCGCCGAGGCCGCGCAGGGCGGTCACGGTGGCTTCCACGTCCGGCGAGGAGACCGGCTGACCGCCGCCCGCCTTGCCGTTGAGGAACTCGGCCATGGTGGCCGCGTACTCGGGGACGACCTGGATCTCGCCCTTCTCCAGCGCCGGCTCGTACAGCTCCCGGTTGCCGATCTGCTGGACGGTGACCTGGTAGCCGGCCGCCGTCAGCTGGATCTTGTAGAGCTCGGCGATGATCTCACTCTCGGTGAAGTTGCCGGCGCCCACGGTCAGGCGCCCGCCCGGTCCCCGCTCGACCCCGTCGGCCAGCGAGTTGGCCGTGGCGAACTCCTGCGCGGCCACCTGGGCGCTCTTGCGGTCCACGTCGACCGCCTTGTTGAGCTGCACCAGCTTGGGGGTGTCGAGCACCGACGAGACCTTGTCCAGCGCCGCGACGAGCTGCGGCGTGGACACCTCGCTGTTGATCGCCGGAATGATGTTGTCCGCGTTCTGCAGGGACTTGTCGTCGTCGAGCGCGATGAGCTGCTCGCCGGCCACCGGTGCGCAGCCCTCCCCCGAGGCCCCCTGCTGCGGCGCCTCGGTGCCGGACGAGCCGGCCTCACCACATCCGGCCAGCACGCCCGCGGCGGCGATCGCGCCGACGAACGCGATGGACAGTCTTCTACCTGCGCGCATGTGCCCGCCTTCCGTGTCCCGGCGCGACCCCTCGGGCCGGCCGCGTGTCCGACGGGCGATCCGCATCAGCCGCCCGCAGTCCCACCCAACATCCTGGTGGCGGGCACCGACAACTCGGAGAGAACTTCGTCACCGGAACGTCACCATCCGTCCACGACGGCGGCGCGACGGGCCACCCGGACCGGCGACTCCAGGGCGACTCAGGTGCCGGTGACCGCGTCCGCCGCGCGTCGTGCGGCCCGACGCCGGACGCGACGCAGCGGGCGGGGCGTGACCATCCGCTCGACCCCGGCGAAGATCAGTTCGACGCTGACCGCGAGCGCGGCCACCAGCAGGCCACCGGCGAGGATCTGTCCCCCGCCGACCGCGATGCTCAGCCCGAAGCCGAATCGGATGATCTCCCCCAGGCCACCACCGTTGACGAAGGTCGCCAGGGCCGCCGTGGCGACCACCTGAACGGCGGCGGTCCGGAACCCGGCAGCCAGATAGGGCACCGCGAGCGGCAACTCGACCCGACGCAGCACCTGCCTGCCGGTCATCCCCATCCCCCGGGCCGCCTCCCGGATCTGCGGGTCGACCTGCCGCACCCCGGTGTACGCGTTGGCCAGCAGCGGCGGCACCGCGAACACCGCCAGGGCGACCACCACGGCCGGGCGGCCGAAGCCGAGGAAGGTCAACGGCAGGATGGTCAACAGCGCCAACGTGGGCACCGCCAGGGTGACGTTGGAGACCAGCACCACCACGCCGCCGCCCCGACCGGTGTGTCCCAGCCACAGCCCGAGCGGCCAGGCCACCAGGCAGCCCAGCAGCACGGCCGTGGCCGACATGCTGACGTGCTCGCCGAGCCGGTCCAGTGCCCCGCCCGGGTTGGTCCAGTTCAACGGGTCGTTGAGCCAGACCACCGCCTGCTCCACGGGGTTCATGGCGTCCTCCCGCCGGTCCGCCGGCCGCCCGCCGCGTCCGCGCTCATCCGACCCGCCCGCGCAGCCACGGGGTGAGCAGCCGGCCGACGCCGACCAGGAACAGGTCGAGCACCAGCGCCAGCAGCACGCAGAGCAGCGTCCCGGTCATGATCTGGGCCTTGTAGAAGTTGTTCTGGAAACCCGCGAAGATGATCTGCCCGAGGCCGCCGCGCCCGATCACCACACCGACGGTGACCAGCGCGACGGTGGAGACCGTGGCCAGCCGCAGGCCGGTGAGGATGCCGGGCAGGGCCAGCGGCAGTTCCACCCGCAGCAGTCGGCCCCAGCGGCCGTAACCCATGCCCTCGGCCGCCTCGCGTACCTCGACCGGCACCTGGTTGAGCCCGGCAACGGCGTTCCGGACGATCACCAGCAGCGCGTAGAGCACCACCACGCTGAGCACCGTCGTCACCCCGATGCCCAGGTACGGCGCGATGAACGCGAACAGCGCCAGGGACGGGACGGTGTAGAGCACCCCGGTGAGTGCGAGAATCGGACCGGTCAACGGCCGGAACCAGTACGCCACGACGGCCAGCGGGACGGCGATCAGCGCCGCGATCAGCACCGCCCGTAGGGTCAGCGTGGTGTGGTCCCGCAGGGCGGCCAACACCGTGTCAGAGTTGTCCCGCACGTACTGCCAGGAGAACCACGGGTTACCCGGGTCGGCCCGGTAGCTCAGGCGGAAGGACATACGTGGACGTTACCCCGGCCACCGACGACGGTCGGCGCGCGGCGTCGATCACTCTCGACGGTATCGGCAAGCGGTATCCGGACGGTACCGAGGCCGTCCGCGACCTCAGCCTGCACATCGACGCGGGTGAGCTGGTCGTGCTGATCGGGCCCTCCGGGTGCGGCAAGTCGACCGTGTTGCGGATGGTCAACCGCCTGATCGAGCCGACCGCCGGCCGGATCGTGCTCGGCGAGTCCGACGTGACCCGGGTCGACCCGGTGAAACTGCGGCGACAGATCGGGTACGTCATCCAGAACGTCGGCCTGTTCCCGCACCAGACGGTGGCCGCCAACGTGGCCACCGTGCCCCGCCTGCTCGGCTGGCCCCGGGACCGGGCCCGGCGCCGCGTCGACGAACTGCTGGAGCTGGTCGGCCTCGATCCGGCGCAGTTCGGCCGGCGCTACCCGCACGAACTCTCCGGCGGTCAACGGCAGCGGGTCGGCGTGGCCCGGGCACTCGCGGCCGACCCGGTGGTGCTGCTGATGGACGAGCCGTTCTCCGCCGTGGACCCGATCGTGCGGACCCGGTTGCAGGAGGAGTTCCTGCGGCTCCAGGCCGAGGTCCGCAAGACAATCGTCCTGGTCACCCACGACCTGGACGAGGCGGTACGGCTCGGCGACCGCATCGCGGTGCTCTCCGAGGGCGGACACCTGGAGCAGTACGACACCCCGGCGGCCCTGCTCGGCAGCCCCGCCACCCCGTTCGTCCGCGAGTTCGTCGGCGCCGACCGGGGCATCCGGCGGCTGGCGGTGACCCCGCTGACCCGGGAGGTGCTCGAACCGCTGCCCGCCGACGGCACGGCGGAACTGCCCTCGGTGCCGCTGGGCGGTTCGGCGTACGACGCGTTGGCGGTGCTGCTCACCTCGACGCAGGGTCGGGCCCTCGTCACCGAGGACGGTCGCCCGGTCGGGTTGCTCAGCCGGGAACGCGTCCTCACCCTGGCCGAACCGACCGGCTGAGCCGCGCCGCACCTCGGTCGACGCGAAACCGGGCCCGCCGATGCGGCAGGCCCGGTCGCGGTCGTCGCACAGGTCAGCGGCGTCCCCGGTAGCCACCGAGGGTGGCGATGCCGATGATCCAGCCGGTGAACAACCCGTACTCGGCACCGTCGCCGGCGGCCTGGAAGGCGCCGAGCAGCGACGGGTTGGTGCGGATCAGCGCGGTGAGCAGGGCCGCGAAGGCGCCCGCGAAGACGAACGCCGCCCAGCCGGCGAAGAACTGGCTGAGCGTGCCCCGGGCCCGGGCGAGCTGCGAGCCCGGCAGGAGGTAGAGGAAGACAAAGGTCATCACGACCACGAGAATCGCCTTCAGGTCGGCGGCGAAGATCTCCTGGATCGAGTCGGAGGAGTCGAACCGCCAGGCCGGCCAGGCGAGAAGTCTCAGGAACCAGCCGCCGGCGCTGTCCGGGTCGGTGTTGTCCCGTGCCCAGTCGGCGTACCAGGGGCTGCCGAAGACCAGGACCATGATGAGCGCGGCGAGCGTGCCGGCGCCCGGTGCGGACTTGTATCGATTGGTGAGAGCCATGGCCCCGCTAGTTCCCAGCACATCGACACGGGCAAACGCGAGGCGCGTTTTATGGGGGTACGCCCCGTTCGGCGGTGGGTACCGACCCGGCCGGTCAGTGCTTCATCAGGTAGTCGATGAAGGCGGCACGCAGCAGCGGAGCGGACTCCTCATAGCCGTGACCGGTCATCTCCCGCCACAGCGCGGCGGCCTCGTCGATCGTCGGCCCCACCGAGTTCGGCGCGCCGTCCAGGGCGGCGGCCTCGTCCGCGTTCGGCAGACGGCGCAGCACCGACCAGAAGAACTTCACGTCCCGGTTCTCCCGGGCGAGCGCGAACGCCTGCTCGCGCAGCTCCTCGGTGGAGAGGGCGTCCAACTCCTCGAACGACCGGCCGCCGGAGATCGATGATGTGTCGGTCATGAACCGAGCCTAACCGCCGAGATCACATTCGGCGCGTCGACGGCGCGCGGGACCGACGGTCCGTCACCGGTCCTCGGCGTCCCAGGGGCGCGGGCCGGTCTCCCAGCGGCGGGGCCCCCAGGGGTCGGTCGTGCTCGTCGGCGACTGCGCCGGAGGCATGGGCGGCCAGTCACCGACCGGCTCCGGTCGTGGCAACGTCCAGCCGCCGCCGTTGGTGGCGTCCGGCGGCGGGGGCGGCGGTGCGGCCGTGAACAGCGGCGCGGGCCGCCCGTACGCCTCGACCAGCCGGGTGACCACCAGACCGACGGCCAACACCACTCCGCCGACCGCCCACCGGCTGACCGTCCAGCCACGGGTCTGGGCGTACGCGAGGAACAGGCCGATCGCACCGGCCGTCAGCAGCGTGCCGAACACCCCGCCGCGCAGCCCGAAGGCGCTGGTGCCGGCGAGCACGGCCGCGCCCACCGCCAGCACCGTCCAGTCCAGCCCGGTCGCCGGGGTCACCGCCCCCTCGGCGGAGGCGACGAGCGCACCCGCGAGCATCGCCAGGACGGTGGAGAAGACGTACCCCAGGGTGGTGACGACGGCGGCGGCCGTCCCCCGCCGCCGGGCCGGGTCGGCGACCGGGCGGAACCGGCCGACCAGCCGGCGGACCGGTCCCAGCGCTCCGAACAACGCGCCGAACACCGCGATCGCGGCGAAGCCGACGAAGAGCTGGCCGGCGACGCCGCGCGGGTCGAAGTCCCCCTGCACCAGCACCGGTGCGGAGCGCTGCTCGATGTAGACGATCACACCGGCCGCACCCGCCAGGCTGGCCGCCCAGCCGGGCACGTGCAGCACCACCACGAGCAGTCCCAGCAGCAGTCCACCGAGGGCGGCCACGCCACAGGCCAGCCCGACGGCCTCGACCAGGCCCCGGTCCGACTGCTCGGCGAAGTGCAGCCCGGCCGCGACCGCCACCGGCCCGATCGCCAGGTTCACCGCGGCCGTCCGCAGGCTCAGCCCGGCGGCCAGCGCCAACAGGCCGAGGGCCACCACCTCGACGATGAGTACGCGCAGCCCACCGCCCCGCAGGATCGCCGGGTCCTCCCGCCAGACCAGGTAGACCAGCGCACCGAAGCCGAACAGCAGGAGCGTCTCCCAGACGATGTGCACACCGAAGCGGTCCGGGCCGGTCTCGCACTGCGGATCGTCGGGACCGGGCTCCGTCACCGCGACGGGGGCGGCGGAGGTCGGTTCCGGGAGTTGACTCCGGCCCGGGTCGTCGTACGCCATGATCGTTGCCTCCCAGCAGCCGCCGGGAACCCATCGACGCACCGGCGGTGACCGTCACTTCTGGTCGCTGGCACCGTACCCGCGTGGCGGAGCCGGGCGTAACCCCGCGTTCACCGTCGAGGAGGGCGGCTCTCCCAGTCGTCGGGCTCCTGCTCGTCCTCCGGCCGCTCCGGGACCCGGCAGGACCGCTCCAGCCAGAGCGCGGCGGCCACCAGCGCGACCGAGGCCACCAGCCCGGCGATCGCCGCAGGCCGATCCGATCCCGCAGCCCGGGTGCTCTGCACCAGCAACCAACCCACCAGCCCGGCGTACGCCCCGGCGAAGATCGCCCCGACCAGGGCGGACGCCTTGGCCAGCACCACGAAGCGGGCGACCAGCAACGGGTTGACCGGGTCACGGCCGGGTCGACGGTCGATGCGACCACGGGTGTTGACCGCCGCGTACGCCTCCAGCACGGCGAGCCCGGCCAGGGTCACCACCGGCAGCCAGGGCAGCGGCGGCAACCCGCTGTAGTAGAAGCTGCTGATCAGCAGCCAGGTGGCCGCAGCCGCGGCCAGGGCGGCGACCACCAGGGTCGAGATCCGGGTGGGACCCATCCGCGACTCGTCGTCGGGGGGCGTGGACCGCGTCATGCCGGACCGCCGTCACGCCGCGCGCCGACCAGGGCTGCGGCGCCGCGCCTGACGGCCGACCCGCCGTGCTCGCCCGTGTCGACTCCGCTGCGCTCACTCATGGCGTCGACTCTAACGTCAGATCCGGCCGTGGGCTCAGTTCCGCGACCTCGGCGTCGAGTGGCCCGGCGTTGAGCAGATCGGTCAGCCAGCCGTGTCCGGGCAACCGGCCGTAGGGCTGGATGTCGATCCACGGCCGCAGCACGAAGGCGCGCAGATGGGCCCGGGGATGCGGCAGCGTCAGCTCGGGGTCGTCGCGGAGCACCGGCTCACCGTCGTCGCCCCAGACCGCGATCACGTCGACGTCGAGCGTGCGGGGACCGAACCGCCGTTGCGGGTCACGGACCCGCCCGGCGGCCCGCTCGGCGCTCCGGGCCCGCGCCAGCCAGTCGTCCGGCCCGGCGGCCGGGTCACCGACCAGCGCCACCGCGTTCAGGTACGCCGGCTGCGCGGTGTCGCCCCAGGGCGGCGTCTCGTACACCCCGGAGACCATCAGCACGCTCTCGCCGAGCGTGGCCACGGCGGTACGCAGGTGGTCGAGGCGGTCACCCAGGTTGCTGCCCAGGGAGAGCACCGCCCGCGTCATCGGGTACGCGTCCGGCGCATCGTCACGGCCACGTCGCCGAAGGCGTGTGGGACCGGCGCCTCGGGTTTGTGCACGGTCACCGTCGCGGCGGACACCCGTGGATCGGTCAGGCAGACCTCGATCAGGCGGTCGGCCAGCGTCTCGATCAGGTCGACCGGCTCGCCGGTGATCACCGCGACCAGGCCGTCGGCCAGTTCGCCGTAGTGCACCGTGTCGGCGACGTCGTCGGAGCGCGCGGCGGGGCCGAGGTCCAACTCCAGGACGACGTCGACGACGAACTCCTGGCCCCGGGCGCGCTCGAAGTCGTACACGCCGTGCCGGCCGTGGGCCCGCAGGCCGGTCAGCGCGATCCGGTCGGTCATCGCCGGACCTGCCGGTCGCTGCCCGCCCCGACGGACGGTCGACTCTCCGGCGTGCCGCCGAGCCGGGGAGCGCCGGTGGCCTGCCAGACCGCGAGCGCGTCCACGGTGGCGCGGACGTCGTGCACGCGTACCCCCCAGGCACCGGCGGCGACCGCGAGCAGGCTGGTGGCGACGGTGGCCGCCTCCCGACCGCCGGTGGGTCGCGGGGTGCCGTCCGGTCCGGCCAGCAACTGGCCGAGGTAGGACTTGCGGCTCGCGGCGAACAACAGCGGACAGCCGAGGTCGAGCAGTTCCGGCAGCCGGGTGCTGAGCTGCCAGTTGTGCGCCGCCGTCTTGGCGAAGCCCAGGCCCGGATCGATGATCAGTCGGTTCTCGGACACCCCGACGGCGAGCGCCGCCGCCACCCGCTCGCCCAGTTCGGCGCGGACCTCGGCGACCACGTCCCGGTAACTGGCCAGTTCGCTCATCCGTCGGGAGTGACCGCGCCAGTGCATCAGCACCCAGGGGCAGTCGGCGTCCCGGACCACGCGGGCCATGTCCGGATCGGCCAGGCCGCCGGAGACGTCGTTGACCACCACCGCCCCGGCGGCCAGTGCCGCCTCGGCGACCCGGGCCCGGGTGGTGTCGATGCTGACCGGTACGCCGGCCGCGGTCAGCTCCCGGACCACCGGCAGCACCCGGGCGCTCTCCGTCTCGGCGTCCACCCGGTCGGCGCCGGGCCGTGTCGACTCTCCACCGACATCCACCAACGCCGCTCCGTCGGCACGCAGCCGGACGCCGTGTGCGACGGCCGCGGCGACGTCGGCGTAGCGTCCGCCGTCGGAGAACGAGTCGGGCGTGACGTTCAGAACGCCCATCACCACCGGGGCCGAGGCCCGTACCAGATCGGTCACGACTAGACGGTACCGGTCCGTTCCACCGCCCTGAGCAGGCCCGCGATCCGGGCACTGACAAGGCGATTAGAACGCGTGTACGATCGGTCGTCCGGGCAGCTTCGGGCAGACTCTTCGCGGCTTGTCGCAAAGGGGGGCGGCCCGTACGCTGTGGAATTGCCCAGCATCGAGATGGCGAGGCGTGAAGAGGAGGGCCGAAGCGGGGTAATTCGCCCAAAAATCGCCACTTTCCGTGGCGAGTGACACACACAGGGTCTCGGGCGCTGTGCCGACCGAGCACCCATCCCGCAAGGCTTGCCTACTGCACCACCGCGGCACCGCCGGCCGCGACTTGGGGAGGTTCCAGTGATCGCCATCGAGCTGATGGAAGCGGCGTCGAGCAACGCCGCCCACCTGCTCTCCACTGTGGCGTCGTCGATCCCGCTCGCTGCCGACGAGCCGACCGGGATCAACACCGAAGGCGTCGTCACCTTCTTCGCCAGCAAGATCGCGCCGATCCTGCTCGCCGTCCTGGGTGTCATCTTCATCGGCCGTGCCAGCCGGGGCGAGATCTCCAAGGTGTTGACCAGCTCCGCCATCGCGATCGTCGGGCTGGCCTTCATCGCCGGAGCCGCCACCCTCTTCTTCATCGGCGACTTCCTGATCAACCTGATCTTCGAATAGGCGCGGGCTCGACATGCGGCTGCGCACCGACGACGACATCTACCGGGCCCGCCTGGTCTATCTCGGGCCGCCCGGCTACACCCTTCCGGTCCACCTGCCGTACGCCCAGTACGGGCTGTTCATGCTGCTCGTTCCCCTCTACATGTTCATCCACTGGTTGTTCACGTTGCAGGTCGAGCTCTTCCCCGCCTGGGAGATCGCCCTCGCCATCGTGACCACCTCGTTCGTCTTCCGGTACGTCGACCCGGATCGGCCGGCGCGCATGGTGATCCGTACCGCGCTGACCGACTGGCGACGCACCCGGGAGCCGGCCGCCGAGCAGCGCGATCCGCGCCTGGTCGGCAGCAGGATCAGGATCCGGGAGGAACTCGCATGACCGGCTGCACGCCGTACCGGCCGTCCCACAGGTTGCCGGGCCGTCCCGGTGCCGCCGAGACGACACACGGCCTCCCGACGGCCACCACGGACGCGGGCAGGGCGGTCGCATGAGCCCCTCCCCCACGCCGGGTTCCCCGGCCGGGCGTCCGGCCGCACCACACGGTAACCGTGCGCGATCATTCAACTACCCGCAGGCCGGTGAGCTCGACGAGGCCGACCTCGATCCGGCGCTCGCCACCAGCCCCGGCCACGGTGGCGTCGGCGTCTTCCAGGCTCCCCGCCCCCCGCAGCGCCTGTCGGTGGCGGCCGAACCCGCGCCGCCACCCCCGGCACCCCGCGACGGGGCCGACATCGACTCGCCCTTCCTGGACCTGTTCGGCGGCACCTACGCCCGGCCGGGTTCCGCCCAGCGCGGCAACGCCCTCTCCGGGCGGAGCGTGCCGCAACAGGCACTGCCCCCGCCACCCCCACCGGTCGTACCGCCGACGCCGGTGACCCAGCGGCCGGCCACACCGCACCTGCCCGCGCAGGCCACCGGCCCGGCCCCCGCCCGACCGGCCGTCGAGCCCCCCGTGGTCACCGCACCCGCTGTGCCGCCGCCTCCACCTCCGGCACGGCCGCCGGCACCGGCCCCCGACCGGCTCCCGAACGCCCGCCCGCCCGTCGACGACCAGCCGACCCGGGCCGAGCGGTCCGCGCGACCCGGCGTCGACGAGCGCCCGCCCCGCGACGACCGTCCGCAGCGCGATCCCCGGCCGGACCGCGACGACCGTCGTCCGGCCGACGAGGCCCCCCCGGCCGAGCCCGCCCCGCCGTCGCGCCGGACGCCGGCACCCGCCGCCCGGACGACCGCCGCACCCCGGCAACGCTCCGTGGAGCGGCGGGACCGTCCGGTGAAACCGGCCCGCGTCCGCGCGCCGAAGATCAAGTTCGGCGACCGGGACCCGGCGGTCGAACTGGCCATCACCGAGATCGCCGGTCACCTGACCTTCACCCCCAACACGGTCACCGCCTGGTACTGGCTACCCGAGGTGCGCTGGGCGTTCCGGCCGGACGCGGAGCGGGAAGCGCTGCTCTCGGCCATCTCCGAGCAGTACGCCGGCCTGGCCGGATTCCGGCTGCACCTGCGGCGCACCAGCCGGCCCTTCCCGGCCGACGAATGGGCCCGCACCATCGACGGAAACACCGCCTCCCCGTTGCCGGACGTCCCCGGCACCCCCGGCTGGGCCGATCACCTGGTCGCGGCGCAGCGGCACCTGCTCTCGGTCAACCACGCCGAGGGGCAGACCTACCTCGGCGTCACCTTCGCGCGTCGCTCGCTCGGCGACTCGCTCACCGAACGGGTGCTGCGCACTTTCGGTCGAGGCGTGGCCGAAGGCGAACGCCGCAAGCTCGGACGCACCGTCGAACAGTTCGACGAGGTCCTGGGCGCGTTCGGCATGCGTGGCCGCCGGGTCACCTCACAGGAGATGGAATGGCTGCTGTACCGCTCGGTGGCGCTCTGCATGGCGCCGCCCGGTGCGCTCTCGCCCATCACCGACGGGCGCTGGGAACGCGGTGACCTGCTGGCCCTCACCGAGCAGGTCGAGCGCTACCGCACGCCGTACGGTTCGACGGTAAAGCTGGTCAACCGGATGACCGGCGAGGAACGGCACGTGGCGGTGCTCGCCGTCGGCCGGATGGAGCCGCTGGAGATCCCCGAGCGGCACGAGCCCTGGCTGCACTTCCACGAGCGGCTGCCGTGGCCCATGGAGCTCTCCACCCGGGTCGACATCCTCGGTTCCGGCGACTCCTTCCGGAACCTGGAGCACCGGCTCCGGATGATCCGGTCGCAGCAGCTCGACTACGCCGAGCACGGCATCGACGCCCCGCCCGAGCTGGAACGCCTGGCCAAGCGCGCCCTGGTGATCGGTGACGAGATGACCACCGGGCTGCCGGTCGACTCCGCCCGGGCGCACGGCTGGCACCGACTCGCCGTCGGTGGGCGTACCCGGGAGGAGTGCCTGGAGCGGGCCCGGCGGCTGATCCAGCTCTACTCGCGCGAGCTGCGCGTCTCCCTCCAGCACCCGAAGAACCAGGACTGGCTGGCCCGCGAGTTCATCCCCGGCGAGCCGATCGCCAACACCGGCTACGTCCGACGGATGCCGGTCCACCTCCTGGCGGCGGCGCTGCCCCAGGCCGCGTCGACGGTCGGCGACCGCCGGGGCGACCTGATCGGGCGTACCGCGGGCACCTGCCGCCGGCCGGTCTTCCTCGACCTGCACTTCCCGATGGAGGTCCGCGAACGCTCCGGGCTCGCGGTCTTCGTGGCCGAGCCGGGCGGTGGCAAGTCGACCCTGCTCGGTGCCCTGGGCTACCTCGCCGCACGACGCGGTGTGCAGGTCACGCTGCTCGACCCGTCCGGCCCGCTGGCCCGGCTCTGCGCGATGCCGGAGCTGCGCCCGTACTCTCGGGTGCTCAACCTGACCGGCTCCGAGCACGGCACCCTCGCGCCCTACTCGCTGATCCCGACGCCGCTGCGCAGCGAGTTCAGCAGCGGTGCGTCCGGCGACCGCGAGTTCGAGATCGCGGTCTCCAACGCCCGGGCCGAGCGTCGGATGCTGGTGCAGGACATCTGCATGATGCTGGTGCCGCCGCAGGTGGCCCGCGAGGCGTCCACCGCCACCCTGTTCCGGCACGCCGTACGCCAGGTGCCGGCCGAGGAGACCTCGACGCTGGACGACGTGGTCACCTGCCTCGGGCAGCTCGACGACGACGCCGGCCGGGAACTGGCCAACCTGCTGCTGGACACCGCCGAGATGCCGCTGGCCATGCTCTTCTTCGGCCGGCCGCCGGAGGGGCTGCTCGGGGCGGACGCGGCACTCACCGTGATCACCATGGCCGGCCTGCGGCTGCCCGACCTCAAGATCGAACGCGAGTACTGGTCGGCCGAGGAGGCGTTGGCGCTGCCGATGCTGCACACCGCGCACCGACTGGCGGTACGCCGCTGCTACGGCGGCTCGATGTCGTCCCGCAAGCTCGTGGGCCTGGACGAGGCACACTTCATGGAAGGGTGGCGCTCCGGCCGGTCCTTCCTGGTCCGGCTCGCCCGCGACTCCCGCAAGTGGAACCTCGCCGCGCTGGTCGCCTCTCAGAATCCAAAGGACATCCTCGGCCTCGACGTGCAGAACCTCGTCTCCACCGTCTTCGTCGGCCGGATCGCCGAGGACGCCGAGATCGCCTCCGAGGCGCTCCGGCTGCTGCGCGTCCCGGTGGACGACGGGTACGAGGCGACCCTCGCCTCACTCTCCACCGCCGACGCGACCTCCGCCCACCGGCTCGGCTTCCGTGAGTTCGTCATGCGCGACGTGGACGGCCGGGTGCAGAAGGTCCGCGTCGACGTCTCCTACGTGGACGGACTGCTGAGTCACCTCGACACCACCCCCGCCGCCATCGCCGCCGCCGCAGGGGTGTTACCTACCGTCCTGCCTGACATGGAGGCGTGACATGGCGAGGGCCCGGGCAAGGATCACGGCGTTCCTCCTGGCACTCGGCGTCCTCGCCGTGGCCACGATCAGTTGGCCCGGGCTCACCGCCACACCCGCGTACGCCGCCCCGGTCGCGTACCAGGCACCCACCGACCTCTGCACGGTGCAGGAGTGGCAGGTCGACTTCCGGGCCTGCGTCGCCAAGCTCCAGCAGGTCGCGGAGTCGGAGGCCACCTGCCTGAACCCCCCGACCCCGACCGCACCGGACTCCGGCATCGCCGGCTGGTTCGCTGCAAGACCTACAACAAACACGATGCGTGGTTCGGGCGACTATTACAGCAACTATGGCTACGCTGGCTACAGCTATAGCACGTATAAAGTGGAGTCCGGCTGCGCCACCACGTTGCTGCACCCGGATTACAAGTTCACCAACACCGTCGCCAACGGTGAGTTCATGATGGCAACGGCGATCATCGGCGCCTCGAACGCCCTGCGCGAGCGCGCCTGGGAACCAGGGACGATGTGGGGCTGGGCCGACCCCCTGGTGGATCAGGCGACCAAGGCGATCTACCAGAAGGTGTTCAGCGTCTTCGGCATCGTCACGCTCTGTGTCGTGGGGCTCTACCTGCTCTGGCGGTCCCGCCAGTCCGACATGAGCACCGCCATGACCACGGCGGGGTGGGCACTGGTGGTAATGATCGCGGTGACCGCGTTGGCCGCCTGGCCCGTCAAGTCCGCCAACCTCGCCGACGGCGCATTGGTTTCCACTCTCGGCATTGTGCATAATGCCGTTGGGCCGGCAGCGGAGACCATTCCTCCTGAGAAATGCGTAATGCCAAACCCGGATGCTTGCGTCGACAAGCGGCCACCCGCTGTCCGGGCAAGCGATACGGCGACAGAAGCACTGCTTTACCGCAACTGGCTCCGTGGCGTACTCGGCTCAGCAGACAGTGAAACTGCACGTAAATACGGCGAAGCGTTATACGATGCTAAATCGCTCTCGTGGGAAGAAGCAGAGAAGTTGAGGGCTAGCCCACAACTTCGTGATGCCACCATTAGCGCAAAGAAGCAGCAGTGGATGACCGTCGCGGCGCAGATCGAGCGGGAGGACCCGGAGGCGTTCGAGTACCTGCAGGGCGTCCGGGACATGGACCGGGTCGGTGCGGGTTTCATCGCCGTACTGGCCGCCCTGCTCTTCGCGATGTTCGACCTGACCGCGTCGCTGCTCGTCCTGCTCGGCTTCCTGATCTTCCGGTGGGCGGTCATCGCCGCGCCGATCCTGGGCACGATCGGCTTGCTCCGACCGGCCAGCGCCGGGCTACGACGGCTCGGCAACGCGGTGGTGGCGGCCCTCTTCAACATCGCGATCTTCGGCACCGGTGCCGCCATCTATCTCTTCGCCGTCGACCTCATCATGAGCACCGCCACGCTGCCGGGCTGGCTGCAGGTGGTCCTGGTCTGGCTGTGCGGAGTGGTCGGCTGGCTGCTGCTGCGCCCCTACCGGCGGATCACCCAACTGGGCGGCAAGGACAGCAGTGCGGCGGTCAGTTCCGCCGGCTCCTGGCACCGACGGTTCTTCCGGGACATGCGTACCGCCGCCCGGCTCGATGTGGCGGAGCCCGGTGGGACCACGGAACCCGGCATGGGACGGCGCCGAGGCCTGGTGCCGGAACAGCCGAAGGTACGTCCGGAGGCCCGGCCGGATCCGGTTCCCACCGGAGGTTCGGCGGCACCGCAGCGTCCGGATGCTCCGCAACGCCCGGACGGTCGTGAGCCGAAGGGCACGCCTCCCCCGGCAGACGAACCGCGCCCCGAGGGCCGGCCCTCCGCGCCGCGACCGCGCCGTCGTCAGCCCGCCTCCTGGACGGCGCCGGACGTACCCGAGGAGAACCCGTCCTTCGCCATCTACCGTCCGGGCTCAGCCGAGCGCGCGCCCGAGAAGGTGACGCCGCGGGTTCGCTCCGAGGCCCGGTGAGTGTCGTGCGACGTGCCATCGAGTTCGTCTTCACCCGGTTGTTACGGTCCCGGCTCGGCGTCGCGCTCGGCATCGCCGTCCTGGTGCTCGGCGTGGTCGGGGCGGCCCGGGTGATCTCCGGTCCGGACGACTCCACCGGGTTGAGCAATCGCCCTCCGGCACCGATCACCACGGTGCACCCGACCACCGGCGACGACGGTGCGATCTCGACGACCACGACGCCATCGCCGGTCACCCGCCCCGGCGAGCCCACACCGGAGCGGATCGCGGAACGCTTCACGACTGCCTGGCTGGGGCAACCGGGCCAATCTGCGGAGCAGTGGCGTCAGGAGTTGCGCCCGTTCGCCACTCCGGCTCTTCTCGACAAGCTCGCCGGCGCGGATCCCGCCGGCGTGCCCACGGGAAAGCCGACCGAGGTGACCGTGCGCGCTCGAGGGGAGACCTTCGTGGAGGCGCTGGTCACACTCGACACGGGGCGACTCCGACTCGAGTTGGTAGCGCCGGACGGACGATGGTTGGTGGACGCCGTGGACTGGGAGCGCGCATGAGCGAGCGGCAGCGAGCGAATCATCATCGCAGTGCGGTAGTGCCTCATGACGGCACGAAGCGAAGCGGAGTGCAGTCATGAGCGAGCGGCAGCAAGCGAATCATCATCGCAGTACGGTGGTGCCTCATGACGGCACGAAGCGAAGCGGAGTGCGGTCATGAGCAGCGAGAGCAGTCCTCGTCGGCAGCCGGTGCGGGTGGGCGCACTCGCTGCGGCGCTCACCGCCGCGCTCGCCTTACTGTGCTGCACTGGTGGGGCCGGTGCCTTCTTCCTCACCGAGTTGGGTGGCGAGTCCGCCGAGCAGATCGACCCGGTCAGCATGGAGTGCACCGGGGACTTCACGGTCGACGTCACGGGCAAGATGCCCCGGTTCTCCGATTACGGGGAACGGCAGATGCGCAACGCCGCAGCAATCATCAAGGTCGGCCAGGACATGAAGGTGCCGGCGCGGGGCTGGGTGGTCGCCGTGGCGACCGCGATGCAGGAGTCGCGGCTGCTCAACCTGGCCAACCGCACCGTCGCCGAGTCGAACGACATCCCCAACGAGGGCGTCGGCGCCGACCATGACTCGGTCGGCCTGTTCCAGCAGCGCGCCTCGTGGGGGTCGGTCCGGCAGCGGATGAATCCGGCGTACGCGTCCCGCAAGTTCTACGAGAAGCTCGTGGACGTACCCGACTGGGAGAAGCTGCCGCTGACCGTGGCCGCCCAGCGGGTCCAGATCAGCGCCTTTCCCGACGCGTACGCGAAGCACGAGGAACTCGCCTCACGCATCGTCGACGCGCTCGCCGGTGGTGCCGCCCGGACGGCGCTGATCGCCGGCCAACAGGTGTGCGACGCGGCCGCGTCGGGTGACATCGCCGCCTCCGGCTGGACCGCGCCCATCCCCGGCGGCGTGGGCTCCGGCTTCCAGACGGCCAGCCGCCCCGGGCACAACGGGGTGGACATCGCCGCGCCGAAGGGCACCCTGATCAGAGTCGCGGCCACCGGCCGGGTCATCGTCTCCCGCTGCGACCCGGACTCGCGCGGGCGACTCAGCTGCAACGTGGACGGTTGGCCGAACAAGGGCGGCTGCGGCTGGTTCGTGGACGTGCTGCACGCCCAGGATGTCATCACCCGCTACTGTCACCTGGTCAGTCGTCCCCGCGTCCAGGTGGGTGACACCGTGCAGGCCGGTGAGGTGATCGGCGAGGTGGGCAGCAGCGGCAACTCCTCCGGGCCGCACCTGCACTTCGAGGTGCACGTCGACGGAGACCGCAGCAGCCGGGGCGCCATCGACCCGGTGCCCTTCATGCGCGCCAAGGGCGCACCGCTCAAGGGCGCGGGGTGAGACACCCGCCGTCATGACAGGACCCCTTCCCGACCCCTTCGCCGACCAGCCGGACTGGGCGCCACGACCACCCCGCCCGATCGAGATCGTGCCCGCCACCAGCCGCGTCGACCTGCGCGGCCAACGGGTCCTGGTCGGGCTGCCCGGCCTCGGGTGGCGCACCGACCTGCGGGCCGACGAGCGGGTGGTGCAGAACAGCCGCACCTTCGTGCCGGTCATTCCCGAACACGAGTGGTACCGCGCCGAGTCCGAACAGGTGGAGGTCTTCGCACCACTGGTGCCGGTCGAGCGGGTCTGGGTCGAGACGGTGAGCTCACCACGGACCATCCCCGTCGAGGAGAGCGGGCTGCGGCTCGTCTCACTGGACGCACCCGCCCACCGGGCACCCACCCCGGTCTTCGAGGCGGATGCGGTCACCGGCCGGCGCGTCGTGCACATGGTCGACGGCGTCGAGCACCGCGACCTGCGCGCGGTCACCGAGACCTACTCCGGTGCCGAGGGCGACATCTGCGTACGGGTCACACCCGAGTTGGAGTGGTATCGCTGGGCCTGGCGCGGTCAGTCACCGACCACACTGGAGGTCCCTGTGCACCTGCTGTGGGTCGAATAGAAGTTCTAGCCTTCCATCGTCGCGGAGCACACACGCCAGTCGTTCCCAAGCCTCGTTGTAAAGACCCATGTCTGGCGGTCGTTTTGTCGAACACCATCTACACGGGCCGAGAACAAGAGATCCACTCGAACCTGGGCTGTATCACTGCCCTGCTGCGCTTGTGGATTCCCCCAACTAACCATGATGCTGACCCCGAAGCGTTCCTCTCGGGCTTCTAGGTCGCTCCTCAGTTGGCGAAGCTGCTCCAGGTCCGCATTCCTCTCGCAGGTGAGAAGATCGGCTCGCACTTCGTTCTCGTCGATCAGAAACGCCCGCAGATAACTGTCCACTACCACCGTTGGTGTGCCCCGGTCGGGGGCGGTGGCGCGGTCGTACAGGACGAAGCCGGTGATCCCGCCCGCCAGGCAGAGCGCCGCCACGGCTCCGGTGATCACCATCAGGACCTTCCGCAGCCGCCGCCGAGGCTGGGGTGGCGCCGGCGCGGTCGAGGGCGGCGCCAGATCCTCCTGCGGCGGGGTCCGTTGCGCCGGTACGCGGGAGACCTGGGAACCGGCGGGGGGCGGCACTGATTCCACCCCCTGAGGCTATCGGCTGGACGCTGTGGACCCAATGCCCCAGATTCAGCAGATCGTGACGGACCACTGGCGACCGGTGAGATCCACGACAACACCGGCGCTGTGGCGCCACGCATCCCCGAGAAGGAGCCGCGACTGGGATACCGTCGTCTCTGCCCGGGACGTGGTGCCGACCTCGGGCGGAGGAGGTGGACGCGGTGGGCGGTCCGAAGGCACGGACGCTCCGCGCCGCCGCGCTGCACCGCCGAGCCGCCGCGACGGTCACGGCGGCGGCTGCCGTCCTCGACGAGACCCGTCCCGCTCCCGCCGATCAGCGTCGGCAGTACGCGCTCGCCGAGCGCCTACGGGGCGCCGCGCAGGTTCTCGCGCCCGGCTGGGCCGGTACCGCGCTGGACGCGGTCGCACCGACCTGTCCCGCCGGGGAGGGGCCACCGCCCTTCGTCCGGGTGGGTACCGCCGCGCCGCTGGACGACGCCCGTTTCCCCGCGCTGGTCCCGCTCGTCGGCGCCGGGCATCTGGCCGTCGACGTCGACGCGCACGATCCCCGGGTGGCCGGGCTGCTGCGGGCCGTACTCCTGCGGTTGGTGGCGGCGACACCGGCGGGGGCGCTGCTGGTCCGGGCGGTGGACGCGACGGGTGGGGTACTCGGGCCGTTCGGGGCGCTCGGCGACGCCGGGGTGCTCTCGCCCCCGGCCACGGACACCGACGGCCTGCGGACGGTGTTGACCGAGGCGGAGCGGTGGGTGGCGCCGGGGGCCTCGGGTACCCGCCGGCACGACCGCTCGATGGTGCTGGTGGTCGCCACTCTCCCGGACGAGATCGAGGCGACCGACCTGACGCGGATCGAGGCGCTTGCCGAGCAGGGACCTGCCGCCGGGCTGCACCTGGTGGTGGCCGGGTGGCCGGCGGCCGGGCGGGATCCGCTGCCCCGGGCCACGGCACTCTCGGTCCGCACCGCGTACGCGCTGCTGGGCGACCCTCCCGGGGCGCCTTTCGCCAGCGCGGGCACGGGCTCGCCGGGTGGCTTGAACTCGCCGGTGTTCGTCGAGCCGGATCCACCGGCCGAGCTGGTCGACTCCGTCTGCCGTCGAATCGCCGCCCAGATCGAGGCCGGCACCCGACTCTCCCTGTCGGGCCTGCTGCCGCCGGACACCGACGAGTGGTGGCAGGCGGACGCGACCGACGGGCTGAGCACCACGGTCGGGGACGCGGGTGGGCGTCCGGTGCTCCTCGGCTTCACCGAGTTGACGCCACACTGGCTGGTCAGCGGCCGGTCCCGGGTCTGCCGGGCCACGTTCCTGACCACGGCGTTGCTGGGTCTCGCCGCCCGGTACGGCCCGGAGGAACTGGAGCTGTACCTGGTCGACCTCGGTGCCGGCGAGTCCTTCGCGGAGTTCCTGCAGACCGAGCGGGACCGGTCCTGGATTCCCCAGGTTCGCGCTGCGGCGATGGCCGCCGACCGCGAGTACGTGCTGGACCTGCTGGAGCAGTTGGCGGCGGAGGTGCAGCGGCGGTCCGAGGCGGCGGCCCGCGCGGGCGGTCAACGCTTCGCCGAGCTGCGGCGACACCGCCGGCTGCCCCGGGTGGTCTGCGTGGTGGAGAACCTGCCGCTGCTCTTCGCCGAGCGGGACCGGTTGGCCGCCGACGTGGTGGCCCGGTTGGACTCGTTGACCAGGGCGGGCCGGGCGTACGGGGTGCATCTGGTGTTGTCCGGTGAGGGTGACCTGGGGTTGGGCGTACGCGACGGTGGACAGCGGGATTCGCTGCTCGGTCAGTTCCCGGTGCGGGTGGCGCTGCCGGGGGGCGGGCCGGTGCTGGAGCCGACCAACGACTCGGCGGCCGGGCTGCCGGTGGGCAGTGCCGTGGTGAACACCGCCGGGGGTCTCGGTGGCCCGCGTGGCGCGATCCGGGGTCACGAGCGGATGGTCCGGTTCCCCGATCCGCAGGACGAACCGGCCGTCGTGGAGGGCCTACGGCACCGTCTCTGGCAGGCGCGTCCGGAGGGCAGCGTCCCGCCGGTGGTCTTCGCCGGGTACGCGTACCCCTCGTTGCGCAACGATCCACGACACCGGTCCGCCGAGTCCGGGCAGGCGCTGGCGCCGGCGGCGCTGCTCGGGCGGGCGGTGGACGTGGCACGGAGCACGGTGGCCGTGTCGCTCGGTCCGGTCGCCGGGCGCAACCTCGCCGTTCTCGGGCCGCGACCGGAGGCGACCCGGCTGCTGGCCACGGCCGCTCGGAGCACGGCGGCGCACCACCCGCCGGGGACGGCACGCTTCGTGATCGCCGTACCGGACTCCGAGTCGCGGTCGTCGGCGGAGGATCTGGCGCGGGAGTTGGCGCAGCGGCATCCGGTGGAGACGGTGGACCTGGCCGGGCTGCTCGCGGTCGTCGACGCCGGGCAGCCCGCCTACCTGGTGGTGTTCGGGCTGGACGTGGCGCCGCCGGAGCAGTTACCCCCGGAGCGGCTGCGGATGCTGCTGCGGGACGGCCCGCCGGCGGGGCAGCATCTGCTCGGCTGGTGGCGCACGGTGCCGTCGTTCGCGGCGCTGCTGGGCCCGGAGGAGACGGTCGACAAGCTGAGCGCGGTGGCGGTGGCGGGTGTGCCGGGGGCGCAGCTCACGCCGGTGTTCGGTCGGCCGGTGGAATGGCGGCCCCGGCCCGGGCGGGTGGTCCTCTGGGACGGCCCGGTCGAGCGCGGACTGGTGCTGGTTCCGTACGACGTGCCGGATGACGTGGACGGGGAGGCGGCGTGACGGGAAGCGGATCGTCGGTCACGGCCGCCGGGCCGGTGCGGCAGCGGACCGGCGGGACGTCGCCGTCCGGTTCCTCGGACCCGGTGGCTGCGGCGTGGGCCGACTATCTGGCCGCGACCCGTCAGCTCGACGGGGTACGCCGGGACGCGGCGACCGCCGCGAGCGAGCAGGCGCGGACGGTCCAGGCGGCCCGCGAGGAGTTGGCGGCGGTGCGTACCCGGTTGGCGCCGCAGGAGGCCCAACTGCGGGAGGCGGGCGTACCGCCGATGTCGCTGGTGCCCGCGCCGCCGGAGCTGACCGAGGCGACCCGCACGATGACCGGCGGGTCGGGCGCGGTGCTGGCCGCGTTACGGGAGGCGAACCGCTGGGCGCACGGTGCGGACGACGTGCTCGCGGCCCGGGGCCTGCCGGGCGCGGCCCCCTGGCCGGCCCGACCGCGCAACCTGCTGGTGTACGGGCCGTTGGCATTGTTGGTGCCGCTGCTCCAGATCGTGGCGTACCTGGTCGCCGGGAGCGACGCGGTGACGGTGTTGACGCTGGTGGTCGGCCTGCCGGCACCGGCGGTGGCGTTCGGGGTGGGGTGGCTGGCGGTGGGGCGGCTCTTCCCGTCCCGGCCGGGCGAACGGGTGGACCGGACGTCCCGGTTCGGTGCGTTGACCTGCCTGGTCCCGGCGGTGCTGACCACCGCCGGGATCGTCCTGGCGATGCTGGCCGCCTGAGCGGCCCGGGCCGGGCGCGGTCCCCGTGGTGGGGCGTCCCGGTCGAGCCGCTCAGCGCGGGATGATCAGCGCCATCGCCTCGGCGCGGGACTTGGCGTCCCGTTGCAGGGTGCCGCGCACCGCCGAGGTGATCGTCTTGGCGCCCGACTTCTGGATGCCGCGCATGGCCATGCACATGTGTTCGCACTCCAGCACGACCACCACGCCCCGTGGCGCCAGCCGCTCCATCAGCAGGTCGGCGATCTGGGAGGTGAGTCGCTCCTGCACCTGCGGGCGTCGTGCGAAGACCTCGACCAGCCGGGCCAGTTTGGACAGGCCGGTGATCCGACCGTCGGGCCCGGGGATGTAGCCGATGTGCGCGCTGCCCCGGAACGGCAGCAGGTGGTGCTCACAGAGGCTCATCACGTCGATGTCCCGGACCAGCACGAGTTCCTCGTGGTTGGCCTCGAAGGTGGTGGTGAGCACCGTGGCCGGGTCCACCCGCAGGCCGGCGAAGAGTTCGGCGTACGCCCGGGCGACCCGCGCCGGGGTCTGCTGGAGGCCGTCGCGGTCCGGGTCCTCGCCGACCGCGATCAGGATCTCGCGGACCGCCTTCTCGATCCGGCCGAGGTCCATGGTGTCCTCGACCGGGCGGCCGGTGAGCCGGCCGTTGACCAGCCGGGCGGCGATGTAGTCGAGGTCGTCGAGATCGTCGATGTCGGGCTCGGTTGCGGAGGCGGCCGATCCCCGTTGCTGGGGACCGGCCGCCGTGTCGTCGGTGCTCAGTGCGGGCCGTCCGAGTTGTTCGAGCTGACGCCACCGACCGTGGTGGCCTGGGCGCCGTCGGCCTCGGCCTGCACCTTGAGCGCGTCCTTCTCGGCCGGGGTGAGCACGGGCGGCTCGGTGGAGGGCTGCCGTTTGCCGAAGCCGTTGTACGGCGCCATCGGCGGACGCTTCACCACCCGGGAACAGATCCGGGCCATGTCGGCGGTGGAGAGGGTTTCCTTCTCCATCAGCTCGAGCACGATGTTGTCCAGGACGTCCCGGTACTCGACCAGGATCTCCCAGGCCTCGTCGTGGGCCAGTTCGATCAGCGCCCGCATCTCGCCGTCGATCTCGGCGGCGACGGAGTCGGAGTAGTCCCGCTCGTGGCCCATGTTGCGGCCGAGGAACGGCTCGTCCCCGCTGGTGCCGTACTTGATCGCACCGAGCTTGGAGCTCATGCCGTACTGCGTGATCATCGCCCGGGCCAGTGCGGTGGCCTTCTCGATGTCGTTGCCGGCACCGGTGGTGGGCTCGTGGAAGACGAGTTCCTCGGCGGCCCGGCCGCCCAGCGCGTACGCCAGGGTGTCGATCATCTCGGCACGGGTCTGGGTGTACTTGTCCTCGGTGGGCAGCACCAGCGTGTGCCCCAGCGAGCGACCGCGCGACAGGATCGTCACCTTGTGCACCGGCGCGGCGTGCGGCAGGGCCCAGGCGACCAGTGCGTGACCACCCTCGTGGTACGCGGTGATCTTCTTCTCCTGGTCGCCCATCACCCGGGTCCGGCGCTGCGGGCCGGCGATCACCCGGTCGATCGACTCCTCCAGCGACTCGTTGCTGATCGCCCGCTGGTCCTTGCGGGCGGTCAGCAGGGCCGCCTCGTTGATCACGTTGGCCAGGTCGGCGCCGCTGAAGCCCGGCGTCCGTTTGGCCACCGAGTCGAGGTCGACGTCGGGCGTGAAGGGCTTGCCCTTGGCGTGCACCCGCAGGATGGCCTTGCGGCCCTCCATGTCGGGGGCGTCGACCGGGATCTGCCGGTCGAACCGGCCCGGACGCAGCAGCGCGGGGTCGAGGATGTCCGGCCGGTTGGTGGCGGCGATCAGGATGACGCCGCCCTTGACGTCGAAGCCGTCCATCTCGACGAGGAGCTGGTTCAGGGTCTGCTCACGCTCGTCGTGCCCGCCGCCCATGCCGGCGCCACGGTGGCGACCGACGGCGTCGATCTCGTCGACGAAGACGATCGCGGGGGCGTTGGCCTTGGCCTGCTCGAACAGGTCGCGGACCCGGCTGGCGCCGACGCCGACGAACATCTCCACGAAGTCGGAGCCGGAGATCGAGTAGAACGGCACCCCCGCCTCACCGGCGACCGCCCGGGCGAGCAGCGTCTTACCGGTTCCGGGCGGCCCGAAGAGGAGTACGCCCTTCGGGATCTTGGCGCCGAGCGCCTGGTATTTCGCCGGATTCTGCAGGAAGTCCTTGATCTCGTGCAGTTCCTCGACGGCCTCCTCGGAGCCCGCGACGTCCGCGAAGGTCGTCTTCGGGGTGTCCTTGGTGATCATCTTCGCCTTGGACTTGCCGAAGTTGAGCACCCGGGAGCCGCCGCCCTGCATCTGCGACATGAAGAACAGCAGCAGCAACACGAGCAGCACGATGGGGAGCAGGTTGACCAGCAGGCTGACCCAGATGCTGTCGGACGACACCTCGGTGTCGGCCGGCCCGGTGACCCGGTTGTTGGCCTTGGCATCGAGGACCTGGTTCCAGACCTCGTTGCCGACCTCGTACGGGAACTGGGCCTCGATCAGCTTGGTCTTCGTCTCGCCGAACTCGGCCTCTTCGGCCAGGTCCAGCTGGATCGTCTGTTCCTTGTCCTGGAAGACGACCTTCTCGATACCGCCCTTGTTGAGCTGGTCGAGCGCGACTGAGGTGTCCACGCGGTGGTAGCTGGGTCCACCGGTGAACAGCTGACTGAGCACGACGGCGCCGAGGATGACCAGGATGACCCAGAACACCGGTCGGCGGAAGAAACGCGTACGTTCCATGCTGTATGTCGAGCGCCGAGACGCCCGCATCCTCCTGATCGACGTCCTGACCGACTGTGGGTGTCGCCGCTTGGGCGGCTGCCGGAGCCGCCGTGCGGGCCGGCCTCGACCCCGGGGCGCGAATTGTCGCACCACGGTCATTCGACGGTACACCGTACGCGACCGATCTGAGCTGGCGAGCCCAGCACTTACGCGTACGGCGAACCGGATGTCGACCGGCGTGACGGAGAGCGGATTCCACCGTCACCGGAGTCCACGGTAGCCCGACCAGCTGAAAGTCGGCTGAACGTCGACCGGACCGGCGGCATCGGACCTCGGTGCCGTCCCGGCCGGAACCGAGGTCAGGAGCGGGCGTACACCTCCGGCTTGAGCACGCCGACGTACGGCAGCTCGCGGTATCGCTCACCGAAGTCCAGGCCGTACCCGACGACGAACTCGGTCGGGATGTCGAAGCCGACGTACTTCACCGGCACCGTCACCTTGACCGCGTCCGGCTTGCGGAACAGCGCGACCACCTCGACGCTCGCCGCCGACCGGGACTCCAGGTAGCGCAGCAGCCAGGACAGGGTCAGGCCGGAGTCGACGATGTCCTCCACGACGACGACGTGCCGGCCGGCGATGTCCCGGTCGAGGTCCTTGAGGATCCGGACCACCCCGGAGGAGGTGGTGCCCTGGCCGTAGGAGGAGATGGCCATGAAGTCCAGCTCGGCGGGGGGGCCCTGGCGGCCCAGCGCCCGGGCGAAGTCGGCCATGAACATGACCGCGCCCTTGAGTACGCAGACGAGCAGCAGCCCGTCGGTGACGTGGGCGTAGTCCGCGGAGACCTGCTTGGCCAGTTCCGCGGTCTTCTCGCGGATCTGCGCCTCCGAAATGATCACGTGGTCGATGTCGGCGTCGTACCAGGAGCCGTCAGCCATGGTCCTAGCCTGCCGTACGCCCCGGGTTCGCCGTCGGCGGGGCCGCCTCTTTCGGGGCGACCCCGGCCCGGATCTTTCCGACGAAGGGCACGAACCGCATCAGTACGGGTGGGACCGCCAGCGGTGGCCACCGTCGGACGGCTTCCAGTCGGCCGAGTCACGGCTGTCCGCGGTCAGCCCGACGGCCGAGAGCAGAGCGAGGAGCAGGAAGAACACGAGGAAGAAGAGAAGTCCCATGGCGGCGCTCGCTTTCATCTGGTTTCTGGTGATCTCGCAGCCGGCGCACCGGGCTGACACCAGTCTGCGGGTCCCGCCGATCGCCGGACAGTGGCAGGAATGCCACTCACCCTCGATTTTCTGCCACCCCCCGGGTTACCCTCGTCACATGCTCCGCTCGGTCGCGGTACTCACCCTGGACGGCGTCGCCCCGTTCGAAGTCGGCGTGCTCGCCGAGGTCTTCGGCACCGACCGCACCGCCGACGGCCTGCCCGGCTACCGGTTCGACCTGTGCAGCCCGCAGGGCGCACCGGTGCGTACCACCGCGGGTTTCGGCCTGGTGCCCACCGCCGACCTCGACTCGATCGACCGGGCCGACCTGGTGGCCGTGCCGGCGCACCACGGCACCGAAGCGCCCGCCGAGGTGCGCGAGGCGCTGCGGCGGGCCGCCGACCGGGGGGCACACCTGTTCAGCGTCTGCACCGGTGCGTACCTGCTGGGTGAGGCCGGGCTGCTCGAAGGCCGGGAGTGCACCACGCACTGGCGGCACGTCGACGAGTTGCAGCGCCGCAATCCGAGTGCGCGGGTCCGCTGCAACTCGCTCTACGTGCAGGACGGCCAGCTGCTCACCAGCGCCGGCACCGCCGCCGGCATCGACGCCTGCCTGCACCTGGTACGCCAGGAGCACGGCTCGGCCGTCGCCACCCGGCTGGCCCGACGGATGGTGGTGCCGCCGCACCGCGACGGCGGCCAGGCGCAGTACATCGAGGCGCCGATCCCGAAGGCACCGGAGGCACCCACCCTGGAACCGGTGCTGGAGTGGCTGATGGAACGGCTCGACCAGCAGTTCACCGTCGACGAGTTGGCCGCCCGCGCGGGCATGGCGCCCCGGACCTTCGCCCGCCGGTTCCGCGCGGAGACCGGCACGACCCCGCACGACTGGCTGACCGGCCAGCGGGTGCTGCTGGCCCGGCGTCTGCTGGAGGACACCGGGCTGTCGGTGGAGGCGGTCGCCGAGCAGGCCGGCTTCGGGGACGCCGCCGCCCTGCGGCACCACTTCACCCGCCGGGTCGGCGCCACCCCGCACACCTACCGCACCACGTTCCGCGACCGCGCCCCGGCGGGCTAGAAACCGCCGGCGGCGCCGTCGACCCGGGACTCCGAGCCGGCGACGTAGCCGCCGTCGGGGCGACGCCAGATCGCCTGGCCGTACCCGAAGACGCCCGGATCGTCCGCGACGGTGACCCGGTGACCCCGGGCGCGCAGGTCGGCGACGAGTTCCGGCCCTCCCGGCCCGGCCGCCAGGTGCTCCTCCACCAGCAGGGACCGGCCGGCGTGCCAGTACCAACGCGGGGCGTCCAGCGCCGCCTGCGGGTCGAGACCGGCGTCCACGGTCGACGAGATCAGCTGCACGTGTCCCTGGGGCTGCATGTGCCCACCCATGACCCCGAACGGCCCGACCGGCGCACCGTCGCGGGTCAGAAATCCGGGGATGATGGTGTGGTACGGCCGCTTCGCCGCGCCCACCACGTTCGGGTGGTCGGGGTCGAGGCGGAAGCCGAGACCTCGGTTCTGCAGGGCGAAGCCGTGTCCGGGCAGCACCACGTGCGAGCCGAAGGCCAGGTAGGTGGACTGGATCAGGCTCACCATCATGCCGTCGGCGTCGGCCGCGCAGAGGTACACCGTTCCGCCGCGCTCCGGGACCCCGGCGGCCGGATCGGCGGCGTGTCCGCTGATCGAGGACCGGCGGGCCGCCAGGTGCTCGGGAGTGAGCAGCGCCTGGACCGGCAGCCGCATCCGGTCCGCGTCGGTGACGTGGGCGTGCGCGTCGGCGAAGCCGAGCTTGACCGCCTCGATCTGCCGGTGCCGCCACGCCGGGTCGGCCGGGTCGAGCCCGTGGAGGACGCCCAGGGCGATCAGGGCGGCCACGCCCTGCCCGTTCGGCGGCAGCTCCCACACCTCGTGGTCCCGGTAGCCGACCGACACCGGGTCGACCCAGGTGGAGGCGTGCCCCGCCAGATCGTCGCCGGTGAGCAGCCCGCCGGTCCGGGCCGCGTGGTCGGCCAGGGCCGCCGCGATCCGTCCCCGGTAGAACTCCTCGGCCCCGCTGCGCGCGATCAGCCGCAGGGTCCGGGCGGCGCCCGGGTTGCGCCACCGTTCGCCGGGGCGGGGTGCCCGCCCGTCCGGGGCGAAGACCCGGGCGAACTCGGCGTACTCCGGGCCGGTGGAACCGGCGTGTCCGGCCACCGCCCGGGCCCAGGCCGTGGCGGTGCCGGTGGAGACCGGGTGACCGTGCTCGGCGTACCCGACGGCGTCGGTGAACAGGTCGGCGAAGGGCAGCGAGCCGAACCGGTCGTGCAGGTCACGCCAGCCGGCCGGTACGCCCGGCACGGTCACCGGCAGCCAGCCACGGGCCGGCATCGCCGGTCCCCTGGCCTGTGCCCCGCCCAGCGCGTCGGTGGGCTCGGCACCCCGGCCGTCGGTGGCGGCCAGCACCACGTCCCGGCTCAGCGCGGCCGGTGACCGACCGGAGGCGTTCAGCCCGTGCAGCCGCTGGCCGTCCCAGACGATGGCGAACAGGTCACCGCCGATGTCGTTCGACGGCGGCTGCACCACGGTCAGGGTGATCGCGGTGGCCAGGGCGGCGTCGACCGCGTTGCCGCCTCGGCGCAGCACCGCCAACCCGGCCGCGGTGGCCAGCGGATGGCTGGTGGCCACCGCGCCGTGCGGGGCGTACAGCGGCCTGCGGGGGTACGTCACGTGTCGACCTCGCCGTCGTCCGTCGGGAGCGCGGCGGTCGGGTCTGCGGGCAGCAGGCGGTCACGATGCCGACGGACCCGCAATCCGCCGGGCAGGTACGCCGCGCCCTGCCCGTGCCAGGCGGTGATCAACGTGTCCAGCGCGGCGACGTGCCGGTGCGACAGGGCGGCCGGCGACGCGCCCATCTCGTGCGCCCAGGCGCGGAGTACCCGGCCCCGCAGCGCGGGAGCGAGGTCGGCCAGCGCCTTGACGGTCAGCCCGCCGTCCGGGTGCCGGGCGGCGGTCAGCGCCTCGACGGCCAACCCGTCCAACACCGCGTTGTCCGCCGCGACCATCTGCGCGGTCCGGGCGAGGTTGTCCACCACCGCCGGGCCGAGCGCCCCGACCAGCGCGGGCAGCACGTCGGCCCGTACCCGGGACCGGGCGTAGGCGGGGTCGGTGTTGTGCGGGTCCTCCCACGGGGTCAGGCCCAGCGCCGCGCACGCCGCCCGGGTCTGTTCCCGACCGGTCTCCAGCAGCGGCCGGAGCAGCGGCACCCCGGCCAGTTCCCGGTACGCCGGCATCCCGGCCAGCCCACGCGGCCCGGCACCCCGGGCCAGCGCGAGCAGGACCGTCTCCGCCTGGTCGTCCCGGGTGTGTCCGGTGAGCACCGCCGCCGCCCGGTACCGACCGGCGACCTCGACCAGCGCCTGGTAGCGCGCCTGGCGGGCGGCGGCCTCGGGGCCACCGGGCCGGCCGGCGACCTCCACCCGGACCACCTCCACCGGCGCCAGCCCGTTCTGCCGTGCCCAGTCCGCGACCGACTCGGCCCGCTCGGCGGATCCGGGCTGCAACCCGTGGTCGACGGTGACCAGTCCGGCGGCTCGATCCGTCCGGGGCGCCACGAACGCGGCGGCGGCGGCCAGGGCGAGCGAGTCGGCTCCGCCGGAGCAGGCCACCAGCACCGGTCCAGGCCCCGTCAGGTCGGCCAGCGCACGACGGACCGCGACCCGGATCGCGGCGACCGCCGGGGCGAGTGAGGCCATGCTCAGTCGGCGGGGGGCTTCGGCCCGACCGGACCGTGCACCCGGGCCACCCAGGCGTCCGGTTCGCTCAGCTCGGAGAGGCGGGGCAGGGTCAGCGGCGACTCGAAGATCCGGTTGAAGCCGGCCATCCCGACCCGGTCCACCACCGCGTGGACGAACTTGCGGCCCTCCGCGTACTGCCGCAGTTTGACGTCGAGGCCGATCAGGCGGCGGACCGCCTTCTCCACCGGGTTGCCGGCCTCCCGGCGCCGGTCGAACCCGGCCCGGATCCGCTCGACACTCGGGATGACCTGCGGCCCGACGCCGTCCATCACGAACTCGGCGTGCCCTTCCAGCAGCGTCATCAGCGCGGTCAGCCGGTCCAGCACGGCGCGCTGCCCCGGGGTCTGCACGATGTCCAGCACGCTGGACCGGCTCTCCGGGTTACGGACCACGTCGGCGAGCGTGCCCACGCCCCGGCGCAGCCGCTCGGCGAGGTGCTCACCCCCCTGCGAGGCGTCCACGAAGGCCTGCACCTCACCCAGGAAGTACCCGCGCATCCACGGCACCGCGGTGAACTGCGTCCGGTGGGTCACCTCGTGCAGGCACACCCAGAGCCGGAAGTCACGCGGCTCGGCGCCCAGCTTCCGCTCCACCTCGACGATGTTCGGCGCGACGAGCAGGAGCTGACCCGGATCGGCGGAGAAGACCTCGTACTGGCCGAGCACCCGACCGGACAGGTACGCCAGCACGGTTCCCGCCTGGACCCCGGTGACCCGCGACCCGATCGCCTCGGTGAACGCGCCGGGCTGCTTGTCCTCGGCGAGCCGGCCGACGAGCGGAGTGATCACCTCGCGCAGGCCGGCGATGTTGGTCGCCGCCCAGTCGCGCCGGTCGACCACCCGCACCGGCGGATGGGCCACCTGCGACGTCAACCCGGTGTAGTCGGCCACGTGCCCGGCCGCCTCGTCGGTCAACCGGCGCAGCTCGGCGACCACCTCGGTGGCCTCGGCGTACGACACCCGGGGGCCCGACTTGCCCAGCGCCCCCGCAGTAGCGGCGGCCAGATCCCAGTCCACGAACTGCGCCATGCCACCCACCGTACCCGCGCCGCGACACCCGTCCCCGGATCGCGCCGGGCGCACCGGCCGTCCTGGTCAGCGGCAACCGCAGGTGGCGAGCGCCGAGGCGATCCGGTCCAGCGCCACCCGGGCGGGTTCCATGCCGTCCGGCGACACCTGGTCGGTGAGCACCGCGAAGGTGAGCAACCGTCCCTCGACGGTGGTCACCACACCGGCGATCGCGTGCACCCGGGTCAGCGTGCCCGTCTTGGCGCGGACCACCCCCATACCGGCGTCCGTGCCCGGTGCCGAACCGTAGCGGTCGCGCAGCGTGCCGGACCAGCCGCCGACCGGCAGCCCACCGAAGATGCCGCCGAGTTCGGGCCGGTCCGGACCGGCCGCGAGCGCCAGCAGCTCGGTCAGCAGCGCGGGGCTGATCAGGTTCTTCCGGGACAGGCCGCTGCCGTCGGCGAGCGTCAACCCGTCCACCGGCAGGCCGAGTTCGGGCACCATCTCGGCCATCGCCGTGGCGGCACCGGCGAACGACGCGGGCTGGCCGCGGGCCAGCGCGACCTGACGGGCCAGCGCCTCGGCCACGATGTTGTCGCTCTCGCTGATCATGACGTCGACCAGGCGGATCAGCGGTGGCGAGTGCACCACGCCCAGCTCCGCGCCGGGCTCGGTGCCGCCGGTCGCGTCGACCGGGGCCACCGGGGCGGTGCCCTTGCTCACCGCACCGGCCGGTACGCCGAGCAGCCTGGCGAAGGCCCGTCCGGCGGTGAGGTCGGGTTCGGGTACCCGCTCGGCCCAGCTCCGCCCCGCCTTGGGGTCCTTGCGGGCGCCGTCGAGCATCAGCGCGGTGATCGCGCCGCCGTAGCCGCCGGTGGGGATGTCGTCGTCCCAGCCCGGCCCGAAGACCGGCCCGGGATACAGCGAGGAGTCGACCACGACGCGGGTCGGCGGGGTGCCGCCCAGGGCGGTACGCACCTGCTCGGCGAGATTCTCCAGGCTCGCGGCACCGGTGTAGAAACCCTTGGCACCGGCGGTCAGGGTGGGATCCCCGCCACCGACGACGACCACCTCACCGGGCTGGGCGCCGGCCACCACCCGGGTCGGGATCCGGTAGCCGGGGCCCCGGGCGGTCAGCACGGTGACCGCGGTCAGCAACTTCGTCACCGAGGCCGGCACGGTGGCCTCGGCACCGCCCCGGTCGAAGAGCAACTGCCCGGTCAGGGCGTCGGCCACGGCGAGGTGGACCCGGTCACCGAGCGCGGGGTCACCGATCAGCGGGTCGAGCACCGCACCCATCCCGTCGGCGCTGGGCACGGGCGCGCCGACGTCGGCGGCGGCCAGCACCGCGACCGGCGCGGGCTCCGGTGAGCCGGCGACCGTCGAGGTGTCGGGGTCCTCGCCCAGCCACTGACCGACCGGTCCGGGGCGTACCACGGCCACGCCCACCCCGACCAGCACGAGCGCCAGCACGGCGGCGAGCACCAGCGGCAGTCGGCGGCGGACGGCGGACGGTGGCGCGGGAGGCGGCCCCTGGTCGGCGGGCGCGGCGGTGCTCCCGGGTGGGCCCGGCGGCACCGCGCCGGGGTCCGCCTGCGGACCGGCCGGCGCGTCGGCGGCACCGGACGCCGCTGCGGCCGGGACCGCCCCGGAACCGCCCGGGACGCTCACCCGCCCGGACGCGGTGCCGGACGGCACGGACGCGCTGCCGGACGGCACAGGTGACACCGAGGCAGTGCCCGGCGGTACGGACGCGGTGCCGGTGGCCGGCGGGGTCGGGCCGGGAGCCGGGCTCGTCGGAGCGGGGTCGGCGGATGTCGGTGACGGTGTCCGGAGCAGGTGCGCGTCGGGTACCACCACACGCCCGGTCGCCGGTGTGACCGACGGTGTCGCGGGACCGCCCTCGGCGGCACCCTCCGGACGGTAGTGTGAATCTTCCCTCCCCACGACCCCCTCCTCCCCCACCGGAAACCGGCCTGGGTGACACTACTTCGGTCCGAAGACTATGCGGCGGCCGGACTCGGTGGGCGGGCAATCGCCCGTCCGGGCTGGTCGCCGGTTCCGTCAGGCCAGCGTGGGCGAACGAGGGAGCGTGCGAATGGATTTCGACGTCACGGTTGAGATCCCCAAGGGTCACCGCAACAAGTACGAGGTGGACCACGTGACCGGCCGGATCCGGCTGGACCGCACGCTCTTCACCTCCACGCAGTACCCGGCCGACTACGGCTTCATCGAGGGCACCCTCGGCGCGGACGGCGACCCCCTGGACGCCCTGGTGCTGGTGCCCGAGCCCACCTTCCCCGGCTGCCTGATCCGGTGCCGCACCATCGGCATGTTCCGGATGACGGACGAGAAGGGCGGCGACGACAAGGTCCTCTGCGTGCCGTACGAGGACCCCCGGCAGGAGCACCTGCGCGACATCCACCACCTCGGCGAGTTCGACCGGCTGGAGATCCAGCACTTCTTCGAGGTCTACAAGGACCTGGAGCCGGGCAAGTCGGTCGAGGGCGCGACCTGGGTGGGGCGTACCGAGGCCGAGGCCGAGATCCTGATCTCCTACCAGCGGGCCAAGGACGCCGAGGAGCGTGGCGAGACCATCCACTGACGCGGCCTCGCGACGGGCCCGCCGGACCGCTCAGCCGAGCAGTCCCCGGGCCCGTTCGTAGAGTCCGAGCACCGCGCAGGCGATCGGCACCACGGAGATCACCAGAGCGGTGTCGGTGAGGTCGGCGAGCCGCCCGACGTACGGCGAGACCGGCCGGTGGGCGTGACCGGTGCCGGCCGCCGCGACCGCGAGGCCGACCAGCACGCCGCCGACCGCCAGGATCAGTGGTCCGGTCGCGGCGTCGACGGCGAGCACCGTGCCGAGGGCCGCGTACCCGGCCAGACCCGCGAGCACCGGCGGCACCCGGTGGCGTACCGCCGCGAAGAGCCGGGCGCGCAGCAGGAACACCGTCGAGGTCACCCCGACCAGCAGCCGACCGGTGACGCCGCCGGTGACGGCGAGGACCAGACCGGCCACGCCGCCCAGCACCGCGTGCCCGATCAGCATCCCGGTGAGCATCTCCTCGGTGCGCGCCACCGCCGCGTACACCCGGCCGCGATCGGGCAGGTCACGGGCCTGGTCCAGGTCGTGGTCGGCACCGGTCGGCAGGGTGGTCGGCGGCAGCGGCACCCGGCCCAGCCGGATCGCCAGCAGCGGGACCGCACCGATCGCGAAGGCCAGCACACAGAGCAGGACGGCCGTCGCGCCGGCCGGGCCGAGCAGCACGCCGCCGAGGGCAGCCGGGACGCCGACCGCACCGACCGCCACCCCGGCCACGAAGACCCGTTGCCGGGTGGCCACGCCGAGCAGCCCGAGCACCGACACCAGCAGCAGCGCCACCGCCCCGGCCAGCGCCTCCTCCGCGCCGACCCAGCGCAGCGGACCGAGCGGCCCGACCGGGTCGCCCGAGCTGACCGCGAGGGCACCGGCCACGGCGGCGTACGGCAGCGCGTACCCGCCGAGGACGGCACCGGACGCGCCGTCGCCCCGGGCCCGCGAGAACACCGTGCCGGCGAGCACCAGCAGGACCGCGAGCAGGGTCGCCACCGGCCACACGGCCCGGTCGACGGGGCCGGTGGCGAGCAGGGCGACCAGGCCGACGCCGAGCGGCACTCCGGCACCGGCCAGCGCGGCGACCCGGGTGGCCTCGGGTGACCAGGCGGCACCCCGCCGTCGTGCGCCGTCGGCGATGGCCTCCACCACGTCGTCGTACTCGGGTTCGGGCCACTCGGCACGGCCCGGCACCAGGTGCAGCAACTCACCGTCACGGACGCCCTGGGCGAGCAACGCCTGCCCGGTGGCGAGCATGCTGCCGTCGGCCCGCCGCAGCAGCCAGCCGCCGTGCCGTTCACCGTCGTCGGCGAGCCCGACACCGGCGTGCCGGAGCACCTCGGGCAGCAGCTCGACGAGCGGGACCTGCTCGGGCAGGGCCACGTCGACCCGGCGCACCGGCGAGCTGACGGTGACCCGGGCCAGCCCGATCGTCATCGACTGATCTCCCTATCGAGCGGGGTGCGGGCCTGCGCGGACGGAAGGACTTTACCTACCATGAGCCAGGCTCGGGTCACCGTGCGTCGTCGGGAGGTCGAGTGTCCACTGTCGTCGTCCGGCGGGCGGCCCGACGTCCGGCACCGGAGATCCCCGTCGGCGAGGTGCCGGTGCAGGCCCCGCCGGAGATCCCGGCCGTCACCGGTGGCCGCTGGCAGCAGATGCTGATGGTGCTGCCGATGCTCGGCGGTACGGTCGCGATGGCGATGATGTTCGGTCGGGGCGGCGGCGCGTACGCGTACGTGGTCGGCGCGATGTTCGGCCTCTCCACGCTGGCGATGCTGGTCACCTCGTGGGGCAGCGCCTCGGGCAGTCCCCGCAAGTCCGAGATGATGGCCGCCCGACGCGAGTACCTGCGACACCTGGCGACGTTGCGGCGGCAGGTCCGGCAGACCGCGGCACGACAGCGCAGCGGCCTCTGTTACCGGCACCCGGATCCGCAGGGCCTCTGGTCGACGGTGGAGAGCCACCGGGTCTGGGAACGTCGTCCCACCGATGCCGACTTCACCGTGGTGCGGGTCGCCGTCGGGCCGCAGACGCTGGCGACTCCGCTGGTCCCACCGGTCACCCGGCCGTTGGAGGAGTTGGAGCCGATGACCGCCGGGGCGCTGCGCCGCTTCCTGGACGCGTACTCGGTGGTGCCGGAGCTGCCGGTGGCGGTGTCGCTGCGGAGCTTCGCCCGGGTGTTCGTCCGGGCCGCGCCGGCCGGTCCCGCCGGGTCACCGGCCGCGCAGTCGCTGGTCCGGGCGATGCTCACCCAGCTCGCGGTCTTCCACTCCCCCGACGAACTGCTGATCGCGGTCTGCGCCGGGCCGGAACGGCGGGCGACCTGGGAGTGGGTGAAGTGGTTGCCGCACACCGGTCATCCGTCCCGGGTCGACGCCCTCGGCCCGGTCCGGCTGGTCGCGAGCGCGGCGGTGGACCTGGAGAAGCTGCTCGACGAGGTGCTGGACAGCCGGTCCCGGTTCAGCCCGGCCGGGCCGGTCACCGACGGGCCGCATCTGGTGGTGGTGCTCGACGGCGGCGACCTGACCGGCGCCACCGAGCTGGCCGGGGACGGCGGTATCGACGCGGTCACCCTGATCGACCTGAGTTCCCCGCCGCCCCGCCTGCTGGACCGCTTCGCCCTGCTGTTGGAGGTGTGGGGCGGCCGGCTGCACTCGCACTCGGCGGACGGGCCGGCCGAGGTCGGCACGGCCGATGCGCTCAGGATCGCCGAGGCCGAGGCGGTGGCCCGCCGGTTGGCCCCGTTACGCCCGGCCGCCGTGCGTGGTCCGGACGCCGCGACCGGTGCCGAGCCGGGCCTGCCGGAGCTGCTCGGCATCGGCGACCCGGAGGGCTTCAGCACCGAGCAGGGCTGGGCCCCCCGGTCGCCCCGTGACCGGCTGCGGGTGCCGATCGGCGTCGGGGTGGACGGTATCGCCGTCGAGCTGGACCTGAAGGAGTCGGCGCAGGACGGCATGGGTCCGCACGGGCTGCTGATCGGCGCCACCGGCTCAGGCAAGTCCGAGCTGCTACGGACCCTGGTGGTGGGGCTGGCCGCCACGCACTCCTCCGAGCAGCTCAACTTCGTCCTGGTCGACTTCAAGGGCGGGGCCACCTTCGCCTCGTTCGACCGGCTGCCGCACACCGCCGCCGTCATCACCAACCTGGCCGACGCGTTGCCGCTGGTGGACCGCATGGTCGACGCGATCAACGGCGAGTTGGTACGCCGGCAGGAGCTGCTGCGTCGCGCCGGCAACTTCGCCAGCCTGCGCGACTACGAGCGGGCCCGGGCGGCCGGCACCGCGCTGGCCCCGCTGCCGTCGCTGCTGCTGGTCTGCGACGAGTTCTCCGAGCTGCTGTCGGCCAAGCCCGACTTCGTCGACCTCTTCGTGCAGATCGGCCGGTTGGGGCGGTCCCTCGGGGTGCACCTGCTGCTGGCCAGCCAGCGGTTGGAGGAGGGGCGGCTGCGCGGGTTGGACACCCACCTGTCGTACCGGATCGGTCTGCGTACCTTCTCGTCGCTGGAGTCGCGCACGGTGCTCGGCGTGCCGGACGCGTACGAGCTGCCCCGCTCGCCGGGTCACGGCTACCTGCGCTCCGGCACCGAGCCGCTGGTGCGTTTCAAGACCGCGTACGTCTCGGGGGCGGTCCGTCGACGCCTTGTGGCGGCCGGTGCGGCCGGGTCCGAGCGCCCGCGCCTGCTCACCTTCTCCACCCATTTCACACCCGAACCGGAGCCGCCCGCCCCGCCCGTCCAGGAGGACGAGGAGCCGGGCCGGGAGACCCTGCTGGACCTGCTGATCACGCGCCTCGCCGACCAGGGGCCGCCGGCACATCGGGTGTGGTTGCCGCCGTTGGACGGCGCGCCGGGGCTGGACGAGGTGGTCGGGCCGTTGACCGTGCACCCCTCCCGGGGGCTGACCTCCGGCAATCCGGAGCTGCACGGGGCGTTGCAGGTGCCGGTGGCGCTCGTCGACAAGCCGTACGAGCAGCGGCGCGATCTGCTCTGGCTGGCCCTGGACGGCGCCGCCGGGCACGTGGCCGTGGTCGGCGGTACGCAGAGCGGCAAGTCCACCGCGCTGCGGACGTTGATCTGCGCGCTGGCGCTCACCCACACTCCTGCCGAGGTGCAGGTCTACGGTCTGGACTTCGGTGGCGGCGGATTGGCCGCGCTGCGCGACCTGCCGCACGTCGGTGGGATCACCGGTCGCGCCGACCCGACCGGCGTGCGACGCACCGTGGGTGAGATGGCCACCCTGCTGGCGGACCGGGAGCGCGCCTTCGCCGAACTCGGCGTCGAGTCCATGGCGGTCTGGCGGCGTCGGCGTGTCGAGCAGGCCGCCGCCGGTGCGCCGGACACCGACCGGTTCGGAGACGTCTTCCTCGTCGTCGACGGCTGGACCACGCTGCGCGGCGAGTACGACGACCTGGAGCCGCTGATCACCGACCTCGCCACCCGGGGACTCTCCTACGGCGTGCACGTGGTGGCCACGGCGGTGCGTTGGCTGGACTTCCGACCGGCCATCCGGGACCTCTTCGGTTCGCGACTGGAGTTGCGGCTCGGTGACCCGTCGGATTCGGTGATCGCCCGGCGGGCGGCGGCGGACGTACCGGAGCGGACGCCGGGTCGCGGCATCACCGCCGGGAGCCTGCACTTCCTCACCGCCCTGCCGCAGGTCGCCGACGCGGACACCGCCGCTCTGGTGCGGCGGGCGGCGGAGAGCTGGTCCGGTCCGCCGGCACCCCGGGTACGGCTGCTCCCGGCGGTGCTGCCCTACCCGGAGATCGACCTGACCGGTACCGCCGGGTTGCGGATCCCGGTCGGGATCGCCGAGGCGGACCTGCGGCCGGTGGTGCTCGACTTCGCCATCGAGCCGCACTTCGTGGTCTACGGCGACGCCGAGTGCGGCAAGTCGTCGTTCCTCCGCGCGCTGGCCCAGTCGATCGTCACCCGGTTCACCCCGGAGCAGGCGCGGGTGATCCTGGTCGACTACCGCCGCAGCCTGCTCGGCACGATCGAGACGGAGCACCTGATCGGGTACGGCACCGCCGCCGCGCACACCGCCGACCTGGTGGAGTCCGCGGCCGGTTACCTGCAGGGCCGTACGCCCGGTCCCGAGGTCGGGCCGGCGCAGTTGCGCGACCGGTCGTGGTGGACCGGCCCGGAGCTGTTCGTGCTGGTCGACGACTACGACCTGGTGGCGAGCGGGCCGGCGAACCCACTGCGGGCGCTGGAGGAGCACCTGCCGCACGCCCGCGACGTCGGGTTGCACCTGGTGCTGGTCCGCCGCTGCGGCGGTGCCGGCCGGGCCCAGTACGAGCCGGTCGTGCAGCGGCTGCGCGAACTGTCCACCTCGGGCCTGGTGATGTCGGGCAGCCCCGAGGAGGGCGCGTTGGTGGGTGCGGTCCGGCCCGGCCCGCTGCCGCCCGGACGCGGTCGACTGTCCACCCGGCGGGAGGGTGTCCGCCTGGTGCAGTTGGCATACCTGCCGCCACAGTGACGTTGAGTCCACGGAACGTCCCGTAAAGGGGAGGCGAACCGGTAATCTCCGATCGTCATGTGTCCCTGCGACGAATGGCGGAGGATGTGACCAGGGTGCGGCAGAGCGGCCCGCCGGGGCCGCGAAGGTTCGCGCATCGGGCGCTGCTGGCGGCGGCGGCCACGACGCTGGCGGCCGCGGTCGCGGCCGTTCCGGCCGCTGCCGTGCCGGTCGCCCCGACCTCCTTCGGCGTGCCGGTGGCCTACGCCCCGGACACCGCCGAGCGTGCCGACCAGGTCCGTGACGAGCAGTGGCAGCTCGACAAGCTGGGCGCGCAGATCGCCTGGCGTACCTCGACCGGGCGCGGCGTGATCGTCGCGGTGATCGACTCCGGGGTGGACGGTTCGCATCCGGACCTGGCCGGTCAGGTGCTCCCCGGTCTCGACCTGGTCGCACCGGACGGGGCCGCCGAACCCGATCCGGTCGGGCACGGCACCACGGTCGCCGGACTGATCGCCGGGCGCCGGGACGACCGCCGGGGCGTGGTGGGGCTGGCCCCCGACTCCCGCATCCTGCCGGTCCGCGTGCTCGACGAGGAGAACCGGTACGACGACGCGTTGATCGTCGCCAAGGGCGTCCGGTGGGCGGTCGACAACGGCGCCAAAGTGATCAACCTGTCGCTCGGCGGCAACGGCGACAGCCCCGCCCTGGCCGCCGCCATCGACTACGCCTTCGCCAAGGACGTGGTGGTGGTCGCCTGCACCGGCAATCTCGCCACGTCACCGGAGGCGAAGGTGTGGTATCCGGCCCGGGAGCCGGGCGTCATCGCCGTCTCCGGGCTGGAGCGCAACAGCGACAACCTGTGGAGCGGCGCGATCACCGGTCGCGCCACCGTCCTCACCGCCCCGGCCAGCGGCCTGGTCGGCGCCCGGCCGCCGCAGGGGTACTGGCGGGTGCAGGGCACCAGCTTCGCGGCCCCGCTGGTCGCCGCCACCGCCGCCCTGGTCCGGGCCCGCTACCCGCAGATGTCCGCCGGGGACGTGGTGAACCGGCTGCTGGTCACCGCGAAGGACATCGGGCCCACCGGCCGCGACGACCGGTTCGGGTACGGCCTGGTCGACCCGATCGCGGCGCTGACCACGGACGTACCCCCGGTCGGCGACAACCCGCTGGACGACAACGACTCGCCCGGGGTGACCGGCTTCGGCCCGGCACCCGGCTCGGTGCCGGTCGGCGACCGCGACGCCGAGCAGCTCGGTCTGACCGGATCGCCGCAGGAGACCCGGTGGCGGGCCCGCGCCGCCGGGGCGGCGGAGGACACCGGTCCGGTACGCCTCTGGGCCGGCTCGGCGATCCTCGTCGCCCTGGTCACCGGTGCGGCGCTGATGGTGCGTCGGCTGCGGCGACGCTGAGCGGCACCGCCGGGCAATCCGGCGATCCCGGGTCTTCGATCCTGCTCGGCGGGGTACAACCATCGGCGTGAGTGCCTCTGGCCGGCGCACGACGGCGCCCCCGTCGGTCCGCGACCCGTTCGGTCCTGCGGACGGTCCGTCGGGCCTGCGCCCCGGCCCCACCGCCTCCGGCCTGTCGATGCTCGTGCCGTTCGCGCTGCTCGCCACGCTGGTGATGGGCGACTGGTCGCCGCTGCGGCGGCTGGACGCGGCGATCACCGCCGACCTGCACGCCGTCGCCCACGACCACCCGGCCTGGGTGTCGGTGATGCGCCTCTGGACGGACGTGTTCGCACCGATGCCGCTGCGCGCCGGGGCGTTGTGTCTGGTGGTCTGGCTGGCCTACCGGGGTGCGCGGCGGCTGGCCGTCTGGGTCGCCACGACCATGATCCTCGGCGGTCTGCTCGGGCCGCTGCTCAAGCTCGTGGTGGGCCGTCCGCGACCGGATCTGCCCGAACCGGTGGCACTTGCCCCCGGCCTCTCCTTCCCGTCCGGCCACGCGCTGAACGCGGCGTTGGCCGCCGGGGTGCTGCTCGTGGTGTTCCTGCCCCGGACCAGCGCCCGGTCGGCGGCCCGGGTGGCGGTCTGGTCCGCCGCGCTGGCCATCGCCCTGGTCACCGGGTTCAGTCGGGTCGCGCTCGGGGTGCACTGGTCCAGCGACGTGGTCGCCGGATGGCTGCTCGGCACGGCGGTGGTCACCGCGACCACTGCGGTCTTCGCGCTCCGGGCCCGGCGGTCACCGTCGGCCGGGTGACCGTCAGGTGCACTCGCCGGTGCCCACCTCCCGGGTGCGTTCCGCACCGGCCAGCGCCACCGGCCGGGCCTCGGCGGCGGTCACCGCGAAGCCGGTGTTCGGGTCGTACGCGGCCGCTGCGAAGATCACCCCGAGCACCAGGCCGTTCGAGGAGACCAGCGGCCCGCCGGAGTTACCGCTGCGCACCAGGGCCCGGATCGTGTAGATCTCCCGGGTCACGTCCCCCGACGAGTAGATGTCCGGGCCGGTGATCCGGTCGACGTCGCGGATCCGCGCCGACTGGGCGTTGTACGGCCCGTCCAGCGGGAAGCCGAGCACGATGGCGTCCGCGCCGCTGGTGGTGTTGCCGGCGGCGAACCGCATGGAGGGACCGGGCAGGTTGGGCACGTAGAGCACGGCCAGGTCGCGGTCCGGGTCGTAGACGACGACGACGCCCTCGTACCGCTCGCCGCGCAGTTCCACCGCGACCGAGTCGGTGCCGGCGACCACGTGCGCGTTGGTCATCACCCGGTCGTCGGCGTACACGAAGCCGGAGCCCTCGATGCGGCGGGAGCAGCTCTTCGCCGAGCCGAGCACCTTGACCACCGACTGTTGGCCGTTCGCGACCACCGGCGATCCGGCCAGCGCCGGGTCGGGCGGCTCGACCTGCCGTGCCTGGGAACGGCGCAGGCCGTCGAAGACGTCCGGGAAGCCGTTGGTGTCGACGGTGTCGCGCAGTGCGGTGGAGAGCTGCTGGGCCTGGTCCGGCAGCACCTGGTCGACCACGTTGAGCAGCGCGCTGCTGCGGACCGAATTGGCGAGCCAGGGCACCGAGGAGGAGCCGAGCGGCACCGCCACCAGCCAGGCGACCAGGAGCACCGCGAAGAGCGAGACGAAGGCGCCGCCGATGTCGTCGAGCCGCCGACCCGTGTCGCTGGCGATGGTGCGGCGCAGGTGGGAGCCGAGCCATCCGGCGAGCGCCTGGCCGATCACCGCCAGGCCGAAGATGGCGACGAGCGAGATAAGCACGCGGGTGCCGCTGTCCACGAACTGCTGGGCGAACATCGGCCCGATCTGGAGCCCGATCAGCGCACCGAGGAAGAACCCGGAGAACGAGAGCACCCCGATGACGAACCCCTGCCGGTATCCGCTGATCGCGAACACGAGCATGAGTAACAGCAGAACGAGATCAACGGCCGACACGGGTCAAGCGTACGGGCCGGGGGCTCGTGGGATGACGACCGCTTGCGGAAGGTGACCGCGCGGTCAGCGGATCGCGCTCTCGTCCACCTCGTCGGTGCCGGCTGAGGGGGCGGGCGACGCACCGGACGGGGGCAGGTCGATCACCCGGCCGTGCGGCCACGGTCGGCTCCAGCCGCCCATCTCCAGCAGCGCGGCCAGCACCCCGGCGGTGAAGCCCCAGACCAGCATGCCGCGTACCGAGAAGGCGGGGCCGACCCAGCCGCTGGAGTGGCGTACCCGGACGCGGTTCTCCGGGTCGACCAGCTCGGTGACCGGTAGCCGGGCCACATGCGCCACCTCGGCCGGTTCCCGGGGGTGCACCCAGTGCGGCGTGTGCCACCAGGCGAGCACCGGCGTCACCACGAACTCGCTGACGGGGATCCACAGCCTCGGCAGTTGCGCCAGTACGGTGACGCTCGCCGGGTCGAGGCCGACCTCCTCGTTGGCCTCACGCAACGCGGTGGCGGCGGCGTCGGCGTCGCCCGGGTCGGCGGCACCGCCCGGGAACGCCGGCTGACCGGCATGGTTACGCAGCGTCGCGGCACGTTGGAGCACCAGCACGTCCGGACCGGTCTCGGGGTCCTCACCGAGCAGCACGAGGACGGCGCTCTCCCGGCCGCCCTGCTCCGGCGTGCGTACCTGGGTGAAGTCCTCGATGCGGGCGGTGCCGAGCCGGACCAGCAGCGGGTCCAGCCAGTCCGGCACCGGCCGTGGCGCGTCGGACGTCCCCGGGCCCGAGGTCATCCTGGCGGGCACCTCACTCACGCCGGTACCACGATGTCGAGGTGCTGCCGGACGAGGCCGGCGAGGCCGGCGTCGTCCAGCGCACCGGAGGTGTCGATGTGCCGGACACCGCCGTCGGCGCCGACGAACACCGTCATCGGGAACGCGTTGCGTTCGAGGGCCCGCTGGAACGCCTTGCCCTGGTCGAACAGCATCGGGAACCGCACGCCGAAGTCCTCGCCGATGGACTGCGCGGCGCTGCGACTGTCCTGGGTGTTCACCCCGACGACCCGCAGTCGCCCCTCGGTCTGTTCGCTGAGCCGCTGGAAGGCGGGCAGTTCCTTGCGGCAGGGCGGGCACCAGGAGGCCCAGATGTTGATCACGGCCGGGCCGGGGATGTCGCGCAGCGCGACCGGGGTGCCACCGGTGAAGCAGGTGAGGGTCAGCTCGGGCAGCCGATCACCCTGCGGGGTGCCGGTGTCCACCGCGCCGGGCTCGGCGACGAGGGAGGTGCACTCCTCGAACGGCGACGGCCGGCTGGTGCTCGTGTCCGCCCCGGTGGCGGCGGGCCGGTCGGTCTCGGGCGTACACGCCACGGTGCCGAGCAGCAGCAGCGGCAGGGACATCAGGGCCAGTCGGCGGATCACGGCGCCTCCGCCCGGACCGCCTGCACCGGCACCAGGTCGGGGTCGACTCCGGCGGCGACGGCCAGGTCACGGGCCCGGGGGCCCTTGAGCAGCTTCGCGGCGGCGGCCGCCTCGGTCGGGCCGGTGCCGTACGACGGGCAGAGCTTCACCAGCGTGCACGCGCCGCAGGCGGGCTTGCGGGCATGGCAGACCCGCCGGCCGTGGAAGATGATCCGGTGCGACAGCATGGTCCAGTCGCGCTTGGGATACATCGCCCCGATGGCGTGCTCGATCTTGACCGGGTCGGTCTCGGCGGTCAGTCGCCAGCGCTGGACCAACCGCTGGAAGTGCGTGTCGACGGTGATGCCGGGCACGTCGAAGGCGTTGCCGAGGATGACGTTGGCGGTCTTGCGGCCGATCCCGGGCAGGGTCACCAGGTCGGCCAACCGCCCCGGGACCTGGCCGTCGTACCGCTCGACGAGGGCCTGACCGAGGTGGATCAGCGAGCTGGTCTTGTTGCGGTAGAAGCCGGTCGGCCGGATCAGCTCCTCCATCTCGTCCCGGTTCGCCCCGGCGTAGTCGGGGGCGCTCGGATACCGGGCGAAGAGCTTCGGCGTGACCTCGTTGACCTTCTTGTCGGTGCACTGGGCCGAGAGGATGGTGGCGACGGCCAGCTCCAGCGCGTTGCCGTGGTTCAGCTCACAGTGGGCGTCGGGATGCGTCTCGGTCAGCACGCGGCCGATCCGCCGCGCCCGACGCGTACGACCGAGGTCGGTCTCGGTGGCGCTTCTGGTCACGACGGCCAGCCTACGTCGCCACGCCGACGCTCCGGTCGGCCCACACGTCTCGGACCGGCGATCAGCCCTCGTCCGGCGGACTGATCTTGCCCGCCTTGGTGAACTGGGCGCCGGTCTCCGGGAAGTCGAGCTTGGTGAGTTCACGGAGCAGGCCGAGGCCCCGGTCGTCCGGGTCCGTGGTCGGCTTGCCGATGCCGTTCATGTACGTCGAGACGAACGACCCGCCGGACCAGGTGCCGTCCGGTTCGAGGGTCACCTTGAGCACCCCGCCCCAGCCGAGGCGGCCGTTGTTGCTGAGCATGCCGCCGCCCCCGGCGAAGTTGCCCAGGCTGTACGCGATCAGTCGGCCCTTGTAGAACTCCATGCCCCGCAGCACGTGCGGGCCGTGGCCGACGATCAGGTCGGCGCCGGAGTCGATCATCGCGCGGGAGAACTTGATCGGGTCGCCGCGGTTCTCGCCGAGGAACATCTCGGTGCCCGGGCGGGTACGGGTCATCTCCGAACCCTCGGCCCCCATGTGCACCTGCACCACGACGATGTCGGCCATCGTGGCGGCCTTCTCGACGACCTTCTTCGCGGACGGGATGTCGACCAGGCTGTTCGACCAGCGGTACGACGAGAAGCCGGCCACCGCGACCTTGACACCGTCGGCCTCGACCACCGTGATCTGGTCGGGCGCGCCGGTGTGCGCCAGGTCGTGCTCCTCCAGCGCCTTCTGGGTGTTCTCGTACCCCTTGGGCCCGAAGTCGTAGCCGTGGTTGTTGGCCTGGTTGAGCAGGTCGAACCCGGCGTCGGCGAGGTGCGCGGCGTACTCCGGCGGCGCGCGGAACTGGAAGCACCGGGTGGAGTCGGCCCCGCACTTGCCGGTGCCGGTGTCCACCGTCAACGGCTCTTCCAGGTTGCCCATCGCCACGTCGGCGGAGATCGCCTTCTTGACCGAGTCGAAGAAGCCCTTCCCGCCGTTGGGCGGCAGCCGGTTGGGCGCGTTGCCCATCACGATGTCACCGGTGGCGGAGAGCGAGATGGTCTTGACCTTGGGCGGGGTCGACTCGACCGGCCCGCCGGTCCCACCGCCCGCGCCCGGCTGCCAGACCGGCTCCTGACCGAGATCGGCACAACCGGCGAACAGCAGCATGGCGAGCAGCGCACCGAGCGCGGCCAGGGAACGGCGGCGTGGACGCGCCGCGAGAGCGGCGTGGGGGCGCGGACGCGACGCCGTGGAGGCACGGCGGCGTGGACGCGACGCGAGGGGGGCGCGAGCATACATCGGGGGCGACCATACCGGGCGGGAAACGCCGCGACGACGGCCGATCGGGTGGAGGATTCAGCCCTGGAGCCGATCCGACCATGGGACGACGGTGTCGGTGCCGACCGCCGACACCGCGGCGTGCACCGCGCGGGCCAGCGGCGCTCCCCAGGTCGAGCGCGGGCCGCCGTACGCACTGACCGGGCCGTCCGGTGGGCAGAGCACGGTGACCGCGTCCGTCGGGGTGCCGGTGCCGGGTAGCCCGAGGTCCGCGATCGCCTGCGCCTTCGCCTCGGTCGCCGTGGCCACCGCGTTGACCAGGGCCGCGTCGCCGAGCCGGGCCGGGACGTACACCACGATGTTGACCGTGCCGACCCGCTGGGCCGGGGCCGCCACGTCGGGTGCCGCCGCCGGCACCGGGGTACCCAGGCCGACGGTGGCCCAGACCTGCACGCCGGTGTCGGTCCGCGCGATCACCTCGGTCACGTCGACACCGGTCAGCAACCCCACCCCGGGTCCGTCGAGGCCGAGCCGCCGGGCCATGCCGGCCAGGTGGTCGGCGGGGTCGTCCCGGTCGTACGACATCGGCACGGTCGCGTTCAACACCCACCGCCGTACGCCGAGCCCGCCGCCGAGCGGGCCGGTGCCGACCGTCCGCAACGGCCGCACGGCGCGCCACACGAGTAGCGGAATGTCCCTTCCGTCCTCGTGGCGGGTGGTCACCTGCGGCTCGCTCAACACGCCGTGACCCTACGGCCGACGGCCCTGCCGGTCGTCGGCGGCCCGCGCGGGCGAGCGATGGTACCGGGCGACCGACACGGGAAGGTTACGCCCAACGATCAAGATTCCAGGGGTGCACCTCTGATTCCTGCTCACGTGCGCCTAGACTGGGCGGCGCGCGAGGGATCAGCGGACGGCGGCCCGGCCGACAGACGGCACGCGCAACCGGAGGTGCGCGATGGACGAGGTACTGGCCCGCAGCGGGATCTTCCAGGGAGTCGACCCGGAGGCTGCCGAGGCGCTCGCCAAGGAGATGGAGACGATCGAGGTCCGCAAGGGCGAGGTCGTGTTCAACGAGGGCGAGCCCGGCGACAGTCTCTACATCCTGCTGTCCGGCAAGATCAAGGTGGGTCGCCGGGCGGCGGACGGCCGGCAGAACCTGATCGCGGTGATGGGGCCGTCGGACATGGTCGGCGAGCTGTCGCTCTTCGACCCGGGTCCGCGTACGGCGACCGCCACCGCGGTGACCGACAGCCGCCTGGCCCGACTGCGCAAGCAGGCGCTGCGTCCGTGGCTGAACAACCGGCCGGAGATCGCCGAGCAGTTGCTGCGCGTGCTCGCCCGCCGGCTGCGCCGGACCAACGACGCCCTCGCCGACCTGATCTTCACCGACGTACCCGGTCGGGTCGCCAAGAACCTGCTCCAGATGGCGGGCCGCTTCGGCACCCGGGACGGTGGCGTGCTGCGGGTGACGCACGACCTGACCCAGGAGGAGATTGCCCAGCTCGTCGGCGCCTCACGCGAGACGGTCAACAAGGCGTTGGCCGACTTCGCCTCGCGGGGCTGGCTCCGGTTGGACGGCAAGAGCATCATCATCCTCGACCCGGAGCGCCTGGCACGCCGCGCCCGGGTCTGACACCCCTGCTCCCGACACCGCCCGGCCGCCACTCGCGGCCGGGCGGTGTCGTGTCCGGGCGGCCGTGTCCAGGCGGCATCGTGGCCGGACGGGTCTTGTCCGGGCAGAGTCTTGTCCGGCCGGGCGGGTTCGGGTTCGGGTTCGGCGTCGGTGACCGCCTCGTGCGGCTCACCGCACCGAAAAAAGTCAGTCTTGACTGTTTGTTTTCCGGGCGGCAGGCTGTGCCCGTGCCTCCCGCATCGACCCGCGTCCCTCAGCAACAGCGCAGCCGTGCCACCCGGGCCCGGCTGCTGGAGGCGACCGTCGAGTGCCTGGTCGAGCATGGCTGGTCCGGCACCACGACCACGGTCGTGGCGGCCCGGGCCGGAGTCTCCCGAGGCGCCCAACTGCACCACTACCCGACCCGGGCAGCCCTGGTCACCGCCGCCGTGGCACACCTGACCGAACGCCGGGCGGCCGAGCTGCGGGCCGAGGCGGAGGCACTGCCGGCCGGCCCCCGCCGGCTGGACCGGGTGGTCGACCTGCTCGCCGCCGCCTTCACCGGGCCGCTCTTCGTGGCCGCCCTCGAACTCTGGGTGGCCGCCCGCACCGACGCCGAACTGCGTGCCGCGTTGCTGCCGCTGGAGACCCGGGTCGGGCGCGAGATGCACCGCCTGACCGTCGAGCTGCTCGGCGTGGACGAGCGACGGCCGGGCGTACGCGAGGCGGTGCAGGCCACCCTCGACCTGCTCCGGGGCCTCGGGGTGGCCAACCTGCTCAGCGACGACTCGGCCCGCCGGGCCGCCCTGCTGCACGCCTGGAAACACCAGTTCACCACCCTGCTCACCCCCGCCGACGACCTGCCGGAAGGCGAGCGGGACTGATTCCCACCGGAGGCACCATGGTCGACCTGGCCGTACTCCTCACGGATCTGGCCGCCGAGTCCGCGCAGCTCGACGCGCTCGTCGCGACCCTGCCCGCGACGGAGTGGGAGCACCCCACCCCGGCAGCGGGCTGGACCGTCGCCCACCAGATCGCCCACCTGGCCTGGACCGACCACGTGTCCCACCTGGCCGCGACCGATCCGGACGCGTTCCACGCCTCGGTCGCCGCCGCGCCGGACCCGGCCCGTCTGGTCGACGCCGGGGCGGAAGCGTTCCTCGCCCCGCCGGACGCGCTGCTGAACCGCTGGCGGGACGGCCGCCGCACGCTCGCGGCGTCGCTCGCCGCCGCACCGGCCGGACAGAAGCTGCCCTGGTACGGCACCCGGATGTCGCCCGCCTCGATGGCCACCGCACGGATCATGGAGACCTGGGCGCACGGCGAGGACGTGGCCGACGCGCTGGGTGTGTCCCGGCCCGCCACCGCCCGGCTACGGCACATCGCGTACCTGGGCTCCCGGACAGTCGGGCACAGCTTCGCCGCGCACGGCCGGGCGGTGCCGACGGCGCCGGTCCGGGTCGAGCTGCTGGCGCCGACCGGCGACACCTGGGCCTTCGGCCCGCCGGACGCGGGCGACCGGGTCACCGGCGCGGCGCGCGACTTCTGCCTGCTGGTGACCCGACGCCGGCACCGGGCCGACACCGCCCTGGTGGCCGACGGACCGGTGGCCGACGCGTGGCTGGACGTGGCGCAGGCATTCGCCGGCCCACCCGGCCCGGCCCCCACGCCCCGGTCGCCGGGCGACGACCGTGCCGGAGCCAGCGCGTGAGCGCGCCCGACCGGCGGCCACGCACGGGTGACGTGCTGCGGGTAGGCAACGCGTCCGGCTTCTACGGTGACCGGTTCTCCGCGTGGCGGGAGATGCTCGACGGCGGCGAACTGGACGTGCTGACCGGCGACTACCTGGCCGAGTTGACCATGCTGATCCTCGGCCGGGACCGGATGCGCGACCCCGACCTCGGGTACGCGAAGACGTTCCTGCGGCAGCTCGAAGGGTGCCTCGGCACCGCGCTGGACCGCCGGGTCGCGCTGGTCACCAACGCCGGTGGACTCCACCCGGCGGGGCTGGCCGCCGCGATCCGTGCTCTCGCGGAGCGACTCGGGCTGCCCGTGCGGGTCGGGTACGTCGAGGGCGACACCCTGGCCCGCCCGGACGCGCTCACCGCGAACGCGTACCTCGGGGCGTTCGGTATCGCCGCCTGCCTCGACGCCGGGGCGGACGTGGTGGTGACCGGCCGGGTCACCGACGCCTCCCTGGTGGTCGGCCCGGCCGTGGCCCACTTCGGCTGGACGCACGACGACCTGGACGCGCTGGCCGGCGCCACCGTCGCCGGGCACCTGATCGAGTGCGGGGCCCAGGTCACCGGCGGCAACTACAGCTTCTTCACCGAGCTGCCCGACGGCGGCCACCGGCCCGGCTTCCCCGTCGCCGAGCTGCGCCGCGACGGTTCGTCGGTGCTCACCAAGCATCCCGGCACCGGCGGCGCGGTCACCGTGGAGACGGTCACCGCCCAACTGTTGTACGAGGTGGCCGGGCCCGCGTACCTCGGGCCGGACGTGGTGACCCGGCTGGACACGGTCGCGCTGCGCCAGGACGGGCCGGACCGGGTACGCGTCTCCGGTGTCCGGGGCACGCCACCGCCGGAGACGCTCAAGGTGGGCGTCAACAACCTCGGCGGCTTCCGCAACTCGATGACGTTCGTGCTCTGCGGGCTGGACATCGAGGCGAAGGCGGCCCTGGTCCGGACGCAACTGGAGGCGGCGGTCGGCACCGACGGGCTGGAGTTCCAGGTGGCCCGCACCGACCACCCGGACGCGACCGACACCGAGGTGGCGAGTGCGCTGCTGCACGTACACCTGCGGGACGGTGACAGGACGCGGGCCGGACGGGCGTTCTCGACGGCGGCGGTGGAGCTGGCGCTGGCCTCCTATCCCGGCTGCACGCTGACCACGCTGCCCGGCGACGCCACCCCGTACGGCGTCTTCACCACCGACACCGTGCCCCAGGACGCGGTCACCCACGTCGCCGTACTGCCCGACGGCACCCGACGCACCATCCCCCCACCCCCGGTGCGATGTAAGGAGGGGTCCCCTGTACGACACCAGGCGATAGCAGGGGACCCTTCCTTACACCTGAGGGCGGGGACGCGGCGAGCACCGCTCGGGGAGTTGGTCGGGGCGCGCTCGGGCGACAAGGGCGGGGACGCGAACCTCGGCGTGTGGGCGCGTACCGACGCGACGTGGGCCTGGCTGCGCGGGTGGCTGACCGTGGCCCGGCTCGCCGAGTTGCTGCCGGAGACCGCCCCGCTGACCGTGCGGCGCTACGAACTGCCGAACCTGCGGGCGGTCAACTTCGTGATCGAGGGGCTGCTCGGACCGGGGGTGGCCGGTTCGACCCGTTTCGACCCACAGGCCAAGGCGCTCGGTGAGCTGCTCCGCGCCCGGCTGGTCGACCTGCCGGCGGAGTTGCCCACGGGTCCGGCCCCCACCGGGAGGTCGGCAGGATGACCATCGTGGACACGCCGGAGCGGCGTCAGTTGCGCGAACTGACCCGGGCTTTCGTGACCCGGGAGGTGCTGCCGCACCTGGCCGACTGGGAGAGGGCCGGCGAGGTGCCCCGCGCGCTGCACGTCACCGCCGCGCGGACCGGGCTGCTCGGCGTCGGCTTCCCGGAGTCGGTCGGCGGCAGCGGCGGCGACCTGCTCGACTCGATCGTCGTCACCGAGGAGATCATCCGCGCCGGCGGCTCGTCGGGGCTGGTCGCGGCCCTGTTCACACACGGCATCGCGCTGCCGCACATGGTCGCCGCAGCCGGCGGTCGGCTCGGCGGCACGCTCCCGGGCGCGGCCGGGCCGCCGGTGCCGCGCACGCCGGCCGATGACGACCTGGTCGACCGGTACGTCCGACCGACGCTCGCCGGCACCACGATCGGCGCGCTCGCCGTCACCGAGCCGGAGACCGGTTCCGACGTCGCCGGAATCCGCACCCACGCCCGCCGCGACGGCGACCAGTACGTCGTCAACGGTGCGAAGACGTACATCACCAGCGGTGTCCGGGCGGACTTCGTGACCACGGCGGTCCGCACCGGTCCACCGGGTGGCGGCGAGTTGAGCCTGCTGGTGATCGAGAAGGGCGCGCCCGGGTTCACCGTGGGGCGTCGGCTGGAGAAGCTCGGCTGGCACTGCTCGGACACCGCCGAACTCTCCTTCGTCGACGTACGCGTCCCGGTGACGAACCGGATCGGTGAGGAGGGCACCGCCTTTCTCGCGATCATGCAGCACTTCGCCGCCGAGCGGCTCTCCCTGGCCACCCAGGCGTACGCGATCGCGCAGCGCTGCGTCGAGTTGACCGTGCGCTGGTGCCGGGACCGGTCCACGTTCGGGCGTCCGCTGGTCGGTCGACAGGTGGTCCGGCACCGGCTGGCCGAGATGCACACCCGCGCCGAGGCCGCCCGCGCGTACGTGCACGAGGTGGCCGCCCGGGTCGTCGCCGGGGAGCCGGTGGTGACCGAGGTGGCGATGGCCAAGAACGTGGCCGTGGCGGCGAGCGACTGGGTGGTCGACCAGGCCCTGCAACTGCACGGCGGGTTCGGCTACCTGCGCGACGCCGAGGTGGAGCGGCACTACCGGGACGCCCGGATCCTCGGCATCGGGGGCGGCACCACCGAGATCATGAACGAGATCGTCGCGAAGGGCATCGGTCTATGACCACGTTGGAGAGCACGGTCGACCTCACCTCACCGCCCCACCGGGCCAACCGGGAGGCGTTGCGGGACCGGATCGCCGAGCTGGACGCCGCGCTCGACCAGGCACGTGCCGGTGGTGGCGAGAAGTACGTGACCCGCCACCACGCACGCGGGAAGCTGCTGCCGCGCGAGCGCATCGAGCTGCTGCTGGACCGGGACAGCCCGTTCCTGGAGCTGTCGCCGGTGGCCGCGTACGGCACGGACTTCCCGGTCGGGGCCAGCGTGGTGACCGGGATCGGGGTGGTCGAGGGCGTCGAGTGCATGATCGTGGCGAACGACCCGACCGTACGCGGCGGTGCGGTGAACCCGTGGTCGCTGGCGAAGACCCGGCGGGCCGGGGAGATCGCGCTGGCCAATCGGCTGCCGATGGTCAACCTGGTCGAGTCGGCCGGCGCGGACCTGCCCACCCAGGCGGAGATCTTCATCCCGGGCGGCCGGGTGTTCCGTGACCTGACCCGACTCTCGGCCGAGAAGATCCCGACGGTCAGCGTGGTCTTCGGCAACGCCACCGCCGGTGGCGCGTACGTGCCCGGGATGTCGGACTTCACCATCATGATCCGAGAGCGTTCGCAGGTCTATCTGGCCGGGCCGCCGCTGGTGAAGATGGCCACCGGGGAGGACGCCGACGACGAGTCGCTCGGAGGTGCGGCGATGCACGCCACCCGTAGCGGCCTGGCCGACTTCCTTGCCGCCGACGAGCGGGACGGCCTCCGGCTGGCCCGGCAGTGTGTCCGCCGGCTGAACTGGCGCAAGCAGGGGCCGGGGCCGCGTACGCCGCACCCGCGCCCGCCCCGGCACGACCCGGAGGAGTTGCTCGGCATCGTCAGCGCCGACCTGAAGGTGCCCTTCGATCCACGTGAGGTGCTCGCCCGGCTGCTCGACGGCAGCGAGTTCGACGAGTTCAAACCGGCGTACGGCACGGCCCTGGTCACCGGGTGGGGCGAGCTGCACGGGTTCCCGGTCGGCGTGCTGGCGAACGCCCGGGGGGTGCTGTTCAGCGAGGAGGCGCAGAAGGCGACGCAGTTCATCCAGCTCGCCAACGCCGCCGACACACCGTTGATCTTCCTGCAGAACACCACCGGCTACATGGTCGGCACCGAGTACGAGCAGCGCGGCATCATCAAGCACGGCGCGCTGATGATCAATGCGGTGTCGAACTCGACGGTGCCGCACCTGACGGTCAACCTGGGCGCCTCGTACGGGGCCGGGAACTACGGCATGTGCGGCCGGGCGTACGAGCCGAGGTTCCTGTTCACCTGGCCGAACGCGAAGTCCGCGGTGATGGGCCCGGCCCAGTTGGCCGGCGTGCTCTCCATCGTGGCCCGGCAGGCCGCCGCCGCCCGGGGCCACGAGTTCGACGAGGACTCCGACGCCGCCATGCGGATGATGGTCGAGCAGCAGATCGAGTCCCAGTCCGGCGCGCTGTTCCTCTCCGGACGGCTCTACGACGACGGGGTGATCGACCCCCGGGACACCCGTACCGTCCTCGGGCTCTGCCTGTCGGCCGTGCACAACGCGCCGGTACGCGGTGCCGCCGGCTTCGGCGTCTTCCGGATGTGAACCCCCGTGAGCGCGAGGAACGCAGCGCAGCGGAGTCCCGCAGTCGCGAACGAAAGACCAGCCCGATGAGCGCGAGAAAGGCTCTGCTGCCATGATCACCAGGCTTCTGGTCGCCAACCGGGGCGAGATCGCCCGCCGGATCATCGCCACCTGTCGGGTGCTCGGCGTCGAGACGGTCGCCGTGCACTCCGACGCGGACGCCGACGCGCCCTTCGTCACCGAGGCCGATCGGGCGGTACGCCTGCCGGGGAACACGCCCGCCGAGACGTACCTGCGGATCGACCTGATCCTGGCGGCGGCCCGGCGGTCCGGCGCGGACGCCGTGCACCCGGGCTACGGTTTCCTCGCCGAGAACGCCGACGTCGCGGCGGCGGTGACCGACGCCGGGTTGACCTGGGTCGGCCCGTCGGCGAAGGCGATCGCCGCGATGGGCGACAAGCTGGCCGCCAAGGCGTTGCTCGCCGAGGCGGGCGTGCCGATGCTGCCCTCCTGGACCGACGCCGCCCAGGTCACCGACTTCCCGGTGCTGGTGAAGGCGTCCGCCGGTGGTGGCGGTCGCGGCATGCGGATCGTCCGGGACGCCGACGGTCTCGCCGAGGCGGTGGCGGGCGCGGGCCGCGAGGCGGCGTCGGCGTTCGGCGACGGCACGGTCTTCATCGAGCGGTACGTCGAGCGGGGCCGCCACGTCGAGGTGCAGATCGTCGGGGACCGGCACGGCACCGTGCTGGCGCTCGGGGAGCGAGACTGTTCGATCCAGCGCCGGCACCAGAAGATCGTCGAGGAGGCTCCGGCGGTGCTCGCCCCGGAGCTGCGGGACCGGCTGCACGCGGCGGCGGTGGCCGCCGGCCGGGCCGTCGACTACGTCGGCGCGGGCACGGTGGAGTTCCTGCTCGCCCCGGAGGGCGACTTCCACTTCCTGGAGATGAACACCCGTCTCCAGGTGGAACATCCGGTCACCGAGGCGGTCACCGGGCTGGACCTGGTCCGGCTGCAACTGCTGGTCGCCGAGGGCGAGCCGCTGCCACTGACGGTGACGCCGCCGGCCGAGGGCCACGCGATCGAGGTACGGCTCTGCGCCGAGGATCCGGCCCAGGGTTTCCTGCCGGCCACCGGCACCCTGCACCGGTTCACGGTCCCCGGGGTGGTCGGCGAGTTCGTTCCGACGCGTGGGCTGCGGCTCGACTCGGGCGTGCGGGACGGCTCGGCGGTGCAGGTGCACTACGACTCGATGCTGGCCAAGGTGATCGCCTGGGCGCCCACCCGCGCCGAGGCGGCCCGTACGCTGGCCGCCGCGCTGGCGCGGGCCGAGTTGCACGGCGTGGCCACCAACCGGGACCTGCTGGTCCGGGTGCTGCGGAGTCGGGAGTTCGGCGCGACGGAGGTCGACACCGGCTTCCTGGACCGGCATCCCGGGGTCTTCGCCCCGCTGCTGCCGCCCGGCGAGGTGCCCCTGGTCGCGCTCGCCGCCGCGCTCGCCTCAGCGGCGGCCCGCCGTGCCGCCGCGCCGGTGCTGGCCGGGCTGCCCTCGGGGTGGCGCAACGTGCCCGCCTTCCCGCAGGTCGCCCACTTCTCCGGCCCGGACGGGGAGGTCGAGGTCCGGTACCGGCTGGACCGCGACGGCGGCATCGCCGAGTGGTCGACGTCGCCGGAGAGCGAGTCGCCGGAGGTCACGCTGGTCGAGGCGGGCCCGGAACGGGTGGTGCTCGACGTCGACGGGGTGCGCCGGGCGTACCGGGTGCACCTGGTCGGTGCGTCGATCTTCGTGGACGGCCCGGACGGCGCGGCGAGCCTGACCGAGCTGCCGCGCTTCCCGGCGCCCGGTGCGGAGCTGACCGCCGGGTCGCTGCTCGCCCCGCTGCCCGGGGCGGTGGCCCGGGTCCACGTGGAGGTCGGCCGGCGGGTGGCCGCCGGTGACCTGCTGCTGACCCTGGAAGCGATGAAGTTGGAACACCCCGTGCTCGCCCCGACCGACGGCGTGGTCACCGAGCTGCCGGTCGCGGCCGGCGGCCAGGTCGACACGGGTGCGGTGCTGGCCGTGGTCACCCCCACCGAGGAGGCATCGTCATGAACTTCGACCTCAGCCCGGAACAGGAGCAGCTCCGCGACGCGGTCCGGTCGCTGGGCCGGCGGTACGGCCACCGCTACTTCGTGGATAAGGCCAAGGCCGGCGAGCACACCACCGAGCTGTGGCACGAGGCCGGCCGGCTCGGCTACCTCGGCGTCAACATCCCCACCGAGTACGGCGGCGGGGGCGGCGGCATCACCGATCTGGCCATCGTCTGCGAGGAACTGGCCGCCGCCGGCTGCCCGTTGCTGCTGCTGGTGGTCTCCCCCGCCATCGCGGCCACCGTCATCGCCCGGCACGGCACCGAGGACCAGCGCAAACGCCATCTGCCCGGTCTGGCCGACGGCTCCCAGAAGATCGTCTTCGCGATCACCGAGCCGGAGGCCGGGTCCAACTTCCACCGCCTCGGCACCGTCGCCCGTCGCGACGGCGACGACTGGGTACTCTCCGGTCGCAAGTGCTACATCTCCGGCGTCGACGAGGCCGGGCACGTCCTCGTGGTGGCCCGCGCCGGGGACGACACCACCACCGACGGTGCCGGGCAGCGGCTGAAGCCGGCCCTGTTCATCGTGCCGACCGACGCGCCCGGGTTGACCCGGTCCAAGCTGGACATGGAGATCCTCTCCCCGGAGAACCAGTTCCTGCTCTACCTGGACGAGGTCCGGCTGCCCGCCGACGCGCTGGTCGGCGAGTCGCTCGACGCCGGACTGCCGGCGTTGTTCTCCGGGCTCAACCCGGAACGCATCACCGTCGCCGCGATGGGCGCCGGCACCGGCCGGTACGCCATCGAGCGCGCCTCGGAGTACACCGCGACCCGCACGGTCTGGGGCGGTCGGACCATCGGCACGCACCAAGGCGTGTCGCATCCCCTGGCCCATGCGGCAGTGCAGGTGGAGCTGGCCCGGTTGATGATCCAGAAGGCGGCGACGCTCTACGACGCGGGACGTGACCTGGAGGCCGGCATCTCCGCCAACATGGCCAAGTACGCCTCCGGTGAGGCCGCCGCGCTCGCGGTCGACACCGCCGTGCAGGCGCTCGGCGGTGCCGGCATGACCACCGAGTACGGCGTGGCCACGCTGCTCGGGGCGGTACGGGCCGGTCGTATCGCCCCGGTCAGCCGCGAGATGATCCTCAACTTCGTCGCCCAGCACGTGCTCGGCCAGGACAAGTCGTACTGAGCCCGGGGCGGGTGGGCGCTCACCGGCAGGCGGCGTCCACCCGGTGCACCGGGCGTACCCGCCGGCCCAGCCCTTCCAGCAGTGAGTCCTCGATGTGGAAGTCGTGGATCCAGAGCCGGTAGCGGGGCAGCTCCTCCTCGGAGGGGCAGAGCACCTGTTCGCGTACGTGGTCGACGGGCACGTACCGGACGCCGCCCCGCTCCTGGAGGATCACCGTGTGCACGTCGTCGGTGGTCACCACGTGCCCCCGGATCTCCTCGCTGGCCTCGGCGGTGGCCCCGACCGTGGTCACGGTGAGCGGCAGCACCGGTGTGCTGATCACCGGCAGCGCCGCCCAGACCAGCACCACCAGCACGGCGGCCTGACTCAGCGGGGCGAAGGCCCGGAGCACCACCCGGGGCAGCGGCCCGGCGACGAAGATCGCCAGCAGCGGCGGCACCACCAGCAGCGCGATCGGCAGCGGCTCGGCCTGCCGCCACGCGTCGCGCAGCGTGGGCAGGAGCAGCCACAGGTAGCCCGCGTACGCCGCAGTGATCATCAGGATGCGGACCGCCGGGCGCTCGTGCAGCCGGACCGCCGTGAGCCCGAACGCCGCCGCCAGGGTGGGCAGCAGCAGCGGGAGGTACAGCAGCGGCCAGGTGAGCAGGGCCATCAGGAAGCTCGCCGCGATGAACCAGCTCGGTGTGACGTCCATCCAGCGGGCGAAGAGCGAGCGGCGGGCGGTGGCCTCCCGGCTGGCCGCGAGCACTCCGCCGAGCGCGAAGACCGCGACCAGCGCGGTGCAGAGCAGGCGGGCCGCCGTGGTGAGGAAGCCGGCCAGCATGTTGACCGGTCCCACGTTCGCCACCAGCAGCAACGTGGTCTGCAACTCGCCGCCGGCCTCGACGCCGAGGCGGAGCACCGAGAAGATCGCCGGTACGCCGACCACCGCCGTCCAGAACGACTGGCTGGACCGCGCTCGGCGCTCGGTCCGGTCCCCGCCGACGTCCGCGGGCCCCTCCGACGTGGCAGGCCCGTCCTGCCTGGCGGGGGCGTCCCGTGGCGGCACCGCCGGCTCGGAGGGCGTCACCTGGGACGGCACCGGCCGGTCGGCGTCCGGGGCGTTGCCGGTGGTCGCCGCCGGCGTGCTCATCGGCCCGGCACCTTGTCGTCGAAGTCGACCAGTCGGGGCACGTCGAGGGGCTGCGGTTGCCGCTTCTCCGTCCGCAGCCACGGACCCAGCGTCCGGTTGTACGCGACCTGCCACGGGCTGATCTCCCCGTTGCGACCCTGGCGGTAGCTCTTGTCGAGGAAGTACGCCACCAGGTCGCGCAGCGCGGGGTCGCCGATGGGCACGCCGATGCCGAGCAGTTCGCTGGTGCCGAAGGGCATGTCGACGATCTCGAACTCCGTCGGATACCGGGCCACGAAGCCGGCGAGGATCGTCTCGTCCGAGCTGACGGCGTCGTACCGGCCGTCCAGGATGCCCTCGACGCAGTCGCCGACGTCCTTCACCACCACCGCGCGCACCTGGTGCTGTTCCAGCTCCGCCTCGGTGGTGGAGCCACCGCTGGTGCAGATCTGGAACTTCGGGTTCCGCAGGTCCTCGATGGTCCGGATGGTGTCCCGGTGCCGGCTCGGGACCATCACCTCCTGTGTGGTCACCAGGTACGGCCCGGCGAAGCTGACCTCCTTCTTGCGCTCCTCGGTGATGGAGAAGCTGGACACCACCAGGTCGACTATGCCGCCCTGGAGGGCGGGGATCCGGTCCTCGGTGGAGACCGACACGAACTCGATCCGCTGGTCGCCCTCGAAGCCGAGCGAGGCGGCGACGTAGCGGGCGATCTCGACGTCGAAGCCGACGTGCCCGCCGTCGCGTACGTCTCCCATCAGCGGCTCGTTGACCGCCACACCGATCCGCAGCACGTTCTGTTCCCAGACGTGCGACTCGCGGAGCTTCTCCTGCACCGAGGGCAGTTCCGGCTCCTTCTGACTGTCACAACCGGCCGCTGCGCCCAGGAACAGCGTCAGGGCGACCGCGAGGGTGGTGGCCACCGAGCGGAACCGGGTGGTGGAGAACCGACTGACCATGGATCACCTCGCTACCTTCCGAAGTTGTCATGACACTGAAAGTAGCGAGCGTCTGCCAGTCGGTACCGTCGTGAAACGCACCGGGGTGCGGCGGGCATCCGACTGCCCGCCGCACCCCGGAGGGTGTGTCGCGACCTCAGCGCGCCGTCAGCGCGCCGATCCCCGGCATCGGCACGACCACCGGCGGGAGCTGCTTGGGCGCACCGCGGCGCGGTGCACCCTTGGCCGCAAGGTCCTCCTTGGAGGTGTCGACCCGGGCGCCTGCCGCCGACTCCGGCAGCTCCTCGAACGGCTGGATGTCGCCGTGGCAGACGGTGCCCTTCTTCGGCAGCGTCAACCGCAGCAGGTAGGCGTCGATGGCGCCGGTCGCGCAGGCCGAGGTGCCATACGCGGAGTGGCCCCAGTTGTCGCTGGAGAGCAGTCGGCTGTTCGGCAGCAGCTTGGCCGTGGCGACGGCACCGTTGTAGTTGGTCGCCGGGTCCCAGTAGTTACCGACGACCAGGACCGGGTTGACGGTCCGCCGGTTGAACGGGCCGGTGAAGCGGTCCTCGTCCCGCACTGTCCAGGTGTCCCGGGCACAGGGCGCGGAGACCCAGGACCAGTACCGGCCGAAGTGCGGGTCGCGTTTGTCGGCCCTGGCCGCCCGGTCCGCCCAGGAGGCGGCGTCCTTCGGGTGGTACGCGTCGGTGCAGTCCACCCCGAGGAAGGCCTCCAGCCCGTTCTCGTACGGGAAGTCGTAGGCCCGGGCCTGCTGCCGCGCCTTCTCGGTCCGTTGGAGCAGCGAGGTGCGTGCCTGCGTCCGCGACGCGTTCGTCGCCGACGGGTCGGTCAGCGTCAGCAGGCCATCGAGGAGGTAGACGATCTCGTAGCCGTACGGATCATAAAGGTAACGCGCGGTGATGCCGATGACGGTGGCGTAGGTGAAGGTGTAATCGCCCTCGTCCGGGTCCTCGATCACCAGCGGTTTGGCCTTGAGCCGCTTGGTCAGCAGTTCGAACTTGGCGACCGGGTCACCGGAGGCCAGCGGGCAGACCTCCACACCAGCCGCTTTGCAGCGCTTGAGGATCTCGCGCAGCGCCTTGTGCGCGCCCTGCGCGCTGCGCATCCGGTCCTCCTGGCCCAGGTTGCCGGAGGCGCCGGCGCCGAACCACGTGGTCGCGTCCAGCACACCGTCGATCGCGACCGCCCGCACCCGGTCGGGGAACATGTTCGCGTAGTACTGCCCGAGCACGCTGCCGTAGCTGATGCCCAGATAGGACAGCTTCTTGTCGCCGACCGCCCGCCGCAGCACGTCGAAGTCGCGGGCGACCTGGGCGGTCGACATCGCGCCGCTGAGCGGCTTGCCGGTGGTCGAACATGCCTTGCCGACCGCGATCGAGGAGGCCACGTACGCCTTCTCCTCGGCTCTTGTGTACGGGAAGGTGACGTTCAACCCCTCGTACGCCCGGGTCTGGTCCTTGACCGACGTGAAGCACCGGATCTGCTCGCTGGCGCCCACCCCGCGCGGGTCGACGCCGACGATGTCGAACCGGTCGAGCACCTCGTCACCGAGGTAGTAGGGCGCGAACAGGGCGAAGTCGGTGCCCGAGCCACCCGGTCCGCCGGGGTTCAGGAAGAGGCTGCCGATCTTGCGCTTCTGGTCCCGCGCCTTGACCCGCAGCACCGCGATCTCGGTCGTCTCGCCCCTCGGCTGGTCGTAGTCCAGCGGCAGGTCGACGGTGGCGCACTCGGCGTAGTCGTAGCACTCGTACCAGTCCAGCTTGGGCGTGGGCACACGGTCGACGCGCAGCCGCTCCAGCGGGCTGGTGCGGTGCGAGACCGTGGCGATGCCCCCGCCGATCGTGGTGGGTGCGGCGCTGGCGGGCACGACCGCCGCTCCGGCGAGGAGCGCGCCGATCAGCCCGGCGGCGGCGAAGTTCCGGATTGGTCGTGGCATGTGGACGCCTTCCGGTGGGAGACGGGACACGTCGAGTCGGGCTCGACCTCCGTCACTCTAGAGACGTCGGACGATGCATGCGGTCCGATGAACAGCAACATGTCCGACAATGCAGGCGTCAAGGTCGTGCTTTCGGCATCCCGTAAGGTGGAGTTGTCAGATGTTACGCAGGCGCTCGACCGTCTGCTGTTGACAGATCGGCAATCTCCGACATTCTGGACGCGTGAGACGCATCCCCGGACCTGACGCGCGCACCGTGGCGGTGCTCGCCGCACTCGGATCGCTGTGGCTGCTGGTGGCACTGATCGTCGGGCCCCGGCAGGACCTGCTGGGGGTCGCGATGGCCCTGGGCTGCGTCCTGCTCGCCATCGTCACCGGGGTGGCGGTCACCGCCGCCCGGCAGGCCGCCCCGGTCGACACGCCACCTCCACCCCCACCGGTCCACCCGATGGCACAGGCGCCCGGCATCGACGCGGACACCCTGGAGACGCTCGGCGACCGGGAAGCCGTCCGGGCGATGCGGGACCGCTACCGCCGCGACGCGAGCCACTGACCCCGGTCAGCTCCCGGTGAGGGTGGGGGACGCCAGCCCGTCCAGCCCGCGCCCGGCCAGGCAGCGGTAGGTCGCGTCGTTCTGCGCGTCGGCCGGCGGCAGCACCTCCAGGTTCCACCCGGTGGGCTTGTCGATGCCGCTGACCAGGCGGAACGTCTCCGTGTTGCAGATCTTGCGGACGGCCGGATCCGCCACGATCTCGTCGTGGTCGGCGTCGCGCAGCGTGGGGGGCAACTCCCCCGCGGCGTAGCTCTCCCAGGTGTGCCGGGTGTCGCACGGCACCTGGCTGGCCTCGGCCCGCTGGGCGCGCACCTGCACCGGGCCGAAGCACTCCAGTTCCTCCGCGCAGCGGGCGCCCTCCGGCAGCGCCTCGGGCAGGGCGGCGCAGCCGGGACGGTGCACGCCGGTCGTGATCTGCCGGGTCGGGGCGGTGGGCTGGCCGGACTGAAGCCCACCGGCGGCCCAGGCACCGACGCCCGCCGAGGCGGCCAGCGCCACCACGCCGGTGGCACCCAGGAACCAGCGCCGTCCCCGGCCGCGCTCGGTGGAGGCGCCGGTGTCCCCGGCGTCAGGTGTCGCACCCGCCGCCCGGACACCGCCGTGGTATCCGCCGCCGAGCAGGCCGATAGGCGGACTCGGCGGGCCGAAACCCTCCAGTTGCAGGCCGACGAGCATGTCGTGCAACTGGACGACGGAGGGGCGGTCCGCCGGGTCGTTGGCCATCCCGGCGCGGAGCACGTCGAGCAGATCCTCCGGGATCCCGGGGATGCCGGGGATCGGCTGGTGGAACATCTCCAGCACGGTGACCAGGCTCGGGTTGCGTTCGGTCTGCCAGCGTGGCGGCCGACCGTGCATCACCGCGTAGAGCGTGGCGCAGAGCGCGTAGACGTCCACCGCCGGTGAGGGCGGACTGTGGCTGAACATCTCCGGCGGGGCGTACGCCGGGGTGAGCACCTCCAGGGCGACCGTGGCGTCACGCATCTCGGCGACCACGGCCAGCCCGAAGTCGGCCAGCACCGCCGAGTTGAAGTGCGAGTAGAGGATGTTGGCCGGCTTGACGTCGCGGTGCAGCACCCCGGCCGCGTGCGAGTGGGCGAGCGCGTCCGCGATCTTGATGCCCAGGTCCCGCGCCTCGGCGGCGCCCAGCGGCGAGGTACGCATCCGTTCGGCGTACGACCCGTCGCAGAGCTCCATGATCAGGTAGGGGTGCTGGTCGATGGTGACCCCGACGTCGAAGAGGTCGACCACGTGCGGGTGCGACGACATCCGACCGGCCGCACGCGCCTCGCGCAGGAAGCGGGCCTGGTCCCGGTCGCTGGCGAGAGTGCGGTTCTCGACCTTGACCGCGACCTCGCGGTCCACCGAGATCTGGGTGGCCCGGTAGACGGTCGCATAGCCCCCTCGGGCAAAGACCCGCAAATCAGTCAGACCAGGCACGATGGGCGTCGGCAGGGCGCCGGGCGGGGTGTCGGTCACGGTTTCGAAAATACCCAACTGGACCGGCGGCTCAGTGAACCGCATCGGCGGGCGACGGCTCCGGCGCGGTCTGCGCGGCGCGCCGGGAGTCCCACCACAGGCCGGCGGCGGTGGCCAGAGCGCCCACACCCTCCCAGGCCGCCACGCCGAAGAACCGGCCGGGCGCCACGTCGGCCAGCACCGCGAGAGTGAACACGGTGAACGTGACCAACCGGAACACCACCGTGAAGCGGAAGAACGCGCGCCACTCGGTGGCGGTGGCGAGCAGGTAGTAGACCCCCATGTTGAACGAGGCCATCGACGAGGCGGTCACGAACACGCCCGTGTAGTCGCCGGGCGCCCGGGTCGCCGGGATCTCGAAGCCGAGCATCCCGAGCAGCACCTCCGGCCAGATCAGCCCGACCGCACCCATCACCAGCGCCAACACGCCGAACACCGCGACCGTCCAGCCGGCGACCGAGCGCGGCAGCCTCATCTGAGCCCTCCCCCTTGACGGCACGACCGCCCATGTTGACCGCCGCGTGCACCGTGCACGCTATCGGTCGGCCCCGACAGCCCACATCACCGGAACCGACATACCCGGCCCCACCGCACCACGTCGGCAGGCCGACGGGTCGGCTCAGCGACCGTCGCGCAACCGGGTGTACAGCGCCTCGGCGTCGGCGCGCTCGCTGCGCTGCTCGGTGGCGAACGACAGACGGACCGCCTCCTCGGCACTGGTCAACGCCTCCGCCGGCCGGCCGCAGGCAGCCAGCGCCTCGGCGCGTACCCGGGCCGCGACCACCTGGCTGCGGACGTCCTCGGCCGGCGTGCCCGCCGCCCGACGGGCCCAGTCCAGCGCCTGCTCGTACTGCCCGTGCGCGAGCAGTGCCGAGGCGTAACGCGCCATCGACTGCCGACGGGAGAACAACAGCGACGGCGAGGTGGCGGCGGCGGTGGCCACCGGGGCCAGCAGGCCGACCGCGGTGCCGGAGTCACCGGCTGCCAACCGGGCCGTCGCCAGCAGCACCCGAGGCCCCACCTGCGCGGGCGCCTGCGGATTGTGCGGCTCCACACTGGTCAGCACCGCTCGCGCGTACCGCTCGGCACCGGCCACGTCGCCCATGTCCAGCGCCACGAAGCCGCGCAGCGTGCCGGCCATGCCGGTGAGCAGCGGATGGGCGGTCCGACCGGCGTACTCCAGGGCGTCGGTGAGCAGGTCGGCGGCGTGTTCCGGCTCGCCAAGGCCACGGGCCACCACACCTCGGACGACAAGCGCGAAACCCTGCCCCCACTCGTCGGAGGCCGCGGCGAACTCGCGGTACGCCCGACGGGCCTCCCGGTCCGCGTCGAGCAGTTCGCCCAGCTCCGCGTTGGCGTACGCGTCGACCGCCCGGAGCGTGCCCACCGCCCACGCCTCGCCGACCCGCTCCCCGAAGGGCAGGAAGATCCGGGCCAGCCGACGCGCCTCGCTCAGTCGACCGGCCAGCAGCCGGGCGAAGGCGGTGGTGCCCCGCAGCCACGCCCGCCCGTACGGGTCCTTGAGTTCGGCGAAGAGTCGGGCGGCCCGGCCGAGCACCGCGTCCGTACCCGCGAAGTCGCCCCGGGTGGTGGTCACCCAGGCCAGGTTCTGCAACGACCACGCCTGCCCCCGACGGTCCTGCACCGCCAGGCTGACCTGGTACGCGGCGGCCAACCGGCTGCTCGCCTCGCCGAGCCGGCCGGCCAGGAAGTCGGCCATGCCCAGCCGACGCATCGCCGAGGCCCGCAGGCTCGGCAGGTCCGCGTCGGTGGCCACCTGCAACGCCTCCCGCCAGCAGGTCTCGGCCCGCCGCAGGTCACCCATGGCCTGCTGGGCCTGCCCTGCGAGCAGCAGCGCGCTGATCCGGGTGGTCGCCTGGTCCCCGGCGTTGGCGGCGATCTTCTCGGCCGACGCCAGCGCGTCGGCCACCCGCCCGACCTGGAGCAGCGCCCGCGCGTGCACCACCCGGTCCTGCGCCGGTACGCCGTCGACGCGGGCCAGTTCGGCCGCGCGTTCGGCGTACTCGACGGCGAGGGCCGGCTCGCCCTCGTGCAGCGCGCGCCGGGTGGCCCGGCCGAGCGCGGCGACCCCCAGCGGGGCGACCGCCCGGGCCGGCGCGTCCGGACGCAACGTGACCGCGTCGGCCAACGCGGTGGCCCGCTCGACGTGCTGCGCCACGAAGTCGTCCCGGGCCGCCTCGGTGAAGCCGCCCGGACCGACCGTGGTGCCGGTCGCGACCAGGTCGGGGCCGCCCAGGCCGCTGGTGACGCTGGCCGCCGGGCTCGCCCACCGGGCCAGCGCGGCGTGCCGTTCGGCCAACTCCGCCTTGCTGACCCCGGCGTACGCGGCCTCCCGCATCAGCGGGGTGGCGAAGGCGTACCCGGTGCGCGTGCGGTGCAGCATGCGGCGTTGCAGCAGTTCCTCCACGGCCCGGTCCAGTTCGAGCGCGACCACGGCGGCGGGTCGACCGTCGCGCCCGGCCCGCTGGTCGCGCAACGCCTGCAACGCACCGTCGGGCACCGTGTCGCCGACCACCGCCGCGTCCCGCAGCACCGAGCGGGCCTCGGCGGGCAGCGCGTCGATCCGGGCCGCGAGCACGGCCGCCAGGTCACGGGAGAGCAGCCGGCTGCCGAGCGAACCGGGGGCCAGCCGCCAGTCGTTGCGCGCCCCGGCGGTCAGCGCGCCGCGCTCCATCAGCAGGGTGATCAGCTCGGCCAGATAGAACGGGTTGCCCTGGGCGGTGGCGAGCAGCCGGTCGGCGTCGGCCTGCGGCAGCCGCCCGCCGCCGAGGTAGCTGGTGAGCAGGCGGGACGCGTCGGCACCGCGCAGCGGCGGCAACGGCTGCACCTCGGCGTCCGCGACCCGGGCCAGGGTGCCCGCGGTACGCACCAGCTCCGGCCGCCCGAGCAGCAGCACCAGGACCGGCCCGTCGAGCCGGGACAGGGTGATCTCCAGCGCGCCGATGGTCTCCGCGGTGGCGTCGTGCAGGTCGTCCACCACCACCATCAGCGGCGCCTCCTCGGCGAGCGCGCTCAGCAGGGCGGCCACCGCGTTCGGCACCGCCTCGGCGTCGGGTGGCGGTTGCGCGGCGGTCCACTCGCTCTGGTCGGTGTGCGCGGCGGCGGGCAGCTCGGCGTACCCGAGCAGGGCCAGCAACTGGTCGACGGCGACCGGCGCGGGCGCGGTGCGGGAGCGGCTGAGGCGCTGCCCGAGGCGGCGCAGCCGCTCCTCGACGGCGGCCCGGGTGACCGCCGTGGCCGTGTCGTTGGGCAGGCCGGCGGCGGCGCGCACCAGGTCGGCCAGGGGGGCGAGCCGACGGCGCTCGCCGAACGCGGCGCAGCGTACCGAGAGGACCCGGGCACCGGTGTGTGCCGCGTACCGTCCGGCCCCCACGTCGTAACCGGCGGCCAGGCGCTCCACCTCGGCGGCGAACCGGGACTTGCCGATCCCCGCCTCGGCGGTCATCAGCAGCACCCGGGGCTCGCCCCGGTCGATCACCTCGGCCAGCCGGCCGGCGACCCGGCCGATCTCGGTCTCCCGGCCCACGAAGGGCGCCTCGTCGCCGAGGCCGGAACGGGTGCCCGGCGCATCCAGCAGGCCGAGCAGCTCGTACGCCTCGACCGGCTCGCGCTTGCCCTTGAGCCGCAACGGCCGCAACGCCCGCCAGCTGGCGACGTGGCGGGTGGCCGCCGCGGTCCGCGCCCCGCCGTAGACCGCGCCGACGGCGGCGGCGTCGGCCAGCCGTGCGGCGGTGTTCACGGTGTCGCCGATGACGGTGTACTCGATGGCGGCCTGGATGCCGGCGATCACGTCACCGGTGTTCAGCCCGACTCGCAGCCCCAGCGGCGCACCGCCGCCGCGCTCGTCGTCGAGCACCCGGCGGACCGCCCGCTGCATGGACAGGGCGGCCCGGACGGCGCGTTCGGCGTCGTCCTCGTGCGCGACCGGAGCGCCGAAGACCGCCATGATCCCGTCACCGGTGAGTTTGTCGACGTGCCCGCCGAAGGTCTTCACCGCGCCGGCCAGGGCGGCCAGCACGCGGTCGGTGACCGCGCCGACGCGTTCCGGGTCGAGGTCCTCGGACCAGGAGGTGAAGTCGGACAGGTCGCCGAAGAGCACGGTGACCACCCGCCGCTCGGCGGCGGGCAGGGTGGCGGCGGCCGGCAGCGCGGCGCCGCAGTTGTGGCAGAACCGGGCGCCGGGCACGGCGACGGTTCCGCACACCGGGCAGGTCACGGTCGGTCCAACCTCGCGGCGTCACCCTCGGATTCCCGGCCCAGGTACTCCAGTTGGGCGCGCACGGACCACTCCGCCGCCCACCAGAGCGACCGGTCCACGTCGGCGTAGACGACGGCGACCACCTCGGCCGGGGTCCGCGCCCCACCGTCGCGCGCCGCCCGGACCTGGTCCAGGCGGGCCCGCCGGTGGGCCAGGTAGAAGTCGGCGGCGGCGCCGCAGTCGGCCAGCGCCGGCCCGTGGCCCGGCAACGCCGGGATCCCCCGGTACGTGGCGAGCAGTTCCAGGCTGGCCAGGTAGTCGCCGAGGTGGCCGTCCGGATGGGCGACCACGGTGGTGCCCCGCCCGAGAATGGTGTCGCCGGTCAGGACCACCTGCCGGCCACCGTGCTCGACCAGGAAGCAGACCGAGTCGGCGGTGTGCCCGGGGGTGGGTACGAGCCGGATCGTCAGCCCGTGCCCGTCCACGTCTCCGGCGGCGTCGAGTGCCGGACCGCCGATGCTGTGCGCCGGGTCGGCGGCGCGTACCGGCGCACCGCCGAGCATCTCGTGCAGGCGCGGCGAGGCTTCGGTGTGGTCCGGATGCCCGTGGGTGATCAGCACCAGGCCGACCGGTCCCCACTGCGCGATCGCGGCCAGGTGGTCCTCGTCGGCCGGCCCCGGGTCGACCACGACGCCGTACGCCGCGCCCGGGGCGCGCAGCAGCCAGGTGTTGGTGCCGTCCAGCGTCATCGGCCCCGGATTTGGTGCCCGCAGCAGCGTCACCCACTCCGGCAACTCGCTGGCGAGGGCGCTCACCGCCCCCGTCACATGCCCTCCCATGGCTGCGATCGTACGACCCCGGGCACGCACCTCCGCGATCTTGCAGTTCTGGTCCCCGATTCGCCCTCGTTAGGGGCCTTCGTCCGGCCGGAACCACAAGATCGCGGCGGTGCGGTCAGGCGACCTCGACGATGACCTCGACCTCGACCGGCGCGTCGAGCGGCAGCTCGGCCACGCCGACGGCCGACCGGGCGTGCCGACCGGCCTCACCGAACACGGCGCCGAACAGGTCGGACGCTCCGTTGATGACGCCGGGCTGACCGGTGAAGCCGGGGGCGCTGGCCACGAAGCCGGTCAACTTGACGATCTTGACGACGTTCTCCAGGCCGACCAGCGAGTCGATCGCGGCGAGCGCGTTGAGGGCGCACCGCTCGGCGAGCTGCTTGGCCTGGTCGGCGGAGACGCCGGCACCGACCTTGCCGGTGGCCAGCAGCTTGCCCTCGGCCATCGGGAGTTGCCCGGAGACGTACACGTGCTGGCCGGACTGCACCGCCGGGACGTAGCTCGCCACCGGCGGGACCACCTCCGGCAGCTCCAGCCCGAGTTCCGCCAACTTCCCGTGCGGTCCGTTGCTCACGGCCTTATGCCTTCGGGCGCTTGAGGTAGGCGACGAGCTGCTCCGGGTTCGGCCCGGGTACGACGGAGACCAGTTCCCAGCCGTCCTCACCCCAGTTGTCGAGGATCTGCTTGGTCGCGTGGACCAGCAGCGGGACCGTGGCGTATTCCCACTTCTGCATCGGTGGAGAGCTCCCTCGGTGGCATGGACACTTCGGGGCACAGCCTACGGTCCGCCGGCCGGTCAGGACGCGGGACGCTGCTCCGAGGTCGGCCACTGCTCCGTGGCGGGACGCTGCTCGGGGGCGATCGACACGTCCCCGCAGAGCCCCTTGTGGTCGTACGGCTGGGGGCACCGGGTGCGGTCGGGCAGCAGCAGGTCGCAGAAGACCCGGTGCCGGTTGTTCTGGTCGTCGGCGGTGGACACCTCGGTCTCCCCCGCGTCCAGCTCGGGCAGGAAGTTCAGCGAGGTCGCCACCCGGGCCGCCAGCGCGGTCGCGGCGGCCAGGTCGGCCACCCGGACGGGCAGGTGGATGACGTAGCCCGGAACCTCGTCGTCCCGCCCACCGGCCGGCTCGACCATGCCGACCGGGTCGGCGGGACGCCGGTACGACCGCTCGTTGACCGGCAACCGGCCGGAGGGGTCGCCGCCGGCCGTCCGGCTGCCCCGCCGCCCCCCGACGGAGAACTGGGCTCGGGGGGTGTTGTCGATGTCGCGCATGCACTGCCTCCGGGCGTCGTACCTGGTCACGGCGCCGCCGGCCGGTCCGGCACCGCTGCGGCCAGCCCAGTCAGGGCGTGCCGGAGCGACGGTAGGGCGGCGGCGGCGGTCCCATCAACAGGACGCGCACGCCCGGCGGCCTTTCGTCACATTTGCGACACCCCATCAGCAGGAAACTGATGGCGCCGTCCGCACAGGTGACACCGGGACCCCCGCACCCCACCGATGGACCGCTACCCTTCCCGTCTGGACGGGCGCACGGCCCGGCCGCCCCAATCCCACGCCCGTCGCTGTCGCGCGACGGTGCGCCGCACCCGGGGGTACGCGATGACCCAGCCACCCGCAGGCGGCCCGACCGGCCCCACCGACCCGCTGCCGGCCGGCCCACCGGTCGCCCCCTCCTCGCCGGCCGGTCCGGAACCGGTCACGGCGTCGCCCGGCAGCCATCCGCCGTACCCGCCACCGACCGCGCCACCCCGCAAACGGGGTGGCGCCATGGTGGCCTCGATCGCCCTGGCCGTGGTGCTGCTGCTCTGCGCGGGCGGCGGCGTGGTGGCGTTCCTGACCGTGCGCAACGCCGAGTCCGGCGAGGGTGCCCAGGATCCGTCGGTCGCGGTCGACGACTTCCTCACCGCCGTTTACCAGGAGCGGGACGCGGCCAAGGCGGCCCGACTGGTCTGCACCGGCGCACGCGACCAGGACCGGATCCGGGCCAAGGTCACCGAGGTCGAGCAGTACGTGGCGGCCCACCAGAGCCCCCGCTTCCGCTGGGACACCCCGACGGTGGACAACGAGACCGGGGACCGCGCCACCGTCACCACCACCGTGACGGTGACCACCGCCGACGAGAAGATCGCCGACCAGGACCTGCGCTTCACCGTGATCCGGAAGAGCGGCTGGTGGGTCTGCGAGGTCGCCTGAGCCGGCCGGCTGGATAGGCTCGGCCGGTGGGAGCAGCGCAGCGCCCGGCCGACCGGGCCGGCACGGAGTGGCCCGCCCGACTGCACGTGGTGACCGGCAAGGGCGGCACGGGCAAGACCAGCGTGGCCGCCGCCCTGGCCCTTGCCCTGGCCGCCGGTGGGCGGCGCACACTGCTGGTCGAGGTGGAGGGGCGGCAGGGCATCGCCCAGCTCTTCGGCACCGACCCGTTGCCGTACGCCGAGCGGCGTCTGGCGGACGCGGCGGACGGCGGTGAGATGTGGGCGCTCACGGTGGACGCCGAGGAGGCCCTGCTGGAGTACCTGGACATGTTCTACAAGCTGGGTGCCGCCGGCCGGGCGCTGCGCAAGCTCGGCGCGATCGACTTCGCCACCACCATCGCCCCCGGCCTGCGCGACGTGCTGCTCACCGGCAAGGTCAAGGAGGCCACCACCCGCAGGGTCGAGCAACGGCGGGTGTACGACGCGGTGGTGCTGGACGCCCCACCGACCGGCCGGATCGCGCGCTTCCTGAACGTGACCGCGGAGACCGCCCGGCTGGCCAAGGTCGGCCCGATCAAGACCCAGAGCGAGGGGGTCTCGGTGCTGCTGCGGTCGCCGATGACCGCCGTGCACGTGGTGACGCTGTTGGAGGAGATGCCGGTCCAGGAGACCGTCGACGCGATCGCCGAGCTGGCCTCGCTCGGTTTCGGGGTGGGCCGGGTGATCGTCAACGGGACCCGGCCACCGCTGCCGGCGGGACGGATGGTCACCGAGGCGGAACTGGAGCGGGGGCTGCGCGCCGCCGGGTTGTCCGCCGACCGGCGCGTCCTCGCCGGGTTGCGCGACGAGGCACGTGACCAGGCCGTCCGCCGGGATCTGGAGGACTCGCTCCGCGCCGATCTGGCGGAACTCGACGTGCCCCTGGTGGAGCTGCCCCTGCTGCCCGACGGGGTGGACCGCGCCGGCCTGGACGTGCTCGCCGCAGCCCTGGTGAAGGGCGATTGACTCACACCTGACGTCGGCCCGCCGCGCGGACCGGGTCGGGCCGATACGCTCGAATGGTGCCTTCCGACAACGCCGCACCGCCGCTGGACGTCGACCGGATCCTGGCCGATTCCGGCGTACGGATCGTGGTCTGCTGCGGTGCGGGCGGGGTGGGTAAGACGACCACGGCCGCCGCGCTCGCACTCCGTGCGGCCGAGCGACACGGTCGCCGTACGGTGGTGCTCACCATCGACCCGGCCCGCCGGCTGGCCCAGTCGCTCGGCCTGACCGAGCTGGACAACACGCCCCGGCAGGTGAAGGGGATCGACGTCGAGGAGAGCGGCGGCGAGTTGCACGCCATGATGCTCGACATGAAGCGCACCTTCGACGACGTGGTGCTCGCGCACACCGACCCGACGAAGGCCGCCGAGATCTTCGCGAACCCCTTCTACCAGGCGATGAGTTCCACCTTCGCCGGTACGCAGGAGTACATGGCGATGGAGAAGCTGGGCCAGTTGCACGCACGGGGCGACTGGGACCTGATCGTGGTGGACACCCCACCGTCGCGGTCGGCGCTGGACTTCCTGGACGCGCCGGCCCGACTGTCCCGGTTCCTCGACGGACGGATGCTGCGCCTGTTGCTGGCCCCGGCGCGGACCGGCGGGCGCAGCATGTTCAGCCTGGTCACCGCCTCGTTCGGGATGTTCTCCCGAGTGGTACAGAAGATCCTCGGCGCGCAGTTGCTGACCGACCTGTCCGGCTTCGTGGCCGCGCTCGACTCGATGTTCGGCGGGTTCCGGCAGCGGGCGGAGCAGACGTACCGCATCCTCCAGGCGAACGAGACGGCGTTCCTGCTGGTCGCGGCCCCGGAGCCGGACGCGGTCCGGGAGGCCGCCTACTTCGCCGGACGCCTGCGGGAGGAGAACATGCCGCTGGCCGGTCTCGTGCTCAACCGGGTGCATCGCCCGGCCGACACCGGGTTGGACGCGTCGGCCAGCCGGGCCGCCGCCGACCGGCTGGCCTCGACCGGGGGCCACGAGGGCGTCGTCGAGGTGTTGCGGGCCCACGCGGCCCTGTCCGAGCAGGCGGTTCGCGAGAAGCGTGTGGCGGCACGGTTCACCGAGGCGTTTCCGCAGGTGCCGGCGGTCTCGGTGACGGCACAGCCCGCCGACGTGCACGACGTCGACGGGCTGCGGACGATCGGTGCGGCGATCGGCCGCTCCTGACCGTGCCGGTCAGGTGGTGGCGAGAATCTTGTCCTTGCCGACCTTGTCCTTGGCGTTCTTCTTCATCGCCGCCTCGAACATCTTGCGCCAGCTGGTGACCTGCGGGTGCCGACGCAGCAGTGCCCGGCGTTCGCGTTCGGTCATGCCGCCCCAGACGCCGAACTCGATGCGGTTGTCCAGCGCGTCGGCCAGGCACTCGTAGCGGACTGGGCAACTCCGGCAGATCCGCTTGGCCACGTTCTGTTCGGCGCCCTGTACGAACAACGCGTCCGGGTCCCCGTTCTGACATGCCGCCAACGACGGCCAGTCAGTGATCATGCCCATCTGTACTCGTCCCCCCTTGCAGTACTACCGACGCCGTCGCGGGTCAGCCGGCAATTCCCCCCGGTCATCCGGCACGCCTTACCCCAAGGCGGCACAGACGACATGTGGCGCTGTCGCCGCAACCATCATGCTCTGTAGTCACCCGATTACGCAACGTTGTCGGCCAAATCCATCATTCCGGACACTCCCGGCTTCTCGGGCTCGGGGCCCCCGCTTACCCCGCCCGAGTCCGCGAAAACGCTGCGCGCCACCCCCCACGCGGAGGAAACTCGGCACGGATCACACGCAACCAGATCTCCGGTGCCACGCGTCTAGCACAACGAGGACGGCGCGCGCAGGAAATGGGGAAAAGACGCCCCAGCGCCCCTCGTTACCTGTTCGCGTACCCTGTCGAGGTGACCTGGATGCGGAAACGTGACCACAACATTCTGACCAACGCCGCATCGCTGCTCATCTGTGGGTTGTTGGCCGGCGTAGTGGTCGCCGCAGCGGCATTCCCCGCGGTGGCGATGTCTGGCCTGGCCGCCAAGGCCGGCGCGGAGACCTTCGGCGCGCTGCCGAAGGAACTGACGGTGTCCCGCGCCCCCCAGATCAGCTACCTGCTGGCGTCCGACAAGAAGACACCACTGGCCACGATGTACGACGAGAACCGGCGGGACATCAAGTTCGCCGACATCGGCGAGAACATGCGCAACGCGATCATCGCGGCCGAGGACCACGACTTCTACAACCACAACGGAGTCGACCTCAACGGCGTCGCCCGCGCCTTCGTCAACAACAGCGCCGCCGGCAACGACCGGCAGGGCGCCTCGACGCTGACCATGCAGTACGTCCGGATGGGCATCGCGTACTCGGCGACGCACCCGGCCGACGTGGTCGCCGCGACTGAGGACACCAGCGCCCGCAAGCTGCGCGAGATGAACTACGCGTTGCAGATCGAGAAGACGCTCACCAAGGACCAGATCCTGGAGAGCTACCTCAACCTCGCCGCGTTCGGCAACGGCGCGTACGGCGTCTACGCCGCCAGCCAGGTCTACTTCAGCAAGCCGCCGAAGGACCTGACGGTCGACGAGGCCGCCATGCTGGCCGGCCTCGTGAAGGCGCCGACCTCGTTCGACCCGACCACCAAGAGCGGCTACCCGCAGGCGGTCGCCCGGCGCGACTACGTGATCGACAACATGGTCAAGACCGGTGCCGTCACCCAGGAGGACGCCGACAAGGCCAAGGCAGTCAAGCTGGTGGTCAAGGGCAAGCGGGCGCCGAACGGCTGCGTCGCGACGAACAAGAACGCCTGGGGCTTCTTCTGCGACTACTTCTACCGCTGGTGGATGTCGCAGGAGACGTTCGGCTCGACCACGTACGACCGGGAGCGGCGGCTCAAGAGCGGCGGCTACACGATCATCACCACCCTGGACAAGCAGGCCCAGGAGGGCGCCGACAAGGCGGTCCGCAAGGCCAAGTCGGTGAAGTCCAAGGAAGCCGCGATGATCGCGGTGGTCGAGCCCGGCACCGGCCGGGTCCGTGCCCTCTCGGTCAACCGCAACTTCAAGCTGGACAACCCGAACAAGCCGAAGAACCTGCCGCACAGCGACCCCAAGCAACGCGGGAACGGCAAGCTCGGCAACTATCCGAACACGGTCAACCCGCTGCTGACCGGCGGTGACGGGATCACCGGCTACCAGGCCGGCTCGGTCTTCAAGATCTTCACGATCGTGGCCGCACTGGAGAAGGGCATCCCGCTCAGCTACACCATCAACGCGCCGCGGCAGTTCAAGTCGGAGTACATCATCAGCCCCAGCAGCCCGGCCGCCTGCGAGGGTACGCACTTCTACTGTCCGACCAACTCGAACCTCCAGCCCGGTGGCGTGAAGGACATGTGGAGCGCCTTCTCGGCCTCGACCAACACGTACTTCGTCCCGCTGCAACAGCAGGTGGGCGCGGCGAACGTGGTGGACGTGGCCAAGCGCCTGGGCATCCAGTTCCGGGAGCGCGAGGACGCGGACCTCGCGCGCACCAAGGAGTCGGCGAACCAGTGGGGCGCTTTCACGCTCGGCGTCTCGCAGGTCACCCCGCTGGAGTTGGCCAACTCCTACGCCACGCTGGCGGCCGACGGCAAGTACTGCGAGCCGACCCCGGTGCAGGAGATCCGCGATCTCGACAAGAACAAGCTGGACGTGGCGAACCCGCGCTGCGAGAAGCGGATCAGCACGGACGTGGCCCGGGCGGCCGTGGACGCGGCCCGCTGCCCGGTCGGCGACAACTCCCCCACCACCAAGTGTGGTAGCAGCCGGACGTCCCCGCAGACCAAGGTCGTCGTCAACGCTCCGGTCGCCGGCAAGTCCGGCACCACCGACTCCGAGAAGACCGCCTCCCTGGTCGCGATGACCAAGCAGTACGCGGTCGCCGGCATCATGGCCGACCCGGACTGGCCGCAGACCAACGTCAAGATGAGGCACAACGCGGCGGACGGCATCAACCCGCCGGTCAACGAGACGTTGAAGGCCGCGATGGACGGCAAAAAGAGGATCAACTTCGACCCGCCCGGCAAGAAGATCTCCGAGGGCGACCAGCGCAGCATCCCCGGCGTCAAGTGCCTCTCCGTCGACGAGGCCAGATCACGCATCTCCGGTGCCGGGTTCCAGCCGGTCGTCTCCAGCAACCGGGTCGCCTCGGAATGCGCGGCGGGCACCGCGGCCGGCACCAGCCCTGACGGTCGCACCATCAAGAACGGGATCGTGACGATCCTGGTCAGCGCCGGTGGTGGCGGAAGCAACGCCGGTAACGGCCCTCCGGGTGGTACGCCGAGCAGTCCCGGTCGACCGCCGGGCAGACCTGGCGGCTGATCACCGCTGAGACCGCACGCGAACGGGCGGGCAACCCTGGAGAGGGATGCCCGCCCGTTCCGCGTCGTCGGGAGTGATCAGCGGTAGCGCCGCGTCCGGGGCGTACCGGCCGGTGACGTGTCAGAGACCGAGCTGTCGGCGTACCTCGGCGGCAACCCGACCGCCCTCGGCCCGGCCGGCCGTCGCAGCCTGGGCCGCCTTCATGGCCGGGCCCATCTGTGCCTTGCCGGTGAACCCGCCCCCGGCGAGTGCCCCCGCGACAAGCTCGGTCAGCTCGGCGTCGGAGAGCTGCTTCGGCAGGTAGCGCTCCAGCACCTCGCCCTCGGCGGTCTCCTTGGCGGACTGCTCGGCGCGACCCGCGTCGGCGAAGGCGGTGGCCGCCTCGCGGCGCTTCTTGGCCTCCTTGGTCAGCACGCCCAGCACCTCGTCGTCGCTGAGCTCACGCTTGGCCTTGCCGGAGACCTCGGCCGTGCCCACGGCGGCCAGGGCCATCCGCAGGGTGGAGGTGGTCAGCTCGTCGCGGGCCTTGAGGGCGGCGCGCATGTCGGCGGTGAGGCGGTCCTTCAGCGTGCTCATGGTCGCCCAAACTACCCTGATCGGCATGCGAAAGCGCACACTATTCCGGCTCGCGACCGCCACCGTCGCGACGGGCGCCGCCGCCCTGGCGTACGCGTCCCTCGTCGAGCGCAACATGTTCACCCTCCGGCGCTTCGACGTCCCGGTGCTGCCGACCGGCACCGAGCCGCTGCGCGTCCTGCACCTCTCCGACCTGCACATGACCCCCAACCAGGTACGCAAGCAGAACTGGGTGGCCTCGTTGGCCGCCCTCGACCCCGACCTGGTCGTGGTCACCGGTGACAACATGGCCCACCCGGGAGCGGTGCCGGGTGTCCTGCGGGCGCTGCAACCGCTGCTCGACTACCCGGGTGCCTTCGTCTTCGGCTCCAACGACTACACCGGGCCGGTGCTGAAGAACCCGTTCAGCTACTTCCTGCCCGACCGGGAGTACACCGAGGGCGTCGAGCTGCCCTACGAGGAGCTGCGCGACGTCTTCAGCGGGGCGGGCTGGACCGACCTGAACAACCGGCGGGTGACGCTCAAGGCCGGTGGCCGGACGATCGACATGGCCGGCGTGGACGACCCGCACATCGAACGCGACGACTACCCCTCGGTGGCCGGTCCGGTCTCCGCCTCGGCCGATCTCTCCATCGCCCTGACCCACTCCCCCGAACCGGCGCTGCTCGACGAGATGGCCGCCGACGGCTTCGGGCTGCTGCTCGCCGGGCACACCCACGGCGGCCAGGTGTGCGTACCGGGTGTGGGCGCGCTGGTGACCAACTGCGGGCTGCCCCGGTCGATGGCAAAGGGCCTGCACCGCTGGCCCGGCTCGGACTCCTGGCTGCACGTCTCCGCCGGCCTCGGTACCCATCCGACCGCCCCGGTCCGGTTCGCCTGCCCGCCCGAGGCCACCCTGCTCACCCTCATCCCCCGCTGACCCTCCGGCCCCGGGGGTACCGAGTTTGACCCCCGGGGCGGGTGGGCTAGTATTTGTCCGCACGCCTCGGGGTGTGGCGCAGCTTGGTAGCGCGCTTCGTTCGGGACGAAGAGGTCGTCGGTTCGAATCCGGCCACCCCGACAGATGTGAGGCCCTGACCGGCATTCTCGCCGGTCAGGGCCTCACTCGTGTGCAGGGCAGCGGTCCTGCACGGGGGCGCACCCGTGGGCCGGCCGGTCGGACAGTGCACACCATTCGGTCGAACGCTCCGGGCCTCGCATCGCCCCCCGCGTCCCACCCCCCGAGAACGGTCGTGGTGCACTACAGTCCGAGAACGCCCGAAAGGCCGCCTGACCTCACTCGGCACGGCCGCCACCACAATCGGGGCACCTCGTTCGAACACAAATACCTACGCGCAAAGTCGCTGAGATCAGTTCAATGTTTGCTGGTTCGGTAATCCTCCACTCAAGCCAGGATAAACCAGACAGGCGATAATTCCTGGGGTCGACCCTTTTTCCTCCACCACTGAGCGTGTTACCGTACTCACGCAACAACGGCCGTAGATGGGTTGGGGACCCCGGCTGATAATTTCCAATGGGGGGAACAGTGCGTTGTCCAAGCTCGGCGCGCTCCGAGTTGACCCCGCAGATGCTTGTTTACGATGATTTCGACCAGCGCGGCCAGGCTCGCTGGATGTCCTATGTGATGCATTTTCACCGCGTGCACTACCGCTCTCCCGTCATCAATACGGATCGTCTCGGTTTTCGCATCTCGCACGGCGCCGACGGGTACGCCTCGGCGGGCGGGGAGCCGGCCGACGGCCCGATCCGGTTGTTGGCCGGCAGTTCCATGGCGATGGGCATCGGAGCCACCTGCGACCAGGCGACACTCGCCTCGCGACTGTGGACCGCCCACGCACCGTCGCTGCCCTGGTTGAACTTCGCGGGACGCAGCCATTCCTCGGCCCAGGAGCTGCTGCTCTTCCTCTTCTACCGGCATCTGCTGCCGCCGGTGGAGGAGATCGTGATCGTGTCCGGGCTCAACAACCTGGCCCTGGCGCGCCTACCCGCCGCCCAGCGCGGCGACGACGGCGCGTTCTTCAACTGCGGTGACTTCTTCGGCCAGATGGACAAGCTCAGGTCCCAGCACCGGACGCATCCCTTCGGCTCCGGCACCTCGTCGACCGGCGGCGACGAACCGGTCCGCCCGCTGGAGGTACGCATCGCGGACGCCGCCGCGCTGACCGTGCGGCACCTGGAGTCGTGGAAGCAACTCGCCGCCGCGACCGACACCAGGATCACGTTCGTGCTGCAACCGCTGGCAACCTGGGTACGCGAGACGGCCGCGCCACCGGAGAAGTGCCTCTTCGACGAGCTGGACAAGATCTCGAACTTCTGGGAGTTGTTCGGCGACATCGCCACCCGGGAATCGGTCCGCAGATATGCGGAGCTGCTGCAACTGGGCTGCGAGAAGATCGACGTCGGGTTTCTGGACATCAACCCCCTCCTCGCGACCAGCGTCAAGGACGACAGCTGGCTGTTTGTCAACCGGGCCCACATGACCGACCACGGGTTAGACCTGGTGGCCCGGCTGTTGGCCGAACAGTTGAATTTCTCGTCCTAGGACCGACACGGGTCCGACTCAGGTGAGGGCAGAAAGATGAACGTGGTGCGCAGAATTCTTAACAAGATCTTCGGTCGCAAGAAGAAGCCGAAGAACGACGCCTCGATCTACCCCATGTTCTAGCTTCTGCGAAGACGGCGACACCTTTCCCGTCACGACGAATGGCACGTTCGTCGCGCGGGCCATCCGTGCCGTCCAGATTCCGCACACATTTGGTTACCACATTGTTTCGAGATACCAGACACGAATAGAGCCAGGAGCTGGCAGTGTCAACGAAAGAAGTCGGTCAGTCAGGTCGACATACGGCCCGACCGCTTGATCAGCAGGCCCGGTCCCGCGAGCTCTTCGTCATCGCGGTCGACCCCGAGACCTCCTTTCCCGGCGACCCGTTCGTGACACGGCTGCGGGCCGAGATCAGTAACGTGGCAGATCGCGAGTCGTCGCCGACCCCGTTGGACGTGCTCCGGGACGAGGCGGTGCGCTGGTCGACCGCCGAGTCCCGCCGGTTCGAGGAGTTGGGCGCGACGGCCTCGGCTCCGCCGGCCACCGAGTCCCTCGTCCGCCGCACCGCGCTCGCGGTGGCACCGCTCGCGCTGCGGTCGGGCGCCTGGTTGCAGTGGCAGAGTGCGCCGGGCAACGCGGACGACGCGACCACACTGCGCATCCTGACCCTGTACGCGTCGGACGTCGGCGTCGGCCGGCCGCAGGACTCCCGGGGCAGCGTCTACCTGACCCTGCTCCGGCACCTGCACCTCTCCGAGCACGCGGTGCCGGTGGCCCGGCTGGTGCACGACCCTCGGGTGGCCGACCACCACTTCTATCTGCCCGCGATGCTGCTGGCCATGAGCCGGAGACCGGCCGACTTCCGCCCCGAGATCATCGGCGCCGACCTGTGCCTGCGGACGGTCGGGCTACTGCCCGCGTTGCGGCTGGTACGTCAGGCGCATCCGCAGCTCGTGGAGTGGAGCGCGATCGATCCGTCCGCCGGCCGGGACGGCGCGGCGCGTACCGGGTTGGAGCTCTGCCTGGACGTCGTCGAGCACGGGTTCGACGACGGGGAGCTGGCCCGGGTACGCGACGGTTTCCGGTGGGCGCTCACCGTGCTGGACAGGTGGAGCAGGAGCCTCTTCGCCGAGTTGGAGGAGGCCCTCGACCCGGCGTACGAGATGGCCGAGCTGCTCCGCCATCGGGCCCGCGAGGGCGCCGTCTACCACCGGGACTTCACCGTCGGGGACCGTTCGCTGTCGAACTGGTTGGAGGAGGCTCGGACGGATCCGCGCGGGTTGCTGGCCGAGCTGGCCGCCAGCCGTCTGGTCAAACCGGGCCGCTCCGTACAGAGTCCGCTGGTCAACGGCCTCGTCGGGGAACGGGGCCCGATGTTCCGGGTGTTCTCCCCGGCCGATCTGGTCGTCATCCGCCGGTGGATCGACTCGCTCCCCACCGGGCAGCCGGTGCGCGATCACCCCGGACCGGTCCACGACGTGCACACGGTCTCCCCGGAGCTGCTGGCCCCGGTCACGGCCGGTCCGGTCGCGAACGACCGGGAGCCCGTCGACGTCCGGGAGGCGTACCACCTCCTCCAGCAGCGGACGGACACCCCTGCCGTCCGCCGGTTCGCCGTCGACTACGTGCGGGGCTGGCTGGCGCGGTCCCGGCACAACATGGCCTCCGACCCGCAGCGCCTGCCCGACGTGTGGGGCCGGGAGGGGCTGCGGCCCTGGCTCGTCGAGCAGCACGACCGGCAGGGGCGTGACTTCGAGGAGTCGGCCGGCGCGCCGATGCCGTCCCGGGAGGATCTCGTCGACTCCACCGTGCAGCTGGCCCCGTTGACGTTGATCGACGGTGCCTGGCTCCAGGGGTTCACCGACTACGAGCACGCGGCGTCGGAGCAGGGCTACTTCCTGTTCGAGACCTACTGGGACGAGCTCGGCAACGGCGTGCCACGGATGAACCACCCGTTGATCTATCGGGAAGTGCTCGCCGAGATGGACGTCCGGGTGCCGCCGACCGCGTCGCGGGAGTTCGCCGAGTGGGACGGATTCCGGGACGAGTCCTTCGAGCTGCCGGTGTACTGGCTCAGCATCGGGCGCTTTCCGCGTACGTTCCTGCCGGAGATCCTCGGGTTGAACCTGGCCATGGAGCTGTCCGGCGTGGGCGGGACGTACCGCCGGGCACGTCAGGCGTTGAAGAGCTACGGCTTCTCCACGAAGTTCGTGGACATCCACAACACCATCGACAACGTCGCCACCGGGCATTCCGCCTGGGCCGCCGATGCCGTCGACACCTATCTCGCCTCGCTGCCGGTGTCCCACGGCGCGCAGGCGGTCACCGAGGTCTGGGACCGGGTTCGCACCGGCTTCCGCTCGCTCAACCCGCCGACGGGTCTGCTGGCTCGACGGGCGTTTCGCCGCGCCCGCAGGGCCAGCAGGTCACTCGCCGCCATCTGACCGTCCACCCGCCCACACCCACAACCGAGGGGAACGCCCGTGGGAAAGCTGGTTCTGGGGTTGTCCGCCTACTACCACGACAGCGCGGCGGTGCTGGTGCGGGACGGCACGCCCATCGCGGCCGCCCAGGAGGAGAGGTTCACCCGTAAGCGCCACGACCCGGCCTTTCCGGCCGAGGCCGTCCGGTACTGCCTGGCCGAGGGCGGCGTCACGCTGCGCGACGTGGACGCCGTCGCCTACTACGAGGACCCGGAGCTGAAGTTCGGCCGGGTGCTGACGAGTTTCGCCGGATCGGCTCCGTTCTCGCTGGAGGCGTTCACCAGGGTCCTGCCGGAGTGGATGTCCTGGAAGCGCGACACGATCGGAGAGGTCCGCCGGTCGTTGGCCGCGCTGGGGTCGGCCGAGGTGCCGGAGATCAGCGTACGACGGCACCACGAGTCGCACGCCGCCTCCGCGTTCCTGCCCAGCCCGTACGAGTCGGCGGCGGTGCTCTGCATCGACGGTGTCGGCGAGTGGGCGACCACCACGCTGTGGCACGGTCGGGGCAGCGAGCTGCGTCAGGTGGCGGAGATCCGGTACCCGCACTCGTTGGGCATGCTCTACTCGGCCTTCACCTACTTCTGCGGGTTCAAGGTCGACTCGGGCGAGTACAAGCTCATGGGGCTGGCCCCGTACGGTGTGCCGCGCTACGCGGACGTGATCCGGCAGCACCTGATCGACGTCAAGGACGACGGTTCGTTCCGGCTGAACATGCGCAACTTCGAGTTCCTGCGCGGTCGCGTCATGACCGGCCGGGGGTTCGAGCGGTTGTTCGGTGGCCCCCGGCGCGAGCCGGAGAGCCCGCTGACCGAGCGGGAGTTCGACCTGGCCGCCTCCGTGCAGCTGGTGACCGAGGAGGTGGTGACCCGGCTGGCGCGGACCGCCCGCGAGCTGACCGGGGAGACCAACCTGTGTCTGGCCGGCGGCGTGGCACTGAACTGCGTGGCCAACGGCAAGGTCGTCCGGGAGCGCCTCTTCGACTCGGTGTGGGTGCAACCCGCCGCCGGTGACGCCGGTGGCGCGTTGGGTGCCGCCCTGATGGTGGCGACGGAGTGGGGTGCGCCGCGCGCGCACCTCGCCGAGGGCGGCGACGGCATGTCCTCCGCCCTGCTCGGTCCCGCGTTCGACGACGAGGAGATCGCCCGTTTCCTGGACGGTCTGGGTGTGCCGTACACCCGGCTGGCCGAGGACGCCATCGCCAAAAACGTGGCGGAGGAGTTGGCCTCCGGCAAGATCGTCGGCTGGTTCCAGGGCCGGATGGAGTTCGGCCCCCGGGCTCTGGGCGCCAGGTCGATCATCGGTGACCCGCGCGACGTCGACATGCAGTCGACGATGAACTTGAAGATCAAGTTTCGGGAGTCGTTCCGGCCGTTCGCGCCGTCGGTCCTGGCCGAGGACGTCGAGGAGTACTTCGACCTGGCCCAGGAGAGCCCGTACATGCTGCTCGTGGCGCCGGTCGCCGGGCGGCAGCGCCGGGCGGTGTCGGAGTCGGCGTCGGCCACCGGCCTGGACCGGCTGAAGGTGCACCGTTCCACGATCCCGGCGGTGACCCACGTGGACCACTCGGCGCGGGTGCAGACGGTCACGGCACGGTCCAATCCGACCTACCACCGGCTGCTGACCTCGTTCAAGCAGATCACCGGCTGCCCGGTGCTGGTGAACACCTCGTTCAACGTCCGGGGCGAGCCGATCGTCGCCACTCCGCACGATGCCTACCAGTGCTTCATGCGGACCAACATCGACCTGCTCGCCATGGGCAACTTCCTCCTGCACAAGGCCGATCAGCCCGCATGGCGGGAGCAGGGCGACTGGCGCGACGAGATCGCCCTGGACTGACCGACCGATTCCGCACCGACGAGGGTTGATCATGAAACTTCTGTGGATCCTGGCCTATCTTCTGATATTCGTTCCGGTTGGTATATTCTTCCGGGTGTTTCGCGACCCGCTGCGCCGAAAACTGCAGCCGGAGCTGAGCACCTACTGGGATTTCCACGAACGGCCGCTGTGATTTCGGCTGCCCATTATCCGAAGCAGGAGAAAAGACGTGATCGACGTCAACGCAGGGCTCGGCATCGCCGCTGTCGCCCTGGCAATGGTGCTCACCCCGGGGCCGAACATGATCTATCTGGTGTCCCGGTCGATCACCCAGGGCCGCCCGGCCGGCCTGGTCTCCCTGCTCGGGGTCGCCGTCGGCTTCTTCGTCTACCTGCTTGCCGCGGTGACCGGTGTCTCGGCGGTGTTCGCGCTGGTGCCCGCGCTCTACACGACGATCAAGATCGCGGGCGCGTGCTACCTGCTGTGGCTCGCGTGGAACGCCCTCAAGCCCGGTGGCCAGTCGGCCTTCGCGCCCAAGGACCTGCCCGTCGACGGGACCCGGAAGCTGTTCACGATGGGCCTGATGACCAACCTGCTCAACCCCAAGATCGCAGTGCTGTACGTGTCACTCCTCCCGCAGTTCGTCGACCCGGCCAAGGGCGACATCGCGACGCAGAGCCTCTCCCTGGGGCTGATCCAGATCACGGTGGCACTGACCGTCAACTGCCTCATCGTGCTCACCGCGGGTTCGGTCGCCGCCTTCCTCGCCCGGAAGCCGGCCTGGCTGCGGGCCCAGCGCTACATGATGGGCACCGTTCTGATCGGTCTCGCGGCGAGCATGGCCTTCGACCGGACGGAGGCATCGGTACCGCAATAGTCGATTCCGGCAACGTCGGGCAATTACTGCGTGCCGCCGAGCGACTTCCTGACTACGTGAACGGTGGCGAACTCGCCACCCATTCGAATCGTGGGATCGACGGAAAGGCGAGGAGCACGCCCCGATGAAGCCGCACATTCTGATCATTCACCGCTGGCGCGATCACTATGCGGGATACGCGGAATACCTCGACCACGACCTGCACCACGTCACGTACGTCTGCACCGAACTGGCCACGGCCGCCGTACCCGCGTCGGCAGCGGCCGTGGCGCTCGTCGCCGCCACCGACCGCCTGGATCTGGTGAGCGCCGCCGCCGACGGGTTGATCGCGCGATTCGGCGTCCCGGAACGGATCGTCGCCCTCAACGAAGGTGACCTGGACACGGCGGCCGAGCTACGCGCCCACCTGGGGGTGGCCGGTGACCGTCCCGACCGGCTGGCCCGGTTCCGCGACAAACTGGTCATGGCGGAGACCGTCGTGCGCGGCGGCGTCGCCATCCCGGCGTTCGCCGACGCACCGGACACCCAGGCCGTCGTACGCTTCGCCGACTCCCACGGCTGGCCGTTGATCGTCAAACCCCGTCGGGGCACGGCCAGCCGGGACGTGCTGCGGCTGAACTCGGTCGACGACCTGGTCACACTCGACCGGTTGCCACCCGAACCCCGGATGGTGCAGACCTTCTGCCCGGACCAGGTCTTCCACATCGACGGCCTGTGGACCGGTGCCGAACTGGGTCCCTGGCGGGCGTCGCGCTACGTGAACACCTGCATGGAGTTCGCCGCCGGGGACGTGCTCGGTTCGGTCGAGGTGGACGACGCCGACCTGCTCGGTCCGCTCGGCGGGTTCCTCGCCGACGCCTGCGCCGCCTTCGGTGACGCACCGTGGGTGTTCCACATGGAGGCGTTCGTCGGCACCGAGGCCGACGGCACCGTCCGGATCAACTTCCTGGAGGCGGGCTCCCGGGTGGGTGGCGCCGAGATCCCGTTCGTCTGGCGCGAGGTGCACGGCGTCGACCTGATGGAAGCGGCGATCCACATCCAGCTCGGCCGCAACCCGATCGTGCGGCAGATCAGCGATCAGCGGGTCGGCGGTTGGCTGCTGGTGCCGACGCCGGTGCCCGCGCCCTGCCGGATCACCGTCGCGGAACTCGACCTGCCGGCGGCCGAGTGGCCCTACGCCCGGGTGATCCCGGCCGTCGGCACCGAGATCCCCAAGGCCGGCGGCTACGAGCACGTCGGCGCGCGGTTCCGGTTCTCCGGTGCGGCCACCGACGACGTGGAGAAGGCCATCCGGCGTACGGCGGGCCAACTCTGGTTGGAGTGCGTGCCCAGCCGGTCGGACCTGCCGTCGGCACGCTGACGCCACGATGAGCACCTCCTTGTCCTACCTCCACCAGCAGCGTGGCCCCCTCGACAGCGTCGAGTCCGCCGCGTACGAACATGCGGTGCTGGGCAGTCGGCTGCACGCCGACCGCCCGCCGCCGGAGACCGGCATGAGCCGGGGCGAGTGGGCACACGCCTGCGAGAACCTGGTCCGACGCCGGCTGCTCTCCCGCGACGAGGACGGCGGCCTGACCGCAGTGCATCCCGATGTCGCCCTGAGCATCCTCAACGCACCGCTCACCGACGAGATCCGCGAGCGGGAACAGGCGATGGCCGCCAACAGCCGGGTGCTCCAGTCGATCGGCCGACGGCTGGCCGAGAACGGCAGGCAGCACGAGGGCGTACGGGTCGTCCAGGGCGAGAAGGCGATCCGTGACGAGATCGACTCGGCGATCCTGCGCTGCGCCACCGAGATCCTCTCGCTGCGTCCGGGAGGTCCACGGTCGACGGACCAGTTCAGCGCCTCGGAGGCGTCGGTGACCTCGATCTTCGTACGCGGGCTCCGCTGCCAGTTCGTGTACCACCACACCGCCCGCGCGAACCCGGGTCTCACGGCCCGGGCCAAGGCGGTCGCGGCGTACGGCGGTGGCATCCGCACCACGGCGGCGAGTTTCGAACGTCTGATCATCTTCGACCGACGGGTGGCGTTCGTTCCGGTCGACGCACCGGGTGCGGATCACGCTGCCGCCGTCATCTCCGACGACCTGGTGGTGGAGTACCTGCACCGCACGTTCACGCACCTCTGGGCCAACGCGGTCCCGCTCGAACTCGCCGAGGACCAGATGGACGAGGTGTCGCTGGGCACCAGGATGGCGATCCTCCGACTGATGGCCGCCGGGCTCAAGGACGAGGCCATCGCCAACCGGCTGGGCATGGCGCTGCGGACCTGCCGACGGCACATCTCCTCGATCCTCAAGGGTCTCCAGGTGTCGAGCCGGTTCCAGGCCGGCATCAGGATCGCTCAGCTCGGGATCCTCGCCGACGAGGTGGCGGACTCCGACCAGTCCAGCCGGACCGACATCAGCCCGCTCTGGTGACCCCTCCGCCTCTCTCCACCCCCATCCGACAAGGAGAACCGACGACGTGAAACTCCAGCGCGAGATCCTGACGCCGCAGATGCTGCAGTACGACGACTTCGCGTCCCGTGGGGAGACGCAGTACCTCCCGTACCTGATGTACTTCAACCGGCCGGACTACCGGTCGGAGGCGATCAACACCGACCGGCTCGGCTTCCGTATCTCCCACGGTGTCGACGAGCAGGCCTCGGTCGGTAGCACCCTGCCCGAGGGGCCGGTCCGCCTGCTGGTCGGCGGTTCCGTCCCGCTCGGGTACGGCTCCACCAGCGACGCGGCCACGATGGCGTCGCGGTTGTGGACGAAGCACGCCTCGTCCCGCCCGTGGCTCACCTATGCCGGCCACTGCTACAACTCGACCCAGGAACTGCTGTTGTTCCTGCTCTACCGGCACCTGCTGCCGCCGGTCGAGGAGATCGTCATCCTGAGCGGGTTCAACACGCTGGTGATGTCCCGGCTGGTCGAGATGCACCGCGCCGACCAGGGGCCGTTCTACTTCTGCGGCGAGTTCTTCGAACAGATGGAGGAGGTCCGGGCCAGGCACCGCAAGACGTCGCGTGGTTTCGGTCGCCGGGCCAAGCCGACCGTCCCCTCGTGGCCGTCGCCGGACGAGGTCCGTCCGGAACTCGACGAGGCGATCGCCAGCGCGGTCGACCTGGTCGGCAGGCATCTCGCGAGCTGGCAGGTGCTCGCCGCCGCCACCGGCGCCCGGGTCTCCTTCGTGTTGCAACCGATGGCCACCTGGCTGCGGGCCGAGCCCGCGCCGGAGGAGAAGCTGATCTTCGACGAGCTGGACCGGATCTCCAAGCTGGGCACCTGGGAGGCCCTCTACGGCGACGTCTCCTCGGTGGCGGCCGGGCAGCGGTACGCCGACGCGCTGGCACCGGCCTGCGAGCGGCAGGGCGTCCGCTTCGTGAACCTCAACCCGGTCCTGCGCGCGGCCGTGACCGACCGGTCCTGGCTGTACGTCGACCGGGCCCACCTGACCGACGAGGGCAACGACATCGTCGCCGCGCTGCTCGCCGAGCAGCTCGGCCTCTCCTGAGCCGGCTGCGATGACCGGGCAGCCGTTCCATCCCACGAGAAGGTGCGCGACTGATGCTTAGAGTAGCCGTGATCGGTGGTCGTCCCGCCCCGATCAAGGGAGCCAAGGACCTGGGCGTCGACGTCGTCCTGGTGCATCAACCGGGGCAGTACGAGGAGTCGATCCGGCAGCACTGCGAGCGGATCGTGCACGCGCCGCTGGCCGACGGCGAGGCGATGCTCGACGTGCTGCGCCCGCTGCACGACGAACGCCCCTTCGACCGGGTGCTGACCGTCTCCGAGCCGTGGGGTGTGCCCACCGGACACGTGGTGGACGGCCTGGGCCTGCCCGGCACCTCGGAGAAGACCGCCCGCCTGCTCAAGGACAAGGCGCTGATGCGCGAGCGGCTCGCCAAGTACGACCTGAGCCCGGTCCGCTACCGCGTGGTGCGCACCGAACGCGAGGCGCGCGACTTCCTCGCGGAGGTCGGCGGTCCGGTCGTCCTCAAACCGGTCGACGGGGCCGCCAGCCGGAACATCCTGCGGGTGGCGGACGCGGCCGAGCTGGGCCACGCGTGGCGCGTGCACACCGAGGCCGGCAACACCTCGGTGCTCGCCGAGGAGTTCCTCGCCGGCCCGGTGGTGAGCGTGGAGTCGTTCTCCTTCGGCGGTCGGCACCTGCCCGTCGGCTACTCCGAGTACCTGGTCAACTCGTACCACGTGGAGTGGCAGGTCAGCGTGCCGAGCCGGCTCGTCGTGCCGTACCTGGAGGAGCTTCGGGACCTCACCGTGCGCCTGCTGGACGCGGTCGAACTCACCGAGGGCCCTTCGCACAGCGAGTTCGTCCTGACCGACCGGGGTCCCCGGGTGCTGGAGTCGCACGCCCGGATGGGTGGGCACGCCATCCCTGAGCTGGTCCGCCGGGCCTACGGCCTGGACCTGGCCCGGATGTGGCTGACGGTGCCGCTCGGCATCGACGCGCTGCCCGCCGAGTCTCCGCGGCCCACGGCGGGTGCCGCCATCCGGTTCCTGCGGCCCGAGCCCGGGGAGATCCGTGCCGTCACGGTCGCCGAGGACATCCCGGCGGTGGTCAAGCGGGTCCCGCCCGGCGAGATGGCCGACGTGTACCTCCCGCTGCTCGGCGAGCTGGTCGACGTCCCGGTCGGCGCGGTCGTGCACAAGAACCCGGGCGACGTGATCACCCCGATCCAGACGCTCGCGGACTGCAGCTCCGGGTACGTGCTGGCCACCGGCGCGGACGCCGACTCGGCGATCGCCACCTGTGTCCTGGTCGACCAGCAGATCCAGTTCCACACGTGACCCTCCTACGGCATCACGACTTCCGGCTGCTGTGGACCACGCAGACCCTGGGGCAGTTCGGCGCGCACTTCAGCCGGGTCGGCCTGCCCCTGGTGGCGATCCTGGCCCTGGACGCGACCGCGTTCGAGGCCGGACTGCTGGCGACGTTCCAGACCGTGGCGTTCCTCGTGGTCGGCCTGCCCGCCGGGGCGTGGGTGGATCGGCGGCGCAAGCGTCCCGTCATGATCGTGGCGAACCTCGGGCGAGGTCTGCTGTTGGCGTGGGTGCCGGTGGCGGCCTACCTGGGGGTGCTCTCCCTGACCCAGTTGTACGTGGTCGCGCTGGGGGTGAGCGTGGGGACGCTGCTGTTCGAGACGGCGTACGTGAGCTACCTGCCGCTGCTGCTCGAACGCGGGCAGTTGGTCGAGGGCAACGCGAAGCTGGAGAGCACCCGGTCGGTGGCCCAGATCGGCGGTCCCACGCTCGGCGGCTACCTGATCCAGTGGCTGGGGGCGCCGCTCGCGGTGCTCACCGTCGCGGGCGGCTACCTGACCTCGGCGGTGGTGCTCTGCCGGATCCGGATGCGGGAGTCCGTTCCCGCGCGCGGGACCGACCGCCACCTGGTTCGGGAGATCCGGCAGGGGCTGTCGTTCGTCTTCGGGCACCGGTCGCTGCGCGCGCTCGCCGTCTCGGGTGCCCTGTTCAACCTCGGGGTGTTCGTCACCGGAACGGCGGTGGTGGTGCTGCTCGCCCAGCAGCTGCGCATCGCGCCGGGAACGGTGGGACTGTGGTTCGCCGTCGGCGGACTGGGCGGGCTGGTCGGGGCGTTCCTCGTCCGGCGGGTCAGCGCCCGGATCGGCCCGGGGCCGGCGGTCTGGGTGGGCATGGCGGTGGCCGGCGTCTCCGGTCTGGTCGTGCCGCTCGCCGACGCCGACTGGCGTCTCTGGCTCGCCGGGGCGGGCAACGCGTTGGTCTCCACCGGCCTGGTCATCAACAACGTGAACAGCATGGCGATCCGCCAGCAACTGTGTCCGCAGGAGTTGCAGGGCCGGATGAACGCCACCATCCGCTTCCTCATCTTCGGGGCCATGCCGATCGGCTCGTTCCTCGGCGGGTTCCTCGGGGAACGCGTCGGGCTCCGGGAGGCCCTGTGGGTGGGGGCCGGACTCAGCCTGGTCGCCGTCCTGCCGGTCTACTTCTCGCCGCTGCGGACCATGCGTGGCGACCCGGGCGACGACGACCCGGGTACGGATCGGAGCAGCACCCGGCCCGGACGCCGGGAGCGTCGACGCGACCCGGACGGCGTCGGTTCCCGATGAGGCGGGCTTCCGTCGGGCCCGCCGGGTGTGTCATCCTGACTCCAACAGTTCTAGAACAGTGGGAGTCCACGTGACCGACCTGACCGTGCTGCCCAACGGCAGCGTCATGGCCGATCCCGGCGAGCGCGGCAGATTCGGCGGGCACGGGGGTCGTTTCGTCCCCGAGTCGCTGATCCCCGCCTGCACCGAGCTGGAGGCGGCGTTCCGGGAGGCGTGGGCGGACCAGCGCTTCCGCCGCGACCTCGACCGGCTGCTCGCGGTACACGCCGGCCGCCCTACCGCGCTCACGCCGGCCTGGCGGCTCTCCGAGGAACTCGGCATCAACGTGCTGCTGAAACGCGAGGACCTGGCCCACACCGGCTCACACAAGATCAACAACGTGCTCGGTCAGGCCCTGCTGGCGCGCCGGATGGGCAAGACGAGGTTGATCGCCGAGACCGGCGCCGGCCAGCACGGCGTCGCCACGGCCACCGCCGCCGCGCTGCTCGGCCTCCAGGCGACCGTCTACATGGGGGCCAAGGACGTCGAGCGCCAGGCGCTGAACGTGTTCCGGATGGAGCTTCTCGGTGCCGAGGTCGTTCCGGTCACCGGCGGCAGCCGCACCCTGAAGGACGCCACCAGCGAGGCGCTGCGGCAGTGGGTCACCCGGGTCGACGACACCCACTACTGCATCGGCTCGGTCATGGGCCCGCACCCGTACCCGTGGATCGTGCGGGAGTTGCAGCGGGTCATCGGCGAGGAGGCGCGCGCACAGTGCGCCGCCGAACTACGGACCGGCGTGCCCGACTACGTGGTGGCCTGCATCGGCGGTGGCTCGAACGCCGCCGGCACGTTCGCCGGCTTCGTCGACACCCCGGCCCGACTCGTCGGCGTGGAGGCCGAGGGTGGGGCGGCGGTCGCGTTCGGTCGGGTCGGCGTGCTGCACGGGTTCCGCTCGTATGTCCTCCAGGACGAGCACGGCCAGGTCAGCGAGGCGCACTCGATCGCGGCCGGGCTCGACTATCCGGGCGTGGGCCCGGAGCACGCCTTCCTCAACGACTCCGGCCGGGCGCGGTACGTCACCGTCAACGACGCCGAGGTCATCCCGGCGGTCCGGCGGCTGGCCCGCACCGAGGGGATCCTGCCCGCCCTGGAATCGGCCCACGCCATCGCCTGGGTGATCCGCGCCGCGGAGAGCGGTGAGCTGCCGCCGTTCAGCACCGTGCTGGTCGCGCTCTCCGGCCGTGGCGACAAGGACATCCACACCATCCGGGAGACCGCATGAACGGCAAGCTGCTGGTCCCGTACGTGACCGGGGGCATCCGGCCCGACTGGACCGGGTACGTCGAGGTGTACGCCCGCAGCGGCGCGGACATGATCGAGATCGGGCTCCCCTTCTCCGACCCGATCCTCGACGGGCCGACGATCCAACAGGCGTCCCACCGTGCGCTGCAACAGGGGGCCACGGTCCGGTCGATCCTCGACGACCTCGCCGGGGTGGACGTCGACGTACCACTGATCGCCATGACGTACTACAACCTGGTGATGCACGCGCCGTCGTTCTGCGCGGACCTCGCGGCGGCCGGGGTCAGCGGGCTGATCGTGCCCGACGTGCCGATCGACGAGGTGGACGACCTGGCGGCCAGCGCCACGGCGGCCGGTGTCGACCTGGTGCTGCTCGCCGCGCCCACCACCCCCGGCCCTCGGCTGGCCGCCATCGCGCGGCGCAGTCGCCGCTTCGTCTACGCCGTCTCGGTGATGGGCACCACCGGCGAGCGCGACCGACTCGCCGAGGACGCCGCCCGGCTCGCCCGCGACCTGCGGGCCCTGACCGACCTGCCGGTGCTGCTCGGCTTCGGCATCTCCCGGCCCGCGCACGCGGTGGAGGCGGCCGAGGCCGCCGACGGTGTCGTGGTCGCCTCGGCACTGATGCGGATGGTCCTCGACGGCGCGGACCCCGCTGAGGTCGGAGCCGTGGTCGCGGAGTTCCGCGCGGCGTTGGACGGGGTGGGCGCAGCGGTTCCCGGGTGACCGCGAGCCGGGCGGGTGCCCGGTGCGGCCGGTCACGGACCGTGGGCCACACTGGGCACCGGTACGGCCGCAGGGACGGGAGACACCCATGGGTGAGGCGACGGTGGGTGGGCGACCGACCGCGCGCTACCGGCAGATCGCGGCCGACCTGGCGGCCCGGATCCGGCAGGGCGAGTACGAGCCGGGCGAGGCGTTGCCGGCGCAGCGGGACCTGAGTGCCCACTACGGCGTCACGCTGATGACGTTGCGTCAGGCCCTCCAGGAGCTGTCCGACGAGGGACTCATCGTCCAGCAGGCCGGGCGGGGCACCTACGTCACACCTGTCCAGGCCGCCTATCGGGTGGACACGCTGCGCAGCTTCACCGAGGACCTCCGCGAGCAGGGCCACGACGTGCTCACCCAGGTGGTGTCCGGTGCGATGCGCCGACCGCCGGCCTGGGTGGTCGACCGGTTCGGCGACGGTGGCGGCGAGCGGGCCCTGCGGCTGGAACGGCTGCGCCTGCTGAACGGCCGTCCCGCCATCCACCAGGTCTCCTGGGTCCGCCCGCCGTACGCGGCGACGATCCGGGACCGCGACTTCGTCCGGACGTCGCTCTACGCCGCGCTGGCCGACGCCGGTGTCGCCATCCTGCGGGCCTCGGAACGGATCGTCCCGTCTCTCCTCGCCGCGCCGGCCGCCGGGCATCTGCGCCAGCCCGTCGGCAGCCCGGTCTTCGTCAGCGAACGGACGACGATCGCCCTGGACGGGACCGCCGTGGTGGTGGACCGGGCGGTGGTCGTCGGCGACGCCATGGAGATCCGTGCCGAGCGCGCGGCGACCCGGTTGTCGGTCCGGTGGGGTGCCGTACGCTCCCCGGTCCTGCCGGGCGACGGACGTCCCGGCGACGACGCGCCGTAGGGCGGTCCGCTTCCTGCCCGCAGCGGGCGACGGCAGCAAGGTGTCTGGCCACTTCTGGCCTCCGTGACGGCGTTGTTACCCGCTGTCGCCGTCCGGCATCGTGAGGTCTCGGGTGCACGACGACTGGGCGTCGCACCCGATCCGACCGCGAGTTGGGGATTCGCGGCGACCCCTCATGATCGGAGCCGTTCATGACCCGTGCACTCCGGGTGGCCCGTCACCATCTGAACGACCGGACCCGTGACCTGCTCGACAAGGAGCTCACGGCCGCTGTCTGCGACATCGAGCTGGATTCGGACGCCCACGAGGCGATCCTCGCCGGAATCGGTGCCCACGCCCTGCAGACCCACCTGCCCGGCGAGATCCTCCAGGCACTGACGTTCTTTCCGGCCACCGGCGCGCACGTGCTGACCATCGGCAACCTGCCGCAGCAGGAGTTCCCGGCCACGCCACGTGACGGCTTCACCGACGAACCCGCGATGGCCGTGACCAACGCCCTGCACTTCGGGCTGCTGCAACTGCTCTCGCTGACGCCGTTCGCGGTCGACTACGAGAACGCCGGCAAGTACATCCGCAACGTCGCCCCGAACCCGGCGGCGGCGGGAACCACCAGTTCCTGGGGGGCGGATTCCGAGTTCTCCTGGCACACCGACAACCCGCACCTCCCCTTCGGCGGCAGGGGCGTCGACCCGCGCCGGTACGTCCCGCGCTACCTCAGCTTCTATGCGGTCCGCAACGACGAGCAGGTGCCGACCGAGGTGCTCGCCATCGAGGAGGCCGTGGCCGCGCTGGACGAGACCACCGTGCGGGAGTTGCAGTCGGCCCAGTTCACCGTCGGCCCGCCCGCCTCGAACGACGAGACGGCACCGCTGCGGGACACCGCCCTGCTGGAGCAGAGCTACGAGGGAACGCGGGCGCGGTTCGACCGGGGCACGGTCGACGCGAACACGCCGGCCGCGAGTGCCGCCCTCGACAGCTGGGTGCGGGCCCTCGACCAGGCGCGGTCCGAGGCGTTCGTGCTGCGGTCCGGCGATTTCCTGATCTTCGACAACTACCGGGTGCTGCACCGCCGTCGGGCGTTCCGACCCGGCCCGGCGGACACCGCCCGCTGGCTGCGCCGCTGCTACGCAAGCTGACCCGGACACCAGGAGGATGACCATGGGCACGTATCGCGTCGCCGTCATCGGCGGTATGCCCGCGCCGATCCACGGCGCCAGGGAACTCGGCATCGACGTCGTGCTGGTGCACGAGGAGGGCAAGTACGAGCCGTCCATCCTGGCCCACACCGAGCGGGTCGTCCACGCTCCGCTGGACGACGGCCCGGCCATCCACGCCGCGCTCAGCCCGCTGCACGCCGAGCGCCCGTTCGACCGCGTGATGACCACGACCGAGGTCGCCGCGATCTCGTCGGGCTACGTCGTGGACATGTTCGGCCTGCCGGGCGTCACCGAGTTCACCGCCCGCGCGCTCAAGGACAAGTCCCTCACCCGGGAGTGCCTGGCCAAGGCCGACGTGGAGAACGTCCGCTACCAGGTGGTCAACTCGGTCCAGGAGGCGGTCGCGTTCCTGGAGCAGATCGGCGGGAAGATCGTCCTCAAGCCGATCGACGGTGCGGCGAGCCTGCACATCAAGGAGGTCGAGACCCCGGAGCAGGTGGCCGAGGCCATGTCGGAGCTGGCCGCCGCCGGCATCACCGCGCCGATGGCCGAGGAGTTCCTCTCCGGCCCGGTGGTGAGCGTCGACTCGTTCTCCTTCGGGGGCCGGCACCTCACCATCGGCTACTCCGAATACCGGATGAACGACCGGTTCGTCGAGTGGGAGGTCAGCACGCCGAGCCGGGTCGCCGTGCCCTACCTCGCGGAACTCCGGGAACTCACCGCGAAGCTCCTGGACGCGGTCGGCGTGACCGAGGGACCGTCGCACAGCGAGTTCGTCCTCACCCCGCACGGGCCTCGGGTGCTCGAATCCCACGCGCGTCTGGCCGGCAGTGGCGCGCCGGAACTGGTGCGGCGCGCCTTCGGGCTGGACCTCAACCGCATGTTCCTGACGGTCCCGTTGGGCATCGACGAGCTTCCGCTCGAATCACCCGCACCGATCGGGGGCGCGGTCGCCCTCTTCCTGACCCCGAAGCCGGGGCCGATCACGTCGATCACCGTCAGCGAGGACATTCCGGCGACGGTACGCCGGATCCCGCCCGGCGAGTCGGCGCGGGTCTTCATGCCGTACCTGTTCGAGCTGGGCGCCGAGGACACCGCCGTGGTCATCACCAAGAACCCCGGCGACGAGGTCGCACCGCTGCTGACCGTCGCGGACTGTAGCAACGGCTACATCCTGGCCTCCGGCACGGACGCGCTCGACGCCATCGCCAAGGCCGAGGCGATCAACGCGAAGATAGACTTCGTCACCGGTTGATGAGGGAGAACACCATGAAGCGCACCGCAGTGGTGACGGGTGCCAGCAGCGGGATCGGGGCGGCCACGGCGCGCCGGCTGGCCAAGGACGGATTCTTCGTCGTGGTGGCGGCCCGCCGGTGGGACCGACTTGAGGCGCTGGCGGCCGAGATCGGTGGGCAGGCCGTCGCTCTCGACGTCACCGACCAGGCGTCCGTCCAGGCTCTCGCCGCCGGTCTGGACCGCTGCGACCTTCTGGTCAACAACGCGGGCGGGGCGGTGGGCGCCGACCCACTGGCCACCACCTCGCCGGCCGACCTGGTGCGGAGCTTCGAGATCAACGTCCTGGGCATGCTGTACGTGACCCAGGCGCTGCTGCCGCTGCTCCGCGCCTCCGACGCACCGACCATCGTGACCGTCACCTCGACGGCCGCGCACGTGACCTACGAGTCCGGCGGCACCTACACGGCCGCCAAGCACGCGGAACACGCGCTGGTCGAGACGCTTCGGCTGGAACTCTGCGGTGAGCCGGTGCGGGTCATCGAGATCGCACCGGGCATGGTCCGCACGGACGAGTTCGCGGTCAACCGGTTCAACGGCGACGCGGAGAAGGCCGCCTCCGTGTACGCGGGCGTGGACCGGCCGCTGGTGGCCGAGGACGTCGCCGAGTGCATCGCCCTGACGGTGGCGCTGCCCAGCCACGTCAACGTGGATCGTCTCGTCGTCCGGCCGGTCGCCCAGGCCGCCCAGCACAAGGTGCACCGTCAGCCGATCTTCGGGAGCTGACGGACGGGACGTCGTGCTGAGTCGCACCGCGAGCGGTGCGACTCAGCCCAGATCCTCGGGTTTCACCTTCCCCCGGGCGACGAGACTCTTCGCGAGACGAACCCGCCCCAGCATGACCGCCTGCACGTAGCCGAGCACGACCAGCACGGCGGCGAAGATCTCGCCACGCTCGGCCAGAATCCAGGTGGGAATGATCGCGAAGAGGACCACCGGCACCGCGAAGACCCACAGCGGGTAGCGCAGGTGGTTGCTGAGTGTGGCGTCGAAGAACTTGGGCACGAGATCATTAGATCTCACCCGGCAAGGACTCCTCGTCCGTCCGTCGACTCAGAACCCAGCGGGCACGTCCCGTGCCTCCGATACGTGGTCACCACCACTTGGGGTAGTGCCGGAGTACCCGGTCCGCCGGTTCCGGTGACTTCGACCTGCGTTCCCGCCACTTCTGCACCAGGTTCGGGCCGTGCACGAGTGCGCCGGCGACCAGTAGGAGCAGGGACCCGTACCGTCCCGACCACCCGAACCAGAGACCGAGACCGGCCACCAGCCAGAGCAGGAAGCCGAGGCCGAGCAGTGCCGTTCGAAGACGTGGGCGGCGCACGACTCTCAGACTACGGCTCGCCGCCAACGAGGCACGTCATCCGTGACCCCTTGGGCCACGGGCGGAACCTGATCCCACCGAGAACCGCGACGCCTCGGTGAGATCAGGCCCGTGCGAGAGATTCCCCTCGGCGCGCCCCAACGCTCGCGCGCCGATCAACGGTTACCCGTTCAGCAGGCGGTGTAGCCCTTGCCCTTCTTCGACCAGGCGCACTTGTCGATCAGCTTGCCGCTGGCGTTGCGCAGATACGCGGTGTCGCCGGTGTTGTTCCAGACGTAGTTGCCCGAGCCCCAGTAGCGGTTCTTGGTGGTGTTCGTGCCCTTGCCGGTGCGGATGACCACGCTCTTGCCCTTGGCGAGCTTGACGTCCCCACTGAACGTGTAGACGTGGTTGGCCTTGTCGCGCAGCGTCCAGTTCTTCAGGTTGATGGTGCGGGCGCGCCGGTTGGTCAGCTTCACGTACTCGGCGTTCAGGCTGGCGTTCGAGCGGGTGTCCGTACCCGGCGAGTCGTAGTAGACCTTCGTGATCTCGATCGCCGGGGTGGCGGCCTGCGCCGGGGCACCGACGGCCAGCGAACCGCCGAGCGCCACGGCGAGCGCGGACACCAACCCGATGAACCTTCTCGACATGCGTGTTACCCCCACAGGATGCGCGCCGACGTTCGGCGCGGAAACGTCACGCCGACGCGTGACGGAGCGAGGTTAACGACGAGTTACGGCAACATGCGTCCCACTCGCACCCGCGCCGCCGATTACAGCCGCGCGGTTGCCCATCAGCATCCAGCCGGCTCGAACCGGTCCGCCGGTCCGGTTGAGCCGACTCGACCGGAGTTCCGCACCGACCGCACGAAAGATGATCGACGGCTGTGCGTTCGATGTCCATCGAGGACCGGAAGGCGAGCCACCGGAGCCGTCACGGCGTGCAGATCGAACGGCCATTGAGGAAACCTGATACACCGGAGGGCGGCCCTCGGAAGGGAGTGTCCGGTGCACCAGGAGACGCGGAATCTGGCCTTGGATGCGGCGCTCGCCGATGCCGCCGCCATCAGAGCCACGATCGAACGCAAGGCCAACCACAATCAGAACCTGATCAGCCTGTACCTCACCGCCGTGGCGGCGGTCGCCGGTGTGGTGCTCTCCGAGAAGGCGGACGTCCGGCTGCTCCTCCTCCTTCCGATGCTCAGCGCCGCGCTGGGCCTGAGCGTCGCCGCGCAGTACCGCGACAGCCGCATCGCCGGGGCGTATCTCGAAGAGGTGCTCCGACCGGCCATCGCCAGGCACACCGGAGACGACTCCCTGTTCGGCTGGGAGACGTACTACCGGATGCGGAAACACGACGGTCACCTGGCGCAGGCGTTCGCCCTGGGGCTCATCTTCCCCGGCGTGTCGGCGCTCGCACTGGCTTTCACACTCCCGAGCATGCGGAGTTGGACGGATCTTGCCGCCTGGGCCATCGGCGCGGGAATGCTGCTCCTGCTGATCGTGGGCTGGAGTCCGCGCCTGATCGAGATGGTCCGGGCCCGGCGGCACCGCAGGCCGACGACGCCACCGGCCGCAGTCGACGAGCCGTCGGACGTGAAGCTCTCCTGACCGTTTCAGAACCGCAGGTCCTTCCGGCGGTGTGGCTGCCATCGCCGCAGACGTCCGCGCGTGGGTCCACAGGCTGCATCCACAGGCTGTGGATAGCACATGTGTACGAGTCCAGCCCGCTCCCAGTCTCCGGTGAGTACGCTTGGTCATCCTCCCGGTGCCGCCGGGAGGCGTACCCGACCTGGAACGACGTGCGAGTGGATCATCAGCAAGTCCTCCGCGACGTGACGGTCCGCCTGCCGATGGCGTCGACCGTCGCCGAGGTGTGCCAGGCCACCGTCGATTCGCTGGCCCGTCACACTCCCGCCACCATCGCCGTCCTGCTGCACGTGCACGACCGGCTCCGGTGCGTCGCCGCCACCGGCTCCTGGCAGGTCTTCGCCACCGTCGCGCCGGACGCCGGGATCGTCGGTCGGGTCTACACCGGCGGCGCAGCGGTCGTCGCCCCGGACGTCACGACCGATCCCGACCACATCCCGGTACGCCCCGACGTCACCGCCGAGGTGTGCGTACCGGTGCCGGATCCGGCCGGGCGGGTCATCGGCGTACTCGACGTGCAGTGGACCGGCCCCGCCGACCTCGCCACGTGGCGGACGACCGCCGAACGGGTGGCCGCCCGCCTCGGCGCGCGGATCGTCGCGCTGGGCGGACCGACGGAGAGCCGCAGCGAGAAGCTGCTCCGGCACGCCGCCGCGATGACCGCCGCCGGCACCGAGTGGGACCTGATGACCGCCGCGATCGGGGCGGCCCGGGACGTCTCCACCCTCGGCGCGGCCGTCCTGGTGCTCGGCGGCCGGGGCGGCGTACGGCTCGGTGCCCCGACCGGGGCGCCCGGGGAGCTGGAGAGCCGGATGCGGGCCGAGCTGGCCGAGGCGGGCCCGGAGGCACTGCGCGGCATCATCGACCGGGCGCACCGCTACGGGGCCGGCTACACCCTCGGCGAGGCGGGCCACCCGCCCACCGTGGAGCACGAGCCGCTGGTCCGCGCCGGTGTCCGGACGCTGGTCACGGTGCCGGTGGGACCGGCCCGACGGGGCGGGGTGCTGCTGGTCGCCGACGACCGGCTGCTGCGTCCCGACCCCACCACGGTCAACCTGATGGAGCTGCTGGCCGGTCAGGCGTGGAGCTGCCTGGACCGGTTGCGCACCCTGGACCGGCTGCGCGAGCAGGCCAGCTCCGACCCGTTGACGGGGCTGCGGCACACCGGCCCGTTCGGGCAGCGGATCGCCACCGCGACACCGGGCCGGACCGCGCTGCTCGCTATCGATGTGGACGGCTTCAAGACGATCAACGACACCTACGGGCACCAGGCCGGTGACCGGGTGCTGGTCGGCCTGGCCCGGGCGCTGGAGGGCGCGCTGCGCCAGGGCGACGAGCTGTACCGGGTCGGCGGCGACGAGTTCGTCGCGGTGATCGAGGTGAGCCGTCCCGAGGAGGCGGTCCGGGTCGCCGAGCGGCTCACCGAGGCGGCCCGCCGGATCGGCCGCACGATCAGCGTCGGTGTCGCCCTGCCCCGGCCGGGCGAGTCGCCCGAGATGACGCTGCGCCGCGCCGACCAGGCGCTCTACGCGGTGAAACGGCAGGGTCGCGACGGCGTACGCCTCGCCGCCGCCTGAGTACGACGCTCAGCGCTGGGTGATCTCCTTGGCCAGGAGTTCGGCGATCTGGGCGGTGTTCAGGGCGGCACCCTTGCGGAGGTTGTCGCCGGTGACGAAGAAGTTCAGTGCGCGAGGGTCGTCGAGGGCACGACGAATCCGGCCGACCCAGGACGGGTCGGTGCCGACCGCGTCGATCGGCATCGGGAACTCCCCGGCCGCCGGGTCGTCGACGACGATCACACCGGGGGCGTTACGCAGCACGCCACGGGCACCCTCGGCGTTGATCTCGGTGCCGAAGACCGCGTGCACCGCCACCGAGTGACCGGTGAGCACCGGCACCCGTACGCAGGTGGCGGTGACCTTCAGGTGCGGCGTACCGAGGATCTTGCGCGACTCGTCGCGCATCTTCATCTCCTCGGAGGACCAGCCGTCGTCGGCCGGTGAACCGGCCCACGGCACCACGTTGAGCGCTATGGGTGCGGGGAACGGGTCGAGGTCGTCGCCGACCGCCTGCCGCACGTCCCCGGTACGCGAACCGAGCAGCCGGTCGCCGGCCACCTTGGCCAACTGGTCGTGCAGCGTGTCCGCGCCGCGCTGACCCGCCCCGGAGACCGACTGGTACGAGGCGAGCACCAGCTCGCGCAGGCCGTACTCGCGGTGCAGCGGGGCGACCGCGACGATCATCGCCAGGGTGGTGCAGTTCGCGTTGGCGACGATGCCCCGGGGGCGGTGCTGGACCTCTTCGGGGTTGATCTCCGGCACCACCAGCGGGACGTCCGGCGCCATCCGGAAGGCGCCCGAGTTGTCCACCACGATCGCGCCCCGGCGTACCGCGATCGGCGCCCAGTGCGTGGCGACCTCGTCCGGTACGTCGAACATCGCGACGTCGACGCCGTCGAACGCCTCCTCGGTCAGCGCCTGGACGGTCAGCTCCTCGCCCCGGCACCGGACCTTGCGCCCGGCCGACCGCTCGGAGGCGAGCAGGCGGATCTCACCCCAGACGTTGCGACGCCCGGTGAGCAGTTCACACATCACGGTGCCGATAGCGCCCGTCGCCCCGACCACGGCCAGGGTGGGCAGCCCGGCCATCCGCGCTACCGTCCCGTTCCCGCGTACACCACGGCTTCGGTGTCACCACCGAGGTCGAACGCCTCGTGGATGGCGCGTACGGCGGCGTCGAGGTCGGTGTCCCGGCAGACCACGGAGACCCGGATCTCCGAGGTGGAGATCATCTCGATGTTCACGCCGGCCTGGCCGAGCGCGGCGAAGAAGCCGGCCGCGACGCCCGGGTGCGAGCGCATCCCGGCGCCGATCAGGGAGACCTTGCCGACGTGGTCGTCGTAGAGCAGGCCCTTGAAGTTGACCGACTCCTGGATCTTGCTGAGCGCGGCCATCGCGGTCGGGCCGTCGGTCTTCGGCAGGGTGAAGGAGATGTCGGTGCGTCCGGTGCCCTCGGTGGAGACGTTCTGCACGATCATGTCGATGTTGATCTCGGCGCCCGCGACCGTGTCGAAGATCCGCGCGGCGGCGCCCGGCTCGTCGGGCACGCCGACGATGGTGATCTTGGCCTCGCTGCGATCGTGGGCGACGCCGGTGATCAGTGCCTGCTCCACAGGAAGCTCCTCCGTCGATCCGATGACCATCGTGCCGGTGTTGGTCGAGTATGACGAGCGGACGTGAATCGGGAGTCCCGCCCGGCGGGCGTACTCCACGCTGCGCAGGTGCAGCACCTTCGCGCCGCAGGCGGCCAGCTCCAGCATCTCCTCGTAGGTGATCTGCTTGATGTGCCGGGCGTTGGGGACGATCCGCGGGTCGGCGGTGAAGACGCCGTCCACGTCGGTGTAGATCTCGCACACGTCCGCGTGCAGTGCGGCGGCCAGCGCCACGGCGGTGGTGTCCGAGCCGCCCCGGCCCAGGGTCGTCACGTCCTTGGTGTCCTGCGAGACACCCTGGAACCCGGCGACGATGACCACGGCGCCCTCGTCCAGCGCACCCTTGAGCCGCCCCGGGGTGACGTCGATGATCCGCGCCCGACCGTGCACCGAGGTGGTGATGACACCCGCCTGGGAACCGGTGAACGAGCGGGCTTCGTACCCCAGGTTGTGGATCGCCATGGCGAGCAGCGCCATCGAGATCCGCTCCCCGGCGGTGAGCAGCATGTCCAGCTCGCGCCCGGGCGGCAGCGGGCTGACCTGGTTGGCCAGGTCGAGCAGCTCGTCGGTGGTGTCGCCCATCGCCGAGACGACCACGACGACGTCGTCGCCGGCCTTCCGGGCGGCCACGATCCGTTCGGCCACCCGCTTGATCCGCTCGGCGTTGGCGACGGAGGACCCGCCGTACTTCTGCACCACGAGTGCCACGACGGCGCACTCCCTCCCAGTTGCCTGAGCGTGCCGACGCCGCCGGCACCGGGGCCGGCGGCGCGGGTCGGACGACCTCAGGGTATCGGGCCGCTCTGACCGCCGGGTCAGGTGATCCCACGATCCGGCCCGGCGTGGCGGGACGGGTGGTGTGCGACACGCCGGAAAGGCCGACCTTTCCGGGGGTGTCCGCAAGGGCACCCAACGCCGAGAATGGCCGGGTGTACGCCGCCCACCGTCCCGTCGTCCGTCTGACCGCCCCGATCGCGTTCGCCCTGCCCGTCCTGCTCGCCGGCTGCTCCTCGGATCCGCCGGACGATCCGCCGCCCCCGCCGAGCGCCGCGCCACGGCCGGCGGGTCAGGACGCGGCCCGCGACGAACTGGCCGCGCTCGCCGCCGCCGCGCAGGATCGGCACCTGATCGCCCGGTACACCCTGCGGGTGGCCGACACCCCGGACCGCTCGATCGTGGTGACCAGCGCCAACGACGGCAGTTGGCGGGTGGACGTACCCGGCGGCGCGCTCGGCGGCACGGCGGACATCTCGCTCGCGGCCACCGCCGACGGGCTGTTCCAGTGCGCGTTGCCGACGGCGACCCGGCCCGAGCCGGCGACCTGCGTACGCGTCGGCGAGCGGGACGACACGCTGCCGCGCCGGATCGACCCCCGCGTGCAGCACCCGTTCACGGACTGGCTGGACGTGCTGACCGACCGGCGCGCCCCGCTGTCGGTCTCCCCCGCGATGGCCCCACCCGAGGCCACCGGCACCTGCTACTCGGTGGAGACCACGGCCGCCTCGATCAACCCACCGTTGGACGTCGGCATCTACTGCTTCGACGCGGACGGCACGCCGACCGCGGTCCGCGCGGCGTTCGGCACCCTGACGCTGGCCGGACCGACCGAACCGGCACCGGCCACGGTGCAGCTCGCCGGTCCGGTGGTCGACGGCGAGCCGCTGGGTATGGAGGCGCCACCACCGCCGTCCACGCCGTCCGATCCTGATCCGGGCGGCACCGCTCCGGACGGCACCGATCCGGGTGATTCCGGAGCGGGCGACGCCGGGCCGGGAGGTACCGCGCCGACCGGTGGCGGGTAGGCCCGGTCCGATCTCCAGGTCCGGCACACGGGGCGTTCCCCGCCCCGGTCCGGGCGGGTGCGGCGTCGGGGTGCGCGCTCGGCAACGCCCGGCCGGTCGTCCCGTTACGGGTGTCGTTTCCCACATTCAACCCCCCTGACAACACCACCAAATCCCCCATAAAGGACGCTTCTGCACATGACCGACCTCACCCCCGTACTGGCCTTCCGCTGGAGCCCACGCTCCTTCGACCCGGTCGCGGAACTGCCCCGGGCCGAGGCGGCCACCCTGCTGGAGGCGGCCCGGTGGGCGCCGTCGGTCGGCAACCGGCAGCCCTGGCGGTTCGCCCTCGGACACCGCGACGACCAGACCTTCAAGCGGATCCTGGTCAACCTCGCCCCGGCCGAGCAGCGGTGGGCCGGGCGCGCCGGTGCGCTGGTGCTCGGCGCGTACCGGCGGACCGAGCAGGCGTTCGCCGCGTACGACCTCGGGCAGGCGGTGGCCCACCTCACCGTGCAGGCCACCGCGCGGGGACTGCACGTACGACAGGTGACCGATTTCGACCGGGCCGGACTGATCGCCGATCTCGACCTTCCCGCCGATGTGCGACCGTACGTGGTGGTGGCGGTCGGCCAACTCGGCGATCCGTTGAGCCTTCCGGCCGACCTCCTGGCCGATGAGACCAGTCTGCGGCACCGTCGCCCTCTCTCCGAACTCGTCCTGAGCTGCGGCGAGATCGTCATCTGATCCGGTAGGCGCAATTTCCATCCCATACTCCGGACGGACCTTTCCCACACCACGTCCCATCACGTAGGGTCACCCTGTCATGTGGCAGGCGCACCTTCTCCTTGGTCGCCGCGACGAGGCCTGACGGCCGGCACCTCGTCGCGGAGTCGAACCGCGCCGCCAGCACCGTCCCGGATCTTTCGCTCGGCATTCCTGCCGACCCCCGTCGCTGACGACACATGACCCCAGGAGAAGTCCGCCATGGCTCACCCAGCCGGCCCCACCGACGTTGACTCCGATGCCATCGCCCGGCAACGTCCCAGCCAGATGCCGCACCGCCGCTACCAGCCCTACCAGCAGCAGTTCCGCATCGACCTGCCGGACCGCACCTGGCCGACCCGGCACGTCGAGACCGCGCCGCGCTGGTGCGCGGTCGACCTGCGCGACGGCAACCAGGCACTGATCGACCCGATGTCGCCGGAGCGCAAGCGCCGGATGTTCCAGCTCCTGGTCCAGATGGGCTACAAGGAGATCGAGGTCGGTTTCCCGTCGGCCAGCCAGACCGACTACGAGTTCGTCCGGCAGCTCATCGAGCAGGACATGATCCCCGCCGACGTCACGATCCAGGTGCTGACCCAGTGCCGGGAACACCTCATCGACCGCACCTTCGAGGCGCTGCGCGGTGCGCGCCGGGCGATCGTGCACTTCTACAACTCCACCTCCACGCTGCAACGACGGGTGGTCTTCGGGCTGGACCGCGACGGCATCGCCGACATCGCCACCACCGGCGCCCGGCTCTGCCAGAAGTACGCGGAGATCCACACGCCGGACACCGAGATCTACTACGAGTACTCGCCGGAGTCGTACACCGGCACCGAGCTGGAGTACGCGCTGGAGGTCTGCGCCAAGGTCATCGAGGTCGTCGACCCCACGCCGGACCGCAAGCTGATCGTCAACCTGCCCGCCACGGTCGAGATGGCCATGCCGAACGTGTACGCCGACTCGATCGAGTGGATGCACCGGCACCTGCCCCGACGCGACAGCCTGGTGCTCAGCCTGCACCCGCACAACGACCGGGGCACCGGCGTCGCCGCCGCCGAGCTGGGCCTGCTGGCCGGCGCCGACCGGATCGAGGGGTGCCTCTTCGGCAACGGCGAACGCACCGGCAACGTCGACCTGGTGACGCTGGGCCTGAACCTCTTCTCCCAGGGCATCGACCCGATGATCGACTTCTCCGACATCGACGAGATCAAGCGGGCCGTCGAGTACTGCAACCAACTGCCCGTGCACGAGCGCCACCCGTACGCCGGTGACCTGGTCTACACCGCCTTCTCCGGCTCCCACCAGGACGCCATCAACAAGGGCTTCGCCGCGCTGAACGCCGACGCGGCGGCGGCCGGCGTACCCGTCGACGACTTCACCTGGGCCGTGCCGTACCTGCCGATCGACCCGAAGGACCTGGGCCGCAGCTACGAGGCGGTGATCCGGGTCAACTCGCAGTCCGGCAAGGGCGGCGTCGCGTACATCATGAAGACCGAGCACCAACTGGACCTGCCCCGACGGCTCCAGATCGAGTTCTCCGGCGTGGTGCAGCAGGTCACCGACCACGACGGTGGCGAGGTCGGCCCGGACACCATGTGGCAGATCTTCGCCGCGCAGTACCTGCTCGACCACCAGAGCGACCCGGCGGTGACGCTGACCGAGTACGAGATCGGCAGCGCCGACGGCAAGGTCGAGATCACCGCGCAGGTCGGGGTGGACGGTCGGGCCCGTTCGGTGAACGCGATCGGCAACGGCCCGATCGACGCGTACGTGAACGCGCTCGGCTCGGCCGGGGTGAGCGTACGGGTGCTCGACTACCACGAGCACGCGCTCTCCTCCGGCGGGGACGCGCAGGCGGCCGCGTACGTGGAGTGCGAGGTGGACGGCCGGACGGTCTGGGGCGTCGGCATGGACGCGAACATCGTCACCGCCTCCGTCAAGGCGGTCACCAGCGCCATCAACCGCGCCCGTCGCTGATGTAAGGAGGGGTCCCCTGCTAACGCCTCGTGCATAGCAGGGGACCCCTCCTTACATCGCAGAGATCATCCGTCCGGCGTGGAGACCGGCATCGAGTGGCAGGGTTGTGCGGGCGGTGCACGGCGGGTCGGCCGGCGTACCAGAAGTGCGGCGACGATCGCCCCGACCACCAGCAGGCCGGCGCACCAGAGCAGCGCGCCCCGGTACGCGGCGGTGAGTTCGGCGGGCTGCTCGTAGCCCGTGCCGGTGAGCCCGACCAGCAGCGGCAACGCGGCCACCGCCAGCAGGCCACCCACCCGGGACGCGGCGTTGTTGAAGCCGCTGGCCACCCCGGCGAAGCGGTCCGCCACGGCGGCCAGCACGGACGCGGTCAACGGCGCCACCACCAGGGTCAGCCCGGCGCCGAACAGCACCACCCCGGGCAGCACCTGCCGCCAGTACGACGCACCCGCGTCCACCTCCCGCAGCATCAGCAGCCCGACGGCGGCCAGCACCGGGCCGACGGTCAGCGGCAGCCTCGGCCCGATCTTCGCCGACAACGCTCCGGCCTTGGGCGAGCCGACCAGCAGCAGCACCGTCATCGGCAGCAGGGCCAGGCCGGTGAGCAGCGCCGACCAGCCGACCACGTTCTGCAGGTAGACGGCGAAGAAGAACGTGAACCCGCCGAGTGCGGCGTACACCAGCACGGTGAAGACGTTCAGCACCGAGAAGAGTCGGCTGCCGAACAGGCCGGTGGGCAGCATCGCGGTCTCGCCGCGACGCCGCTCCACGAGCACGAACGCCAGCGCGGCCAGCACCGCGACCAGGGCCGACACCAGCACGGCAGGTGAGCTGATCCCGCGACCCGGCGCGTCGACGAGCGCGTACGTGACCCCGGCCAGTGCCACCGCGCCGAGCAGTGCACCGGCCACGTCGAAGCGTCGGCGCCCGTCCCGGCTACGCGAGGCGCTCTCGTCCCGGCTCTCCGGCACCCAGCGCAGCGCGGCCAGCACCACCAGCACGGCCAGCGGCAGGTTCAGGAAGAAGATCCACCGCCAGGAGAGCGCGTCGATCAGCCATCCGCCGATGAACGGGCCGAGGGCGGTGGAGACGCCGGAGAGCCCGGACCACGCCCCGATCACCTTGCCCCGGTCGTCCGGGTGGAAGCTGGCCTGGAGCAGCGACAGCGAGCCGGGGGTGAGCAGCGCGCCGCCGGCACCCTGGAGGAACCGCGCGGCCACCAACCAGTCGGTACGCAGCGCCAGCCCGCACAGCACCGAGGCGACGGTGAACCAGACCACGCCCAGCAGGAAGATCCGCCGTCGCCCGAAGCGGTCCCCGAGAGCCCCGCCGAGCAGCACGAACGCGGCCAACGTGAGCAGGTATCCGTTGACCGTCCACTGTAGGCCCGCCACCGAGGCGCCCAGTTCGGCGCCGAGTCGGGGCAGGGCCACGTTGACCACGGTGGTGTCCAGGAAGACCATGCCGGAGGCGAGGACGGCGGCGGCCAGGGTGCCTCGACCGGCATGCGACTTCAGCCGGAGGGCGGGCGCGGTTTCGGGCATGACTACCAATGTGCCGTGCGCCATACGTGAGACACCACGAATCGCCGAAACTGGGCCCGGGTACTGTGCGGGATCGCCGAAAGCCCGCAAGCTGGAGAGGTGTCGTCTGTGCGTACCAGATCAGGACCTCGCGCCCTGGGGGCGCTCGCGCTCGTCGCGGCGCTGACCCTAGGCGCGGCCGGTTGCGTCGAGTTGGTGGAGCCGGAGGTGTCGCCCACCAGCGGTGACGGCGGCACCGCCACCCAGATGCTCTCCGAACTGACCGTCGCCGAAGCCAACCCGATGCGCGGCTACAGCCGCAACCGTTTCTCGCACTGGCGCAAGACCGGCCAGAACTGCGACGTCCGGGACACCGTGCTGGAACGCGACGGCAAGGACATCCAGCACTCCGGGTGCAACGTGGTGGGTGGCAACTGGGAGAGCGTGTACGACGGGCGGACCTTCACCGACCCGTCCAGCGTGGACATCGACCACATGGTCCCGCTCGCCAACGCGTGGCGCTCCGGCGCCGACGAGTGGGAAGACTCGAAGCGGAGTGATTTCGCGAACGACCTCGACCGGCCGCAGCTCTTCGCGGTTTCGGCCTCCTCCAACCGGGCAAAGGGTGATCAGGATCCGTCCCAGTGGAAACCGCCAAACCGGTCATACTGGTGCCAGTATGCCGGCGACTGGGTGGCGGTGAAGCACCACTGGAAGCTCACGATCACCAGTGCTGAGAAGGCCGCGCTGGCCGACATGTTGGAGGGCTGCACATGGGAGAGCAAGCCGTAACCGGAGCCGGCGGCACCCCGGCACCCGAGCGGACGCCCGACGCGGGTGGGGACGACGCCGCGGCGGCCACCGGCAGCCCCGGCCCGGCCACCGCCGGGATGACCGCCGACGGAGCGGCCGCGGGTGAGGTGGAGGTACCCGGTGCCGGCATGACCGCCGACGCCGGTGGCGCCACCGGCCCGCAGAGCCGGACCACGGACGTCGTGCCCGGACCGGGTGGGGTGATGACCGACGAGGTCGGCGTGGTCACCGGGGAGTTGACCCTGCGCACCGACCTCGCCGACGGCCGGGTCACCCTCCACGTCCAGTACAAGGACGCCGACGAGTGGTACGCGGTCACCGGCGGCAGCGCGGCGCTGGCCGACGCCGCCGGGCTGGACGCGGTGCACAGCATCGCGGTCGGCCTGCTGAACCGCCCCGAGGGCTGATCCCGGGTGTTGATGTAAGGAGGGGTCCCTTTCTAACGCCTACGGCATAGAAAGGGACCCCTGCTAACAGCTCAGCTAGACGAACGTGCCGGGCTCGCTGGGTGCGGAGACCACGCCGGGCTCCTCGCCCTCGCCCTCCGGGCGGACGATCTCCGCACTCACCCTGTGCGGCCGCAGTTCGCCGCTGGCGATCTGCTCGGCGAAGTGACACGCGACCCGACTGCCACCGATCTCCCGCAGCACCGGCCGCTCGTCGGCGCACCGCGTCGGCTGCGCCCACGGGCAACGGGTGTGGAAGCGGCAGCCCGACGGCGGGTTGGCCGGCGAGGGCAGGTCACCGGAGAGCAGGATCCGCTCCCGGCGGTCCTCCACGTCCGGGTCCGGCACCGGCACCGCCGACATCAACGCCCGGGTGTACGGGTGCAGCGGCTCGGTGTAGAGCCGGTCACTCGGCGCCTCCTCGACCAGACCGCCGAGGTACATCACGCCGACAGTGTCGGAGATGTGCCGCACCACCGCCAGGTCGTGCGCGATCACCAGATAGGTGAGGCCGAGGCTGTCCTGCAACTCGTCGAGCAGGTTGATCACCTGCGCCTGGATCGACACGTCCAGGGCGGAGACCGGCTCGTCGGCGACGATCAGCTCCGGCCCGAGCACCAGCGCGCGGGCGATCCCGATGCGCTGCCGCTGGCCGCCGGAGAACTCGTGCGGATAGCGGGACAACGCCCAACGGGGCAGGCCCACCTTGTCCAGCGTCTCGCCGATGATCTTCCTGCGGCCGTCTCGGTCGCCACCGATGCCGTGCGTCTGCAGGCCCTCGGTGAGGATGGACTCGACGTTCTGCCTCGGGTCGAGGCTGGACATCGGGTCCTGGAAGATCATCTGCATTCGCCGCCGCATGGTCCGCAGCCTGCGCGGTGCCAGCGTGGTCAACTCCACCCCGTCGAAGCGCACCTCGCCCGCCGTGGGCGGGTTGAGCTGGAGCAGCGCACGACCGAGCGTGGACTTGCCGCAGCCCGACTCGCCGACCAGGCCGTACGTCTGTCCGCGCGAGATGCTCAGGTCGACGCCGTCGACCGCCTTGACGTGGCCGACCGTCCGGTCGAACAGCACCCCCCGCTTGATCGGGAAGTGCACCTTGAGATCCCGTACCTCGACGAGGACATCGCTCTCGGTCATGACTTCTCCTCCTCGCGCGGCGCGGGCACCTGGCCGGTACCCGACGCCTCGACGGGCGCGGCTGCCTCAGCAGCCGGCGGTGCCTCAGCGACCGCCGCAGCCTCAGCATCCGCCGATGGCCCGGCAGACGGGTGGACCTCGGCAGACGGGTCGACCTCGACGGACGACGGCGCTTCGGCAGACGTCCCGGCCTCGGCGGACGGTGCAGCCCCGACGGACGACACAGCCTCAGCGGACGGTGCGGATGGTGCAGCCTCGGCGGACGGCGCAGCCGGCGAGGGGTCCGACACCGGGGCCGGGTTGACGCAACGGTAACTGCGGCCGGCATGGGTGAGCACCAGCTCCGGCGGCTGGCCGACGCAGGCGTCCACCCGGCGGGTGCAGCGCGGCGCGAAGGCGCAGCCCTCCGGCCAGGGCAGCAGGTCGCGCACCGAGCCGGGGATCGGGGTGAGCCGCTCGCCGCGCCCGGCGTCCAGGCGCGGCACCGAGCCGAGCAGCCCCACCGTGTACGGGTGTCGGGGCTCGCGGAACAGTGGACGTCGCCGGGCGGTCTCCACCACCCGGCCGCCGTAGAGCACGTTGATCGTGTCGCACATGCCGGCGACCACGCCCAGATCGTGCGTGATCATCACCAGCGCGGTGCCGGAGTCCCGGACCAGGTCCTTGAGGAGTTCCAGGATCTGCGCCTGGATGGTGACGTCCAGCGCCGTGGTCGGCTCGTCAGCGATCAGCAGCCGGGGCTGGCAGGCCACCGCCATCGCGATCAGGGCGCGCTGCCGCATCCCGCCGGAGAGCTGGTGCGGGTACTCCTTGAGCCGCCGCGTCGGGTCGGGGATGCCGACCCGGTCCAGCAGTGCGGCGGCCTCCTTCGCCGCGGCGGCGCCCTTCATCCCCCGGTGCCGGGTCAGCACCTCGGTGACCTGGAGTCCGATCGGTACGACCGGGTTCAGGGACGACAGCGGGTCCTGGAAGATCATCGCGACGTCGCGGCCCCGGATGTCCCGCCGGGACCGGTCGTCGAGCTGGAGCAGGTCCGTGCCGTCGAACACCGCCTTGCCGCCGACCCGCAGGCCGGGCTGCTTGGGCAGCAGACCCATGATGGCGAGCGAGGTCACCGACTTGCCGCAGCCGGACTCGCCGACGAGGCCGACGACCTGACCGGCGTCGACCGAGAAGGACACCCCGTCGACGGCGTGCACGGCGCGCTGACCGCGCCGGGCGAAGGTGACGGAGAGGTCGTTCACTTCGAGTAGTGCCATTACGAACCCTCCTACTTCCGCAGCTTCGGATCGAGGGCCTCGCGCATCGCCTCACCGAGCAGGGTGAATCCCAGGGCGGTGATGATGATGGCGACCGCCGGATAGATGGCCAGCTCCGGGCGTACCCCGAGGTACTGCTGCGCGTCGGCCAGCATGACGCCCCACTCCGGGGTGGCCGAGTTGGGGTTGCCGAGCCCGAGGAAGGAGAGCGCGGCGGCCTCGATGATCGCGGTGGCCAGGGTCAGCGTCGCCTGGACGATGACCGGGGCGAGCGAGTTGGGGAGTACGTGGGTCAGCGCGATCTTCGACTTGCGTACGCCGAGCGAGGTGGCGGCGAGGACGTAGTCGCTGTTCGACTGCACGATCATCGAGCCGCGCAGCAGCCGGGCGAAGACCGGCACCGAGACCATGCCGACCGCGATCATCACGGTGGTCAGGCTCCGGCCGAGCAGGGCGGCGATGCTGACCGCGAGCAGCAGGCTGGGCAGCGCCAGCAGCATGTCGATGAACCGCATCAGGATGCTGTCGATCCAGCGTCCCCAGCGGCCGCCCAGGCCGGCGGCGGCACCCGCGACGCCACCGATCAGCGCGCCGACGGCCAGACCGATCAGGGTGGCCACCACGCCGACCAGCAGGGTCTGCCGGGCACCCACCACCATCCGGCTGAACACGTCCCGACCCTGGTGGTCGTAGCCGAACCAGTGCTCGCTGGAGGGGCCGGGGATGGTGCCCGGCCGGATCACGCCTTCGCGGATGCCCATCGTGTCCGTCGGGCCGTACGGCACCAGGAACGGGCCGATCAGCGCCACCAGCACGAAGATGGCCAGGATGACGGCACCGATGATTGCCGCCGGGTTGCGCCGCAGCCGCCGGAAGGCGTCCTGCCACAGGCTGACGCCCCGCTCCTCCTCGCGCGCGGCGAGTTCGGCGAGCCGGTCGATCTTCTCGCGCTTCTTGCCACTGATGATCGTCATCGGACCCTCACCCTCGGGTCGATCAGGCTGTACGAGAGGTCCACGATCAGGTTCACCAGCACGTACACCACCGCAATGATCATGATGAAGCCCATCAGGACCGGATAGTCGCGCTGGTTGATGGCCTCGGCGAGGAAGGCGCCGATCCCGCTGAACGCGAAGACGGTCTCGGTGAGCACCGCACCGGAGAGCAGACCGCCGGTGAGCAGACCGATCGAGGTCACCACCGGGAGCATCGCGTTGCGCAGGACGTGCCGGCGGCGTACGACGTTCTCGGTCAGGCCCTTGGCCTCGGCGGTGCGGACGAAGTCCTCGTTGAGCACCTCCAGCACGCTGGCCCGGGTGATCCGGACGATGATCGCCAGCGGGATGCTGGCCAGTGCGAGCCCGGGCAGGACCAGATGCCACAGCGCGTCGGCGGCGGCGTCCCACTCCCGGGTCATCAGCCCGTCCAGCACGAAGAAGTTGGTGATCCGGGTGGCGCCGATCGTCGGGTCCTGCCGGCCGCTGGAGGGGAACCAGCCGAGGTTCTCCGAGAAGATCGCCTTCAGCACGTACGCCAGGAAGAAGACCGGGATGCAGATGCCGATCAGCGACCCGCCGACGGAGGCGTGGTCGAGGAAACGGCCGCGTCGGCGGGCGGCCAGATAGCCGAGCGGGATACCGATGCCGATCGCGATCACCATCGCGGTGACGGTCAGCTCGACGGTGCCGGGGAAGCGCTGGAGGAACTCCGTGGTGACCTCGCGCTTGGTGGAGATCGACGTGCCCAGATCCAGGCGGACCATCCGCCGCACGAACCGGCCGTACTGGATCAGGATCGGCTCGTCGAGGCCGAGATTGCGGCGGATCGCGGCGCGCATCTCGGGCGTGCCCCGCTCGCCGAGGATGGCGGTCTCGGGGCCGCCGGGCAACCGCCGGAGCCAGATGAACAACAGAATGGAGAGCCCGAACAGCGTGGGTATCAGCTGCAGGAGGCGTCTGACGATGAACCGGAACACGGCGGCCTCGAAGGGTGTGCTGAGGGTAGCGGGCGGGCGCTGTGGTACAGCGCCCGCCCGCGTTCTGTTTGCGTCAGATCAGGACTTGAACTCGGCGGTGGAGAACCGCTCGTCGGTGAGCGGGCTCGCCTTGACCCCGGTCACGTCCTTGCCGAACACGATGGCCGGCGGTGCGTGCGAGATCGGCACACCGGGCAGGAAGTTCATGATGTCGGCGTTGATCTCCTTGTAGAGAGCCACCTTGGCCGCCTGGTCCGCGGTGGTGTCCGCCTGCTTGAACTTCTCGAACAGCGCGGGGTTGTTGAAACCCCACTCGTCCTTCTGCCGGTCGAAGAACGTACCGATGAAGTTGTAACCGTCGCCGTAGTCACCGGTCCAGCCGAGGAAGTGCAGGTCGTGCGCGGAGCCGGAGGTGGTGGCGTTGAGGTAGTCCGGGCTCCACTTCAGCGGGATCGGCTCGATCTTGATGCCGGCCGCCTGGAGGTCCGCCGAGACCAGCTCGAACAGGTCCTTCGGGTTCGGCATGTAGGGCCGGGTGACCTCGGTCGGGTAGTGGAACCGCAGGGTCAGGTCCGACGCGCCGGCCTCGGCCAGCAGCGACTTGGCCTTCTCGACGTCGTAGTCGTACTTGGTGACGTCGCCGTTCCAGCCCTCGACGGTCTCGGGGAAGAAGTTCACCGCGACCTGGGCGCCCGGGGGCAGCTTCGAGTCGACCAGCGCCTGACGGTTGATCGCGTGCGCCAGCGCCTGCCGGACCTTGATGTCGGCCAGCTTCGGGTTCCCCTTCTGGTTGATCGCCAGGTAGAGGATGTTGAAGGCCGGGCGGGTCAGGACGTTGAAGCCCTCGCCCTTGAGCGGCTCGACGTCGGCCGGTCCGACCAGGTCGTAGCCCTGGATGTCACCGGAACGCAGCGCCTGCTTGCGCGCGTTCTCGTCCGAGATGGTGCGGAAGATCAGGCTCTTGAGCTTGGCCTTGTCGCCCCAGTAGTCCTCGTTGCGCTCCAGGGTCAGCGTCTTGTTCGGGACGTCCCAGGACTTGAACTTGAACGGACCGGTACCGGTCGGGTGCTCGGTCGCGTACGCCGGGTACTTGATGTCGTCCGCGCTGCCCGTGACGTTGCTGGCGTCGTGCTCCTGCAGCGCCTTGGGACTGTGGATCGAGAACGACGGCAGCATCAGGGCGGCCGGGATCTTGCTGGAGACCCGGGTGAAGGCCAGGCTGACCGTGGTCGCGTCGGTGGCGGTGCAGGACTTGAAGAGGCTCTCCGGGAGAGTGTCGTCCTCGTTGGCGGCGAAGCCACCCATGATGTCCTGCCAGTACGCCGTCACGTCCGGGCTCTGCATGAGGCCCTTGGCGTTGTACCAGCGGTCGAAGTTCGTGCAGACGGCCTCGGCGTTGAAGTCGGTGCCGTCGTGGAACTTCACGCCGGAGCGCAGCTTGAAGGTCCAGGTCGTACCCGCCGCGTCGGGCTCCCAGGACTCGGCGAGGCCGGGGCTGACCTTGGTGCCGCCCTCCTCGGGGCGGACCAGCGTCTCGAAGACCTGACGCGCCACACGCAGCGACTCACCGTCGCTGGCGAAGCTGGGGTCGAGCACCTTCGGGTCTCCGGCGACGCCGAAGACGAGGGTCTCGTTGCTACTACCGCTGGAACCTTCGCGATCGCTTTCGGCACAGCCTGCTACCGCGAGGGCCGCGGCCGCCACGGCCGCGATAGCGACCTTCGGCCTGGATGCACGCATGGGTGCTTCACCTCGTCCTTGGGGGTACGGACAACGTGGTGACAGGGTCACCGATCGCGGTGACCATAGCTCCCACTTCGACCGCCGGGAAACGGCGCGCGAAGCTCTTGGTACCGGATCGTGTCCTTAGTGACCGGCCACCAGGAGGCACGCTCACAGGCCATGGGACAAAAAGGGCCGAAAGCCGCGAATAATCGATATCAATCTGTTACGTGTTTCGGACGGCCGTCGACGGCGGTGTCACACCCACCGGCCCTCGATCAGACCGCCCGGCGGCCCTCGAAAGCACGGCCCAGGGTGATCTCGTCGGCGTACTCCAGGTCGCCGCCGACCGGCAGGCCACTGGCCAGCCTGGTCACCGAGATCCCCATCGGCTTGACCATGAGGGCGAGGTACGTCGCGGTCGCCTCGCCCTCGGTGTTCGGGTCGGTGGCGAGGATCAACTCCCGCACCTCGCCGTCGCTCAGCCGGACCAACAGTTCCCGGATGCGCAGGTTGTCCGGCCCGATGCCCTCCAGCGGATTGATCGCCCCGCCGAGCACGTGGTACCGCCCCCGGAACTCACCGGTTCGCTCGATCGCGACGACGTCCTTCGGCTCCTCGACCACGCAGATCACCTCGTTGCCGCGGCGCGGATCGCGGCAGATCCGGCACTGCTCGGACTCGGCGACGTTGTAGCAGGTGGTGCAGAAGCGCACCAGGTCCTTGACCTTGCGCAGCGCACCGGCCAGCCGGTTCACGTCGGCCGGATCCGCCGACAGGACGTGGAAGGCGATCCGCTGGGCGCTCTTCGGGCCCACGCCCGGCAGACGCCCCAACTCGTCGATCAGATCCTGGATGGCACCCTCGTACATCGGGTGGCTCAGAACCCGGGCAGGCCGAGGCCGCCCATCCCACCCGCGACCGGGCCCATCTTCTGGTCGGTCAGTTCCCGGACCGCCGCAGTGGCGTTGTGCAGCGCCGCGAGGACCAGATCCTCCAGGGTCTCCACGTCCTCCGGGTCGACCGCCTTCGGGTCGATCTTGATGCTCTTGATCTCACCGGCACCGGACACGGTCGCGGTGACCAGACCACCACCGGCGGTGCCGGTCACCTCGGCCTCGGCCAACTCGGCCTGCGCCTGGGCGATCTGCTGCTGCATCTTCTGCGCCTGCTTCAGCATCTGCTGCATGTTCGGCTGTCCACCAGGCCGCACGATCGCTCCCTTGACTCGTCATACAAGACCACGCCCACCCTAACCATGCCCACCGACCACACTCCGGCGGCCACACCCCGCCCGTCGGACGGACCCGTGGGGTCAGCGGGTCGGCACCTCGTCGATCTTCTCGGCGCCGAACGCCTCCCGCAGCAGACGTACCGCCTGCTCCTCACCCGACTCCCGGGCGGTCTTCTCGTCGATGACCTCGTCCCCCGGTTCGTCGCCCGGGTCGAAACCCTCGTAGGCCGGCGCCGTCGCCGCTGGGCCGCCGCCGGCACGCCCGCCGCCGCGCCCCGGACCGTCGAAGTCCGGGTCGTACGGGGGCTCACCGGCGAACTCGGCGTCCGCAGTCCGCCGGCCCGCCGCAGCGGTACGGGTACCCGCCGCACCGGTACGCGGACCCCGCCCGGCCGCCGCCGCCCGGGCCGCCGCGATCGCGCTGCTGACCGGTGCGCCACCGGAACCACCGCTTCCGTTGCCGTTGCCCGCCGGAGTCTGCCGGGGCGGGGCCGCCGTGCCGGACCGGCCTGCCGCAGCGTCCACGGCGTGACCGCCCGACGCCGGGGCGGACCGGCCGTTCGCGACCGTGACCTGCGCTGCCGAGGCAGCCCCGGTCGACGCGGACGCGCCGCCCGGTCGAGCCGCCTCCGGCCAGTCCTCGTCCGCTCCACCCGACTCGGCGGGCGGCGTGACGCCACCGGGACGCGCCGGCTCCGGCCAACCCTCGTCGTCGTTCTCGTCCGACGCAGCCGACGGACCGCCACCGGCCCGTCCCTGCGGTCGCCCGGCAACACCGGGCACACCCGCACCACCCTCGCCACCGGAACGCGCAGAACCGGGCGCGCCCGCGTGGGCCGCACCACCGGAGCGTGCGCTACCAGTCGGGCCACCGGGGCCCCCACCGGCCGTGCCCCCGGCGCGGCCCGTGTCAGCAGCACCGGGGCCGACGTTCGTACCACCACCAGTGCCCGCGTCGGCACCGCCGGGTCGACCGGCCGCTGCCGCACCGGCGGGACCCGCAGCAGCGGCGCCTCCGGGAGCGCGGCCAGCGGAGCCCGGGTGGGCCGTGCCGTCGGACGCACCGCTGTCGACCGGAGTCCCCGCACCAGCGGGACGACCCGGCGCCTCGGCGGCGGGGCGGCTCGGAGCCTCGGCGGCGGACGTCGGACGGGCGGGAGCCGGCCCACCGGCGGCGCGCGGGTTGCCGGGCGACATACCGCCCCGCTCGCCGGCCACCTCGCACCGGATCTGCCAGCGCCCGCCCAACTCCTCGTAGAGCGCGTCGGTGAGTACCCGGGCGTGGTCGGTCATCATCTTGGCCAGCACGGTCGACTTCACGGTCACCACGAGCGTGTCACCGTCGAGGTCCCGCACCACCGCGTCCCGCATCAGCGCGGCGATCCGCTTGTTGCTCCGGTTGACCTTGCCGACCACCTCGGGCCAGACCCGGCGCACGGCCACCGCGTCCAGTTCGCCGGGAGCCGCCGCACCGGGGCGGGGCGGTTCCGGGGTGGCCGGGTCGGGCATGACGGCCGACGGCGGCACCTGACGGCGCGGTGCGACCGCCTCGGCATGAGCCGCATCGCCGCCGGAGCCACCTCCGCCCGTGTGGGCGGTGTCGTCGGAGTCGTACGTGACAGCGGCACTCCCCGTCTGGGCGGGACCGGTCGAGGCGGGGGCGGCAGCCGGCGTGCCGGTCCCGGCCCGGTGCGCGGCGGCAGCCGCGGGCGCGGCGGGAGGCGCGGAGCGTACGGCGGCGGGCTCGGTCGCGGGTGCGGAGCCGACGGCGGCCGACGGCGCGTCCGTGCCGGCGAGCGTGAGCCGACGTTCCATCCGTTCCAGGCGCTGGAGTAGGCCGCCGGTGGAATCGTCGACGCCGGGCAGCAGCATCCGGGCGCAGATCAGCTCCAGCAGTAGCCGGGGCGCGGTGGTGCCGCGCATCTCCACCAGGCCCTCGTGCACGATGTCGGCGCACCGGGACAGCGTGCCCGGCCCGAGCTGCTGGGCCTGGGCCGCCATCCGCTCGATCTGGTCGTCCGGCCCGTCGATGAGCCCCTTGATGGCGGCATCCGGCACCTGCTGGAGCACGATCAGGTCACGCAGGCGTTCCAGCAGGTCCGAGGCGAACCGGCGCGGGTCGTGCCCGGCCTCGGCCACCCGGTCGACGGTCGCGTACGCCGCCGCGCCGTCTCCGGCCGCCAGCGCGTCGCACATCTCGTCGATCAACGCCGCGTCGGTGACGCCGAGCAACGCGGCGGCCCGTGCATAGCTGACCCCGTCCGGGCCGGCACCGGCGATGAGCTGGTCGAGCACCGAGAGGCTGTCCCGGGCGCTACCGCCACCGGCGCGGACGACCAGCGGGAATACCGCCGGCTCGACCTGTACGCCCTCGGCCTCGGTGAGTTGCTCCAGATACGGCCGGAGGGTCTTCGGCGGGATCAGCCGGAACGGGTAGTGGTGGGTCCGCGACTTGATCGTGCCGAGGACCTTCTCCGGCTCGGTGGTGGCGAAGATGAACTTGACGTACTCCGGGGGCTCCTCGACCAGCTTGAGCAGGGCGTTGAAGCCGGCCGACGAGACCATGTGCGCCTCGTCGATGACATAGATCTTGAAGCGGCTGTTGGCCGGCGCGAAGAACGCCTTCTCCCGCAGCTCACGGGCATCGTCCACACCACCGTGGCTGGCCGCGTCGATCTCGATGACGTCGAGCGAGCCGGCCCCGTCGCCGCTCAGCGAGCGACACGAGTCACAGGTGCCGCAGGGCTCCGGGGTCGGACCGTGCTCGCAGTTGAGCGACCGGGCCAGGATGCGGGCGCTGGAGGTCTTGCCGCAGCCACGCGGCCCGGAGAAGAGGTACGCGTGATTGAGCCGGCCACTGCGCAGCGCCTGCGACAGCGGCTCGGTGACGTGCTCCTGCCCGATGACCTCGGCGAAGGTGCGCGGCCGGTACTTGCGGTAGAGCGCCAGTGCCACGGCGTCCCGCCTCCTCTCGACCGCGCCATTCTCGCCCCGCGCACACCCCACTGACCACCCACCCCGCTGAACGGGGTGCTCCGGAGTGCAACGCCGAGTGCAAGGAAGGGCACCTTGTTAACGCCTCCGGTAGAGGAAGGGCCCCTTGTTAACACCGACAGCACAGCGCCCCACCACGCTGGGTGGGAGGGGAGCGCACGGTGCCGGAGACAGAAAGGCCTCCCGTGCACCCGGCAGAGCTCGCTTATCCTTGCTGCCTTCCGGCCCTGGGGAGGTTCACGAGATACCGCCGCACGGGAGGTAGCACCAGCCTACCCGACCCGTCGTCGATCTTCAGGGGGTGGTGGGGTGGGCGGGTCGGCAGGGACCTGTACTCTGTTCGACGGAGGATTCGCCTAGAGGCCTAGGGCGCACGCTTGGAAAGCGTGTTGGGTTTACACCCTCACGAGTTCGAATCTCGTATCCTCCGCTCGCTTGAGCAGCACGAACGACAGGGCCGGCCCCATGGGGACCGGCCCTGATTCGTCGCGCGATGCCTGCTAGGGCTACTCGCCCTCCTCCGGTTGCCGGCTTTCGCACCAACCAGCAGCGTCGTGCAGTGTGGCCGAGCGGCGTCGGACCGGCGAGCAACTGCGAATGCTCATGCAGGCGGAAGACCGGTGGTGAGACCGGCGGGTGACAGTTCGTGCCTGGCCATACTCATGGAGAGCTTCACGCGCCTTCCACCACGCAGCGAGCGATGTCGAACTCCCGCGCTGCCCGTAGCCGCTCCAGGAGGAGGGCTGACGGGCCATACGCCGGGTTGACTCGGCGACCGATGATGACCGCTGCCACGGCTACTGCCCCGGCTGCCTTGAGGGCGAAAGCCAGCGACTGGACCCGACTGCCCGTCGTCCATGTGTCATCGAGAAGCAGAACTCTGCCGCCGGAGGCGCCGCTCTGCGGCAACTGGAAACGGTCGTGACGGAAATTCCGGTCGTCACCACGGTAGGCAGGGTTCGAGACTGGGCGGAGAACAGGGAGAGGCAGACGTCTCGCCACGATGGTCTCGAGCGGGTGGACGCCCGGTCGACCCCGCGTGGAGGGAACCGTGACGACGTGGGTGAAACGACCACCAAGCACGTCCGCGAAGCAATCCCAGTGAAACGCGAGGTAGAGGACCGTCAGCGAGGAGAGGTTTCCCATCGCGACCACCGACGGCTGAGCAGACTTGTAGACGATGAGATTGTGATCATGTTGCTCCCTCGCCACCGAATAGGCGATCGGGGCGACGACGTCTGCCTGAATACCGCCGGATGCAGAACGGTGCTGGCCGCACTGGTAGCACAGCTCGAATCCGATCCCCGCAGTGCTGCGGCAGACGACACAGATGCCATCACCCGGCGGCAATGGGCTGCGCAGGTAGTTGCGCTGTCGCTCAACCACCTGCATCTCGTCATGCTGGGCGGTCGCCCATTGTCTATAGGTCGACAAGACGCGGTAGACCTTCAAGTGCCTGAGGGGAATTGGGTATCTGGTGCACGATGAGGTCGACCGTAGCAACGAGCTCGTTAGCTGTCGATACGACATGCACACCTGGCCGGTCGGCGTACTCACGCGCCCAGTCGTGTTGCAGGAGCGAGTCGGCCAGGACCACTGGTCGGCCGTGCTCCAGCGCGAGGCGAGCCTGCATCCGAGCTCCGCTGCGGTATGCCGCTTCCACCACGACCGTCGCCGCCGCGTAGCCACTCATGACGGCATTGCGCATCGGGAAGGTGTGCTTGGCAGGTGGTGCGTCTGGCCAAAATTGACTGAGCACCAGGCCGTCTTCGATGATCTGATCCTGCAGCTGCCGGTTTGCTGCGGGGTAGCATCTATTGACCCCAGTGCCGATAACCGCCACTGTGCGACCACCTGCACGCAGGGCTGCGGTGTGCGCCGCCGTGTCGATTCCGGCAGCTAGACCGGAGACAACGGTGATACCCGACTCCGCCAGAGCAGCGGCACAGGTCTCGGCGATACCCACGCCGCGTTCCGTGGGCCTACGGGTTCCGACCACAGCCACCGCCCGCCGGTCTTCGGCGAGCGTGCCCCGCGTGAACACAATCGGAGGCATCTGGTGGATGTCACGCAGACGTGCGGGATAGGCGTCATCAAAGAACGAGTAGACCTCGATGCCCTCCGCTGCCCAGGCTTGCATTTCGGCCCGAGCAGCGCCCAGCGCATCCCGCACCGGGTCATCGCCGAAGAGAGTCTCTCCCGCACCGATCTGGCGGCGCAGAACAGCAAGTGCACTCCCTTCGGCAAGCACCTCCGCCGCCACTTCAGCCCAGCGGGCACCAGGCTGGCGCAGCAGCGCAACGAGGGCCGCCACCTGCACCTGATGGCTTTCTGGCATGGCACTGATCCTAGAAGTGCTGTGTACCGGCGGCAGCGACACGGGGCTCATTGCCGCTCCTTCCCTCGACTCACCGACGACCCGAATCCTCGTACAGCCGTACGACTGTTCCGCCCGGTCACGGTAGCGCCATTGTCCAGGCTCACGCCCCAGGAGCGCATCTGGCCGCACCGGCGACAGCGCCACCGACCAAAGCAGCACCGCTCCGGCGAGCAGCCGACGACGGCAGCCGGAAGTCGCCGTTACCGCGATACTGACCGGATGGAGCCGAGCGCTGCCCGACGACGGCGAGCACGCCCGACCACCGTCGTACACATGTTCTATCCACAGGCTGTGGACATTCGGTGAGCTACCAGCTCAGCGCGGTCGTCGCGGACGCCGACCTGCTGCGCGAGGAGACCCGGGACCTGGATCACGCGGTGCTCGGCGGGTTGCGACAGGACTTCGCCCTGCTGCCGGTGACGCCGCAGTTGGTGGCGGAGTTGACCGGCACCCCGCCCGACTATGCGGCCGACGAGCCGAGCGCGGCGGACCCGTTCGCGCTGGTGCTCTCCCCCGCGCTGGTCGAGGTGCTGGCCCGCTGGTCGCGGCGGGGGCCGGTGGCGTACGTCGAGGCGGAGTTCGCCGGAGGGATCGGGCACCAGGCGGCGGCGGTCTGGTTGGGCGGCGCCCTGTCCTGGGGTCCGCGCTTCGACACGGCCTTCGACGGGCCGCGTCCGGATTGGCCCATCAACGCCGCGTTGACCGAGCTGGGTGCGGAGCCGGGGCGATGGATCGACCCCTTCGCCGAGCTGGGACTGCACGTGGAGCGGAGCACCGAGGGCTGGCTCACGCACGGCCGGCGCGGGCTGAGCGCCGACTACTGGGACGAGTTGGCCGACGAATGGGAGGCGCGGCAATAACCTCTTCGCTCCCGTCACGTTGGGGACTGGGGGATTCCATGAAATTGCGACAATTCGGCTTCATCGCCACACTGCTGCTTGCTGCCGCGATCTCGGGCAGCGGACCCATGCCACCGGACACCATCGCCGTTCGTGAGCCGGTCGCCGCGGCCAGCGTCGTCGACCTCGACGGTCTGTCCGATGTCGACTTCGGTGACACGGAGGACGATCTGGCCCGGCGCGGCATGCTCCGCACCGACGTCGACGCCTGCGGTCCGACGCTGGCCGGACACGAGATGATCAGCCCGGTCTTCATCGACGACCGGCTGGTCCTGCTCTGGGCCGGCGACCCGGTCCGCACCCCGGAAGGAATCGCGGCCGGGTCACCGATCACGCAGGTCAGAGCCAGTTATCCGGAGGTACGCGCGCTGCACGCACCGCCGGGAACGCACCGCTTCGACGGCCTGTTCGCCCGCCACGGCGACCGCGCCTACCTGTTCCTGCACGACGGCGACACCGTCCGAAAGATCATCGCCGGGTACGCGGACTGGGCCCACCGCCTCTTCGTCGAAGGCCACGGCCCCTGCTGACGACGAGATCCCGGTACGAATCTGCCCTCCGAGGGGCGTGTTCGCACCAGGATCTCGTCGCGGTCAGGTCAGTAGTTCAGGCCGCCGGTCTGCGCGGCGGCGAGCCGCCGGCCGTACCACAGTGGCCAGACGACGTCCGTGCGCAGGCTCAGGCCACTCCACGACGTCGCCTGCGGGACGAGCCCACCGGAGCCGCCGTGGAACACCGCGACCGACCCGGAGGAGAGGCCGGCCGGGTCACCGGTGACCGCCTCGCCGGGCGACGCCACCAGCGCGTCCAGCGGACCGGTGCCGTTCAGGTTGAGCAGGGCGACCGCACCACCGAACCGGTCGCCGCGCTCCGCGCCGCCCGGCACGACCGCGTGATCCTGGTCGAAGCCCTGGGCACCCGTACCGGTCAGCCCCGAGGCAGAGCCCTTCAGCAGCGCGATCGTGCCCGCCTCGGCCTTCGTACCGATCGCCTCGCCGGGTGCGCCGACCAGCACGTCGGCCCGGCCGTCACCGGTCACGTCACCGACCGCCAGCGTCGCGCCGAACAGGTCACCGGCCTCCGGATCGCCCGGCACACCGGCCGTACGCTGGCTGAACAGCTTCACCGCGCTGCTCGACAGACCGCCGCTGCGACCGGTGAAGACCGCGACCATGCCCTCGTTGCCCTTCGGGCTCTGCGCGTTCGGGGCACCGGCCACGACCTCGCCCAACCCGTCGCCGTTGACGTCGCCGACGGCCAGCGCCATGCCGAGATCCCACACGTAGCTGTCGCTGCGTCCGGTGGCACCGCGCAGCGCCGCCCCGGTGACCGAGGTGGCTCCGCTGAGCTTCACACCGCTCGCCGAACCCCACATCAGCGTCAGCATCCCGCTGCCCGTCGACGAGGAGTTGCTGTTCTCCTGCGGCGCACCGATGACCAGGTCGGCGTACCTGTTGTTGTCGACCTTGCCGATGGCCAGCGTCCAGCCGAAGTGATCGCCCTTCTCGGCCGAGCCGGGCACCGCGGCCTGGTCCTGGTGCAACTGCTGCGCACCGGTGGCGGTCAGGCCACCGGTGCCGCCGTACAGGACGGTGACCGCACCGGCCTCACCGAGACTGCCGATCGCCTCCCCGTACGCGCCGATCGCCAGATCGTCCCGGCCGTCACCGTTGATGTCGCCCGCCGCCAACGCCGACCCGAACCGGTCCTCCCGCTCCGAGGCGCCGGGCACCCCCGGGCTGCTCTGCGTGAAGTACTTCGCCGAGTCGATCCGCAGGCCGCTGCTGCTGCCCGGGATCACCCACACCCCACCGGCGTGCACCTTCACCGTCGTGTCGTACGCGTCGTGCTCCCCGGCCGCCAGGTCGTCGTACCCGTCACCGTCGAAGTCCCCGGTGGCGAGAATCTCCCCGAAGCAGACGCAGCCACCCCCGACCGGTGAGACCGCCGTGGCCAGATAGTCCACGTACGGCGTCGACGAGTAGCGCACCACCACCAGGCCACCGGGTGACTGCGGCAGGCTGTGCTCGTAGGGATCGGCGGAGGCCGCGACGTCGTCGACGCCGTCACCGTCGAAATCCGACCGGGTCGCTCCGCTCCCCTTGACCGGCGTGACCGACACCGGCACCCGATCGACCTGGAGGACGACTCCCTCCCGGGTCACCGTCCGATAATCGCCCGCCGCGTGGGCGGGTACTCCCACCGCCATGCCGGCGGCAACCGCCAGCACAGAGACTCCCGCGACTCTTCGCCGCATCGATACCCCGTTTCTCGATGTTCGTACGTGCTGACGCGGAGGCCGCCTCACCGACCGGCGACACACTCCGCGTAGTTGATGATCTCGGTGCGGCTGGTGTTCAGTGCACGTCCGCTCCACGAACCCGACTGCGGGACGAGCCCACCGGGAGCCCCGCGGAAGCGGGAGACCGTGCCGGACCCGTCGGCCGCTCCCACATCCTAGGGACCCGGAGATCGATAGCCATGCCCGGTCAGCCAGACATCGCGCTCCGGACGGGTGGACCCGCTCAGGCGGGGGCGGCGTGCGGGGCGGCAACGGGAAACGCCCGGTCGATCCTCGCGGATCGACCGGGCGTTCTCGCTTGTCACGAGCGGTGGCGGCGGGATTTGAACCCGCGGAGGGCGTAAACCCTCACACGCTTTCGAGGTCTGCGACCATGCATCCGCGCTGGTCTGACGGTGACCGTTAGCAGGGGTGACGGCTTCCGATGGGCGGCAACGTGCCACGACGGACCGCGGTGAACGAGACCGGCACTGAGACCGCTCTGTCACGCCCGCGCCTTGCCGCACCGCGGGCGTCGGCCCCTTGCCCTATCGTGCCGCCATGGCTTCCGAGCGGACCTACGGTGAAATCCCTGGCTACCCACCCGGCTCAACCTTGAGAATCGGGATGAGCTCGCCGGGTCTGGAGTGCACCGGCCGAACCAGGCCGGAATCTGTGGAGGCAAAGACGGCGCCGAGTCCATCGTGGTCTCGGGTGGCTACGTCGACGACGAGGACTACGGCACAGAGCTCGTCTACACAGGTCAGGGTGGGAACGACCCAGCCACCAAGCGGCAGATCGCAGACCAACAGCTAACCCGTGGCAACCTCGGACTCGCGCGCAGCCAGATTGACGGCAACCCAGTGCGGGTGATCAGAGGTGCCGGCGGAGACCAGAAGTACTCTCCCAGGCTTGGCTTGCGATACGACGGGCTCTTCCGAGTTGTCGACCACTGGTCTGACACTGGCAAGGACGGCTACAAAATCTGGCGATACCGCCTGGTAGCGCTGGAGAGCACCGACCCTCCGCCTGCTGCGCCCCTCCATGGAACTACTGACCAGCAGACCCCTCGCACGGAAGCCACCATCCAACGTCTCGTCAGAAGCACTGCCGTCGCCAACGGCGTGAAGCGCCTGCACGGCCACCGGTGCCAGGTCTGCGGCATTCAACTAGCAACCCCGGCTGGCCCGTACGCCGAGGCCGCCCACATACGGGCCCTAGGGAAACCCCATAACGGCCCCGACGTCCCGAGCAACGTCCTCTGCCTCTGCCCGAACCATCACGTTCTCTTCGACACAGGGGCCATCTACGTCGACGGCTGGCATCGTGATGGAGGCGGGCGCAGGAGATGAGCTGGGGGAGCTACGTGTCGTCGCTGGCCATTCACCGGACGGGGCTCACCTGACGTACCACCGCCAGCACCACAGGCCGTAGGCGCAGGCTACGGTCCAACTCCGGAACCCGGCCTACCGGCAGCCGCCGGATGCCACCTGCCGAGATGGCGAGTAACACCACGCTGTCCCCCACTACCGCTAGAGTTACTGCCCAACCTGCTGGCTCCAGCCACCCGACCCCTACGTGATCAGCGATTGCGAGACCTCGTGGCTCTGCTTCCCGAAGTCAACTTCCAACAGATTCGCGGCAAGGCGCCTTCCGGCTCCCGTCGTGACGGGTTCGAGGAACTCTGCAACCAACTCATAATCTATGGCGGCCTCGTCGAGTGGCCGGCAGGCACCAACTTCGCCACGTTCGGGAACCCGGACGGCGGTCGAGAAGGTCGAGGCGAGCTTCCCAACGGCGAAGTATGGGGATGGCAGGCGAAATACCTTTTTGAGCTCGACAACGACGAGTTTACCCAAATCACCAAGTCTGTTCGCCGCGCCCTTTCGACTGAGCCGAAGCTCGCGCGCTACTACATCCTCCTTCCCTACAACCGCCCAGCGGGCGATACGGAGGTAGCCCTCAAAGGCGGAGGCACTCGCACAACGAAAAGCGCGTGGACAAAATGGAATGAGCATGTCGCGGAGTGGGAAGCTGCGGCTTCAGCGACTGGCCGGACTGTCAGGTTCGAGTATGTCGGCGAGACGCAGCTAATAGAATGCCTGTTGCAGCCGTCGCAAGTAGGCCGGCTTCGCTATTGGTTCGACCTCGACGGATTCTCGCAGGAGCGGTTCCGTGAGATCGCGGACCGCGCAGAGAAGGATGCCGCCGGCCGGTATGACCCCCGGTTAAACGTCGAGCTTCCTATTGCGAAAGTCTTTGATGGTCTGGCGCGAACATCTTCGTTCGAACGTGAAATCCGGACCAAGCTAGCCGGCCTGCGAGAAGCACGAGGAGCCTACGGGCTGTCACTGCCCGAGGGGCATGAGGATATCTTCCGACCCTCCATCGAACGGCTCGGCATCCACCTTGATCAGCTCGAGGAAAAGGTGGGCGAGGCAGCCAGGCAAGCCCGCCAGCCAATAGGGCCACTTCCCGATATCGGCCCCCTCGTCGCTGCCACTCATGACCCTATTAACGATCTCTCTCTACTCCTTAGACGCCACTGCCTCCAAGACCGGTACTACCATGGCAGTGCTGCGAGCCTCTACGGGCAGCTCCAGAACATACGATCGGCGACGCGCGAGCTAGAAGGGCTAATCACAAGTCGCCCGTGGCAGAGCTTTGACTGTCCCGCAATCCTAATTACTGGAACAGGGGGCGCAGGTAAAACCCATCTGCTCTGCGACCTCGCTAAGGACCGGTCCTCTGCCGACCTACCCACACTGATAGCACTCGGGGAGCAACTCGAGCGAGGACCAATCGAGGCAGACCTAGGACGCATTATCGGTTTCAATAATCCGGCCGACCAACTTCTCGCCACTTTCGATGCAGCATGCCAGACGGCGGGTGAAGTGGGCCTGGTGATCATAGATGGCCTGAATGAGGCAGCCGACCGCACTCTATGGAACAAGTACCTAGGCAGTTTCCTTACGCAGGTCGAGCGCTTCCCGCACGTACGACTAGTGCTCTCGTGCCGCAACGAATTTCTGCCTGATACCTTGTCCGCGAATCTCCAGGATCGCCTCCTGCCGGTTGAGCACACAGGCTTCTCGGAAGTGCCCCGGAGTGCCGTTTCCCAATTCCTCGACTGGTACGGCATCGAACGCCCCTCGTTCCCAATGCTGGACCCCGAGTTCACGAATCCTCTCTTCCTAAAGCTCGTGTGCACAACCTTACAGCAACGCGGCGATAGCCGGTTCCCACGCGATGGTATCGGCACCACGTGGATCTACGACAGTTTCCTCGCTGCGATAAACCTGCGCCTCGCTAGTGCAGATAGGTGCGACTATGATGCTCGCAGAGGGCTAGTCCTCAGAGCAGTTGAGCGTATTGCCGGATCAATAGATCCAGGAACGAGAAGGTTGCCGCGGGAAGACGCCGAGGCGATAACCTCGACGCTTCTTCCGAGTAGCGGTTGGAGCGGCAGCCTACTCAACGGGCTACTCAAGGAAGCAATCCTATCCGAACTAATTGTTGATGGACGCGACTACATCAGGTTCGGATACGAGCGGTTGGGCGAAATTGCGCTGGCAAAGCTCATAGCAACGCGCGACCTAGCCTCGGTCCGAGTCGAGGCGGCCAACCTCGCCGAACGTTGGTATGCCAATCCAGGCATCCTGCAGGCGTTGGCCTCGGTTCTGCCAGAGACGCATGGGGTTGAGCTAGTGGACCTCCTCGAGATTCCACCGAGCGAGTACCACTACGCCGCGCACAATGATTTCCTGCTCAGCCTTGCTTGGCGCCAGCCTTCAGCAGTCAGTGACCGAACCGTCGAGATCCTGCTGCAACTCAAAAGCAATCCTGAATTTGCAGACGCAGCTCACAATGCCCTGATACAGGTAGCCGCGGTCCCTGGCCATAAGCTCAACGCGGAGTGGCTCCACCGGCATCTTGTTTGCCAAACACTTACTGAACGCGACGTTTCCTGGTCCTACTTCTGTGACCGACAGGAGGAGGACGAGGGGCACCTTCCCATCCTGATCGAGTGGGCATGGTCTGACGCGGGCACTCACGCTACAGATGACACCCGCTACCTCGGAGCGCTCACGCTCACCTGGGCGCTGGCTTCCTCGCACCGTCCGACTCGGGACAACGCTACGAAGGCCATCATCGCTTTGCTGGAGCCAACTCCAGACGTCTACGGGAAGATCCTGCGGATGTTCCTGGACGTTGACGACGACTACGTCCAGGAACGTCTGCTGGCGATTGGATGCGGGATAGCTCAGCGCAGCCTCCGCCCTGATGCGGTCTTCGTAGTAGCCGAGGCTGTCCTAGATCTCACCTTTAAACGAAATTACTGGCCTGAGAACTACCTAAGCCGTGATTACGCCCGCCGTGCAATCGAGGCGGCCCTCAGTGCAGGGTGGCGATCAGAGATTGATGACATTGCCACACGGATCCGACCGCCTTACACGTCGAACTGGTCTCAAAAGTGCCGGTCAAAAGACGAAATCGAATCTTTGTCGAGCCCGCCGAGTTATCGGTATAGCGCGCTCAGCCATCCCGTCATGTCCGACTTTGACGACTTCCGGAAATATGTTATCGATTCCGCGGTCAGCAACTTTGATCTCAAGGAGGAGCTCGACGCCGATCACGTCGGTCGGCTGATCTTCGATGCCGCTCATGAGCTTGGATGGACTCCTGAGCTCTTCGGCGAGATTGACAGAAACCTTCCCCGTTACGCCCCTGGAGACGACAGAAAGCACGAAGGTTACGCCCAGAAATATATATGGATTGCGTTCCGGCGAGTCATTGGCCGCATGACCGACCACTACGGCCTAAATCCGAATTATCGAGACGATGATCGGTCAGAGTATCAGGGACCGCTCGATGTCTACGGACATGACATCGATCCGACGATGCTATTGCGACGTGCGGAGAGTCAGGTTTACGAAGATACTCCGAAGACGTGGTTCGCGCCTATAGACGTTACCTTCCCGGCCCATTTCGACGCGAACTGGCCGAATAATGACGAGCACAGTCCTCAGGTTAACCTGCTGCTGGCGCCCGCGGATGCATCCGGACAGGTTTGGCTAGTTCTCGAGGGCAGCTATCAATGGTCGCAGGCGCAGAACCCGGAAGACGCAGCCATCCGGCAGCCCCAGCACAGAACCTGGGCTCAGATCCGTTCTTACTTGCTGGAAACCGAAGACGTGGAAAAATGGTCTCAATGGGCAGTTGGGCAGGACTGGTACGGCCGCTGGATGCCGGAGTCAGGCAGCCCTCTCGGCCTGCTTCATGCCGACCATCCTTATCGGTCGGATTGGCCCCAAATGGGCGGTCGCGAAGGTGGCCACAGCCAACGAACGCTTCCTCCTGGAAACCTTGTCGTCACAACGATCCGCTACGGCGGCGTCGCGAACGATTGGGATCACTCGGAAAGCAGGCGGCTATACACGTTTATGCCCTCGACTTCGTTCTGCGCCCTACTAGGACTCGAGCGCGTCGGCGACTTTCAATGGGGGAAGAACGGAAAGTTGCTGGCGGAAAGCTTCGCGGCTCGACAGGCTGGCCCTGACACTGTTCACGTTACAGCTGATGCTCTAGCCTTAGCGCTTCGAGAGCGAGGTCATTACCTGCTATGGACGATCCTGGCGGAGAAGGAGACTGTGACGGCCAGTCACGAGCGACCTGAAGACGGGGAGCCGATCTTCCGTACCTACTCGGCGTCCTATCTGTACGACGGGGTTTCTATACGATTACTCGACGCCAACGCTCGTACGCTATACGCGGCTGGTGGCCAGTCTGACGCCTCAGGCTGGGGCCTCCCCCGAGAAATAGCGATCTGATCCACGTCGTGACTGGCGACGATCGCGGCGGGCAGAGCCTCGCTGTGTTAGTCGGAGTCGGGCCCCAGGAAACTGGGGCCCGACCCTACGGCTCAAGCATTACGGCGGCTAGATCACCCATGCTTGTAATCACAGCGTTCGCTCCAGCCGTCCGGAGTGCGTCCGACTTTTCCGGCCGATTCGCGTAACCGGTAACACGTACACCGGCAGCCCGTGCCCCCTCAACATCCGAGAGGGAATCTCCTACAAGGATGCAGCGAGCCGGAACGAGACCGATGCTGCTCACGGCTTGCAGGATCGGTTCAGGGCTGGGCTTCATGCGGGTTGGGTCAGCGACTGCTCAAGCTCGCCGGGCTACGGGACGGCCGGCTACACGACGCTCGGCACACCGCCGCCACGGTGCTGCTGATCCTCGGCGTGGCAGAGCGGGCGGTCATGGGCATCATGGGCTGGTCGAACTCCGCGATGGCGGCTCGGAACCAACACCTCACCGCTCAGGTGCGCCGGGACCTCGCCCATCGCGTGGGAGGGCTGCTCTGGGCTACCGAAGACCGCGGCGACTAGCAGAAAGGCGGCGGCCTGGACTGGCAGCGTTGTGCTAGCCCAGGCCATCGGAGCGATAGGGGCTACGGCCTAAAGGACGTCTCGTAACTGGGTGACTGGTCCATGATGGATTATGTCGGGGTGCAGGTGATCTCGGCGGGCCGCCAGGAGTGGATCTTCCCGATCACCGGGCTGCAGCCCGCCCAGTTCCGCCGGCTGGTCCGGCTGGTCCGGCTGGTCGCCGAGCGTGGCGGAGACGTGATCGCTGATGGTCGGCCGGGCCGGCAGTGGTCGCTCGACCTCGCCGACCGGGTACTGCTGGTCGCCTCTTACTGGCGCACGAACCTGACGATGCGGCAGCTCGGCCCGCTTTTTGGGGTGTCGCACTCCGCCGCGCACAGGGTGATCGACACTCTCGGCCCGCTGCTCGCGCTCACCCCGGGACGCCGTCGTCGGGTCGACCAGATCAGCATCGTCGACGGCACGCTCATCCCGACCCGCGACCGCCGCCTGGCCACCCCGAGCAAGAACTACCGCTACTCGACGAACCTGCAAGTCGCCATCGACGCCCACACCCGCCTGGTCGTGGCCCTCGGCGATCCGCAGCCCGGCAACCGCAACGACACCATCGTCTACCGCACCTCAGGCATCGACCAGAAACTCGCCGGGCGGCCCGTCATGGCCGACGGCGCCTACCGCGGCAACCCCGAGGTGATCATCCCCTACCGCAAACCCTCCGACGGCAGCGAACTACCCGAGTGGAAGAAGAACCTGAACAAGCAACACCGCACCGTCCGCGCCCAGGTCGAACACACTCTGGCCCGGATAAAGAGCTTCAAGATCCTGCGGGACTACCGGCGTGCGGCCCACACATTGACCGACACCGCAGCCGGCATCGCCCACCTGCACAACATCATCCTGCTCGGGTGACACCAGCACCGATGCCGGACAACACCTTCAACGAGTTACGGGACGTCCTTTAGCGGGACGGTGCCGGCGCCAGCGAGACCGACGACGCTATCCGCAACGGACCCCCGCCATCGACGTTGAGCGCACCTTGGTCCCGAAGCGGCTTCAACGCTTCGATGACATGCTCCGGCCGGTAGACGGTCTCAAACAGTGCGAAGTCGCGCAGTTCCTGGACTCGGAGGGGTCCGCTCTCCCGGAGTTTGTGGGCAAGCAGCCGGGTGAGTGGCCCGAGTTGGGGTTCATCAAAGTCGAACAACGTCTCGGCCTGCTCGTCCCGAGGATCGCGGAAGCCGACGCCTTGGGTTCGGTCAACCTCCCAGAGGCTGTCCTTCATCTTCTGCACCCCGAGACGGTGGCGAGTGCCGAAGACGAGATAGAGAGGTTGCCCCTTCTGGGGGATGAGCTCGAAGTCCAGCAAGTACGGAAAGCCTGCCTTGTGAAGTGACTGGCGATAGCAGGTCAGGATATGTCGGCTCTTTGCTGCGGGAGCCAGGTCGGCGACCATTCGCCAGCTTGGGTCTCCCCCGAACACCTCATCAGCCGCTTCGCCCAGGTTGCTGACGAAGCGAACGAAGTGCTGAGGGAACAGGGTGACGATGACCTCGCTTGAGACGTTCGCGGCGAGACGCCTTAGAAGCCGATACGGCACAGGGGCGTTGCCCCAGGAGTCAAGGTTCGCGAAAATCGGCTGACCCCATGCCTTCATGCTGTCGAGAGTCGCCTCCAGATGTGTGGCACACGTCCCCTCGACGATCTTCACTGGCATCGCCTCGCCCGGCCGCGGGCGGTCAGGGAAGGCGGCCCTGAGGGTGTCCCACAGCATCGAGACGCAGCGCTGGTCATCGTCGACGAAGGCGAAGCGAGCAACACCCTTGTTCGGCGGGACCTTCTCAATGAGCGCCCGCATCGCGATGACGGGCGAACCGTCTTCGCCACCGCTGTACACGCCCGGGCCAGAGAAGCCCTCCGCATAGGTAACCGACGGGTATGCGTTTGAGCCGGCGAGCAGGATCGGGAACCATCTCTCAAGGTAGCGGCGGTAGATGTCGTGTTTAGCACCCGTATGCGGCGCACATGGCCATGGAACCTCACCGCTGACCGGCATCAGCCCTCCTGACTACTCAAGGTCATGGATCAGTGTCCCATCGCAACCGCCTCGATGGAACTCCCGATTAGGGCTGCACGTCTCAGCTGCGGGCAGGCTCCATCTCCTGCCTACCCCTACAGCTAGCCGCGGGCATCGCAGAGTGTTCACGCCCATCGAGGCGCCGGCCACCGGCCTTCGGCGTGCGGCCACCCCACTGCTTGAAGAAGAAGGCCGTGCCGGCTGCGACGCACTGATCCCTCAGCGCTCGCACCCATGCTGCGTTCACCGGACGGCAGTTGAGCCCAGACTCACCACCGGCGATCAGCCAGTCGATACCGTCCAGGTTCAGATCGAGCAGCGGGCCGAGCAGGGGCTCAGCGGAGACGAAGCGCACGGCGGCGGGCACTTCCCGCAAGTCATCAATGCGGCCCACCTCGTTGGCGTCCTCGACGCTAACGCCCATCCAAACGTTTGGGGGCCAGTCGAGCTGGTCGGCCACCTTGGCCAGCCTTGCAGCCCGCTTGGTGAGCACTTGATAGGTATGGCGAGGAGTCTCGCGCATGACCTCGAACACCTGCTGCACGTAGCTCAATGGCACCCGGGCATGAAACAAATCAGACATCGAGTTGACGAACACCAGCCGTGGGTCTCGCCACCGCCGCGGGATGTCTAGCGCGTCCGCATGGACCGCCACGCCAAACCCCGGCCCAGACGTCCGCGGGTCGCCATCAGTCTGATACTTGGCCGAGCCCATGGCCTTTAGTCGCTTAGACAGGGCGAGGGCATAGCAGTTGTCGCAGCCCGCGGAGATGCGATCACACCCGGTCGTAGGGTTCCACGTAGCTTCTGTCCACTCGATGGAACTACGATCCGCCACGTCATCACCTCCTCTGATCAGACATCTTGTCGAACATCCGTACGGCACGGAAGGGTCACCTACCGTCACGTCCCATACGGGTGTGAGATGGCTTATGTCATCCGTACAACGCCTCACGGGGCCGAGGGCAGCGCGTTCGACCGGACTAGCCGCACGGCCGACCGAAGCAGCAGGTGGGCGGGGTCGGGCGCCGATGGACCCCAACTGAGACCGAAACTGAGACCACAAGCGGAACGCCCGGCCGATCCTCGCGGATCGACCGGGCGTTCTCGCTGTTCACGAGCGGTGGCGGAGGGATTTGAACCCTCGGAGGGCGTAAACCCTCACACGCTTTCGAGGCGTGCTCCTTAGGCCACTCGGACACGCCACCGCCGACGAGGGTACAGGACTGCCGGTTCCGACGCCGAACCGGTCCCGGACAGGTGGGCCTGGCAGGATCTCTGCCATGAGTACGCACATCGGCGCGAAGCCGGGCGAGATCGCCGAGCGGGTCCTGATGCCGGGTGACCCCCTGCGGGCCAAGTGGATCGCGGAGACCTACCTCGAGGGCGCGACCTGCTACTCGACGGTCCGGGGGATGTTGGGCTTCACCGGGCGTTGGAACGGTGTCGAGGTTTCCGTGCAGGGCTCGGGGATGGGCATGCCGTCCGCCTCGATCTATGCGCACGAGCTGGTCAACGAGTACGGCGTGAGGTCGCTGATCCGGGTCGGTTCGTGCGGCGCCCTCACCGAGGATCTGAAGCTGCGTGACGTGATCGCGGCGATCGGGTCGTCGACGGACTCGAACATGAACCGGATGCGGTTCGACGGGCTGATCGACTACGCCCCGGTCGCCGACTTCGGGCTGCTGCGTACCTCGGTGGAGGTGGCCGAGCGGCGCGGCGTCGCGATGCGGGTGGGGCCGATCCTGGCGGCGGACGCCTTCTACACGGACCGGCCGGACCTCTACGACAGCCTGGCCGAGTACGGCGTGCTGGCGGTGGAGATGGAGTCGGCCGCGCTCTACACGATCGCGGCGCGCTTCAAGGCGCGGGCGTTGACCCTGTTGACGGTCAGCGACCACATCAAGACCGGCGAGAAGACCACCTCGCAGGAGCGGGAGCAGACGTTCAGCCAGATGGTCGAGATCGCGCTGGACACCATCATCGCCTGAGCACCACACCGCCGCACCGGCACGGCCACTGCGGTAGCCGCATCGACCGTCCCGTCACCGCCTCGCGGTGGCGGGACGTGGCGCGTCAGGGCCGGTGACGATGATCACCGCCTAAATAAATACGACCGGTCGTTCTTCTTTAGTAGGGTCGCCGTATGACCGTCGACGGCCGGCTCGCCCGGGGTGAGCGCACCCGCACCGCAGTGCTGGACGCCGCCGTCAGCCTGGCCTCCGCCAACGGGCTCGACGGCCTCTCCCTCGGGCACCTCGCCGATTCCCTCGGCGTGAGCAAGTCCGGCCTCTTCGCGCACTGGCGCTCCAAGGAGGCGCTGCAACTCGCCACCATCGACCGGGCGGCAGCGCAGTGGCAGGAACGGATCGTCGCGCCGGCCCTGCGCGCACCCCGGGGCGTACGCCGCATCCGGGCGCTGCACGAGGCACGGATCGACTTCTACGCCGCGCAGGTGCTGCCCGGAGGCTGTTTCTTCGCCACCACCGAGTTCGAGTTCAACGCCCGCCCCGGGCCGGTCCGGGATCGCCTCGCCGAGGTCTTCACCGCCTGGACGGCGTTCCTGGAGCGGCTCGTCCGGGAGGCCGTCGAGCGGGGCGAACTCCCCGCCGACCTGGACGTCGCGCTGCTCGCGTACGAGATCGACGCGTACGGGATCGCGGCGGCGATGCGTTCCCGGCTGCTCGACCCGGAGACCACCTACCGACACGCCCGTCGGGGCGTACTGACCCGTCTGCGGGCACTCTGCCCCGATCCCACACTGCTACCGGAAGGCCCCTGATGACCCACGCCCTCGCCGACCAGCCCGCCGTCGCGTACGGCCACGTCGGGCCGGCCATGGTGCACTTCGACGACCTCGACGCGCTCGGTCTGCTGCACAACGCCCGGTACGCGCTGCTGCTGGAGCGTGCGATCACCGCGTACTGGTCGGATCAGGGGGTGGCCTACCGCGCCGGACGGGCCACCACGCCGGACGTGTTCCACGCGGTCCGCGAGTTCAGCATCACCTATCGCGCGCCGGTCACCGGCACCGGCCCGATCGCCGTGCACTTCTGGCTGGAGCACTTCGGCACCAGCAGCGCCGAGTACGCCTACCGGTTCCACTCCCTCGACGACACCACCACGTACGCGGAAGGGCGGCGGGCGATCGTCCGGCTCGACCCGGCGACCATGCGCCCGACACCGTGGACGGACGTGGCCCGGGCGGTCGCCGGCACGCTGCTCCGGCCGACGGCGACCTGACCGACGGCCACCACCGCTGACGCCGACGCGGACGCGACGGCGTCAGCGGTAGGAGGCCGCGACACCGACAGGGGCGGGAGACGCGACGGCGTCAGCGGAAGAAGGCGCGCAGGACGGCGGCGTTCTCCGCCTCCAGCACGCCGCCGTACACCTCGGGTCGGTGGTTGAGCCGGCGGTCCCGCAGCACGTCCCAGAGCGAACCGGCGGCCCCGGTCTTCGGCTCCCACGCGCCGAACACCACGGTCGAGACCCGGGCCAGCACCAGGGCGCCCGCGCACATGGTGCAGGGTTCCAGGGTCACCACCAGCGTGCAGCCGTCCAGCCGCCACCGGCCCCACCGCTGGGCGGCCCGGCGCAGCGCCAGCACCTCGGCGTGCGCGGTCGGATCGCCGGTCAGCTCCCGCTCGTTGCGGCCCACCGCCAACTCGGCGCCGTCCGGGCCGTAGAGCACCGCGCCCACCGGCACGTCGTCGACGGAGCCGGCCGGGGCCGAGTCGACGTCGGTGGGGAGGGGCGCGCCGCCGACAGAACCGGTCACCGCGATCTCCAGCGCCCGGCGCATCCAGAGTTCGTGCCGCTGTCGCCGGCCGGTGCCGGTCGGGTCGGCGAGTGCCTCGTGTGCTCCCGGCCCCACCCGGCCGACCGCGCCGGGGGTGGGTTGGCCGGGCCGGACCGTCTCCAGTGCCGGATCGGTCGCGTCAGCCGGTCCACCACCGCCGGACCGGACCGGCGCACCCTCGACCGGCTCAGACCTCACGCAGCTCCTCGACGTCGTCCACGCAGCCGAGCACCTGGCACACCTCGGCGGTGACGTCGGCCGGCATCATCCCCTCGTGGGCACAGAGCGCCAGCAGGCGCTGCGCGGGGATGCCCAGGTCGGTGAGGAGGTCCGCCTCGCCGACCGGGTCCGCCTCCGGGTCGACGGCGGGTTGCTCGTTGTCGTCGCCACCGCTGGTGGTCGCCGGGCGTACCTCCTCGGTGTCGTCCAGCCCGGTGACCGACGTCTTGAGGTCGCCGACCAGCAGGGCACCCAGCCGGGACTCCTCCGCGTACGCCGAGTCGGAACCGAAGACGCGCAGGTCCTCACCCTCGTCGAGGCGGAGGATGACCAGATAGGTGTCGTCCGCCTCGACGAACAGCAGCGACAGGTCCGCGTCGGGGGCGAGGTCACGGAGGCGCTCGGCCACCTCGTCGACGTCGGCGGCACCCCGCAGACTCAGCTCGGCGGCAGTCCAGCCACCCTTTTCCCGCACGACGGCCGCAGCGAAGTACGACACGGTTCCCCCAAGTAGCCTCGGCACAGCACACGCCGACCCGTTACGCGTGCACGTTAGCCGGTCGGGTCGGCAGGCGACCGGTCAACGCCCCGAAGGGCCGGTCATTCCTGGGGAAAGTGACAGACGCCGGTCAGCCGGTCAGGCGACGGCGGGTGGCGATCAGCTGGCGGAGCCGCTCGGTGCGTGCCCGCTGTGGCCGCTCGCGTTCGCGCACCGAGCGGGCGTCCGCCAGCTGCGCCAGGAGCTGCATGCGGCGACGGCTGCGATCCGGATCGAGCCGCGGAGTGGTCCAGGCCATACCGCGAGCGTGCCGAGTCGCGGCGGCCGAGTCAAGACGGGTTTCGGTGCCTGCACAACAACGCAGCGCAGTCACCGCCGGTGGGGGCCGCTCGCCGTCCGGGCCGGCGGACGGGTACGCCGTCCGCCCTACCAGAGCGGCCAGTCGCCGCTGGCCGCCCAGCGGGTGACCACCGCGACGGTGGCGATGCTCCAGCCTCCTGCGGTGACGATCGCGATGCCGGCCGCCGTTCCCCGGTCGCCGAAGCGGACCAGCACCAGCGCGGCGATCCAGGCCACGCCACCGGCGATCAGGGTCCACCAGGCGTACCCGGCGAGGCTGCGTCCGAGCAGGGCGACCAGGCCCAGCCAGGCGAGCGCGCCGACGGCTCCCGACGCGACACCGGCACCGCTGACCGGGTGCGGCTCGCGATAGGTGGGTCGTCGCGGGCGCCCGGACGGAAAGAGGCCCGAGGGGCTGTACGGCATCATCCCTGCCACTCTCCCACCCGTGGACGTCCTCCTCCCACGGTAGGCGATACCTGTCAGGATGGCCCGATGGTCTCGCTGAGGATCGGACGCCGTCGCGCGTACGCCGTGCTACTGCTCGTGCCGGTGCTCGCCGCCGCCGGCTGCGGGACGCCCCCTCCCCCGCCCGTGGGGTCGCCGACCGGCTCGGCGACGCCGCCGGTCACCACCGGGGCGCCGGCTCCGACCGCCGCGACGCCGGACACCGCGGACCAACCGGCGGCGACCGCCAGTCCGACCCGCGCCGGGCTCCGGCACGTCTTCCCGGTACGCGCGACGAAGGTGGCCTACCACCCGACCCACTCGGCGTACCCGGGGACCGACATCTTCGCCGACTGCGGCGAACCCTTCGTGGCGGTCACCGACGGCACGATCGGTGAGGTCAGCCGCCGGGACCGGTACGACAGGCAGGGGCCGCAGGGGCCGTACAACGGTGGCCTGTCGGTGTCGGTGCTCGGCGATGACGGCGTGCGCTACTACGGCTCCCACCTGACCGAGGTCGCCGACGACATCGCGCCGGGCGTGCGGGTACGCGCCGGGCAGCAGCTCGGCACCGTGGGCCGGACCGGCAACGCCAACAACGTCTGCCACCTCCACTTCGGCATCTCCCCGCCGTGCCTGGGTGAGGACGGTTGGTGGATCCGCCGGGGCGTGATCTGGCCCGCGCCGTACCTCGACTCGTGGCGCGAGGGCGGCAACCGCGAGCCGGCGGCGAAGGTGGCGGCGTGGCACCGCAAGAACGGCTGCCCGGAGCGACCCCCGGCGCGTTGAGCCGGAGACGTCCCGTCCCGCGTCATCCGCATTTCATAAGTCCGACACATTGACGCAGGTCGTGCCGGTGAACTACCGTCGCGTAACACCGGAGAGAGCGCTCTCTCACGGAATCAACCCCCCAAACGACGACGAAACGCGCCGTCGACCGGCGCGCCATGGAGGAAAGATGCGACCTCCCGTCCCACGCCGTACCCGTCATCGGCTGCTGGCCGCCACCGCCGCAGCAGCCCTCGTCCTCGGCGGGCTGGCCGTCACCGCCACCTCCCCCGCGCAGGCCGCGCCCGTCGGCGCCGGCAGCTACACCACCACCCCCGTCGGCCCGCTGCCCAGCGGCTGCGGCGACATGACCACCAACCCTCGGCAGTTCGCCACCGCCGACGCGCCGCCCGGCCCGATCCCCACCAACGACTGGTGGTCCTCGCTGCTGTGGAAGCGGCTCAACTGCTCCTTCAGCGAGCCGCTGCACGCCCACCCGGCGTCCTACCGGCCGGTCACCGACGGACTCGGCTTCTCCGCCGAGTCGGTGGCCGCCATCAGCGGCACCGCGACCGGCGTCGGCGAGTACAAGTACCCCTACGTCGAGGACATCCGGGTCGGCGTGGCCGGGCTCGCCGCGCCGATCGTCCGGGTCGCCGACTGGACCGACTGGACGGTTACCCCGTACTGGAGCGACGGCACCCGCACCCTGCGCGCCACCATCGGTCACGGCCTGCCGTTCGCGTACTTCCGCACCACCGGCGGCGACGCGGTGATCAACGCGAACGGCGGCGGCTTCACGGTCTTCTCCAACAGCGCCGGCCGGATCAGCTTCAGCGTCCGGGGCCACGACTACGTCGCGTACGCGCCGTCCGGGGCCACCTGGACCGTGAGCGGTACCCGGATCAGCTCCAACCTCGCCGGACGCGGCTACTTCTCGGTCGCCCTGCTGCCGGCCACCGGTGACGCCACGGCCCGCGCCCAGCTCGCCACCACCTACGGCCAGTACGCGCACGCCCACGTCACCGGCACCCGGGTCGGCTACACCTACAACCAGTCGACCAGCCGGGTGGAGACCCGCTACACCTTCACCACCACCCCACGCGAGGGCACCGAGACGCGGACCGTGGTGAGCCTCTACCCGCACCAGTGGAAGTCGCTGACCGGCGCCACCCCGATCGCACCGACCTACCCGTCGGCGCGCGGCCGGATGAAGGTGCTCACCGGTGTCGGCGAGTTCCGCACCTCGATGCGGTTCCACGGCGTACTCCCCGAGCTGCCGGCGGTCGCCACCGGCGCCGGGGCCGACCTGACCACGCTGCGGCAGCAGCTCGCGGCGGTCCGGAGCAACCCGATGGACCAGCGCGGCGGTGACACCTACTGGACCGGCAAGGGCCTCGGCCGGGCCTCCCGGATCGCCGAGATCGCCGACCTGGTCGGCGACACCGAGACCCGGACCTCGGCGCTGAACGCCATCCGGTCCACGCTCAACGACTGGCTCACCGCCTCACCCGGCGAGACCGAGCGCCTCTTCTACTACGACCAGCGGTGGGGCACCCTGATCGGCTACCCCGCCTCGTACGGCTCCGACCAGGAGCTCAACGACCATCACTTCCACTACGGCTACTACATCGCCGCCGCCGCGACGCTGGCCAAGTTCGACCCGTCCTGGGCCCGTCAGGACCAGTACGGCGGCATGATCGACCTGTTGATCCGGGACGCCAACAACTACGACCGGGCCGACACCCGCTTCCCGTACCTGCGGGACTTCGACATCTACGCCGGACACGACTGGGCCTCCGGGCACGGCTCGTTCGCCAGCGGCAACAACCAGGAGTCGTCGTCCGAGGGGATGAACTTCGCCAACGCCCTGATCCAGTGGGGGCAGGCCACCGGCAACACCGCGGTCCGGGACGCCGGCATCTTCATCTACACCACGCAGGCGGCGGCGATCCACGAGTACTGGTTCGACGTCAACGACGAGAACTTCCCGGCCGGGTTCGGGCACTCGAACGTGGGCATGGTCTGGGGCGACGGCGGTGCGTACGCCACCTGGTTCAGCGCCGAGCCGGAGATGATCCAGGGCATCAACCTGCTGCCGATCACCGGCGGCCACCTGTACCTGGGCTACCACCCGAACTACAACTCCATCAAGTACCAGGAGCTGGTCCGCAACAACGGTGGCGAACCCACCGTGTGGCAGGACATCCACTGGCAGTTCCTCGCCCTCGGTGACGCCGACTCGGCGCTGGCGAAACTGCGCGCCAACCCCGGTTACACGCCGGAGGAGGGCGAGAGCCGGGCACACACCTTCCACTGGATCCGCAACCTGGCCGGGCTGGGCCGGGTCGACACCGGGATCACCGCCGACCACCCGCTGGCCGCCGTCTTCAACCGCAACGGCGCCCGCACCTACGTGGCCAGCAACATCTCCGCCACCCCGCTGACCGTCCGGTTCTCCGACGGTACGCAGCTCACGGTGGCCGCCGGGCGTACCGCCACCAGTGGCGCGCACACCTGGAGCGGTGGCAGTGCCGGCGGGGGCGTACCGCCGGGCCCGACGCCCACCCCGACTCCGACGCCGACGCCCACCCCTACGCCCACCCCGACTCCGACGCCGACGAACCCGCCGGGCTCGGGTCAGCCGACCCGCTACCTGCTCGCCGGCGGTGGACTGGGTACGGCCGGCACCGCCGGGACCACGACCGTGGCCAGCGCCGGCGGCACCAACCGGGACGGTACGCCGACCAACCCGTCGGTGTTCACCGCGACCGGGCTCACCCTCGACCACACCGGCGGACAGACCGCGTTCGACCTGCTCCTCGACGCGGGCAACGCGGTCGGCAACGGGGTGCAGGTACGCGTCTCGTACGACCTGACCGGCAACGGAAGCTGGGAAAGGGTGGAGACCTACCGGTACTTCGCCACCGACCCGGTGCCCGGCTGGGAGACCTACACCCAGGCGGCCGGGCTCCACTCCAGCACCGGCAGCCTCGGCAACCTGCGCGGCGGCACGGTCCGCGTGGAGGTCTGGTCCGCGATCGGCAACAACTCCAGCACGCTGGGCGTCGGTAACCGGTCGGTGGTACGCCTGCCGTACTCCTGACCTCTGACAACCCGCACTCCGCGCCGCCGGTCGTACCCCGACCGGCGGCGCGGACGCGTAGTTTCACCACATGCGTGACGCTGTTACTGACCTGCGCCGGATCGCGTTCCTGCTGGAGCGTGCCAACGAGGCCACCTACCGGGTGCGGGCCTTCCGGTCGGCGGCGAACGCGCTGGCCGCGCTACCCGCCGCCGAGGTGGCCGAGCGGGCCCACAGCGGCACGCTCACCGAGCTGGCCGGGGTCGGTGACGTCACCGCCCGGTGCGTCACCGAGTCGCTGGCCGGTGAGGAACCGGTCTATCTGCGTCGGCTGGTCGCCACCGAGGGCACCGACCTGGACGCCGAGGCGGCCGCGTTGCGTGGCGCGCTGCGCGGTGACTGCCACACCCATTCGGACTGGTCCGACGGTGGTTCGCCGATCGAGGAGATGGCGCTGGCCGCGGTCGAGCTGGGCCACGAGTATCTGGTACTGACCGACCACTCGCCCCGGTTGAAGGTGGCCCGGGGGCTGACCGCCGATCGGCTGCGCCGCCAGCTCGACCACGTGGCCCAGCTCAACGAGGCGCTGCCGGAGGGCTTCCGGATCCTCACCGGCATCGAGGTCGACATCCTCGCCGACGGTTCGCTCGACCAGGACGAGGAGTTGCTGGCCCGGCTGGACGTGGTGGTCGGCTCGGTGCACAGCGGCCTCGGCGACGACCGGGCGAAGATGACCCGACGGATGGTGAGCGCCGTCGCCAATCCGCACCTGGACATCCTCGGTCACTGCACCGGGCGCATGGTGTCGTCGCGTCCGGCCGGGGTGACCGGACCCGGTGACCGGGGGCATCGGGCCCGGACCCGGGCGGAGAGCGACTTCGACGCCGAGACCGTCTTCGCCGCCTGCGTGGAGCACGGCACCGCAGTGGAGATCAACTCTCGGCCGGAACGGCAGGACCCGCCGAAGCGGTTGATCCGGCGGGCCCTGGAGGCCGGGTGTCTGTTCGCGATCAACACCGACGCGCACGCACCGGGGCAGCTCGACTGGCAGCGGTTCGGGTGCAAGCGGGCGGCCCGCTGCGGCGTACCCGCCGACCGGGTCGTCAACAGCTGGTCGGCGGAGGACCTGGTCGCCTGGACCCACGGCTGACCGTTCCCGTCCGAGGCCGCAACCGGACCGGCCGTGCTGCTCCGCTGCCCCGCCGGACGGGTCACGTAGGGTTCGCTGCGTGGGACGAATCGATGACCTCGCGAACCGGTACGTCGCCGACTGGGCGGCGCTGAGTCCGGCCGGCGCGACCATGGTCGGCATCTCCGGGCACGACGACAAGCTCGACGACCTGTCACCCGACGGGTACGCCGCCCGCGCCGACCTGAGCCGGCGCACCCTGGCCGAACTCGACACCGTCGAGCCGGCGTCGGAGGCCGAACGCACCGCCCAGGAGGCGATGCAGGAGCGGCTCGGTCTCGACCTCGCACGGTACGACAGCGGCGAGACGAGCAGTGAGGTCAGCGTCATCACCTCCGGGCTGCACGAGATCCGGATGGTCTTCGACCTGATGCCGCACGAGGGCGAGCAGGCGCAGGCCGACATCGCCGCCCGGCTGAACCTCTTCGCCGGTGCGTTGGAGTCCTACAAGACCACGCTGCGCGAGGCGGCTGCCGCCGGACACGTCAGCGCGCGGGTGCAGTTGCTCGAGGTGGCCAAGCAGTGTGACACCTGGGTCGACCCGGAGGGCGACAACGTCTTCCACGGACTCGTCGAGCGACTGGGTGCGAGCGGTGCCCTCGACGCGGAACTGCGCCGGGGCGCAGCGGCGGCCACCGCCGCGACCGCCGAGTTCGGGCAGTTCCTGCGCGCCGAACTGGCCCCCCACGGCCGGGAGAAGCAGGCCGCCGGGCGGGACCGCTACGAGTTGGCCTCGCAGTACTTCCTCGGCGCCCGGGTCGACCTGGACGAGACGTACGCCTGGGGGTTCGCGGAACTGGCCCGCCTGGAGGCCGAGATGCGGACGGTGTCGGCGCAGATCGCCGGGCCGGGCGCCACGATCGAGGAGGCGGTGGCCGCGCTGGACGCCGACCCGGTCCGCACGATCCGGGGCAAGGAGGCGTTCCGCGACTGGATGCAGGGGCTGGCCGAGCAGGCGATCAGCGATCTGAACGGCACCCACTTCGACATCCCGGAGCAGGTCCGGCGGATCGAGTGCATGATCGCGCCGACCAGTGACGGCGCGATCTACTACACCGGTCCGAGTGAGGACTTCAGCCGGCCGGGCCGGATGTGGTGGTCGGTGCCGCAGGACCTGACCGAGTTCTCCACCTGGCGCGAGGTGACCACGGTCTACCACGAGGGGGTGCCCGGCCATCACCTCCAGGTGGGGCAGACCGCCGTCCGGGCGGAGCTGCTCAACCGCTGGCAGCGGCTGCTCTGCTGGGTCTCCGGCCACGGCGAGGGCTGGGCCCTGTACGCCGAGAACCTGATGGACGAGCTGGGCTACCTGGCGGATCCGGGCGACAAGCTCGGCATGCTGGACGGCCAGGCGTTCCGGGCCGCCCGGGTGATCGTCGACATCGGCATGCACCTCGAACTGGAGATCCCGGCGGACAACCCGTTCGACTTCCATCCCGGCGAGCGCTGGACGCCGCAACTGGGGTGGGAGTTCCTGCGGGCGCACTGCCGGGTGCCGGACGAGATGCTGCGCTTCGAGCTCAACCGCTACCTGGGCTGGCCGGGGCAGGCCCCCTCGTACAAGGTGGGCGAACGGATCTGGCTCCAGGCCCGGGAGGACGCCAAGGTCCGCAAGGGGGCCGACTTCGACCTGCGCGAGTTCCACCGCCAGGCGCTCGACCTGGGGGCTCTCGGGCTCGACCCGCTGCGTCGGGCGCTGGACCGGCTCTGAGAAACGGGCCCGGGACGAGGGTCACCCCTCGTCCCGGGCGTACCGGGATCAGCTCCGGTCGGAGTCGCTGCGCGGGGCGCGTTGCCCCGGCACGGTGGGCTCGTCGGACTTCCAGTTGGTCGATGCCGGAGGGATCTCGTCGGACAACGGCCCGCTCTGCCGCTGGTCGTCGCGGACCGCCGGCTGGTCGACCCGGGTCGGCGCCGTGTTCGCGGCATGCCGGCCGGTCGCGACGCCCCGGCCACGGTCGCGGGAGACCAGCAGTCCGACGAGGACCATCGCCAGACCGAGTACGGCGAGCCCGAGGGGCGCGTACACGCCGAGGAGGGTGAGCAGGCCCCGGCTCTCCTTGGCCCGCTCCACCGAGGACGCCACGGTCTCGTCGTTGTAGGCGAAGTCGGCGTCGAGCAGCGTCACCTGGGCACCCGTGTTCGGCACCAGCACCTTCTTCTGCTGCTCGCGCACCTTCAGGTACGAGCCGGTCACCGGGTCTACCCAGACCGTCCGGGTGTTGCTGTAGACGACGTCGCCGGAGGTCGCGCCGGGGGCGAGCGCACCGAGCAGCAGTCCGACGCGGTCCGCCGGTAGCGGCAGCTTCTCGTCGGTGATGACCTGCTCGTACCGGTACGCCTCAAGCCCGTTGACGTCCTCGGTGCCCTTGAACGCGGCCACCCGGGTCTGCCGCAGATCCCGGTCGAAGACCTCGTAGTCGGTCTGGTCCGAGTGGAACGGGAACTTGTAGATCTGCCCGGCGTACGGGACCTTCTCCTGGGTGCCGCTGTCGTCGAGGTAGCCCTCGCTCCACTCGACGGCGGCGCCGGAGACCCGGTCCAGGGCCAGCTCGGCACCGTACGCGCTGACCAGCTCCTTGGTGTCGGTCCGGTCGACGGTCTGGCCGACCCGCCAGACCACCGCGTCACCGGCCAGGTCGCCGCTGAGCGCCGCGGTCTTGGCCCGCTCGGGGGTGACCAGGATGGTGGACTTGAGGTCGGCCTGGTGGATGGCCGCCGCGCCGTTGGTGATCTGCAGGAAGGTGGCGTTCCTGGCCTCGGCGACGGACGTCGAGGAGTCCAGGTCGTAGGGCAGCTTGGTCATCGCTGGCTTGACGACGAACACCAGCCCGGCGGCGAGCGCCAGGAGCAGTACGCCGCCGCCGAACAGCACGGCACCCACGGCGCGGTGCTTCATGTTTCCTCCCCGAGGAGCGAATTTTCGTCGGCATCGATTAGTGTGGCCGCGAGGTTACTACCAAGTCACATAGCAACGCGACCCCCGGTCAGCCCCGATTTCGCCACCTCGTCGGGTCGTTCGCCGGCGGACCGCCGCAGGACGAGGACGAAGTTCCACGCCACCACCTCGCGAAGGCCCGGCACCCGGATCACCCACCGCGCCCACCAGGGGTGGTAGCGGGGCAACGCGTCCACCACGTCGACGTCGCCGTTGCCTCGCGCCCACCGCAGGGTGTCCGAGATGGAGACCGGGAACAGCGTCTCCTGGAAGCGGTTCTTCGGCGGTCGCCCGTGCCGTCGCTCGTAGCGGCGACGCGCCCGGTGCCCACCGAGCCAGTGCCAGGGTGCGGTCTCGTGCCCGCCCCACGGCGACAACCAGGGCGTGTACGACACGAAGAGCAGCCCGCCCGGCCGGGTCACCCGCACCATCTCGTCGAGCATCGACGCGGGATCCCCGACGTGTTCCACCACGTTGGACGAGAACGCCACGTCCACACTTCCGGTTCGCACCGGCAGCGCCGTGCCGCTGCCCCGCAGCATCCCCGACACCGCTTCGCCACCGGTCGAGAAATCACCCACGTCCGGGTCCAGCCCGACGTACCACGCTCCGGCGGCCCGGAAACTCGTCGCGAAGTATCCCGGTCCGCCTCCCACGTCGAGCACCGTCCGCCCGGCCAACTCGGTGTAGCCGGAGACCTGGCGGACCGAGTCGGCGGCGAGCAGTCCGTAGAAGTGGTCGGGATCGGTCTGCTCGACCAGGAAGGCCCGGAACAGCGTCACCGAGCGCCGCAGGGTCGCGAAACGGCGCAGTGCCGCCCGCCGCGTACGGTCGTCCACCGCAGTCACCGTGCCACCGCCCCGTCCTCGCCCTCGCTGTCGGCGCCGGCCACACCGGGCGATTCCACCGGTGAGACCGGCGTCACATCATCCGGTACGGGGGGCGCTGCGCGTACACCGGGGACCGGCACCACTGCGGCGACCACCGCACCGATCGCGACCAGCATCGCCGCCTGCACCCACGTCCCGTACGCCCAGTCCTGCCCGTACCCCTGCAACCGGCCGGTCACCGCGACCGCCGTGGCGACGGACAACCCGCCCAGCACCACCACCGGCAGGGCGCGCGGGGCCAGTTGGCGAAGCACCATCGCGGCCAGCACGATGGCCACCGGCAGCACCCCGCCCAGCACGACGAGCAGCGCCAGCAGCACAGCTCCGATCGCCCACGGAGACGTCTCGGCGGGTACGCCGTCCGGTATGTCGCCGTCCGCCGCAGGCCGACGGCGGGCCGGCCACCCGGCCAGGACCAGCACCCCGGCCGCCGTCAACGCGCCCGCACCCAAGCCGACGCGGTACGGCTGGTCGGGCGCGAAGACGAGTCGGACCTCGCCGCCGGCGCCGGCCGGCAGTACCCACGCCTGTTGCCACCCGTCGACGCGGGTGGTGGTCAGCCGCTCGCCGTCCAGCGTGGCCGTCCAGCCGGAGTTCGCGTTCTCCGGCACCACCAGCAGCGCCTGCTCGCCCGCCGCGACCATGACCGTGCGGTCGGTCGGCGCCCAGTCGCGCACCTCGACCTCCCGATGCCGTGGCGCGGCGGCCACGTCGCCGTCCGGCCGCAGCGTCGCGTCCTGCACGACGAACCCGGCCGACGGCGAGGTCACCAGCCGGTGACTGCCTGCGGGCAGGTCCAGCACCGCACCGTCCTCGCCGCAGACCCGCACCGGCACCGGCCGCCCGGCCCGGACGTCGGCCAGGTTGGCGGTCACCGAGGTGCGGTAGCGGAAGCCGTCCATCTCGACGATCGGCCCGTCACCGCAGCCCTCGACCACCTGGGTGTCGGCGGCCATCGGCGTGAGCAGGTCGGTCAGGGCCGGGATCTCCACCTCCGCGATGCCGGCGGTGGCGGGCCAGCCGTTGACACGCTCGTCCGCCAGGCGGTGTTCGGTCTCCAGCACGACGATCTCGATCCGGTCGGTGCGGACCGCCGGGAAGCGGACCACACCGTCGGCGTCGACCGGCACCGTGACCTCCCGCTGCGGCGTGCGGATCTCGACGCGTCGCGGCAACGAGCCCACCGGCAGGTCGGCGGCGCGCAGCCGTACCTCGTCGATCCGGCGCTGCCCCGCCCAACTCAGCCGCAGGGTGGGACGCAGGTCGTCGGTACCGGCGAGCCAGGCCGTACCCGGGTCACCGTCGACCGCCGCGTACGCCGCCACCGCCGCGTCCCCGCCGAGCTGCGACGAGGAGGTGGCGGTCAGCTCGCTCTCCGGCATCGTCCACTCGCCGCCCGGCCGGGGCACGGCCCGCAACTGGATCCGGTAGGTGCCCGCCGTCGGGTTCCGGAACACCCGGTCCAGACCCGACGGCTCCTCACCGGCCCTGGCCAGGAACCGGTCGCAGCGGATCACGCTGTCTCCCACCGCCGGCCCGGCACCGTCGACCGGGCTCGGATGACACGCGGGCCGGTGCGCCGCGCCACGGCTGAACGCCCACCTGACCGGCGTGGACGTGGTGTCCGGCAGGTCGGTCGGCACACGCAGGCCACGCGTCGGCTCGGTGTCCGGGATGGTCATCTCCCGGATGCCCACACCACCGTCGACTCGACCGTCGGCCACCTGCAACACCGTCACCCGTACGCGGCTGGTCGAGCCGGGAAGGGTGTAGTACGAGTGGGCGCCCAGGGTCTGGGCCACCTCGTGGTCCACCGAGCCCCGGTCGGTGGTGAGGCGGAACCGTGTCACCGGCCAGCCCACCGCGAGGTCGCTGACGAACGCCAGGCGCACACCGTCCACCGGACGCGGTGTGTCCAGGTCCACCTGGAGCCACTGGCCGACCGGGCCGCCCAGCGGTGCCGAGTGCCAGGCCGTGCCGGGATCGCCGTCCAGTGCCGCGAACGGCAGGCGCGACGAGTCGGCCGGGCCGAAGGAGTCCACGAAGCTCACCGCCGAGGAGGCACTGACCTCGCGTACGCCCTGGTAGACGGCGGTCGTCTGGTGTCGCTCGTCGGGAAAGGGCAGCAGGTCGAGCGCGACCCGACCGAGCCGCCCCTGCTCGCTCGCGGCCAGCGTCTGGGAGAGGTTGTCCCGGACCCGGCCGATGTCCCGCTCGCGACGCCGCAACCCGTCCGTGACGATCCAGGAGTCACCGGTGGCGTCGGGATACCGCTCCCGGTCGCCGGCGAGCACCACCGGCCGGTCCCGTTCCACCATCCGCTGCTCCAGCAGGGGCAGCAGCGACTCGGGGCCCCCGCTGACCGTGGGCACGTCGGCGGTGAGCACCGCCGAGGCGGCGGGGACCGGTCGCTGCACCTCGTACACCTCGACCGCCGGCAGGGTGCCCGCCGGGTCGTCGACCGGGCTGCTCCAGGTGGGGGCCAGGACGTCGGTGGTGCCGAAGGTCGCCACCCGGACGATGCCCGGCGAGTCGGCCAGCGCCCGACGCAACACCGCCACCGGTGGCGCGTCGACCTGGGGCCGGTCGATGTCGTTGCGCAGCAGCAGGTGCCGGAAACCGGAGCGGGCGAGCAGGTCGGCCAGCCCCGCCGAGCCCCGACCGCTGGCCAGGGCCTCCTCGACGGTGTCCATCATCCGGGTGTTCCCGGCCGAACCGAGCGGCACCTGGTGGCGTACCGCCCATGGTGCCCCGGCCAACGCCTGCAGGGGCTCGTCGACGGTGCGTCCCCACTGGTACTGCCCGAAGCTGGTGCCCGGCACCACCAGAGTCCGGGCCAGCGCGTCGCGGTCGGCGAGCCAGGTCGCCGCCGACCGCCAGTGCGGTGGCAGGTCGGACCAGCCGGGCCCGGGCCGCAGCAGGCCCAGCCACGCGGGTGCGGCGGCTCCGAGCACGAGCAGCAGCACCGGCACGAGGACCAGCGGCCGGAGCCGCAGCCCGGGTCGGCGTCGGACGAGCGCGTGGTGCAGCCGGGTGGCCACCGCGTCGACACCGTGCGCGAAGCCGAGCATCAGCGGCAGCCGCAGCACCGGGTCGAGCTTGTGGACGTTGCGGAACGGTGCCAGCGGACCGTCCAGCAGCCCGCGCACCTGCTCGGAGACCGGGCTGTCGAGCGCGCCGACGTAACCGACGGTGAGCAGGGTCAGTCCGGCCAGGAAGCCGGCCACCAGGAACCGTCGTTCGGGCAGCAGGTTGCCGGCCAGCCCGGCCAGGCCGATCAACGCCATCACGGCGGTCAGCGTCATCAGCACGGGATGGTCGATCAGCAACCAGCCGGCGGGCCACCAGGGCTCGCCCTGCACGATGTACGCCACCCACTGGTTGGTGCCGCGCACCGCCTGGAACAGCGAGGCGACCGCCGTGGTCGTGGTGGACGACTCGATGTGGTCGAGGAACGGGAGGCTGTACTGGCCGAGCAGCAGCAACGGCACGATCCACCACAGGCAGACCCCGACCACGCTGAGGCACCACCAGGCGACCAGGCGCCGATGCGCGGCGTCGAAGCGGCGGGTGAGCAACCACATGCCGGGGAGCAGCAGCGCCAGCAGCACGACGGCCGCGTTGATCCCGCCCATCCCGAGCACCGCCAGCGCGGAGAGTGCGGCGGCCCGCCGTGGTGAGCCGATCCGGCGCACGGTGACCAGCGGCAGCAGCACCCAGGGCAGCATCGAGGCGGCGAGCGTCTCCGAGGAGAGCGCACCGACTTCGGTCAGGATGCGCGGGGCGAGCGCGTATCCGAGCGCTGCCGCGTACCGGGTCGGTTCACTGCCGATGCCCAACGCGCGGGCCAGCCGCAGCAACCCGTAGAACGCGGCGACGAGCAGTAGCGCCGTCCAGAGCCGCTGGGTGATCCACGGTGGAATCGACAGCAGTTGCCCGACGGCGAAGAACGGACCCATCGGGAAGAGGTAGCCGTACGCCTGGTTCTGGAGTTCCCCGGAGGTGGCCTCCGGGTTCCACAGGTGCAGCGCGCGGGCCATGAAGTGGATCGGGTTGGCGGCGAGGTCGAGCTTGGTGTCGAAGGTGACCTGGCCGGGCCGCTGCACGAAGGCGATCACGGTGAGCAGGAGCATCGACAGCGCGGTGCCGGGCGAGCGGCGCAGCGCCGACAGCAGCCGGCTCACCTGCGGCACTCCGGGGGCTGGCAGCCCAGGTCGGCCAGGGCGGAGAAGAAGATGCGGCGTATCCCGCCGTGCTGCCTGGTCACGAACACCCGTCCCCCGGTCGCCTCCGCGATCGCCGTCAGCTCCGCCGGGTCGACGTCCTCACCGAGTCCGATGAAGATGATCGGCAGTGGCTGGCGGGGTTCCTGCAACCGCGCCAACTCCGCGAGGAGTGCCGCCCGGCTGATGCTCTCGTCGTCCTCGTTGCGACCGTCGGTCATCACCAGCACCAGGTTGATCCGGCCGGGCGTCCAGTTGCGGCGTGCGTCCCGGTACGCGGCCAGCGTGCTGTCGTACAGTCCGGTCCCGCCCTGCGGCGTGACCCGGACGGCGGCCAACCGTTCCGCGAGCAGTCGTCGCTGCGGACCCAGCGGGCCCACCGGCAGGATCTCCCGGTAGTCCCGGTCGCCGTCGAGCTTCGTGGAGAAGGTCCAGATGCCGAGTTCGCTGTTGTCGAGGAGCAGCGCGGCCCCCTGCTCGGCGGCCCGGACGGTCGCCTCCAGCCGGCTGCCCTCACCGGGCACCTGCGCGGCCATCGAGCCGGAGACGTCCAGCAGGGTGAGGATCCGGCCGCTGCGCTGCACGCCGCTCCAACCGGTCAGCACCTCGGTGACCACGTCCTCGGCCGGCAGCGGGACCGGCCGCCGCTCCTGCCCCAGCAACCGGCCGTCGTCCGGCACGGCCGGCGGGAAACCGGCCGAGGTGCGGAACCCGTAACCGGTGAACACCTGCTGGGCGGCCGGGGTGAGCAGACCGGTGAGGAAACCGGCGGCGGCGTCCCGCGCCCGTCCCTGGGTGGCGGGCAGCACCACGTACGGCAGGTCGAGCCAGGGGACGGCGATCTCCGGGTATGCCGCGACCAGCTTGTCGGTGCCGGCCAACGCGTTGTGCTCCCGCACGGCCTGCTCGGTGACGGCGACGGCATCGGCCCCGCCGGGCAGCGGTCGGCCCGGCGTGAGCGAGCCCTCCGGCGTGTCCGGGCTGAACGTCCGCTTCGCGAGTGCGCGCAGGGTGGCCGTCGTGGTCGCGGCCGAGTCCCGGTTCTCGTCGGCCAGCACCCGTACGCCGAGCAGTGCGGCGGACCCGGCCGGGTCGACCGCCGGGTCCGGCACACCCACCTCGACGTCACGTGCCGTGGACCCGACCAGCGCCGCCCAGGTCAACCGCTCGTCCGGCCAACCCGAGCGGCGGGCCAGTCGATCGGGCACCGCGAGCACCACCGGGGTGCTCGCGATGGAGGTGCCCTGCCCGGCGACCTCGAACGCCCCCGCCGCCCGCGCCCGTCGCAGCCAGAAGGTCGACTCGGGTACCCAGACCTCGGCCACCTCCACGCCGTCGGCGAGGTCCCGGGCGACGACGGCCGACTCGGAGGTGCGTACCTCGACGGAGACGCACGGCTGGCTGCCGGCTCGCACCCGCGCGACCCGGTCGAGCGCGGGAGCGATCAGCGGAGCGGCCACCACGCGCAGCCGGACCTGGTCGACGCAGGTCGGTGTGCCCCGGTCGGCACGCACGTAGGCCACCGCCGCCCAGCCGGTCAGCACCACCGCCAGCGCGGCGCTGAGCAGCACCACCGGCGAGCGGTGGAACGGGGCCCGCGTCGGCGCGGGACGGTCGGCCACCATCGCGGCCTCACCTCCTCGTCAGCCCTGCGCCCACCTTTCGACGCAGGTCACAACGCCACCACGAGCGAAGGACTCGGCGATCGCGGGCGGTTGCGCTGCACACCCTGCCAAGGTTTGCGTCCGTCGGCAAACCCCCGATCGATGGACGGTCATGGGCCGTCACGGCCGGAACTGCCCATTGCGCACTCGGGCCGGGCGGTCCTAGGGTGGCGCGATCGTGCTCAGTTACTCACCAGTAGGAGCAGCGTGGACACCAACGGCACCCCCTCCCGCCACGTCCTGTTCCTCAACTGGCGCGACACCACCAACCCGGAGGGCGGCGGGTCGGAGGTCTACATCGAGCGCATCGCCGCCGAGTTGGTCGCCGTGGGGCACCGGGTGACTCTGCTCTGCGCCGCGCACGACGCCGCCGCGACGGCCGGCACCACCGATTCGGGGGTCCGCGTGCTACGCCGGGGCACCCGGATGACCGTCTACCTCCGCGCGGCGCTGACCTGCATCGCCGGCCGGTTCGGGCTGGGACCGCTGAGCCGTCGCCGACTGGGCCGGCCGGACCTGGTCGTCGACGTGTGCAACGGGGTGCCCTTCTTCGCCCCGCTGTACGCAGGACGGCCGGTCGTCGCGCTGGTGCACCACGTGCACCGGGAGCAGTGGCCGGTGGTGTTCGGCCCGTGGATGGCCCGGCTGGGCTGGTGGATCGAGTCCTGGCTGGCGGTACGGCTCTATCGGCGCTGCCGCTACGTCACCGTCTCCGAGGCCAGCCGGGCCGAACTGACTTCGCTCGGCGTGGCCGCGGAGCGGATCGACGTGGTTCCCAACGGCACGCCGCCGGTGATCGGCCCGGCGTGGCCGCGTACGCCGCACCCCTCGCTCCTGGTGCTCGGCCGCCTGGTCCCGCACAAGCGGGTGGAGATCGCGCTGCGGACCGTCGCCGCGCTCGCCCGGGAACTGCCCGAACTCGAACTGGTGGTGGCCGGGCAGGGCTGGTGGGAGGAGCCGTTGCGGGAGCTGTGCGCGTCGCTCGGCATCACCGACCAGGTGCGGTTCGCCGGATTCGTCAGCGAGGAGGAGAAGCACGGGCTGCTCTGCTCGGCCTGGATCGCCCTCACCCCGTCGCTCAAGGAGGGGTGGGGCCTGACCATCGTGGAGGCCGCGGCGCGCAGCACCCCGACGGTGGCGTTCCGCTACGCCGGTGGCGTCGCCGAGGCGATGGTCGACACCCGGACCGGCCTGCTGGTGGACGACGAGGCGGAGTTCACCACGGTGGTCCGTGACCTGCTCGGCGACGACGTCCGACGCAAGGCGATGGGCGAGGCCGCACTGGCGCACGCCGCCCGTTTCACCTGGGCCGCGACCGGGGCGCGGTTCGCACAGCTGGTGGCACGGGCGACCGCTGCCACCGGTTGACGTCCGGGCACGGCGACCGGGGTGCCCGCAGATGCGGACACCCCGTCGTCACTTCTCAGGTCAGCGCGTGCCGTAGAGGGGCGCCTCGGTCTGCTCGCTCACCGTGGAGTTCGCGGCCTCCTTGGCGGACGGGCTGAGCACGTTCGTCAGACCGACGCTGCCGAGCATGCCGAGCACGATTCCGAGTACCCCGACGGCGATGAACGCAGGCAGGTTCTTCATCCACCTTCTCCTTCCGCGGGACTCGCGTGCCGGGACGTTACCACGCGGTAGCACCATTGCGCAGTGCCCGAAAGACCGACGGCCAGCAGCGCCGTAGCGGCCAGCAGATGGGCCAGGCCGACCGGCCCCGGCCGCGCCGGTCCGGGTGCGGCGGTCCACAACGGATTCTCGTAGAGGGTCAGCTCGGTCCCCGCGTACCGCAGGCGCAGGCCGTCCAGCGTGACCGCGTCCGGCGGCGGCCCGGCCGCCCGTTGCACCAGCACCCAACGAGGGTTGGCCGACACCACCGGCTGCCCGGCCGTCAGGACCTCGCGCAGCCGCGCCGCCCGCACGTCCTCACCGGCGACCGAGGTGCGGCCCACCCGCAGCGTGTCGTCGATCAGCACCGGCACCGCGAGATAGCGGGGTGCCGGATCGATCACCACCTGACCGTCGTTCCAGGCGTAGATCTGGTACTGCTGGAACGGCAACGATACGACCTCGCCCGGACGCTCGGCGACCAGTCGGCTCACCGTCGTCCAGTCGGCCGGCCAACTCACCGGACGAAGTCGACCGGCAGCGCCGAACGCCAGGTCGGGCAGGACCGCCACCGGCAGCAGTGCCGCACCGACCAGGAACACCCGCCCGGTGGCGGCGTCGAAACGGGCGGTCAGTCGCCCGGCGGCACGCTCCGCACCCAACGCCACGGCGACGGCCAGCGCCAGGACGTACGGCACCAGCAGTTTCTGTCCGTCCCGCACCAGACCGGCGCCGGGCACCGTCGCCACCGACCAGCTCAGCAGCGCCGCCCCGCCGGGCAGGACGCCCAGTGCCGCGACCAGCCACGACCCCACGGCGAGCACACCGAGACGCACGACGACCGGTCCGGCCCACCGACGCCGCAGCAGCGGTACGCCGTACCCGGCGACCGCCAGCACCAGCACCGTGGCCAGGGGCACCAGCCAGCTCGCCCGGGAGGCCGGGGTGGCATCGGCGCTCCAGATGCCACCCGTGCCGGCGAGCGCCACCCACCGGCCGGCCCAGTTCTCGCCCCGCGCCGCGAAGGCGGCGACCCCGGCCGGATCGGAGCGCGCGTCACCCGCCCCGGCCACACCCGCCACCAGCCACGGCGCGTTCAGCAGCACCGCCACGCCCAACCCGGTCGACGCCGCCCGAAGCGCCCCCGGGTACCGCCCCACCAGCAGCACCGCCGACACGACCAGCGCGAGCAGCCCGCCGGTCGGTGTGATCGCCGAGGCCGCCACGCACAGCAGCAGCCGATGCAGGGCGTACCGCTCACCCGCGCGGATTCCGATCGCCGCCCTCAGCAGCCACGGCAGCACCGCGTACGCGACGAGCAACCCCCACTGGCCGATCAGCAGCCGCTCGGCCAGGAAGGGAGTCCAGGCGTACCCGAGTGCCGCCACCGCCCGCACGGCCACCCGCCCGGTGGGGACGAGCCGCGCGGCACCCAGCGCGGCCAGATAGAGGATCGCCACCAGGACCAGCCGTTGCAGCACCCATCCCGGGACCAGTTGCCCCGCCAGCGCCACCACCGCGTCCTGCGGCACGGCCCGGGGCAGCGCGGTGGCCGGGGCGATCAGCTCCCAGCTCAGTGTCTGCCGAGGCACGAACACCATGTCGTACCGCAACACGTAACCGGGCAGGGCGAGCGGGGCGAGCACCACCGCCACCACGGAGGCCGCCACCGCGTGCGGCACCAGCCGTTCCCGCATCCGTCGACCCCATCACAGCCGGGCGCGGTATCGGCCGCGCTGGTGGCGGCCACTGTACGCGGCGCGGTGCCGCCGCAGCCGTCGAACCATCCGTTGGCCTGATGGGGGGCGGCACGCCCGATGTGACACCCTTCCCGCCATGACATCGACGGGGGCGGACGTGACGGCGGCACCCGACCGGACCGCCGGCCGGTGGGGCGGCGACCCGATCCGGGCGACAGCGCTGGCCATGATCGCGCTCAGCGTGTTCTGGCGTACCCACGTGGCGTTCCGCGGCTTCCTGGCCGCCGACGACTACGTGCTGATCACCCAGGCTGCGGAGTCCGACCTGACCGTCGCGCACCTGTTCGCGCTCTACAACAACCACCTCATGCCCGGCGGGCGGTTGATCGTCTGGCTGGTCACCGAGTACGTCGGCCTGCACTACTGGCCGTACGTGCTGCTCATGGCGATCGGTCAGGCCGTCCTCGGCGTCGTCTTCCTCCAGTTGCTGCGCCGCCTGCTCCAGCCGTCGTGGCTGATCCTCCTCCCGCTCGGACTGCTGCTGTTCAGCCCGTTGACCCTGGAGGCGACGTCCTGGTGGGCGGTCGGCGTCAACATGCTGCCGATGCAGATCGCCATGGTGCTCGCGATCCGCGCACAGGTCGACTACGTACGGACCCGGCGGCCCCGGCACCTGGTGGCCCTGGCCTTCTCCGTCCTGTTCGGGCTCTTCTTCTTCGAGAAGGCGATCCTGGTCGTGGCGCTGGTCTTCCTGCTGACCGCCGCCCTCTACGCCGACGGCGGCCCGCTGCGCACCGTCTGGACCACGATCCGTCGCTGGTGGCCGTCATGGCTGCTGCTGACGGTGCTCTCGCTCGTCTTCATGGCCGCGTACCTGACCCGGTCGGAGTCCTCCCTGCGCCGGCCGGACTCTCCCGACGAGGTCTTCTCGTTCCTGACCCAGATGCTCAACTCGACCGTCGTGCCGGGTCTGGTGGGCGGGCCGTGGCAGTGGCTCGGTGCCGGTGACGGCGCACCGGTCACCGCACCGCCGGAGATCGGCACCTGGATGAGCTGGGTGGTCGTCGTCGCCGTGGTCGTGGCGACGGTCCGCCTTCGCCCGCGCGCCGGACGGGCCTGGCTGCTGCTCGTCGCGTACCTGGTCATGGTGGCCGCGATGCTGGCCGCCACCCGGCTCGGGTCGGCCTTCAGCGGCGTGGCGGGCGGTGTTCCCCGGTACGTCAGCGACGTGGTCGTGGTCGCCGCGATCTGTCTCGGTGTCGCCGTGGTCGGGCTGGCCCGGTCGCCCGCCGCCGCGCCAGCCGACACCGCACAGCCCGACACCGGGCCGGTCACGCCGGCACCGGCCGGATCACCGCCACCCGGGCTGTCCGGTCCGCTGCCGGAGCGCTACCGGGAGCCGGTGGGCATCGGGCTCGCGCTGGTCCTGGTCGCCGCCGGTCTGGGCACCGCCTGGACGACCTCCCGGTACGGCGACGAGTGGGCGGCGAAGTCCGGACGGTCGTACATCGACACGGTGCGGATCGAGTTGGCCAGCGCGCCGCCCGACACCGTCTTCTTCGACTCCCCGGTCCCGGACAACGTCGTGCCGCGCCTCTCGGAGCCGTACAACCTCCAGTCCCGCTTCTTCCGCGCACTCGGCGCCCGTCCCACCTACGTCGACGAGGCCGAGCACCCGTCGGTGCTCGACGGGCTGGGCCGGGTCAAGGTGGCCACGGTCGTGGGCAGCACGATCCAGCCCGGCCCCCGCGAGGGCTGCGGTCACCTGGTGGCCGGCGGCGAGACGGTCCGGATACCGCTGAACGAACCGCGCTTCTCGTGGCACTGGGTGGTACGCGTCGGCTACCTCAGCTCGGCCGACGGCACGGCCACGCTGCGGCTGGGCAGTGGTGAGGCGGTGTTCCCGATCAGGAAGGGGCTGAACCAGCGCTTCTTCCGGATCGTGGGCGGCGGGGACAGCGTGGAGCTGACGGTGACCGGCACCGACCTGACGCTCTGCACGAACGAGATCGCGATCGGCGATCCGGCACCCAAGCCGGAGGGGTAGCCCTCGACACCGGTCCGTACGCCACCCGGCGGACCCGACCCTCGGTCACTCGGGACGGAACAGCACCGAGTTGACGTAACGCGGACGCGGCCAGACGACCCGTCGGGCGAAGCTCTGGCCGACCCGCGCGATGGACTCGCGCTGGTGCCCGCCGAGGTCGAAGTCGGCCAGCGGGATCCACTGCCGGTCGGGCAGCACGTACCCCCGGTACCCCCAGGAGGTCAGCAGGTCGACCAGCGGCTCCATCGGTTGGATCCGCTCCTCGACCTCGATCAGCAGCACCGGACGGTCCCGCCGGACGGTCTCCGCCGCGCCCCGCAGCGCCGGCAGTTCGTGGCCCTCGATGTCGATCTTGACGAACCGCACGTCGGTGAGGCCGAGCGAGTCGAGCGTGATCCGCCGGACGGACACCGGGTGGCCCTGCGTCTCGTCCTCCAACGACGAGGTACCGACGATCGCCCCGCCCTCGGGGAGATAGAGCGTCGCGGTGCCCTCGTGGTCGGAGACGGCAGCCTCGACCACCTCCACGGCCGGGAACGCCACCCGGAGCTGACCGGCCAGGGCGCTGGTCGGCTCCACCGCGACCACCCGGTCGGCACGGCGTACCAGCCGCGCCGTCCACGGCCCGTACCAGGCGCCCACGTCTACGGCGGTGCCGCCGGCCGGCACGAAGTCGGCCAACCGTGCCAGTTCCGGTTCCACCCGGGGGTAGACCCGGCGGATCGCCCCGGCGAGCAGCCGTTGCGGGAGGATTGCCGCCACACCGGAGGTCGCTGCCGGTGACAGCTTCGTCGACGCCATGGGGCAGCACACTAGACGCTCACCGGCCGCTGGGGCAGGGTCTGTCGGAGACAGCTACCGGCCGGTAGGGTCTTGCCGGTCGGGGCCGTCTCCCCGACTCGGATCCGCCCGGGGCCGGACCCGCACGGGTCCGCCGGCCCGCCGGCACGACGCGGAGTGGCATGACACGGACCACGGGCAAGGACGCCACGACGGTACGCTTCGGCGCGGCCGGTGCCGCCGCCACCGTCGCCACCCTGGCGACCAATGCGCTGGCGTACGTCGTACCCGTGCTGGGGGCACGCCGACTGAGCGCGGCCGATCTGGGCGCCCTGGCCACCGTGCTCGCGTTGGCGGCGATCGCCGCCGTTCCCGGTTTCGGTCTGCAGATCGCGGTGGCGGCGCACCGGGCCCGCCTCGGCGGTGGTGGCGAGGCCGGGTTGGCTCTGCGTACCGCCACGTACACGGCGGCGGCCACGCTCGCTGCCGCACCCGTGCTCTCCGTGGTCCTGCGACTGCCGGTGACGCTGTCCCTGCTGCTCGCGGCGACCACGTTCGCCACCGTGCTCAGCGGCCGCTGGCTCGGCGAACTCCAGGGGGACCAGCGGTTCCTGCGGCTCGCCGCCGCGATGACCGTACTCGCCGCCGGCCGCTACGGCGGACTGGTCGTCGGCCTCCTGGCAGGTCGGGGACCGGTGGTCTGCCTGCTGCTGGGTACGCTCACCGGCCTGCTCGCCATCCCGGTCCTGGCCCGCCTCGCCGCACCGTCCCTCGGCGTGACGCCTCCGTCGGCTCCCGCAGGCGTCACCGGTTCCGGGAGACTCGGTGGACGCCAGGTGACGACCGCCTGCGTCGCGACGCTGGCGATGCTCACCATCTCGTACGCCGACCTTCTCCTCGCCCGCCAGCTGCTACCGGCGGCCGACTCCGGCGCGTACGCGGTCGGCGCGGTCCTCACCAAGGGTGCGCTCTGGGCACCCCAGGTGGTCACGCTGCTGGTGCTGCCCCGGTTGGCCCGGCACGACCGCCGGGCCCGCGTGGTGGCGTTGGGACTGATCCTGGCCTGCGGCGCGGTCCTGGTCGCGGCCGCCGCCATCGGCGGAGAGACGGCGTTCCAGCTCGCCGGCGGCGCCGACTACCGGCACCTGGCCGGGCTCGCGCCGTTGTTCGCCGCCACCGGAGCCCTCTACGCGGTGGTGTTCATGCTCGTCAACGATCGGGTGGCGACCGTCGCCCGGTGGCCGGCCCTCCCGTTGTGGGTGGCGTCGGCCGTGCTGGCCGTGGCAGCCACCCTGATCGCGCCACGCACCGTCACCGGCGTGTTGTCCTGCGCCCTGGCCACCGCAGCCGGGACCGCGCTGGTGATGGGCTGGCTCGTCTTCCGTCGCGGCCCGTTGACCCGGAAGGGAATGAGCGATCACCAGGAGTGACCGTGACGACCGCCTCGACCTGCTGGACGGCCTCCCTGGACGACTGACGGGTCACTCGGACTCCCCGTCGGCCGCACCGTTGGTTACCGTAGTTGTCTTCCGGGTGGGTCCCATCCCCCTGCGGTAGTTCCCCGAAGAGGTTGCTGTGACGTTGTACGGCGAGAAGAAGCCCCCCGCCGACGATCGGCCCACCGTGGAAGTGACCGCGGTCGACTGGCCGAACGCGCGGTCGGAGCCCGAGGCGAGCCCTGCCCAGCCGGGCACACCGGGCCGGCCGCGCCGGTTCCGCCTGCTCCTCGCCTCCGGGGTGGCCACCGCCGTGCTCGCCTCGGTGGGCGCGGTCACCGTCTGGGCGTACGCCGGTGACGTGCCTCGGGGCACCAGCGTGATGGGCACCGAGCTCGGTGGTCGGAGCCGGACCGACGCGGCCCGTGAACTGCGGGCGCAGCTGGACCGTCGCGCCGCCGAACTCGCCGCCCCGATCCAGGTACGCATCGGCGAGCGGACCGCCGAGATCAACCCGGCCGAGGTGGGGCTCACCGTCGACGTGGACGCCACGGTGGCGGCTGCGGCGGCCACCGACGCACACGCGGTGGACCGGCTGGTCGGCTCACGGCAGGTCGACCCGGTGGTCTCCGTCGACGTGCCGAAGTTGGAAGCCGAGTTGGAGAAGCTCGTCGGCGACCAGGGCCGCAAGATGACCATGCCGGCGATCACGTTCACCGGCACGAAGCCGAAGGTGCGTCACCCCAAACCGAGCCTCGCGGTCGACCCGGAGCACTCCGCCGACGTGGTCAAGGCGGGCTGGTTGAGCGGTCAGCCGGTGACGGTGCCGTTGGTGGAGAACCACCCGGCCACCTCGGCCGAGGAGGTGGACCGCCTGGTACGCGAGCTGGCCGAGCCGGCGGTCGCCGCGCCGGTGAAGCTGACCACCGACCGTGGTTCGGTGAACATCCCGACGTCGGCCATCGCGAAGGGCCTCCGTTTCAAGGCCGACAAGAGCGGCAAGCTCACTGCCGGCATCGACATGAAGCGGCTGCGGGCGGCCCTGGGGAACCGGCTGAACGAGGTCGAGGTGGCACCCAGGGACGCCACGATGACCATCTCCGGCGGCAAGCCGAAGGTCGTCGAGGGACGCGCGGGCCAGCAGGTGGACACCAGCAGCCTCGGCGACGACCTGATGGCCGTCCTGCCCCGCACCGAGGACCGCACGATCTCGGCGAAGCTCACGGAGAAGAAGCCGAAGCTCACCGCGGAGAAACTGGGCGGCCTCGGCATCAAGGAGAAGGTCTCCTCCTTCACCACCCACTTCACCGGCGGCCTCTCCTCGGCACGCAGCCAGAACATCGTGACGATCGCCAAGAAGGTGGACGGCACCGTGGTGCTGCCGGGCGAGACGTTCTCGCTCAACGGGCACACCGGTGAGCGCGGGTACGCCCAGGGCTACCGCGACGCGCCGGTCATCATGGACGGCAAGCTGGTGCCGGGCGTCGGTGGTGGCACCTCGCAGTTCACCACCACGCTGTTCAACGCCACGTACTACGCCGGTCTCGAAGACGTCGAGCACAAGCCGCACTCGTACTACTTCAGTCGCTACCCCTCGGTCATCGAGTCGACCATCTTCTGGCCCAACCTCGACTTCAAGTTCCGCAACAACACCGATCACGGCGTTCTGATCGACACCTCGTACACGGGCAGTTCGCTCACCGTGTCGATCTGGAGCACGAAGATCTGGGACAGCGTCAAGACCGAGTACAGCCCGCGACGCAACATCACGTCTTCCAAGACCGTCTACCTGGAGCCGGGCCCGACCTGCATCCCCGCCAGCGGCAGCCAGGGCTTCACCCAGGACGCCTTCCGCGTCATCAAGAAGGACGGCAAGGTCGTCAAGCGGGAGAAGTTCACCTGGACGTACAGTGCCGAGCCGCGTTTCATCTGCGCCAAGGAGCCAGGCACCTGACGTCCACTCTCCACCACGCCCGCGTGTAAGGAAGGGTCCCCTGCTAACGCCTCGTGCATAGCAGGGGACCCTTCCTAACAGGGCTCAGGAGCGCTTCTTCTTCGCCCAGATGACGTAGACGGCACAGAGGATCAGCATGAGGACGGCGATGCTGGTCCATGCCCAGCGGGCGAAGGGCTCGTCGGCCACCAAGGCGCGGATGCCCGCCAGGACGGCGAACGCCAGAGGGCCCAAGCCGAACCAATGGGAGTGTTCGGAGAGGGTCAGATCCTTCATCGCCTGCCTCATCCGGCAAGTCTAGGTAACGACGGACCCCTCATGAATCACCGCCGCGCTGCCCCGGTTCAGGCTGCCACGGTCGGGCTGTAGCGGTCGGGCTTGTAGCGGTCGGCCCACAAATGCGTTTAGGGCCACCCCCGTGGGGGTGGCCCTAAATCGAGAAGATGTCCGGCGGTGTCCTACTCTCCCACACCCTCCCGGGTGCAGTACCATCGGCGCTGGAGGGCTTAGCTTCCGGGTTCGGAATGTAACCGGGCGTT